>SXOB01000028.1 GCA_005776945.1 Pseudomonadota bacterium
CGCGCTGACCGCGGCCAACCGGGGTCATCGCGTCGATGGCCTTGATGCCCGTCTGCAGCGGCTCGTGGACGGACTTGCGCGCGATGATGCCGGGCGCGATGGTCTCGATGATGCGTCGTTCCGCGATGTCGAGCGCGCCGAGGCCGTCGATCGGGTTGCCGATGGCGTCGACGACCCGGCCCATGAGGCCGGGACCGACGCCGACGTCGACGATGCGGCCCGTGCGCTTGACGGTGTCGCCCTCGTGGAGGTGCGAGTCGGAGCCGAAGATGGCGGCGCCGACGTTGTCTTCTTCGAGGTTGAGGACGATGCCCATGACCCCGCCCGGGAACTCGATCAGCTCGCCGGCGAGGGCGTTCTCGAGGCCGTGGATACGGGCGATGCCGTCACCGACGGCCAGGATCGTGCCGGTCTCGGTGACGCTGACGCGCGACTCGAAGTCGGCGATCTGCTTCTTGAGGATCTGGCTGATTTCATCCGCGCGGATGTCCATGGGAACTCCGTGCCGACGCTACGCGACGGCGGGCTCTGTGGCGTTCAAGAGGTTGTGGCGAATCTGATCGAGGCGGGCCCGGAGGCTCGCGTCGAAGACCTTGCCTTCGACGTGGGCGACGAGGCCGCCCAAAAGGGTCGGGTCCGTGGCCCAGGAGATGCGGACGTCCTTCCCGGTAGCGGCCGTCAGGGCGGCCCGGACGTCGTCTGCGAGCGCAGTCGACAGCGACGTGGCGGTGCGGACGCGTACGTTGAGGCGTCCGGCGCGTGCGTCTGCCAACTCGCGGAACGCCGAGATGAGGCCGGGCAGAGACGACAGACGGCCTTTGCGGGTCATTAGGCGAAGGGTCCGGGTCGTCAGGTCATTCAAACCAAGGCGCGCAGCCACCGAATCGAGGACGCCCCTGCGCTCGTCGTGGGTGAACGAGGGATTGAACAGGCAGCTGCGGAGCAGCGGGCCCGCTTCTCCAGCGAGGGCGACGGCGAGTTGCTCCACGTCGGCAGAGACGGCGTCGATCGCGCCGGCGTCGGCGGCGAGTTCGAGGAGGGCGCCGGCGTAGCGGCGAGCGACGGTCGGGATCTCAGCCATCGATCACCTCGCGTCCTTGAGAGTCGTGAGCAGGTCGCGCGCCAGCTTTTCGTTGTCCTCGCGGCCGACCTGGCCGGAGAGGACGCCCTCGGCGAGCTTGACGGCAAGGTCGACAGCTTCGCGGCGCAGCGCGAGACGGGCGCGAGTGGCCTCGTCGCGGATGCTTCGCTCAGCGGCTTCTCCGATTCGGCGGGCCTCGTCGTGGGCGCGTGCAACCAGCTTCTTGGCTTCGGTCTCCGCTTCCGCGGCGGCGCGCGCCCGGATGGCCTCGACCTCGGTTTCGATCCGCGTGAGGCGGGCTTCGGCTTCCGCGGCCTTGGCGGCGGCGTCGTCGCGCGCGGCGGCAGAACCTTCCAAGGCCTGACGGATGCGCAAGGCCCGGGCCCGGAGGCTGTCGGTCAATGGGCGCCAGGCGTAGGCGACGAAGAGGCCGACGAGGATCGCGAAGTTCAGGCCGTGCTTGACGAGCTTCTCGACCATGTAGGCGCTGGAATCGCCGTCGAGCCAATTCGCGGTGCCGTCGTGGTCGTCGTCCGCCGTGTAGAGGACGTGGTGACCGTCGCCATGGCCACCTTCGGCCCCGTGGGCGTCGCCACCGTTGGCGCCATGGGCCTCGCCACCGTGACTAGCTTCGGCGGGACCGTGGTTGTGGCCGTCGTGTGCGCCGTGGGCCGCTGGCGGGTGCGCCGGATCCGCTGCGAGGGCGGGCGCGGTGAGCAGGGCTGCGAGAAGGAACATCATGGCGGCCTCAGCTCGCAAGCTCGCGCCCGAGGGCGCGGCCAGCAATGCGGCGGGCCAGATCGTCGGCCTGGCCCCGAAGGGCGGCGGCGGCGATCGAACCCTGTGCGCGAACTTCGGTGACGGCGGCGGCCACCTGCTTGTCGGCCGCCGTGCGCGCGGCGCCGATGATGCGGGCCTCCTCCGCCAGCGCGGCCTCGCGGCCCGTTTGACGGACAGCGCGGGCGTCGGCCTCGGCCGTGGCCAACCGGGCCTCGAGTCGCGCGATGCGCTCGGCGGTCTGGTGGGCGTAGTGCTCGGCGTCGTGCTTCGCCTGGTGAACGGCGTGATCGCGGCCCTCGAGGAAGGCGAACAGCGGCTTCCACAGGATCAGGTAGACGCCCAAAAAGGCGACGATGAACGGTAAGGTGAGCGCGATCGACGGGATCAGCTCGGGCTGGATGTTCATGGAACCGCCTGCACCGTGCCGCGCTGGAGTGCGCGGGCCTGTCGGAAGGGGCGCGGCGTTAACAGAATGGGGCGCGGCCTCGCAACGCCCCTGCAACCGTTCGTCCCGTAGGGAGGGTCAGTTCGTGTCGGACGCCACCTTCTCCGAAGGCGTGTCCCGAGACAATCCAGCCGCCGACAACACGTCGCAGAGGAAGTCCGCGAACGTGGCGGCGAGGGCGGCCTGCCCCTCCGGCTGGGTCCAGTGCTCGGCGGTGGCGAGTGCGGCGACGACGTCTGGCATCGACGTCTCCGTGATCCGGGGGAACCACCCATGGGACGCGGCGATGAACTCCGCGATCCGTTCGGGCTCAGGCGCGGCGATCATGGCGTCGACGATGGCCTGAGCGCGTGCGACGGCCGCCTGGGCGTGGGCTCGCGTGGTCGCGTCGAGATGGTCGTCGCCGAACATCCGCCAAGGGCCCGCAAGGTCGCTGACGACCTCGACGCCGACCGCCCCCAGGTGCTCGTGGACCATCAGCGCGAGTGCATTCGGGACAAGGCGCGGCTCGAGGGCGTTGGCGGTGGCGACGAGGGCGCGGAACGCGGTCTCGGTCAAGGGCATCCGGGCGGAAAGGCCGGCGACGTCGACCTGCCAACCCCAATGGACGAGTTCCTCATTGGATGTCGCCCAGACCTTGCGGGCGACGTCGTCGAGCGCCTCGGCCTGGACGAGGCCTGGTATCGGTCCCCCGAGGGTCGCCCGCGCGGCCGCCGCCAGATCGTCTTTGTTGAAGAGGTGACCCGAGGAGAAGCCGTCGGTCAAGTAGTGCAGGCCCCAACTGAGGTGGATGGCGGCCATCTGGGCGTCCCCCCGACAGGCCGCGGAGAGCGCTTCGGCGAAGGCCATCGACCATTCGGTAAGGTGATCGCGGCCAGCGACGCCGTCGGGGGGCAGCAAACGAGGGTCGGAATGGGCGAAGTGGTCCGAGTTCGTCATCGCGAGGTCCGCGTACCCGGGAACGGCGGCCTCCCATTCCTCGGTGGTGACGGAGCCGGGCTCGGCGGCGTCTCTCCGGACCAGGTCGACGATCGCCGCGAAGCGAGCGGGTTCGCGGGCTTGCACGTCCAACAGCGCTTCGACGCTTGGGAAGAAGTCGGCCATCGCGCACAGCTCGCCGCTGGTCAACTCAATTTGGGCCAAGCGGCCGGGCCAGAACGACCCACCGAGGACGACCGAGGCGTCGCCGCCAAGATCGACGTGGTCGCCCGTGCTGTGCTGGGCGGTCACCCCTTTGGACGTCGCGACCATGGGCTCCCCGCGCTGGCGTCTGCAACGTGTAGGCCACGGGCAGAGGCGGAC
Organism: Pseudomonadota bacterium; assembly: GCA_005776945.1. GTDB lineage: Bacteria > Myxococcota_A > UBA796 > UBA796 > SXOB01. Next base: position 3,609 of record SXOB01000028.1, read on the forward strand.
TCTCGCGGGGGTTCGCACTGGCGGTGGCCGACGGCCGTCGGCCGCTCAGCCGATGAGCAGGTAGGCGGCGGCGCCGGTCGTCAGGATGGCCGCTGGCGCTGACAGGGCCAGGGCCTGGCGCGCGCTGACGGGGCGAAGCCGCCACCACCAAGCTGCGGCGACGAGGCCGGGCAGAGGCGTGAGCAGCAGGCTCGTCGCGAGGCAGGCCCAGCGCTGGCCCTGGGTGAGGCCGGGGTCGACGCGCAGCGATTGGCCGAGCGCCTCACGGGCGCGTTCGAGCAGCGCCTCAGTGGGCCGGGGACGTTCGCCAGCCCGGATGCGGGCGGCCACCTTCGGCAAATCGTCGGCGGCGAGGTGTCGCGTGCTCAGAAGCCACGCGACCCAGAGGCCTTCGCCCGACGGTACGGCGCCACACCCGGGGCACGGCTGGGCGAGCCCGTCCCGGACGGTCCCGCAATGCCAGCAGACGGCGCGTTCCGTGGTCGACATACCCCCCCGCCGTAGCTAGGTGACGGCGTGTTCGCCTGGGCCTGTTTCACGGTCGAAGCGGCGGTGCCGCTCATGGGACTCGAGGTTCGTCCGCTCGGGCGTGCGGACTTGGTTTGGGTGGACGAGGCGCGGACCACGGGTGTGCTCGTCGGGGAACACGACGGCGTCGTGAGTCCGCCCGTCGCCGCCTTCGGCGGGGCTCAATTCGGTGAACGTTGGGTCCTGACCGGTGGTTTGGGCGTCGCCTGGCTCGAGAACGTCACGTCGGCGGGCGACGTGACGACAAGGCGATGGTGGGCCGTCTTCCGGCCCTCGGCGGATCTCAGGGCGAACTTGCTCGTCCGTCGTCCGCAGCGGCCCGTGCCGTACCTGCTGCTTGGCGCCCACGGGGACATTCCCACGGTCGGCGACGTGTCCAACGGGTACACCGACGAGGAACAAGCGGCGCTCGACGAAGCGACGGCGACGGAGCGGGCGCGCCTGGCCGGGGTGGGTGGCCGAGGAGGGGTGGGCGTTGACCTGCGCGTTCTGCCCGCCTTCGACATCGGTTTTCTCTACGCCGTGGAGGGACACCGTTCTTTGTGGCAGGCCGATGACGTGGGCCTCGCTACGGTCTGGATCGCTGGCGAAGCCGCGCTGACCTTCACCTGGAACTTTGCCCCGAAGGCGCCGTCCGACGGTGAATCGTCACCAGAGCCTCCTTCGCCTCAGTAGGGCGGAAACGAACCAGGGTAGCGGTGGGCCCGGTAGGAGAGCCAGCCGCCGGGCGAAGCGCCCAGGAGTGAGGACAACTGCACGTCGGACACGACGTCGCCGGTCAGAGGATCGACTTCGACCAGTCGAATCAGGCGCCCCTCGTAGCCAATGGCTTCCACGGGCTCGCCGCCCACATGCGTGACCGCTCCGAAGAGCGCCAGCCAGTTTCCGTTTGGCAGTGCGTCGACGTCGCCGACGATGGGGGACGCGAACGTGCCAAGGGCCGACGCGTCGAACCGAAGCGTCGACGTCGCTGTGCGCGCCGTCAGATCGACGTCGAAAGCGATCGCCCGAGCGACGCTGTCTTGGTTCTTGATGGGGATTTCCCCCGTCCATGGGCTTGCGAGGACGACGTGGTTGTCGAACACGAGGAGCGAGCCGTCGGGCGCAAAACTCGGACTGTGGGCGTGGTAGGGAGGGTCGTCCGACGCCAGGAGTTTTCCGGCGTGTAGCGCCCCCCAATTCGCTCCGGGCGCCAAGATCCAGGACACCTCGCCCGCGTCGTCGACGGCGAAGACCGCGTCTTGGTGGCGTGCGGAGAGGAGCCATCCGTCGTCGGTGGGGAGGCGGGAGGCGGCGTTGGCGTGGGTCCAGTCCAGGGCGCCTTCGTTGTTGGTCAGCGAGTCGTAGCCGATGCGCTGCGCGTCTAAGACCGAGGGAAAGTCGACGAGCACGCTGGCGTCCAGGCCGTCTCGGGAAAACCGGACGAGTTGATCGGCGGCGAGCGTTGCCGGTCCGCTGACGGCCGGATCGTCGTAGCTCAGCGGAAAATTCTCCGCCTCCGTCGTCGTCTGCGAAAGGGCATAGATGTCACCGTGCCAAAACCCGACCTCATGGTGAAAGGCCAGGCCGTCGACGGGGACCTCGATGGCTTCTGGATCCGGATTGGGGCGCGGATGCCACCGACCTGTCGTGTCGCCCGCCCAATTCCATGATGCAACCAAATGGCCGCCCACCCCGAGAATTCCCGTGCCATCGGCTTCGATGTCGTTGACTGCCAAAGCGGTTTCGAAAACCCAGACGGGCATCCAGCCTTCGTCGAACGCCATGAGGAGCGCTCCGCCGGTGACCAGCCGGGGCGCCAAGAGCGTCCATCCCTCGGCCCTGCGGGCGGGATCGTCCGAGAGAACGTCCACGTCCGGGAAGTAGCCGGCGGGGAGATCGCCGGAAAGGAAGGTGAGGGCCTGCTCATGATGTCCGTTCGACACGACGATTCGGACGACGGACGACGGGTCCATCCCCGCGAGGATGCGGTGGGTGACGTCGGGACCCTCGTAGTGCCGCTCCGTGCGGCCATCGTCCCAACGCACGTCGTATGGGGTGGCATCGGGGCAGACGAGTCGCGCCGCGAGGGGCGCGGGCGTCGGCTCTACCGTACATTGTGGCGCGGTTGACGACGTCGTCGGTCGCGTGATTGTGGTTTCGGTGGTTGCACCGGGACCGGGCCGATCCGGGTCCGGGGCCGTACAGGCGAGGGCGGCCTCAAGCCACCGCGGCATCGAGCGCTTCCTGCAGTCGGTCGCGGAGGACGGCGGCGTCGAACGTGGCGGACGTCGACCGGCATGCAGCGAGGCGGCCGGGACCGTTGGCCAACGCGCCGCGGACGGCGGCGTCCAATGCCTCGGGCGTCCGATCGCTCACGCACTCGGCGAAGCCCCGCTCCTCGGCGAAGGTGTGGAGGAACCAGTCCTTTGGGCAATGGACAAGGATGGGGCGACCGCTGGCGACGTATTCTGGCGTCTTCGTCGGGAAAATCGTCGACAATTCGTCGCGGTGGACCTCGGATTCGTCATCTCCGTCGAGCGCCAGGACGAGCAACGACGCTCGGCCGAGCGCCTCGAGGTAGGATTTCCGATCCGCGTAGAACGTCGTCTTGACGTGATCGCCACGAATTCCGAGCGCCGCGAGCTGCTCTACCGTTTTGGGGCCGGCGAAGACCATGTCGAGGCCGGCGCGACCCACCGCGTCCGACACGCGCGCCACGGCGTGGGCGTTGATCTCGTAGACGTTTCCGGCCCAAAGGGCGACGGGGTCCGGGGGATCGGTCGGCGGGTCGCCGAGGCCTTCCGGGTAGACGTGTTCGAGCGGCGTCGCGGCATGCCCTTCGCGGGCCGCAAGCGTCGCCATCCCCTGGGACATGACGAATACGTGGTGGGCGTTTTCCCAGACGCGCGCCTCGACCCGGGCGGCCCGTTTGGCGCGTCCACGGTGGGTGGACGCCGCCGTGACCGTGTCGTGGAGGTAGCCGACGAGCGGAGTCCCGGTGATGCGCGCAGCGCGTTCGGCGGCCGCCAAGTGCACGAGGTCGGGGTAGGTCGCAAGGACGACCGCGATGCGCCGCGATGCGATGAGGCCGGCGAGGGCGGCGGTGAGGGCCGGCTCCGTCGCCCGATCCAAGACGCCGCGAAGGCGCCGGCTGCCGACGGAGCGGGGAAGGACGCCGACGGCGCCAAGATGGGCGGGACGGCGGGACACGACGGTGTAGGAGGCTGGGTCGAATCCTTCGAGCAAGTTGCGCATGAGGACGGCCGATCCGCTTCGGTCAGGCTCCCAGAATGCGCTGACGACCAGGGTGTGGCCGCGGTTGCAGAGAGGCGGCAGACTCACTGGCGGCCCGCGTACCAGGTCGTTTCCCAAGCCCGGTAGTTGCCGGAACGAACGCGCTCCAGCCACGGTCCGTTGGCGAGGTACCAGGCGACCGTGTCGCGGAGGCCTTCAGCGAGGGACACCGACGGAGCCCAGCCCAAATCCCGCCGCGTGGCCTCGATGTCCATGGCATAGCGGTAATCGTGACCCGGGCGGTCCGCGACGAAGCGAATGAAAGCGCGCGATGTCCCCGAGGGACGACCCAATTGAGCGTCGACCACGTCGAGCAAGTCGGTGACGAGGTCGAGGTTCTTCCGCTCGGCTTCGCCGCCAAACACGTAGGTGGAACCTGGCACGCCGTCCCTCATGGTGGAAACGAGGCCGCGCGCGTGGTCGCGGACGTGGAGCCAGTCGCGAACTTGCTGACCTTGCCCGTAGACGGGGACGATTCCGCCCTCCACGGCCCGCAGCAGGGCGAGGGGGACGAGTTTCTCCGGAAATTGCCGGGGCCCGTAGTTGTTCGTGCAGTTTGTGACGATGACCGGCAGGCCATACGAATGATGGAAGGCGCGGGCGAGGTGGTCCGAACCGGCCTTCGACGCGCTGTACGGGCTGCGCGGGTCGTAGGGGGTGTGGGCGTCAAAGCTCCCCGTTTCTCCCAGCGCGCCGAAGACCTCGTCCGTGCTGACGTGGACGAATCGGACGTCGGTTCGGTCGCCCCAGGCTCGGCGGGCCTCTTGCAAGAGAACGGCGGTGCCCATCACGTTGGTGCGGACGAAGGAGAGGGGGTCGACGAGCGACCGGTCGACGTGGGACTCGGCGGCCAGGTGCAACACAGCCGTGGGCGCAACGGCGTCGAATGCGGCGCGGACGGCGTCGCGGTCGGCGACGTCGCCGTGGATGAAGCTGTGGTTAGGGTCGTCGCGGTGGGCCGCGAGGTTGTCGAGGTTTCCAGCGTAGGTCAGTGCGTCGAACGAAGCGACGTGACGGTCGGGAAACTGGCTGCGGAGGACGTCGACCACATGGGAGCCGATGAACCCGGCCGCGCCAGTGACGAGGATGGGTCCGTTCACCGGTGAGCCCAGGCCCCGGCGATCTCCTCGAAGATGCGCGAAAGGGGAATGCGGACGTCCCATTCCGGGTAGTGCGCCCGCATCTTGGCCAGGTCGCTGATGTAGCAGATGTGGTCGCCTTCCCGGTTCTTGTCCTGGTAGGTCCAATTCATGGGCTTGCCGGTCACTTGCGAGACGATGTCGAAGGCTTCGAGAATCGAGCAGCTGTTCGCGCGGCCACCGCCGAGATTGTAGACCTCGCCGGGGCGCGGGGCCCGTAGGTAGGCCTCGATAAATTGGGCAACGTCGCGGCTGTGGATGTTGTCGCGGACCTGTTTTCCTTTGTAGCCGTAGACCGTGTAGGTCCCGCCCGTGAGGTTGACTTTGACGAGGTAGGAGAGAAAGCCGTGGAGTTCGACGCCGCTGTGGTGGGGTCCCGTGAGGCAACCGCCGCGCAGGCAGGTCGTGTTCATGCCAAAGTAGCGGCCGTATTCCTGGACGAGGATGTCTCCGGCGACTTTGCTCGCGCCGAACAGGCTGTGCTTGCTCTGGTCGATCCGCATGGACTCGTCGATGCCATGGGCGTCTTCCGGGCGAGCATAGTCCCAGCGGGTGGGCAGTTCGACGAGCGGGATCTCGTTGGGGGCGTCGCCATAGACCTTGTTCGTCGACATGTGGACGAACGGCGCGTCGCGGACGGTAAGCCGGGCGGCCTCGAGCAGGTTGAGGGTGGCGACGGCGTTCGTGTCGAAGTCGTCGAAGGGGCGACTGGCGGCCAGGTCGTGGCTCGGCTGCGCGGCGCAGTGGACGATCGCGGTGGGCATGATCTCCCGAATCGCCGCGAGGACGGCCGCGCGATCGCGTAGATCGAGCTCGACGTGGCGGAAGTTCCGGCACGTCTCGGACAGCCGCCGCTGGTTCCAGCGGGTGTCACCCATGGGTCCGAAGAAGTCGGCGCGGCCGTTGTTGTCGATGCCCACGACCTCATGGCCGAGGGCGTCGAAGTGCTCGACGACGGCGGAGCCGATGAGCCCGCTCGAACCGGTGACCAACAGCTTCACGCACGCCTCCGAGGGTCGGGCGCCTAACCCCGACCCTGGGGCGGTGGGCCCGTTAGCCGTGGGCGGGGGTTGGAACGTGAAGGGAGTCATCCTCGCCGGGGGTCTGGGAACGCGGTTGCATCCGCTCACCCGGGCCACGAACAAGCATCTGTTGCCCGTGGGCCGGGAACCCATGGTGTACCACCCGATTCGGCAGCTCGTGTCGGCCGGCATCCAGGACGTCCTCGTGATCACGAGCACGGACCACATGGGCGACGTCGTGCGATGCCTCGGGCCAGGGACGGAGTTCGGCTGTAGCATCACGTACCGGGTCCAGGAATCCGCGGGCGGGATCGCCCAGGCGCTGGCGCTGGCCGAGGGCTTCGCCGGAGGGGAACGCATCTGCGTGCTGCTCGGCGACAACGTGTTCGAGTACTCGATCCGGCCCTACGTCGACGCATTTCGTGCCCAGGCGAAGGGCGCCAGAGTCCTGCTCAAAGAAGTGGGGGATCCGACGCGGTACGGCGTCGCGGCCCTCGACGAGCGCCAGGTGCTGAGCATCGAAGAGAAACCGTCGGAACCGAAGTCCAACTACGCGGTCGTCGGATTTTATTGCTACGGGTCCGACGTGTTCGACGTCATCCGCCAGACGCGCCCGAGTGCGCGCGGCGAATTGGAAATCACGGGCGTCAACAACGTCTACATCGAGCGCGGAGACCTGGAGTACGACGTGTGTCGGGGCCGATGGACCGACGCCGGGACGTTCGATTCGCTCGCGGAGGCGAATGCGATTTTGGGGCCGCTGGAGAACGTGATTCGGGAGTGACGGGGGTGGCGCTCAGGCTGTCCGGCCCATCGAAATTCCCAGCCGATCGGTGAGCGGTCCGTCGAACCGGCCCGTCGCGTTCCGTTTGCGGTAGTGGGCGAGCCAGGCGCCCGCTCCTGGGTAGCGTGCGAGCAGCCCGGCGCCGGACTGGGCTTGGTAGAGACCCCAGTGGGGGCGGGCGTCGAATTGGGCGCACAAGAGGTCTTCGATGTCCGCGAGCAGGCGTTTGCGACCGGTGTCGTACGCTCTGTACCGGCGCATGCGGCGGCCCTCGCCGATTCGGCTGTCCAGCAGCCTGGCGTCCAGCGAGCCGGAGCCGGGAAAATGCACCTCGATCGTGACGCAGTCGCGCCCGGACTGCGCAGACAAGTAGGCGTCGTCGCCTTGGACCCACCGCACGGCGATGGGGCCCATGGGTACGGGGTGTCGTCGCCACATTCCCTCGACGTCTTTGGGGTGGGCGTCGAGCCAGGCCTTCGCCGTCGCGGCGCGCTCACGCAACAGCTTGAGCAGGGCGTCGATGGCGGGAACCGCGACGGTCCGGTCCACCGAATATTCGCCTGTGAGCGTACTGAAATGGTCGGCCTTCATCACCTTGCGGGGCTCTCCCGCTCAAGCGTCGTCGGTCGCGCCTGGATGTTGCCGTTCCAAGTCGGCAACTCGGGCGACCTTGGCGTCCGTCAGGGGTCCCCGGAGGATCCCAGCGATTTCCTGCATGGCCTGCTCGCGGCTCGGCATCGTTCCTCCGGTTCGAGAGCGTATCCGGCGCCGTCATGGGCTCCAGGTGAGAACGCCCTCGATCACGGCGTCTACTTGGCTGTCGGTGAGGTGTGGACCGATGGGCAGGCTCAGCACTTCCCGCGCGAGGCGGCGGGCCTCGGGTTGGGGGGCAACGTGCCCTGCGTAGGCGCCACAGGCGTCGACGGCCACCGGGTAGTGAATTTGGGTGGCGACGCCGCGGCGGGCGAGGTGGGCGGCCAGGTCGTCGCGTTTCGGGGTCTGGACGATGAAGAGGTGCCAGGCGGATTCGGCTTCCGTGCGGGTGACCGGCAGCGTGACGGGACCGTTGGCGAGGGCTTCCGCGTAGCGCCAGGCGACCCGACGGCGTCGGGCATTCCAGCCGTCCAAGGCCCGGAGTTTGACGCGAAGAAATGCGGCTTGCAGCTCGTCGAGGCGGCTGTTCGTGCCGAGGACGTCGTGGTGGTAGCGTTGGGTCTGGCCGTAGTGACCGAGGCGGCGGACTTCGGCTGCGAGGGCTCCGTCGTTCGTCGTCACGATGCCGGCGTCGCCGAGCGCACCGAGGTTTTTTCCCGGGTACAGGCTGACGCCAGCGATCGTGCCAAGATTCCCTGCGCGCTGGCCGCGCCAGGTGGCGCCTTGGGCCTGCGCGGCGTCTTCCACGATGGCGACGCCCGGCAGCGCGTCCGCCAACGCATCCATGTCTGCGCATTGGCCGTAGAGGTGGACGGCGATGACGGCTCGCGTCCGGGTTGTGCGCGCATCCGCTGCGCGCGCCGGATCGAGGTTCATCGTGGCGTCCGGTTCGACGGGGACCGGCGTGGCGCCGACACTGCTCACCGCGAGCCAGGTGGCGACGAACGTGTGGCTGGGGACGAGGACATCGTCGCCGTGGCCAACGCCGAGTGCGCGAAGGGCGAGCGCAAGGGCGTCGAGGCCGTTGCCGACGCCGATCGCGTGGGCGCAGCCCGTGTAGGCCGCGTATTCGTGCTCGAAGGCCTCCAATTCGGGGCCTTTGATGAACCAGCCGGCGTCCGCGACGCGTTTCCACGCGGCGTCGAGTTCAGTGCGCAACTCGGCCGTGGCGGCCGCCACGTCGAGGAAGGGGACGTTCATGGACGGCACTCGTCGAGGAAAGTGGCGCGGTCGCGGATGATCTCGGCTTCATCGTGGGGGCCGTCGGCCAAGGCGAGCAAGACGGCCTGCGGGTCCGACGACGTGAGGCTGCGCCAGGTCATCGGGCCGAGCAGCAGCCCTTCGTTGGGCCGCGACAGGGTGAAGTTGCGCGGGGTCTGGCCGTCGTCGGTGGCGATGGAAATCGTGCCGTGGACCGCGACGTAGAGCTGGTGGAGGCGCCGGTGGGCGTGCACCCCGCGGGCCACGCCCGGCGTCCAGCTTGTCAGCCAATAGGCCCGCGCGATCGCGAACGGCAGGTCGTGCCCTCCGGCAACCCACGAGAGGTCGCCCCGCGGGTCGTGAAAGGCGGGCAACGGCACGAGGCGAGGCACGGCCGGGCGCTAACCCCAGGCGCCGCGGTTAGGCCGGCGTCGTGCCCGGCGTCGACGTCGCCTACCTCGTGTCCCACGGCTTCGCGGCCCGGATGGTCCTCCACAGCACGCTGGTGCAAGAGGCCACCGCGCGAGGCCTGTCGGTTGCCGTCATCGCCCCCGTTGGCGACGATCCGGGCCTCGAACGCCTCGCCAAGTCCGTCGGCGCCGTGCTCGAGCGCGGTCCCGACCTCGCGCGACGGGGGGCGCTCGCCGGGGAGTTGCGGCCCTACTTGTTCGAGGACGTCCGGCGGAATCCGGCCCTGTGGGCCAAACACCTTCGCGCCGCCGCGGACCCACGCACACGTTGGCGGGCGAAGCTGCGGCTCGCGCTCAACGGCCTCGTTCGCAACACGCCTGGTTTGCTTGGCCGCGTCGACGCGCTGGATCGAGCACTCGTTCGGTCGGCGGAGGCGCGGGCCCTGTTGCGCCGCCTGTCGCCAAGGCTCGTGGTCGCGACCTACCCGGTACACCCCATGGAGGCCGCGATGCTCGTCGCCGCGCGCGACTTGGGGCTGCGGACCGTCGGCCACCTGCTGAGCTGGGACAACCTCACGACGAAGGGGCGCTTCACGGTCCTGCCCGACGACTGGATCGCGTGGGGCCCCGTGATGGCGGCTGAGCTCAAGGGCCTCTACGGCGTCGCCCCCGAGCGGATCCGCGAAGTCGGCGTGCCCCATTTCGACGCCCATGTCGGCGCCGCAACGCCAGATCGTCGTACGGCGCTCCTCCGCCGGCTCGGCCTCGATCCCGCCAGGCCCTACGTGCTGTTCGGGATGTCGGCTCCGTACTTCTGCCCGACCGAGATCGACATCGTGGAGTGGCTCGCCGCGCGCATCGCCGAGGGTCGATTCGGGGCGGACTTGCAACTCGTCGTCCGCCCGCACCCACAGAATGTGACGGGCAATCTGGCCGACCTGAGTTGGCTCCCAAGGATCGACGCGCTGCGTGGGCCCCGCGTCGCCGTCGACCTGCCGACGATGGAGCCGGGAGGGCTGTCGTGGAGCCTGGACCCTGCGGACCTGCCCCACATGGCGACCCTGGTCGGGGGTGCGGTAGCCACGCTGAATTCGGGTTCCACCCTTGCCATCGACGCGCTCGTGCACGACCGGCCCGTCATCCTGACGCCCTTCGACACCGTGGACGACTTGCCCTGGTGGAAATCGGCGCGTCGCATTGCGTCCTACCCCCACCTCGTGGGGCTCATCCGGACCGGCGGCGTGCGGGTGACGCGTTCGTTGGACGAACTCGGACGGGCGTTGGACACTGTGCTCGCCAATCCCGACGACGATGTCGCTGGCCGACGTGCTGCCCGGCATGCGGAGTTGTTCGCGGTGGACGGTCGGGCGGCCGCGCGAGCCGCCGAGGCCCTGCGCGCGCTCATGGACGCCTCGTGAGGCGCGAGGTGGGCGGGTTGCCGGTCGACGACGTCGGCCTCGGCGAGGCCGTCGAACGGGTTGCGGCCCTGGTCGCGCGGGGTCGAGGGCAGATCGTTCCGCTCAACGCTGCCAAGGCGGGTCGCTGCCGCCGCGACCCCGCGCTGCACGGCGTGGTGAGCGGTGCGGACCTCGTGGTCGTCGACGGCGCCGCGGTCGCCTGGTGTGCGGGACGGACGGGCTCCGCGCCCCGGCGGATCACCGGCATCGATCTGCTCGTCGCCTTGTTGGACGCGGCCCGAACCCGGGGTTGGCGGGTCGCGTTGGTCGGAGGACGGATTGGGGTGGCCGAACGGGTGGCCGCGCGCTGGCCCGACGTCGACGTCGCGCTTGCGATCGAGGGCTACCTCAGCGATGCCCGGCTCGCGGCGGCGATCGGCGCGGCGCGACCGGACCTCGTATTCCTTGGGTTGGGGACGCCACGTCAGGAGCGATTGGGGGCCGCGCTGGCCGAGAACACCGTCACGATGGGCGTGGGGGGCAGCTTCGACGTGTTGTCCGGGCGCATTTCCCGCGCGCCGGACGCGTTGCGTAGACGGGGTTTGGAATGGGCGTGGCGAGCCTGGCAGGAGCCCCGACGGCTCGCGAGCGCCCCTTCGCGCGACGCGCTCGGCTTCCTCGTTGGTGCCCTGGTCCGCCCCGCCCGTTAGGCGCGCCGGCCCTCGGAACCCCATGCCCTCCTTTCGTCCGGAACGCGTCGCTGCGTCCATCCACCGCGAGGTCGCCACGCGCCTGCGGGAGGGTGGGGTGGACCCGCGCCTGGTCGATGTCTCCATCACGCGCGTGACGGTCACCCGCGACCTGGAAAAGGCGACCATCTACTGGTTGCCGCTTGGGGGTGGCGAGCCCAAGGCGGACGCGGTCGAGGGCCTCGCAGATGCCGCCCGGCAGCTTCGTGGCCCGATCGGTCGCGCGCTCGGGCTTCGCCACGCGTCAGAACTTGTGTTTGTTGTCGACCGCGGCGCCGAAGAGGCGTTTCGCGTGTCGGGCCTGCTCGACCGCCTGCGCCGTGAGCGCAAGGAGGGTGATCCGTGATCTGCGCCTTTCTGGTGGTGGACAAGCCACCGGACCTGACCTCGCACGACATCGTGGCGGCCGTCCGCGCCGTAACGGGCGTCAAAAAGGTCGGGCATACGGGCACGCTCGACCCGTTTGCGACGGGGGTGCTGCCGCTGGCGCTTGGCGGCGCCACACGCCTCATCCAGTTCCTGGACGAGTCGATCAAGATCTACGACGCGACGATCGCGCTCGGCGCGGCCACCGACACCGGTGACCCCACGGGGCGGGTCATCCGCGAGGCGCCCGTTCCGGAACTAGAGGCCCGCCGCGTGGTCGACGTGCTCGCGACTTTCCGCGGCCCGCGCATGCAGCGTCCACCGGCCTTCTCGGCCGTCAAAGTCGCCGGGCGTCCGCTGTACGAGTACGCCCGCAAAGGCGAAGCGCCAGAGGTCGCCGAGCGGAAGATCGAGATCACGGACGTGGAGCTCCTCGAACTCCAGCCACGGTCACTCAGCGTTCGCATCACCTGCTCTCGCGGGACCTATGCGCGCGTGTTGGCCGACGAGATTGCGGCCGCATTGGGCACGACGGGGCATCTGTCGGCGCTCGTGCGACCGCGGTCGGGCCCGTTCCACCTCACCGACGCCATCAGCATGCACGCACTCGGCCAGATTGTGTCGGGCGACCCGAACCGCACCTGGCAGGACACCCTGCTCGGCCGGGGCCCGGGCGAGCGCGTGCCGTGGCGGCCGCGCGAGGCCGTTTTCCAGGACCTGCACCCCTTTCTGCGGCCCGCGGTGGCCTGCCTGCCCCATCTGCCCATTGTCGACGTCACGCCGGCCGACGCTCGTCGCATTCGGGCTGGGGGTCTGCCGCCGCTCGCTCCGGCGGGCGTGGCGGTCGGGTCGAAGTACCTCGTGCTTGCGGGCTCCGACGTCGTCGCCGTCGCCGAACGCGACGCGCGTGGGCCCCGAATCGGCAAAGTCATCGAGCCCACCTGAGTGCCGCCTGGAGGCGCCTCGCCGAAGGGTGTATCGGACCCCGGATTTGACTTCCGGGCCGCCGTCGGCTAGCGGGCGCGTCCGCCAAGCTGGGTCCGGGAGGAGGGGATTGACCCCCTTCGAGCGCCATGCCACCCCGATTCGGCCGCGGTTCTAGGAGACATCATGGCGCTGACCACGGCCGACAAGCAACAGGTGATCGAAGGCTACCGCCGCGGCGAGGCCGATACGGGCTCGCCCGAGGTGCAGGTCGCCCTGTTGACCACGCGCATCCAATCGCTGACCGAGCACCTCAAGGGCCACGCCAAGGACCATGCGTCCCGCCGCGGCCTGCTGAAGCTGGTCGGGCAGCGTCGCCGGCTCCTGAGCTGGCTCCAGAAGGCCGAGGCCCCTCGGTACCAGGAGCTGATCGGGCGCCTCGGGTTGCGCCGCTAACGGCTTCGCCCTCGTTCTTTTCACTGTGACGGGGGCGTTTGGTCCCCGAAGCTCAACCCCCGCAATCGCGCGCGCGGGGCCTTCCCAGGTCTTCGTGCCGGCACCAGGCGACTGGTTCCTGCTCGAGGGTCTGTGAAGACCACGCTCGGAAACGAAGGCGTCTCCGGGTGTGCGACCCCCTAGGCAGGGCGTCGCCGCACGGTTGCGGACACCGGGCCCATGGGCCCCTGGAGTCCACTTGACCACACTGCACTCGAGCTCCGTCGAAATCGACGGCCGGCTCATCACCTTCGAAACAGGCAAGTATGCCCGTCAGGCCAGCGGCGCGGTCGTCGCCCGCTGCGGCGGCACGATGGTGCTTGTCACCTGCGTCTGCGGCGACACGCCGACGACGTTCGACTTCCTCCCGCTCACCGTCGACTACATGGACCGCAACGGCGCCCATGGCTCGATTCCCGGCGGCTTCCTCAAGCGCGAAGGCCGCAGTTCGGAGCGCGAGACGCTCATCAGCCGCCTCATCGACCGCCCGGTCCGGCCGATGTTTCCGAAGCACTTCCGCAATGAGACCCAGATCATCGCGACCGTGTTGTCCTTCGACCGGGACACCGAGTCCGACTGGTTGAGCCTCTGCGGGGCCGCCGCGGCGGTGCACGTCTCGAACGCGCCGATGGTGGAGCCGATCGCCGGCGTCCGCGTCTGCAAGGTCGACGGCACGTACCGCATCAACCCGTCGATGGCCGAGCGCGACCGCGCCAGCATCAACCTCGTCGTCGCCGGCACCCGCACCGCCATCACGATGGTGGAAGGTGGAGCCAGCGAGGCGACCGAAGCCGAGATGCTCGAGGTCTTCGATCTGGCCCAGGCCGCGATCGGCAAGATCTGTGACGCCTTGGACGAGCTGCGCGCCAAGGCCGGCAAGGCCAAGCTCGACGTCGGTCCGGCTCCGGAGATCGACGCCGGCGTGAAGGCCTTCCTGGCCGAGCACGGTACGGCCGCTCTCAACGCCGCGCTCGCCGTCCCCGGCAAGCACGAGCGTCGTCAGGCCATCGAGAACGCGCGCAGCGAGATCATCGCCAAGCTCGTGGCCGCCGACTCCGCCGAAGAGGCCGCCCGCAAGACGGCCGACGCCAAGATCGGCTGGGAGAAGCTCGCCAAGAAGTGCATGCGGAACACGGTCCTCGACTCCCGCAAGCGCCTGGACGGCCGGGCCCCCGACGCGATTCGCGGCATCTGGTGCGAAGTCGGCGTCGCCGAACGCGCCCACGGCTCAGGCGTGTTTACGCGCGGCGAGACCCAGGCCTTCGTCACCGTCGCCCTCGGCACGGACATGGACGGTCAGCGCATGGAGCTGCCGACCGGCAAGTTCGAGCGCCGCTGGATGTTGACCTACAACTTCCCGCCGTTCTGCACCGGTGAGGCCCGCCCGCTCCGCGCGCCAAAGCGCCGCGAGATCGGCCACGGCGCGCTCGCCCACCGCGCGATGGAAGCGGTGATGCCGCCCCGCGACAAGTTCCCTTACGTCGTGCGGAGCACGTCGGAAGTCCTCGAGAGCAACGGCTCGTCGTCGATGGCCACGGTCTGCGGCAGCACACTTGCGCTGCTCGACGCCGGCGTGCCGATTTCGGCGCCGGTTGCGGGCATCGCGATGGGCCTCATCACGGAAGGCGACCGCTTCGCGGTGTTGTCCGACATCCTTGGCGATGAGTACCACATAGGCGAAATGGACTTCAAGGTCACCGGGACCACGAAGGGCATCACGGCCTTCCAGATGGACGTCAAGATTCAGGGCCTGAACCGTGAAATCATGGCGGTCGCGTTGGAGCAGGCGCGCGCCGGTCGCGTCCATATCCTCGGTGAAATGGCCAAGACGATCGAAGGCCCCCGTACCGAACTCTCGCAGTACGCGCCGCGGATCACGACGCTGCACATCAAGCCGGACAAGATCCGCGAGCTCATCGGCCCCGGCGGCAAGATGATCCGCTCGATCCAGGACACCTGCGAAGTCAAGATCACGGTCGAGGACTCCGGCAAAGTGGAAATCGCTTCGTCGGACCCCGAGAACACGAACAAGGCGCTGCAGATGATCCGCGAGCTGACTCAGGAGGCCGAAATCGGCGCCCTGTACGTCGGCGTCGTCAAGCGCATCACGGACTTCGGTGCCTTCGTCGAGATCTTCCCCGGAACCGATGGCCTCATCCACATCAGCCATCTCGCTCACGAGCGCGTGAACAAGGTGACCGACGTCTTGGGCGAAGGTGACGAAGTGCTCGTGCGCGTCATCGACATCGACCGCGCCGGAAAGATCCGCCTTTCCCGCAAGGAAGCGCTCGACAGCGTCGGCGCCTGAGTCGTCGGCGCCGCCGGGGGCAACTCCGGCGGCGTTGGGTCCGTTCGCGTCGTGGGGTTCGGCGCCCGGCGTCGAAACCGATCGCGGCGGGACGGGGCGCAAGCGTCAGGGATGGGCCGCGGTGCCAGAGTGAGCACATGGGGCCCGCGGTGCCTCGACGCCGCTTCGGACTTCAGCGGCCGGTGGACCCGAAGCCGGCCGCCCCACGCGGGGTTTCGTCCAGCGCCGTCACCTCATCGAAGGTGGCGCGTACGACGGGCGCCACGATCATCTGGGCGACGCGGTCGCCCCGGTGGACGGTGTGGCTCGACCGGCTGGCGTTGACGAGGAGGACCTGGATTTCCCCGCGGTAATCCTCGTCGATCGTGCCGGGTGCGTTGAGAATCGTCAGCCCGTAGCGTGCCGCAAGGCCGCTTCGAGGCCGAATCTGCGCTTCGTGTCCGGGCGGAACGGCGATGCGGAATCCGCATGGAATCAGCGCACGCTCGCCGGGGCCCAACGTGAGTGGCGATTCGATGGCGGCGCAGAGGTCGGCGCCAGCGGCACCTGCCGTCGCATAGGTCGGCAGTGGCAGGCCGGCTCCGTGGGGGAGCCGGACGAGTTGGAGCCTCAGAACTGTTTCTCCCAGTTGCCGAGGTGGCAGGCCTCGAAATCGCGGTCCGTGTTGGAGACGGCCAACGTGCCGGACAAGGCGCCGACGCCGTCGATGCGGAACAGGACGGTCGCATCGGACCAGGGCGTGCCGAGAGCGGGGTCGATCGGGTCTTGGGCGCACGCGCGCAGATCGAGCGGCTGGCCCTCGCCGTAGAAGACGAGGTCGAGGGTAAACGTCTTGACGTTGATCGCGGGGTCCGTGTAGTCGGAGACGTAGACCTCGACGGGCACGGTGGCGATGGGGTCCATCTCGTAGTCCGACCCGTAGTCGGGGTCGGACGTGCAACCGCACGGGGCGGCGGGGTCCACGCCACCGGTGATGATTTGAATCTCCTCCTCGGGGGGGACAGTGATCTTCAGCTGAACCCAGTCGTCGTCGTCGCCGCATTGATCGGTGCGCCAGGTGCCGGCGACGTCGCGGAAGTTGACGATGGCGTCCGACAAACCGGCCGGCCACTCGTCCGATGGCACCGACGGCAAGGGCGCCGTCGTCATCTCGTCACACGGGTCGAGGTCTACGGGGTCCGTGGGGGTGTCGGTTCCCCCGCAGGCCGTCAGCGTCGCCAAGGCGAATCGTACCATGTGCGCTCCCCCGCCCATCTATCACCGGGGGACGGCGGGAGGAGGCCATCCCCACGACGCGGGGTTGCGGGACGGCGGGGTGCCGAGTGGCCAACGAAGCTACTGATTCGTCTTGGGCCGAATCCGTCGAAACGGATGCAGGAAGCCCGCCAACGTGTCCGCCGATCGGGTCTGGAACCACACGCGGCCCTTGCCGCGGAATTCCACGACCAAGCCTTCGCCGCTGAGGAACGTCGACTTCCAGCCGCCCACGCGGGTCACCGACCACGTGAGCGTCGCATCGAAGGCCACGATGTGGCCCGTGTCTACGCGCCAGACGCCGTCGACCTCGCGCTCCGAGATCGCGCCGTAGGAGCCGAGCCAAAGCGTGCCAGAGCCCGTGGCGCGCAGCATGACGAGGCCTTCGCCAGAGAAGAATCCTTTGGCCCCCGCCCACTGCGCATCGAGCGAAACCCCGTTCGTCGCCGCGAGAAAACCGCCGCGCTGCACGACCAGCGGCGCTTCGACGGGGATCGCGACGATGTCGCCGGGCATCGGCGGCGCGAGGTGGAGCGTTTCGTCCGCCCCCTCGGCCGTCCACGTGACCAGAAAGACGGACTCTCCTGCCAGGGCGCGTTTGGCGGCGCCCAACAGGCCGCCGGGGATGTTCGTCGTAGGCTTGAGGCCCCCCGACATGCCCATCATGGCGCCGGGTTCGGCCTGGACCGACTCCCCTTTAGCCATGGCGAATCGCACGGACGCGAAGTCGGGACGGTGGCGGATTTCGCTTTGCATCAACCCTCCCGCATCGGCAAAAGCGGGCCGATCCACTTGCCAAATTGCGTCGCATTGCGCGTTTGAATCCAGAGCCGGCCGCGACCCTTGAACGTCGCCACCAGGCCTTCGCCGCCGAAGAGGAAGGCGAAGATGCCGCCGCCGACGCTGCCCACGGTAAAGGACAGAGTGTCTTCGAATGCGACGATGTGGCCCGAGTCGACGACGAACTCGCCGTCGATTTCGATGGCCTTCACCCCGCCGAAGGTGTGAAATACCATGGGCCCTTCCCCGGTCACCTTGAGGAGGATGAGGCCTTCGCCCGCGAAGAAGGACCGCGCGCCGCCCCAGGAGGCGTCGATGCTGACCGACGGTGCTGCACACACCCAGGCGCCCGCTTGCAGCACGAGGCCACGCGAACCGTCGAGGTTCACGACCTCCATGTCGCCGACGTGGGTCGGGGCGAAACACACCGTACCGCCCCGGGACGCCGTGAACGTGTTTCGCAGAAAGGACTCGCCGGCCACCATCCGCTTGAGGCCGCTGAGCAGCCCACCGATGATTCCCTTGCCGGCCATTCCCGCCGACGTGTCGATGGCGATGTCGCCGTCCATCGAAATCATCGAGCCGGGTTCGCCGACGACGGATTCGCCAGCTTCGAGGGAGACGACCGCCAGGGAATAGGCGGGCCTGTGTTGAATTTCGATGTTCATGGTCAGCCCGGGAGCAGGGGCGAAATCCACCCGATGAGGGCGGACGTGTTGCGCGTTTGCATCCAGACGGTTCCGCGCCCGGAAAACTCCAGGACGAGGCCCTCACCGGACGTGATCGAAGACACCCAGCCGCCCGCCTTGCGGATCGTGTAGGTCAGGGGCCCCTGCCACGCGACGACGTGGCCGGAGTCGACCGCGAACCTACCGTCGACCTCCACGCGCTCGATGGCGCCGTAGGCGTTGACCAGGATTTCGCCCGGCCCTTCGCATCGGACGAAGAAGGGGCTCTCGCGGGCAAACAGGGCGGCGAATCCGCCCCACTGCAGGCTGAGCGAGACGCTCGTCGACCCACCGAGCCACGAGCCCGCTTGGACCGTGATCGCCTCGGAAGCGGCCAGGGGGACGGAGACGATGTCACCGACCATCGACGGGGCCAAGAAGACGCGTTGGCCGTCGGCGATGGCCGTGAAGTGGTTCACGAAGATCGTCTCGTTCGCAAGCCACTTCCGGATGAGCGCGACGACGAACGCGCGAAGCCCTGCGAAAACGCCGGCGCCGGCACCGTGAAAGGTCGGGGCGACCCCGATGCCCTTGTCCATCGCGACCATGGCGCCCGACTCGGCGACAAGGGTTTCGCCTCGCCGAAGCACGACTTCGGCCAACGTATAGGAAGGCTGGCCTGAGAGTTGGATGTCCACGTCCGCCTCGACTGTGGCGCACGCTATCGTGTCGGGCCCTTCCGGGCCGCCAGGCGCCACAGGACCGCGCCCGGGGCCCGCACCGTGGTCGTCAGTCGCACCGCCTCTTGCCAGAGGCCGTAACGGGGACTGAGGACCCCTTGGACGTGCTCCACCCGCCAGTTGCCGGTCAACGTCGCCCCGGGTTCGCCGTCCCGCAAAAGGCGTCCGCGGTCGTAGGCGACGCCGGGCGCCAGCCATAGTGCGACGTCGACGTCTACACCCGCGCGGCCGTCGACCTTGTCTTCGACGCTCACGGCGGTCGACGTGACGCGGAAACGGCGCTCGAAGGTCCAGGGCGCACGTTGCCACGTGAGCACGTCCTCACGCGGCGTCGAGCGGAATCGTGCCCGCGGGGCGTGTCCCGACCAGGCAAAGGGCCCGTCGGGGCGTCGATCCCAGACCCCGGGCGGCACGATCGTACTGTGCGCGTAGGGCAGGCGCTGCAGGTCGCGTCGCGGGTCCGCGTAGCCCCCTGTGCCGAGTGACCCCACGAGTGGGCGGTCTCCCAGCGTGACCCAGACGGCGCCGGCGTCGTGATGGGCATGGGCGGCGAAGGGTGCGAGGCCGGGGGCACCCAATGAAGCGAAAACGCGCACAGGGCCGTTGCCGAGCACCCCGATGCCCGCGTGAGGGAAGGTGCGGGCGGGGCGCCGCCAGGTGGGTCCATCGGGGGCGCCGACGAGGGACGCGCGCAGGTCGTGCCGCCACGTCGGCGGCGCTGGCCTACCTGCACGACGGAGGATGGCGCCTGCAACGGAGGTGGTGACGGGTCCGGGCAGCAGCGACCCGTCGTCGTCGTCCCCCCAGCCCGTGAGGCCGTCGATGGACGCCAGAAATTCGGCGCCTCGGAGCAGGGCGCTGGCGCCGTCGTCGTCGAGAGGGTCGGCGAGGTCGGCGAGGAGAGCGGCCTCGAGGGTGAGGGCCAGGTAGGCCTGGGAGGCCTCGGCCGGGCCGCCGTCGGGCAACACGAGGGCGGAGAGGGCGATGGAGAGGCGCGCGTGCCCCAGCCGTCGCCAGGTGGGGGCATCGGGCCAGTCGTGGAGGAGACGGGCAAGGAGGACCAACACGCCCGCTTCGATGGCCGTGTGGTTGCCGAGGCTGGTGCCCTGCGACGGATGGGCCGCGAGGTGGGCGGCATGGTCCGCGAGCGCCGGGGTGAGGTCGGTCGCGCCCGTCGCCGCCGCGATGAGAGCCAGGCTCACAGCCCGTGCGGCCACATCGGCCGCGAAGGCCCAAGCGAGGCCGCGGCGGACGGTGCTGGCGGCGAGGAAGTCGCACGCATCGTGGAGGGCGACGTCGCGGGTCGACGGGTCCAGCGCGTCCACGGCCAAATGACGGAGTTGGAGCCAGGTCCATGTGGGTTTGGGGTCACCTTTCAGCTGACGCCAGTCGCCCGGCAGCGGCCTCCCCGTGTGAGGATCGATGAACCAGCCACGTCGCTCGGTACGGTCGACGCCGAGGACGCGCCATGGACCACCTGGCGCCGAGACGTTGGGTAAGGGGCAAGGCCAAACCACCGGCCGTTGCGGGCCCGGCCGTGCCTTGGCGGGAGGGCCAAGCTCACGCAGGGCGTCCAGCGCCCGCCGAGGCCATTCGGCCAGCGGCTCACGGCGCAGGCGCGCCCAAGGGATGATCATCCGACGGTCGGGCGGCCGATGGAGACGTAGGTGAGGCCGGTCCCCTCGAAGATCTTGCGGTCGTAGAGGTTTCGGCCGTCCACGATCAAACGTTGCCGCAGCTGGCCCGCGAGCCGGTCCAGGTCGGGCATGCGGTAGTCGGCCCATTCGGTCGCGATGAGCAGGGCGTCGGCGCTATCGGTGGCGACGTAGGGGTCGTCGCACCATGTCACGCGGTCGCCGAGGACGACGGCGGCCGTCTCGCGGGCCTTTGGGTCGTGGACACGGACGGTTGCGCCGGCTGTGAGGAGGTGCTCACACAGGGTGATTGCGGCGCTGTCGCGCACGTCGTCGGTGCGGGCCTTGAAGGCGAGGCCCCAGACGGCGACGGTGCGGCCCCGGGCGTCGCCGCCAAGGCCGGCCACGAGGCGGTGGAACAACCGCTCGCGCTGGGCGCGGTTGGCCTCTTGGACGGCCTCGACGATCGTCTGCGGCATGCCCACGTCGCGCCCCATCGTGGAAAGCGCGGCGACGTCTTTGGGGAAACACGAGCCGCCGTAGCCCAAGCTGGCGTAGAGGAAATCGGGGCCGATCCGGCGATCGGTGCCCATGCCCTGGCGGACAAGGCCGATGTCGGCGCCGTAATGTTCGCAGAGTCGCGACAATTCGTTCATGAAGGAAATGCGCGTCGCCAACATCGCATTCGCGGCGTACTTCGTGAGCTCAGCGCTCGGCGGATCCATGGCGATGAGCCGGTCCCGCTGGACCATGAACGGCGCATACATGCGGCGGAGGACGTCGAGGGCGTGGTCGCTGCTCACGCCGACGATGACGCGGTCCGGCTTTTTGAAATCGTCGACGGCCGCCCCCTCCTTGAGGAATTCCGGATTGCTCGCCACCTCGAACGGGACGCGCGCATGCCCGGCGATCCGCTGCCGGACGCGCTCGCTCGTCCCGACTGGGACGGTCGATTTCGTGGCGATGACGGCTTGGCAGGTCAGGCTGCGACCGATGGCCTCCGCTGCGCTGTCGATTTGGCGCATGTCGACGGAGCCGTCCGGCATCGACGGGGTGCCCACCGCGAGCAAGACGACTTCAGCGCCGTCGACCCCTTCCGCGGTGTCCGTCGTCGCCCGAAGGCGGCCAGAATCGAGCCCGTTGCGCAGCACTTCGGCCAGGCCGGGCTCGTAGATGGGCGGAACCCCCCGGCGGATCATGTCCACGCGGTGGGCGTCGCGGTCGATCATCGTGACGTGGTTGCCCGCTTCGGCGAGGCAGGCGCCAGCGACGAGACCCACGTAGCCGGACCCGAGCACGGCGATTTTCATGTGCGTTCCTTCCAGGCCCGGAGGGCCTCGACGATCCGCCCGGCGGCGCGGCCGTCGCCGTAGGGATTCGATGTGCGCCGAAACGCCTCCATGGCGCTCGGATGGCGGAGCAGGGCGTCTACCTCTTCGAATATCCGCTCGGCCGAGGTGCCTACGAGCTTCACGGTTCCCGCGGCCACGCCTTCGGGTCGCTCGGTCACGTCGCGCATGACGAGGACGGGTTTTCCAAGGCTGGGCGCCTCTTCCTGAATTCCGCCGGAATCCGTGAGAATGAGCGTACAACGCTCCATGAGGCGGACGAAGGGCGCATATTCGAGCGGCGGAATCAGCAGGACGTTCGGCAGTCCCCCGAGGAGGCGATGGACCGGTTCCTGGACGTTGGGATTGAGGTGAACCGGGTAGATGACGGCGACGTCCGGCCACGTTTCGGCGACGCGTCGGATGCCGTGGCAGAGGTCCTCGAAACCCTGTCCGAAGCTCTCGCGTCGGTGGCCTGTGACGAGGACGATCCGCCGGTTGTTGTCGGCAACGATGGACGCCGCCGCACCGAATGGCGCCGGTTCGAAGGGTGCTCGCCGGTTGGCCTCGACGCGCCATAGCAGGGCGTCGATGACCGTGTTGCCCGTCACCACGATGCGCTGCTCTGGGACCCCCTCGGCGCGCAGGGCGTCGGCGGACCCCGGGGTCGGCGCAAACAGCAGCGTGGCGAGGCGGTCCGTGAGGACGCGATTGGCCTCTTCGGGCCACGGTGCGCGCAGGTCGCCCGTGCGGAGGCCCGCTTCGACGTGGCCAACGGGGACGGAAGCGTAGAAAGCGGCGAGCGTCGCCGCGAGGCACGAGGTCGTGTCGCCGTGGACAAGGACGATGTCCGGACGGTCCACGCGAAATCGGTCGCGGAGGCCCGTGAGAACGGCGGTCGTCACGTCCGTCAGGTCCTGGCCGGGCCGCATGATGGCGAGGTCGTCGTCGACCACGAGCTCGAACGACGACAACACCTGGTCGAGCATCTGCCGGTGTTGGCCGGTCACGACGATTCGGGCGTCAAACGACGAATCTTGGGCCAATGCGCGGGCCACCGGCGCCATTTTGATGGCCTCGGGCCGCGTGCCGAAAATCGTCCAGACCTTCATTTGCGCCAGATGCCGGCGACGTCGAGTACGACCTTGCCGGCAAGGGCCTCGGCGGCGAGGCCGCGGAAGACGCGGTGGGGCACGAGGGCGACGACGAGGCCAGCGTCGGACAGAGCTGCATCGAGGGTGGCCAGCGTGAGGCCGTCGACGGACGCGACGTGGGGCTCGACGCAGCGTACGCGTTCGGGGAGCACGGCGGCGACGGCACGAGCGATGTGGAGCGCCGGGCTTTCGCGCAAGTCGTCGATGTCGGGTTTGTACGCCAGACCTAGCAGCGCGATGGCGCCGGTCGTTTGGGCGGCCGCGTCGAGAATGCGGGCCACGACCCATTCGGCCTTGTGGTCGTTGACGTTGCGCGCGGCGTGGATGACCCGGGCGAGGTCGGGGGCCGCGGACACGAGGAACCACGGGTCGACGGCGATGCAAGGGCCGCCGACGCCGGCGCCGGGCGTGAGAATCTGGACGCGGGGATGGCGGTTGGCCAATTCGATGAGGCGCCAGACGTCGATGCCAAATCGGTCGCACAAAAGGGACAATTCGTTGGCGAATGCAATGTTGACGTCGCGGTAGCTATTTTCGACGAGCTTGCACATTTCAGCCGTGCGCGCGTCGGTCGCGAGCACGTCGCCCGAAACGAAGGTCCGATAAAATGCGACGGCGGACTCGGTACTGGCGGCGTCGACGCCCCCCACCACGCGGTCATTTTCGACGAGTTCAACGAGGATGCGGCCAGGTAGAACGCGCTCGGGGCAGTGGGCGACGTGGAAGGCGCGCGGCGTGGCCAAATCAGGGCGCGCGGCCATGAGGATGTCGGCGACGGCCTCGGTGGTACCCACCGGGCTCGTGGATTCGAGGACGACGAGGTTTCCGGGGGCGAGGACGGGCGCAATGGAGCGTGCTGCGGCTTCGACGAAACGCAGGTCGGGTTGGTGGCCGTCGCGAAAGGGGGTCGGGACGGCGAGGATGAACACGTCGGCCGCGCGCGGCGTCGTGGAAGCGCGTAGGCCCCCGCCGTGGACGGCTGCGCGGACGAGGACGTCCAGCTCGGGTTCCACGATGTGGATGCGGCCGTCGTTGATCGTGTCGACGACGTCTTGGCGAACGTCGACTCCAAGGACGGAGTGCCCCCGCGTGGCGAGAAGGCTGGCCGTCGGCAGGCCGATGTAGCCAAGGCCGACGACACACACGGTGCGGTGACTCACGCGGGGAGGACCGCGAGGGCTGCGTCGTAGTTGGGCTCCTGCCCGACTTCGGCGACGAGCTCGGTGTGGCGCGTCACACCGTCGGGATCGAGGACGACCACGGCGCGCGCGCAACATCCCGAAAACGGTCCGCCGGCCATACGCAGACCCCAGGCGTCGGGCAACTTGCTGCGGAAGGTAGAAAGAACGACCTGGTTGGGCAGGCCTTCGGCGCCACAAAAACGCTTCATCGCAAACGGGAGGTCGTGGGCGATGTGGAGCACGGTGACGCCCGGCCGATCGGCGCAGCGCGCCGCAAAGGTCCGGATGGACGCGGCACATACCCCTGTGTCGACCGACAGGAAAATGTTGCAAACCCGCCAGCCTGCGTAGCTGGACACCGCGCGGTCGTTGAAATCGGCGGGGGTGAGCGTGGCGTCAGGCGCAGGCGCGCCGACCCGCGGCAGATCGCCGGACGTGGGGATGGCGGTGCCGCGCAGGAGAAAGGTGGCCAAGGGTCCTCCGGGGGCGGGCCCTATCGCGGCCGGCGCGTCAGCGGAGCGACCGCGGTAGGAGGCTCCATGACGACGGCCTGGCTCTCGGTGTCCCGAGACCCCGAGTGGGGAGGCGGCGTGGCCCGTGGGGCGACGGCGTTGGCGCGGACTGGGGGCTTCCACACGGTGTTCGTGGGCCGGCGACCCGGGGAACGCTGGCCGCGCCTCGGCGACGCGCGGCGGGTTCGGGAGGCGCCTGGCGACGCCGTCCTCGTCCACACGTCGCTGCGGCATCGCGCACTCCTTCGGGACGCAGCGCTCACGCGTCGGGAGTCGCGGCCCGTCCTCTTGTGGTTCCACGGCACAGATCGGCGACTGGCGACGGGCGCGCCGACTGGATTTCTGAGGGCGCTCTTCGGCTCACGGCGGGCCATCGCGTCGACGGCCGAACAAGTGCCGTGGCTCGAGCGCCTTGGGCTGGAGGTCGTCGGCGTTTCGCCCATCGGTTGGGATTCCGAGCGGCTCCGCGGCCTCGTGCCCCGCCCCGAGCCTCGGACGGTGTTGTTTGCGGGGCGCGCGACCGTCGCCAAGGGCCTCGACCGGCTCGTGGCCGCCGCGGCTCCCGATTTCCGCTTGCTCGTTGCTGGCGAAGGGCCGGTGGCGGGAGGCCAGCGTCTCGGATTTGTCGACGGCGAGGCGTGGCGGACGGCCCATGGCCGGGCGCAGCTGTTTGCCCTTCCATCCCGAGACGAGGGGGCCCCCGTTTCGCTTCTCGAGGCGCTCGGGGCGGGCCTGCCGGCGCTCGTGACCGACGTCGGCGCGATGGCGTCGCTGGTCGGTGACGCGGGGTGGGTCGTCCCGAAGGACGTCAACCCCGTCGAGTTGGGTGGGTTCCTCAGGGCGGCCTTCGCGGACGCGGACGAGTTGGCGTGGAGAGCAGCGGCTGCGCCGGAACGGGCGGCGCCATTCACGGCAGAGCGCGTGGCCCGATGGTTCCTCGCGCTGTGAGGGATGCTCACGGCGATGGAGGGCGAACCGTGGCGTGTGAGGGTGCCCTCACACGCTGCGGGCGGTGCTACTCACACAAACCGATCGGCTCGTTGCACGTCAGGGGCGGCGGGCAGTCGAAGTCCGTGAGGCACGGCGTGTAGCCTTCAACGCGGACGCTTGGGTTCGCCGTGCTCGCGACGCGGAACTCCATGCAGCCCGGCTCACCTTCGACGTCGCCGATCTCGGCGGTGTCGATCGTGCGGCGGTGCACGGCGAGGCTCGGGTAGCCGGTGACGCCGAGCGCCAAGAGCTGGTCGATGAGGGTCGCCGACAGGTCGAAGGCGCCGTCGTCGGCGGTGACACATGTGAGCATGACCGGCGTGACGCCGTGTTGGTCGACGTTCAGCCGCATCCAGATCTCGGCGCGCGCGACCTCGGCCACTGGGGGGTCCCACCCGACCACGAGCGGAAGGCCCGACTCGATCACGAGGTCCGTCGTGGTCATCGACAACATTTCGACGCCCACGCCGTGCAGCTCGACGGCCGGGTAGACGTCGCCCGTCGTCGTCAACGTGATCAGCGCCCCCGGATCCGCGGGGGGATGCGGAACGGTGATGTCGAAGTACTTGGCGCCGGGCGGGACGGGCAACATCTCCACGGCTTCGAGCAGGCCAGTGACGGTCGCCGTGCCAAGGCCTTGTTCGGTCGGGTACGGTACGCAGGTGCCGAAATCGCACGTTTCGAGCGGTGCACAGGCGGGCGAACAGAAGGGATTGTTGCGCTTGAGCAAAACACAATCGCCGTCGCGGCCGATCTCTTCGAGAATCGTGACGGGGACGACCGCGTCGGACACGGTTCCGTCGACAATGCTGTAGATGTCGTAGGACTCGACCTTGAATTCGCCGAGCTTCTTGTCGAGCGGGCATGTCGCGCCGAGTTCGACGGTGGCCGGGTCGGGACCCGTCGGGGGCGCGTCCGTCGTGTCCGTCGGGACCGGGGTTTCGGTGCCGGTGGGCCCATCCGAAGTTCCGGGGGTCGGATCCGTGGGTTCGGTATTCCCGCCGCAGGCGACCGCGAAGATGAGGAGGACGTCAGGGCGCAAAGACATGCTTCTTTCCTGGAATCTGGGTGTCGATAGCAAAAAGGCGGCCATCGTCGCGGTCCGACACATAGAGCAGGTTGGGGTCCCAACCGCCTACGCCGACGCCCCAACGCATGTTCGGAATCCAACTCGACGGAAGGTCCACAATGACCTCGGCCGGGGACAGGCCATCGGCGGGCATCCGGCGAACCTTGCCGGCGATGTATTCGGTGAAGTAGACGTTGTTGCAGGCGTCGACGTTGACACCGTCGATGCAGGCGTAGGCGCCGGGCGCATTCCACAGAACCACGGGTTCGCCCCATGTGGTTTCGTCGATCCGGGGGATCTTCCACACACCTTCGCCGCTGCACGTCGTGACGAACATGGTGTTTTCGTCGGTGCTGAGCACGAGGCCGTTGGCGCCGCCGATGTCGCTTGCGACGACGTAGGCGTCCCCGGTGATGGGGTCGAGCTGGCGGACGTTTCCGTCGCCGTTGCTCGCGACGTAAACCCACTTGCCGTCGCGACTGACTTCGATGCCGTTGGGGTAGGAAATGCCCGCCGTGATGACGGTCTGTGCGCCGGTCGTGGTGTCGATGCGCAACACTTCGTTCTGGCCCGAATTCGAGAGAGCGACCTCGCCGGACGGCATGACGCGCGTACCCGAAGTGAACGAATCCAAGCCCGTGCTCAGGATGGCGAAATCGCCGTCCTGGTTGAGGCGGATGAGGTTCGCGTCGCGCATGGAGACGTGGTACCCGTCGCCGTCAAAGTCGAAATCCTCGGCCGTTCCCCAGCCTTCAAGCGTCGTGTAGGACAACGGGGGCGCGGGGAGAGGGGCCGAGCAGTCCACGCCTGTGGGCGGCGTGTAGGTACCTGTCGGGTCCGTGGGGTCCGTAGGGTCGGTCGGGTCCGTGTCGTCGGTGTCCGTGGTGTCGTCGGTCGGGGTAGGGACGATCACGTCGGTCCCATCGGTCGTCGGCCCCGGAGGTGTGTCCGAGGTGCCCGACGGCGGCGTACCGGGTTCCGGCTTGCAGGCGACGGCGAGCAACAGGGCGATCATGAGGCGGCTCCTTACTTGGCAGACACAGTGTCCGGCCGCGGGCTAACGTCAACGGACCCCAAGCGGGGGCGCGTCCGGCGTGGTGCGCCAAGCCACTGCGAAGGCCAGCGCGAACGCGCCGTCGATCGCGGCAAATGGGAGGAGGACGTCTGCGCAGCGACCCTGGGCCCATAGGACCCCGACCGCCCCGAAGAAGGCGAGCTTTTCGAGGATCGCTGGCAACATGAGCGGCCGGAGGCGCTCCGGCTCACGCGCGATGAGGAGGAAAGCCACCTGCCAGGCCAACGCGACCCCAGTGAAGCCGTAGAAGAACACGGGATGCGTGATCGCTGGGGGGTGGTCGAGTCCGAACCGGCCCTCCATGACGAAATTCGGAAGCAGGGCGATGATGCCGTAGATGCCGGCGATACGAAAGATGCGGGAGGCGGTCATGACGGCGTATAGCCGGGCATGCGTCAACTCGTCCTGACCGTGGACGTCGAGGTGCGCGGCGACGGCTCGGGTTCCGTGGAGGGCCTCGTGGTCAGGCCGATGCGGCGCCTGCTCGAGGTGGCGCGGCGGGACGGGAAGGTAGTCACGTGGTTCGTCGACGCGCTCGGGTTCGAACGAATGGAGCGGGAGGGCCTGCCAAAGCGGTCGCCTCTCGAGGCCTTGACGCAACTGTTGCGGGAAGCCGTCGCCGCCGGCGATGAGGTGGGGCTGCACCTGCATCCCCAGTGGCGTCTGGCTCGGCCCGGGATGTTCGGATGGCGGGCGCGGGGAACGGACGTCCTGAGCGACCGGGATGCCGACCTCGTCGACCCCGGCGTCGCGTGGATTGTAGGCGCCTGTGGGAGGTCGCCGACGTGTTTTCGCGCTGGAGGGTTGGGGCCCCTGCCCGTGGCCGTGCTCGAAGCCTTGGGCTCGGCGGGCGTGCTCGTCGACAGCAGCGTCGCCCCAGGACGTTCGCCCTGGCTGAGGGCGCCGGTGGACCGGCCGTCGTGGAATTTTCAGACAAATCCCAGCCGCCCGGAGGCCGGCCCATTCGTGGAGTTGCCGATCGCGGTGGGTGCGGTGACCGCCCGCGGCCATTGGCCGGGCCGCCTCGCTACGGCGTGGGGAGTGCGCCGGTGGCGTCCTCGCGTCGCGGGACCGGCACTCCTGGACGCCGCTCGGTACGCGGCCTCGGACCTTGCCGCAGTGGCAGACGCGCGGCCGGTCGGGCCTGTCGTGGCGATTGCACATACCAAGACCTGGACGGAACGGGCGACGCGGGAGGTCGCCGCCTTCTGGACAGGGCGACCGACCCTGACGGTGACGAAGGCTGCGGGGCTGTAGCGTTGCCTGAGCGGCGAGCCGGATAGGCGCGAAGGGAGGGAAGGCCATGACGCTCACGATGTGGACTTTGGCGGCGTGCGGCGTACTCGGAATCGGCGACGGAGACGGCGGAAGTGGGACTGGCGCCGGCGGGACGGGCCCCACGGGCGGGACCAACCCCCCGGCCGGTTTGGTGGATGCCGACAGCGACGGTGCCACCTCGGAAGTGGATTGCGCGGACGGAGACCCTGCGATTCATCCCGGCGCGGCCGAGGCGTGCAACGGCGTCGACGACGACTCGGACGTGCTCGAGGGCTCGCTTCTCAAGTGGTACGCCGACGACGACGGCGACGGATTTGGGGGACCGGATTTCACGCTCTCCTGCGATCCGATTCCCGCTTACCCGGCCTCGGAATCGCTGGATTGCGACGATGGAAATCCGAATATTTCCCCCGACGAGGCTGAGGTCTGCGGCGACCCCGGCGAGGTGGACGAGGACTGTGACGGTTTGGCCCAGGTGTGCAGCGTGCCGGGTCGAATCGACGTTCCAGGCGCCATCGACATCGCAGACGTTGCCATCCTTCTCGATGTCACCGGTTCGATGACTCTAAAGCTCGACGTCGTCACCGACCGTGCGCCGGACCTCGCCGCTGAGTTCCTGGCCGCGGGTTCGGACGTGACGTTGGGCGTCGCCTCGTTCGCAGACTACAATATGTCGCCTTTTGGCGAGTTGGACGACAAGCCGTTCACGCTCGTCCATGCTCAAACGAACGACGAGATTTCTGTCGGAACCGCGCTGGGATTTCTGGATTTCTCCGCCGGCGGTGATGCCCCGGAAGCTGGTTTGGAAGCCTTGACCCAAATTGCGACGGGGCTTGGCTACGACCAGAATTGTTCGGGCAGCTACAATTCCAACGACGATGTACGGCCCTTGGTCGCCGATGCTGGCGACGCCTTCGGGGGCACGGAATTGGGATTGTACGATCCCGAAGTTCCTGGCACCGGAATCCTTGGCGGTATGGGTTTCCGAGAGGACACGTTGCCCCTTGTCATCGTCGCGACGGACGCGGTATGGCCGGACTCGGCCGTAGACGCGTCACCGGGCGGTTGCCCCGGGGATGCCTCGTTCGGCTCCACGGTGGCCGAACTGAATGCCCTTGGGGCACGCGTGCTGTACGTCAACGATGTGCTGCCGTTCTTTGAGCCCTTCCTCCAGCACTTGGACATGGCGGATCGGACCGATGCCTGGATGGACCCCGATGGCGATGGCGTCGCTGCGCCCCATCTTGTGAGCACGATCGTAGCCGGAGACTGGGACAGTGCGCTTGTCAGCGCCGCGGACCTGATGTTCAACACGATGCTGTTGCCTGAGGTCACGCTCGAGGTGGCGTCCGACCCAGCGGGCGTGCTCCTCGATTTGGGCGGCGTGGTCGCGGGCAAGACTGCGGCCGACACGTTGTCGTTCGAGGTCGTCACGGCGGGCCCCCTCGTCGGCGGCCCAGGCGCCGGCGTCGTGTCAGCCGACATCCACGTCGTCCTCGACGGCCGGTTCACGATCCGGCGGGTCACCGTGTACGTCGACGCCTCCTGAGTGGCCGGCGTCGTCGCCATCCTTGGGTCCGGCCGTTGTGGCTCGACCGTCCTTGGTGCGCTGCTCGGCGCAGCGCCCAACGCCGTCTTCGTTGGGGAACTGCGCCATGTCCACCGGGACCGCGATCGGCCGTGCCGGTGTGGGGACGTCCAGTGCGCCATCTGGCGCGCCGTGGCCGACCTCTTGCCGCGCGTACGCGACCGAGGTGGCCACCGCCACCTTCCTGAGGCGCTTTGGGGTGAGGAGGCCGACGACTCCGAGGCCGAGCTGGTCGATGGCTTGGCGGCGGCCGCGGGGGTTCCCTGGGTCGTCGATACGAGCAAGACGCCGGCCTGGGCGCTGCGAATGGCCCGTCGAAGGCCGGTGCTCGCGCTGACCCTCCAGCGGTCGGCCCCCGGGTTGGCGTCGGCCCACGCCGCTCGCCGGGGGCTCCGACCGCAGCCAGGGCGATCGGCCGTCAGCCTGGCGGCCCACGACGTGGCCACGGGCGCCGCACTCGCCGCGGCCGGCCGTGTGCTTGGGTCCACGCCCCTGGTTTGGGAAGACGTGGCACGGGACCCGACCGCCGTCGTCGCCGACCTCGCGGCGCGGGGGGGGCCGGACGCGCGCGGCCCGCTGGCGCACCTGATGTCCGGCGGCGCCCTGCCCATCGGGCATCCGAAGACGGCCAACCGAATGGCCGACGCACGCGAATTCCGCTTGGCGCCGCCTGAGGACGTCGTCCCGGCCAGCTACCGGGCAGCGGTTTGGGCGATGGAGGCCCTGCGCCGATGGAGGTGAGTCGGACGGGGCGGCGGGGTGCTCTGCACCTGAGCGGGACCCTCGTCGCTTCGGCCGTGGCGCTCGTGCAGAGTGCAGTGCTCGGACGGTGGTTGTCGGTCGACGATCACGGCCTCGTGGTCGGCTTCATTGCGACCGTTGGGGCGCTGGCGCTGCTCGCCCAAGGGGGGGCGGTCGGGGCCGTGGTCGACGCCCGTGCCCGCGGCGGCCTGGATGGGGCGGAAGCGCGGGGGCTTGCGCTTGGCCTCTTGGCTGTGCCCCTGACGCTGACCTGCGCCGTGGCGTGGTGGGCGGGGATGCTGGACGTCGTTGGCGTCGTTGCGCTCATCGGTTGGGTCGCCTGGCAGGTCCTTGGGGGGCTCGCGCGTGCGGATGGCCGGTTCGCACAGTGGGGGACGGCCCAGGTCGCGCAGGCGGCGGGCCGCCTCGTGGCCACAGTCTTCGCGTTGCTCTGGGCACCCACGGCCGCCGCCGCCACCGCCGCTTTCGCCATGGGGACGTGGCTCGGCGTAGCGCCGCTTGCGCCGTGGGTGGGGCGCGTCGCCAGGCCCGCCCCTGAGCAGTGGCAACGTGGGCGCCGATTCGCGCAGCACGCCGGCCCCTGGGCCGTCGCGATGGCCGTCACCGAGCGCGCCGACGTCCTGATGCTTGGGGTGCTCGGCGCTGCCCAGGCCGACATCGCTCTCGCGGGCGTCGCCATCGCCGTCTCCCAGCGAACCCGCCTCATTCCGACGGCCCTCGGCGTCGCATTGGCTGTCGAAACCGAACCCAAAGCGGGCACCCTGACCCGGCAGGCCCTGCGCGGGGCGGTGGCAACGGCCGTCGCCCTGGCTGTCGTTGGAGCCGTCGCCGTCCCCTGGCTCTGGGGCGCGGCCTACAACGACGCGGTCACGCTGTTGTGGCTCTCGCTCCCGGGCCAAGTCGCGTTGGGAATGGTCACCGTGTGGGGACGCATCGGGCAGGCGACGCACCGCGGTCGGCGGGTCGCCGCGGTTGGGCTCGGTGCGCTGGTCCTCCACGGCGTGCTTGCGGCGGTCGTCTGGCGTGGCGGCGGTGGCGTGGCCGGGGTCGTTGCCGCCGGATCCGTCGCGCAGATGATCAGCTTGGCGCTCAGCCGAGCGGTCGTCGTCCGCAAATGACGGGGACGTGCCAGGCTGCGTAGACGTCGGGGTCGGCCAGCGCGGCAATCATGGCGTCCCAGCCGGCGCGGACCTTGGCGCGGGGGCGGCCGACGGCATCGGCGACGATGTCGCTGTAGCCATCGCGCCAGGCGGTCCAGATCGTCGAAAAGAGTGCGCGGTCGACGCGTTGGGTGTCGACGACCACCCAGTTCACGCGGACGTCCTCGGCGCCTGCCCGTCGCAACCAGGTCGGCGCGCGGCGCCCGCCGGTCATGTCGGTGCCGGTCACGGCCCCGTAGGCGAGCGCCGTGTCGGTCCAGAACGTCTGCAGGGCGGGGTCGGGGAAGTGGATGAGGCTGTAGTCCTCGGCGAGCAGCCAGACGTGGCCGCCGGGGACGACGGCGTCGAGCAGGTTCGCGACGACCCTTTCGGGGTTCGGGACGGCCTGCAGGACGTGGCGACAGACGGCAAGATCGAAGGTGCCAGGATCCGCGATCGGCGTCAGCGCGTCGCCGACCCGACGTTCACAGGGGACGGGAATGCGCTGGAGGAGGGCCTCTTCGAGGTCGATGCCGACGAGCTTCGCCTTGGGCCAGCGCCGGTGAGCGCGCTCAAGCCACGCGCCTGGACCGCAACCGAGGTCGAGCACGCGACGAGGGACGGGCAGCTCGGCGAGAAAGACGTCTTCCTGAGGACCGATGGCGGCGATTTGGGCCGAAAGCGTCGTGAGCATCGACGCATCGAGCATCTGGGCCCGCTGCGGCGACGAGGTCACAGGACGGCGTCGAGCAGCTGGGCGACGTCCACCTGGAGAGGGACGACGCCGAACGGTGTGTCGACGTCGGTGGCCGCGATCAGGGCGACGTCGACCTTGTCGCCTTGGACGACGGCGTCGACCAGGCTGATGGCCGCGGTGAGGAAGTCGAGGTGGATCGGCAGCACCTGCTTGCCGGTCGAGGCGCCGTCGACACCAAAGTCGGCGAGGATGCCTTCCGCGACCGGGTCGCCCTGCAGGTCGACTCGCCAGTCGAAGTTCTGGAAGATCAGCGACGAGCCGTGGTCGTTGTCGACGTCGACGTCGAGTTCAAGGTCCGCACCGAAGAGACCGACGTTCGTGACACGAAGCTGGCCCAGCGCGATCTTCGGGGTGCGGAGGGCGGGGAAGGTGCCGGCCTCGTCGTAAGGCAGTTCGACGGGCCCGATCGGCGTCTCGAAGCCGAAGCGGCCGGCGAGGCCGAAGTCGACGATGTCTTCGCCGCGCGTGGCCTCGACAGTTTCGAAGACGCTCGCGAAAACGAGGTCCACGGGCAGCGTGACCTCCGAGGCGTCCGAGGCTTCGAGCCTGAGGCCGTCGGCCTCTTCGCCAGCAAGCAACTCGATCTGCTCGAGCGAGAGGGCGTATGAGAAGCTCGCCATGTCGATGCCGATGGGGTTCGGGTTCTCCACCCGGAACACGAACGACGTCGAGATGTCCTCGAAGGTGACGTCGTGAACGTCGAGGCGATCGAAGTGAACGACCGGCAAGTAGGGGTCGAGTTCGGCGCAACCGGCGGCGAATAGCAGGGGAAGCAGTCTCATCGGAACACCCCTTTGGCATCGAGAACCACGACGTCCGTCGGTTCGAGCCCAAGGTCGATGTTGGCGACCTTGGCGTCTCGAGTTGCGGCGGCGGGAGTCGGGGTCACGTCACGGTAGACGATGGGCGTCGACGCCCCTTCGATGAGAGTCGTGGCGAGCGCTTGGGCGTCACCGCTGACGGCCGCGATCGCCAGCTTGTCAGGCGCGAGATGGGCCTTGAGGCTGCGGTTGACGTCGTCGACGGTCATCGCCTGCAAGGCCGCCGGGAAGGCGACAAGCAGATTGGGGGTGCCAGTCGCCTGGGCCTCGAGCGCGAACGCCAGCCGGCGGCCAGGGTCCATGGCCAAGAGGGGGACGGCGCCGAGCAAGTAAGAGCGAATGTCGTCGAATTCGTCGGGGGTCAATCCCCGTTCGGCGAGCACCTCGAGCTCGTCGAGCGCGAGTTTCAGCGCGAACGCGCCGTTGTCCTGCGACGTCGGGCGTATCCAGAGGGCGAAGCGGTTCTGAACGCGTAGCGCCCCGTTGTCGGGAAGCGAGGTGCCTGGCCGCTCCAGGTAGGGCTCGGCATACGCGTAGGTCCCGTAGTTGAGCCCGCGGTCCGTGCGGAGCGTGCGGAAGAGGCGTCCGAAGCTCTGCCGGTGGGCCCCAAAGGCCGTCATCCCGGCCATCAGCGGCCAGTGATCGGCGTGGTTGCGGTCCGTCGCCAGCGGATGCCCGAGCATGAAGCCCGTGACCGGGTTGGCCGTGTCGGCGACGAGCAGGCGTCGGCCCTCTGGGAAGCGGGGAGTTGGCAACGGCCGGTCGGGCGGCAAACCGGTCGGAAGGGCTTGTAGGCGCGCCTCCATCGCCGCCTGACCGTCCGGCGTCACGGCGCCGGCCATCCCAACCCAAACCGTGCTGCGCTGGACGTGGCGCTTGTAGAAGCGGGCGACGTCGGCGGCGCTGAGCATCCCAAGGACGCCGGCACGGCCGTCGACGGGGTGGCCATAGGGGTGGGCCTCGTAGAGCATCGCGTCCAACAGCTCGGCGGCGAGGGCCTCTTCGTCGTCGAGCAAGCCGTCGCCGACCGCGAACGTCGCTTCGTCGCGGAGTCGTTCCACCGTCGGACCGTCGAAACGAGGGGCGAGCAGGACATCGGCGAACCGTGCGACGCAGTCCGCTTCTTGGTCCGCGGGGCACCGCAGCCGGAATTGTGCCCAATCGCGCGTGACGGTGACGCTCAGCGCGTTGCCGGTCGGGTACAAGGCCGCTTGCAGCGCGTTCGGGTCGAGGTCGCCGGCCCCCGCCTCCGCCATCGCGTGGGCGGTCAAGGCAGCGAGACCCTCCTGGCCGATGGGATCGTAGGAGGAACCCGCGGCGATCCACGCGGACAGGTAGACGGCCGGCGCCGTGGCGTCAGGCAGCGCAAGAACGGTCTCTGGCCGCGCGGCAAGGACGGTGGGGGCGTCGCCTGGGGGAAGGCGGGGCGCGCAGGCGATCGCGAGGAGGGCGGCGATCATGGCGCGTGCCGCAGGATGACGACGTTTTCGGTTGCCGGGACGAGGTGGCGTTGGACGGCCTTGGCGACGGCGTCGGGCGTCACGGCTTGAACGAGCGCGGCCCAGCGGTCCAGGCCTGTGGGGTCGGGGTCGCGGCGGAGCGCCCATCCGAGGGCGCTCGCTGCCTCGTCAGGCGTGTCCAGCGAGGTGCGAAGAGCGGCGGAGACGTGGCGGCGCGTCGCTTCGAGCGTTTCGGCCGCGGGGCCTTGGGCCATGAGGTCGCGCTCTTCGCGCAAGATGGCCTCGATGCGTGGGACGGCAGCGTCGTCCACGGCCGTGACCGCGATGACGAACAGGCTCGGGTCGACGAAGTCCTCGCGCATCACCTCGACCGAGTAGGCGAGGCCCTCGTCGACGACGAGCCGCTGTTGCAGCGGGCCCACGGGGCTCGACCACAAGTCTGCGGCCACCTGCAGCGCAGCGAGGCTGGCGTCGTCGTTGTCGTGGCCGGGAATGCGCCAGCCGATGGCGACCCGGGGGGCCGTGGCGTTGGGCCAAGCGACCTCGGTGCGGCGCGCCGCCTTTTGGGGCGGCTCTGCGGGCGGGGCGACGGCTGGGCCAGCGCCGCGCTCCCACGGCCCGAAGCGCTCAGCCACGGCGGCGAAGACGGCGTCGGGCTGGACATCGCCGGCGACGATGACGGTGGCGCGCTCCGGCCGGTAGTGCCTGGAGAAGAAGGTGCGAGCGTAGTCCAAAGCGTCCGGCATCGCCTTGATGTCGGCTTCCCAGCCAATCGTGTCGTGGCCGTAGGTGTGCACGTCGAAGGCCAGATCGTGTAGGGCCTCCCAAAGGCGTCCGTCGGGGTTTGCCAGTCCCTTGCGGAACTCGCCGTAGACGGCGCCCGACTCTTTGCGGACCTGCTCGTCGGTCAGCGTCAGACCCCGGAAGACGTCGGCCTGGAGCGTCAACGCCTGGGGGACGCGATCGGCGGCGACGGTCATGTGGTAGACCGTTTCGTCGAACCAGGTCCAAGCGTTCTCTTCGGCGCCAAGGCGGACCACCGCGCGTTCCCGCGCAGGCCCGGAGAGCGTTTCCGCGCCGTAGAACCAGAGGTGTTCGAAGAAGTGGGCAAAGCCGGTACGGCCCGCGTCCACTTCGTCGCGGCTGCCGACGGCCATCCACGTCACGACGGTGGCCGCTCCGGGGGTCGGCGTGGGGACGACGTGAACGGCGAGGCCGTTGGGCAGAACTTGGGAGTGGACGGCGTAGGGGAACCCACCCGCCCAAGCTGTCGCAACAGCCATGGCGACGAGCAACGGACCTCCGGGGCCCTTCGGCTAACGTGGGGCGTGCAGCCGTCCGAGCGCCCATCGCGAGGCCTCGACGACGGTGGGGTCGCGGTGCCGGAGCCCGTGGTCGGACAACGCTTTGGCGCCATCGGGGTCGCCCAAATTGCCAAGCACGATGGCGGCGTTGCGCTTGAGACCCGCGGGTCCAGGGCGGCGGAGCGCGCACCCCTCGAAGCGGGCGTAGAGGGCCTCGTCGGTGGACGCGAGCACCTCGTCGAGGTCCAGATACGGGTGTTTTGGCGCGAGCCAGTCGAGGTCCGGATCGTCGGGATCATGGCCGTGCGGGCAGACCTCGAGGCAGCCGTCGCAGCCGAACACCCAACGCCCGAACCGCGCGCGAAGGGCCTCCGGCGGCAGGTCGCGCGACTCGATCGTCCAGTAGGAGATGCAGCGTGACGCATCGAGATCGCGGGGCCCGCGGAATGCGTCGGTCGGGCAGGCCGTGAGGCAGCGCGTGCACGAGCCGCAGGCGTCGCGCCGGACCGGAGGATCCGCAGGCAGGTCGACGTCGACGAAGAGCACGGCGAGGAGCAGCCAGGGCCCGCGGCCGACCTCGAAGACGACGCTGTTCTTGCCCGACGCGCCCACACCCGCGGCCTCCGCCCAGCCCCGCTCGAGGATGGGGGCGGCGTCGACGCCTCCCCAGCTGTGGATGCCGTGTTCGGCGAGTCGGCGACGGAGTTTGCGGAGCCGTCGGACGACGAGGTTGTGGTAGTCCCGGCCCCAGGCGTAGCGGGCGACGAGGCCGGTCCGGCCGCCGGGGTCAGGCGGGCGGCGGTGGGGATGGCGGATGGCCAGCGCCAACGCCGTTTTGGCCTCTGGGAAGATGTGGCGGACGTCGACGCGGGTGTTGCGCCGCGTCTCCAGCCATCCCAGGCCGGCGTGGCGTCCGGCGGCGATCCACGCGTCGAAGGCCTCGCTGCGCGGCGAAGGGACCACCGCTGGCGTCGTGCGGGCGATGTCGAAGCCCGTGTCGCGGGCGAGGCTCAGGACGAGTTCCTTCACGTCAGGCCCGCGGGCAGGTCGGGTTCGGCATGGAGAGAGAACAGGGCGTCGAGTTGGGTGACGGGCCAGATCCCGGTCCGTGCCCCGGTGCGGATGTCGAAGCGCTCGATGCGCGATGGGGCCGTTGACGCGCCGCCCGTGCCGCTCAGAAGGCGGCGGGTCCACGCCAGGTGGGCGCGCCAACGCGTCGCTCTCAGGCGCGTGAAGGCGACGAACAGGTCGTTGCCGACGACCGCGAGGCCGCGACACCAGCCGCCCGGGGCAACGCGCTCGGGCTGGACGTCGATGCGGCGGACGACTCGACGGAGGCCGGGATCCACGACGACGACGTGCCCGTCGATCTCCGTGAACCAGAGGTGGCCATCGATGGCGCGCCCGTCGTGCAGGCGCTCGCCCCCAACGTCGATGACGTCAGAGGGGTCTGCCACCCGCGCGAGGTCGCGCTGGTGGAAGCGGGTGGCCCAGACCTCGCCGTCGATCTGCGTGAGGTGATTGGGGTGGACCCAACGCCGGGTTCGGGGCGCGAATCGGACGTCGCCCTCGGGGGGGCGCGCACGTCGGTCGAGGGGATGGTAGTCGACGGACCCGTCGTCCCTGGCGAACAGGACGGCATCCAGCGCGCTGGCCGCGAGCCACACGCCGCCATCTCCAGGGAGGGCGTGGTGCAGGTCGCTGAACCACGGGTGGGATGCGACGCTCGGCGGCGCACCCGGGCGCCAGCGCAACACTTCGCGTTCGCTTGGAATCGCGAAGCCGGTGGCGTCGACCGTAGCCGACTTGAAGGCATGCCCGACGGTGTCGGGCGCGTTGGCCATCCGATGGCTGAGGGCGACCCGCTCGGCGCCGTCTTCTGTGTCCAGGATGACGACGCGGCCCTCGGAGTACAGTGGCTCGTGGGCGCGATCCGCGACACCGGCGGGCCGCCCCTGGACGCCGCCGACGATCGCGATGCGCATGGCGCCCTTTACCCCGACCCGAGCCGGATAGGCGGGCGCGATGAACGGGTGGCGCGAATCGCTGGCCGCCTTCGGGCGCATCGGCCTTGAGAGTTTCGGGGGCCCGGCTGCGCAAATCGCAGTGATGCACCGCGTCGCCGTCGAGGAACGCAAGTGGGTCGACGACGCGTCGTTCCAGGCGGCGCTCGGCTTCTGTACGTTGTTGCCGGGGCCGGAGGCGATGCAGGTCGCCACGTGGCTGGGATGGGCGCGCCACGGCACACTCGGTGCGCTGGCGGCGGGACTGTTGTTCGTCCTGCCCGGCGCCGTGGTGATGCTGGCTCTGTCGGCCGCCTGGGCCGTAGGGGGCGACGTTTCGTGGGTGACGGCCGCATTCGCCGGGCTGCAGGCGGCGGTGCTCGCCGTCGTCGTCGAGGCGCTTGTGCGCTTGGGCCGCCGTGCGTTGAAGCGGGGCGTCGACCGAGGGATTGCCGTCGCCGCCTTTTTGGCCCTTGCGGCCTTCGGAATCCCGTTCCCGGTGATCGTCCTCACGGCGGCCGTCGTCGGCTGGGTTGTCGGTTCGCCCGCGAAGGGGGGTCGGGAGGTGCCGCGACCCGCGGTGGGAGGCACCCTTTGGACCTTCGGGGCGGGCCTGATCGTGTGGTGGCTGCCCTACATTCCGCTTCGGCTGGCGCTTGGCGCAGAGGCTCGCGCCGTCGAGCTCTTTGAGTTCATGTCGGGAGCGGCCGTCGTGACCTTCGGCGGCGCCTACGCTGTGCTCGCCCATACTGCGACCGAGTCCGTGGCCCGCGGATGGCTGCTGCCAAACGAGATGGCGGTCGGGTTGGGGCTTGCTGAGACGACGCCTGGGCCCCTGATCCTGGTCCTAGAGTTCGTGGCCTTCCAGGCTGGCTTTCGCAGCGACAGCGGGCTGGGCCCATGGGCCGGCGGGACGTTGGGGGCGGCCGTCGCCCTCTGGGCCACCTTTGCGCCGTGCTTCGTGTGGATTCTCGCCGGCGCGCCTTGGATTTCCTATGCCCGTACGGTTGCGGCTTGGAATGCCGCAATCGCCGGCATTTCCGCCGCGGTCGTCGGCGTGGTCGCGCATCTTGGGCTCTGGTTTCTGACGCATGTCTGGTTTAGCCGGACATCGGCGTGGACCTGGGGTCCGCTGAACGCGGTCGTGCCCGACGTCTCCAGTTGGGACCTGCCGGCCACGTCGGTTTCAGTCATCGCGTGTGTGGCGCTGCTGCGATGGCATGTGCCGATGATTCCGCTGTTGGCGGGTGGCTTGGTCGTGGGCCTGCTCCGCGGCGCCATCGGATAGGCGGGCTTGGGGGTTCGATGACGGTCGACGATCTCGCCGTGGGGCTGGCCGACGCGGCTCGCCGTGCGGGCGCCCGCGAGGCGTTGGCTGTGGTCGAGCGCATCGTCAGCTGCGTGAGCACCCGACGCAGCGGCGAACGGCCGCAGCGGGAGTCGGCCACGTTGGACGTGCCGCTGCTGCGCGTGTGGTCGGCCGACGGTCGCGAGGGCGTCGCAAGGGGGCCCATCGACGGACTCGTCGAGCGCGCCATGGCCGCCCTGGCCGACCAACCGCACGGAGCGCTTCCGGAGTTTCGCCGTCCGGCGATGACGGGTCACCTGATCGAAGACCGGCGTTGGGCAAGTCTGGACGACCCGGCGCGCGACGAGCTGTTGGAGGAGATGGCCTCGCCCGTGAACGACGTTTCAGACGATGTCGTCCTGCAATCGATCCGATTCGAGGATGCGTGTGCGACAAGGGCGTTGGCGCGTCCAGGGTCGGCGGCCCTCGTCGAGGTTTCAACCCGGTTTTCGGCGACGGCGGACGTCGTCGACGTCACCCGGTCCCGGAAGCTGACCGCCAGCGTCCGGTCGCGCGCGCTGTCGTCGGTCGTAGCGATGCCCTTCGCCGGCTTCGCCGCGCGACGGTTGGCGGCCCTCGCCAGTCCGGGCCCGGCGTTGCCCTCTCATGTGCGGACCATCCTGACCCCGTTGGCGACGGCCTCACTCGTCGCCGCCCTGGCTCCTTGCTTTCTGCCGGGTGCGAAGTCATTTCTCGACGATGCTGCCCTCGATGCGCGGCTGTTGCTGCTCGATGACGGCAGCTTGCCGGGCGGGTTGTTCACGCGTTCGGTGGATGATCGAGGGCAGCCCACTGGACCCATCACGCTGTTGCGCGACGGGCGTCTGGACCGTCGCATCCTCCATGCGCGCGAACAGGCGGCGGCGGGCTTGCCGGGTGTCGGCCACGACGTCCAGGGGACCCCGGCGACCTCCAACCTGGCGATGGGCGCCGGGCTCCGCACGATGAATGCCATCCTCATGGAGAAGCGCCTGGCGAGCGTGTCCATCGACGACTGGCTCAGCCTTGAGGTCGATTTCGCGACGGGCGTGGCGCGCGGCGTGGCCCACGTGGCTGTCCTGCAGGGCAACGCCGTCTTGGGACACCTTCCCGACGTCAAGGTGACGATGGCGCTTGTCGACGTGCTGAGCCACGTCGCGGACATTGCCGTGGACACGGACCGCGTCGGTCACATCGACGCGCCGGCGCTCTGGTTGGAAGGCGTCCGCTTCGCCGTTTGACGCCTCGGGACGTCCGCTGGCAGGCTGCTAGGGGCTGACGTCGTAGAGTTCGAGGCCTGGTGCGGTCGAAGATGCGTAGTTCAGCGGCCAGATGGACGACGCGAGCACAACGGGCTGGTCGTGGCGGTCGGAGACAAGCAGGTAGTCGCCGCGGGAACGCAGCCACGCGAGGCCTTCCGGAGCGCCGCCAATCCAGCGGGCGGCCGTAAATGGGGCGCCTTCCAGCTCCGCGCGCGTACCATATTCAGCCTCCAACCGGTATTTTAGCACTTCGAATTGGAGCTGGCCGACGGCCCCGAGGTAGGGGTCGGCTTTGCCCAACCCTTCTTGGTAGAAGAGCTGGATGGCCCCTTCCTGTGAGAGCTGTTGCAGGCCTTCTTGGAGGTGTTTGCGGCGGGTCGGGTCGCGCAGCTTGACCCGGGCAAAGTGCTCGGGCGCGAAGCGGGGGATCGACCGGAACGTGACGGGGCTACCGTTGTAAAGCGTGTCGCCGAGTCGCAGCTCACCGGGGTCGTAGAGGCCGACGATGTCGCCGGGCAGGGCCTCGTCGACGATACTGCGCTCGTCGGCCATGAACGTGTGGGGTTTGTTCAAACGGAGCGTCTTGCCCGTTCGCGAGATGATGACTTCCATCCCTCGTTCGAAGCGGCCGCTCGCGACGCGGAGGAAGGCAATGCGGTCCCGGTGCCGCGGATTCATGTTCGCCTGAATCTTGAAAATGAACCCAGAGAATGCGGGGTCCGTGGGCAGGCGCGCGCCTTCGGTGGCCGGAGTCGTCGTTGGCGGGGGCGCGATGCCGCCGAGCGCGTCGAGCAGCAAGGGGACGCCCGCATTCGTCATCGCGGACCCGAAGAAGAACGGGGTGACCTCCCCGCGCAGGTAAGCGTCATAGTCCCACGCGTCGCCGGCGGCGTCGAGCAGCGAGAGTTCCTCTCGGACGTTCGCGAGGCTCTTCGCGCCGATCGCGGCCGCCAGGGCGGGGTCGTCAATCGAAAACGTCCGTTCGGAAGCGACGACCGTGCCAGCCATCTCGCGCTCGAAGAGAACGACGCGATTCGAACGCCGGTCGAAGACGCCGACGAATGTGTGGGAGTCGTCGCGGACCGGCCAATTCAGCGCGGTCGTGCGAATGTTCAGCTTCGTGCCGACCTGATCCATCAGGTCGAGGGGGTCGAGGCCCGGCCGGTCCATCTTGTTGACGAAGGTCATGACGGGCAGCTTGCGCAGCCGGCAGACCTCGAAGAGCTTGAGCGTACGTGGCTCGACGCCTTTGGCGACGTCGACGAGCATGACGGCCGAGTCGACCGCCGAGAGCGGCCGGTAGGTGTCCTCGCTGAAGTCGGCGTGGCCGGGCGTGTCGAGTAGGTTGAAGCGCCGACCGTCGTGGTCGAATTGCAGCACGCTACTCGTGATGGAGATGCCCTTTTCCTTCTCCAAGGCCATCCAGTCCGACACGGCGTGGCGTGCGGCTTTGCGCGATTTGACCGCCCCGGCGACGTGCAAGGCGCCGCCGTAGAGCAGAAGCTTTTCGGTCAGCGTCGTTTTGCCGGCGTCGGGGTGGCTGATGATCGCGAATGTGCGACGGCGTTCGACTTCCAGCACGGCTGCCCCCAAAATACGACGGGCCCGCGTTCGAGCGGGCCCGTCTGAGTCATCGGTGCGCGATCAGCTCGCGTCCTTGACCTCGTGGAACTTCTTGTCCTTGCGCACGTAGCGCTCTTCGAGGATCTGGACGTAGTCGTCGAGCAGCTTGCCCTTCTTCGTCTCTTTCTTGCCGGGCTCGAGGGTCTTGAGCTCGACGATGAGGTCGCGCAGGGCCTCCATCTTCGGCTTCTCGTCCTCGGCCAGCGGCGTCTTGTCGCCGAGCGTCGGGTGCTCGGGCGCCGGGGCTTCCTCGACGGTCTTCACGCCGTGGTCGCGCAGCCAAGCGAGGTCGGCCTTGTAGTAGCCGAGCAGTTCCTCATCGATCTCGGTGAGGTCCTTGTCCTTCTCGGCGGCCTTCTTCCACTTGCCCGCGAGCTTGTCGACGGACTTCCAGGTCTTCTTGGCCGTCTTGGCCTCTTCCTTCCAGGCGTCGACAGCGTCGTCGCCCGCGAGCGCCGGGGTCGCGAAGGCCATGGCCGTAGCCAACATCAGAAACCGCATGTCATCCTCCAGAGGCGCGGGCCCCTACAGCGGGTTCCCGTGACTCGTCAAGCAGACGTCTGGTGGCGCTGCGAAGTCGTCACGTCCAGCCACAGTTTCCCGACAATCGTCCCGGCCCGCATTTGATCCAATCCGTCCTGAACGGATTCGAGCGGGAGCGACCGCGTCGCGAAGGTGGCCAGGCTGGCGATGTCCGCCATAGCGGCCGCCAGCGCAGTGCCACGCGCTGCTTCGGTCAGGCCGCGCAGGCCGTGCCCGAACAAGGTGAGGCGGCGGTGGATGATCCGGGCCCCGTCGACGGTCGCGCGCGCGCCGCCAAGCAGGCCGACCACTGCAACGCGGCCGTCCGGGCGAAGCCGGTCCACGAGTGCGCCGGTGGCCTCGCCCCCCACAGTGTCGAGTGCGAGGTCGAGCCCGTCGGGCCACAGGGCATCGAGCGACTCCGTCCAGTACCGTGCGAGGCGGTCGATGGGCTGGGCGCCGAGTTGGGAGACGTAGGCGCAGCGTTCAGGCCCGGCTGCGGTGGCCACGACCGAGGCGCCGCGGCGCAGGAGGATGTGGATGGCCGCGCTCCCGACGCCGCCTGCGCCACCGAAAACGAGCGCCCGTTCGCCAGCGGCGACCCGCCCGAGCGTGACGAGATGCAGGTGAGCGGTGACCCATGCCTCGGGCCAAGCACCCGCTTCGGCCAAGGCCAGGTGGGACGGGGCCGGCGCGACCTCGCGGACGTCGCAGACCACCCAATCC
Organism: Pseudomonadota bacterium; assembly: GCA_005776945.1. GTDB lineage: Bacteria > Myxococcota_A > UBA796 > UBA796 > SXOB01. The sequence continues at coordinate 47,818 of SXOB01000028.1, forward strand.
GCCATCCCGCCGCCTCGGAGCAGGGCGATGACCGACCGGCCAAGCCAAACCGAGGCGACGCCTTCCCCGATGGCGTCGACGACGCCGGACGCTTCGAGGCCGAGCACATCGGTGACGCCGGCGGGTGGGGCGTAGCGGCCGAGGCATTGCAGCAGGTCGGCGCGGTTGAGGCCCGCCCCGGCGACGCGGATGCGAACCTGGCCGGGTCCCGGCGACGGCGTCGGTCGCTCGACGAGGCGGCTACGGCCACCTTCGGCGATGACCGCGCGCATCAGGGCGTCGTGGGGGGAAGGGTTCCCACCTCGGCGAGCCACCAGGCGGCGACGACGACGGCCGCCGTCCCGCGGGCCAGAAGGACGGGATCGACCTTGTCGATCGTGTCCGCTTCGGTGTGGTGAATGGGCCAGTAGCCGGTCATGTCTTGGCTCAGGCCCAGGCCCAATCCGCCGCCAGCTTCGAGGACGGGTCCGACGTCGGCCCCAGCGCCGCCTGGCGTCAACTCGGTCGCGCCGATCGGCTCGAGCAGCCGCTGGAGGGGGGCGAGGGCGGTGAGCGTGCCGGGCGGCGGTTCGGCGAGTGCGCCGGCCTGGACGCGGAAGCCGAGCGGCGCGCCGGAGCCGGTATCGGCCTCGATGGCGGCCACCGTGCGCTCACTCGTGTGGATTTTCGCGTAGGTCTTGCCCCCGGCGAGACCATTCTCTTCGTTGGTGAAAAGAACAGCTCGGACCGTGCGTCGCGGCTTGATGGGCAGGGAGTTGATGAGGGCGGCCGCCTCCATGACCATGACGCAACCGGCGCCGTCGTCTTGGGCACCTTGGCCGACGTCCCAGGAGTCGAGATGGCAGCCAAGCACGACGACCTCGTTGGGGAGTTCGCGTCCGCGGACCTGGCCCCAGACGTTGTGCGACGGGGCTTCACCGACAGTGGCCGCGGCCAGGTTGAGCGTCACGCGAACGGGTCCCTGGTCTGCGAGTCGATGCACGAGGGCGGCGTCTTCGGTGGACAGGGCTGCGGCGGGAATCGCGGGGACGTCCACCTCGTAGCGAAGCATGCCGGTGTGGGGGCTGTCGAGACTGACGGGCGTGACACTGCGGATGAGGGCGGCGACGGCGCCGACCTTGGCGGCTTCACGAGCAGCGCCGGACCGGGTTGCGACGGTCCTTCCGTAGTCGGTCCATGGCGTGTCCACGAGGACGATCTTGCCGCGGGCGCGTTCGCCTAGGCCGGCGACCTCAGCCAGCTCGGTCACGGCGACGACTTCCGCCGTGATCCCGCCCGGAGGTGTGCCCACCGACCCGCCGAGGGCCAGGAGGGACAGATCCCGGGGGAACGGGTCGTGGAGGGTGGCGGACTCTTCGCCCCGGACCCATTTGGTCACAGTCACGGGTTCTGTGCCGACCTGCAGGCCGTCAGCTTTCATCTGCTCGCCCGTCCAAACGATGGCCTTTTCGAGCGCGGGACTCCCGGAAAGCCGGTGACCGATCTGGTCGCACATCGTCGTCAGCTCGGTCATCGGCTCGAGCGACGCGAGGGCTTGTTCGCGCAGCGTGGCCGCGACAGCGTAGAGGTCGGGAGGCGGCCCGGGCTTCTTGGCGAGGGCGACAGCGGCGAACCAGGTGATCATCTCAGCCTCAGCGGGCGGGGCTATCCCCACCAGCGGCGCTTGTGGCGGCTGCGGCGGGTCGTGGTCCGCGTCGCAGTCGGGTAGACGCGCCCATGGTCGTGGACAGCACAGCTCGCTGGGCGGCGTTGACGGCCGTCGTGGTGGCGTCAATCGACGGCGCAGCCGTCGCAGGGACGAGTCGGGCGCTCGCGGTAGCAGGCGACGGTTTGCGCGTCGTGGTGGCGGTCGGAGTGCTCGACCTCGCGACGGCTCTGGCCGCGAATGTGCTGCTTTGGCCTTGGGTACGCGGCGCTCCGGGGCGGGCCGCGGGCGTTGTCGTGGCGGCCGTCGGATGCCGGGCCGGGCTTGCGGCTTCGGGGGGGGGCTGGGAGGTCGCCGTGGGTGCGGCAGCGTTGGCCTTCGCCAGTTGGACCGTCGCCGCGAATGTGCGTCTCCACGCGAAAGAGAGGCCGCCGCCCTGGGGGATCGCCGCCTGTTCCTTCGCCGCAGCGCTGGCCGTGGGCGCGTGGCAGGCCGGGCCGCCTCGGTCGCCCGACGGCGTCGGTTTGCTCGTCCTGACGACTTCGCGAGGGGTGGACCTCAAACACGTTCCGGGCGCCATCGCGCTTGTGGACGTTGCAGCGCCGTCGACCGATCTCCGCGCCGCCGCGGCGAGCCTTTTCACGGGCCACCACCCGCTGCGGCACCGGGTGGGGCTCGACCGGGACCGTCCAGCGGCGGGCCTTGAAGACCTGTTTGACGCGGTCGGCCCCTCCGTCGCGTGGCTCGCGCAGCCCGACGTGTCTGGGCTGGGCCTTGGCGTCGACCTCGAAGTGGGGGCGAGGACGTCGCCGGCACCCGATCTGGAGCGGGTCTTCCCCTGGGTCGCGTGGCGTCGCGCGGGGCCCACGACGGACGACGTCGAAGCCGCCGTGGACTCGCTGGTCGCGGCGTCTCCCGGCACCTCCATATGGGCTCATGTGGGTGAGGACGCGGCGGCCGCTGCGCGCATCGCGTCCCGGTGGCCGTTGGATGCGCCCTTGCTCGCCGTGGCGTTGTCGGGCCCCGGCTCGACTCCGACCGAGGGCGACGTTCGGCGACGGGCATGGCTCCGCGCTCCTTCCTTGGCACCCGACGGGCTTCTCGACACCCCGGTCCGGCTGACGGACCTGGGCGTCACTTTGGCCGCGGTGGCCGGCCACCCATTTGAGGCCCGCACCGAAGGCGTCAACCTCCGGTCGTGGATCCGCGGCGAAACGGTGGCCCCTCTCGCCACGGCGATCCTCGGCGCGGACGCGGCCGGGCCGTGGTTCGCATACCGTGCGACGGGCGCGAAGTACGTGCTCCGTGCGGGCGTCGATGAAGTGTGGCGCTTGGAGGACGAAGGGGTGGCCGTAATGGACGCCGGGGTGTTGGAGGCAGCCCGCGAGGTCGCCGCCGCCGAGCGGGCCGCCTGGGAGGCGCGCTGATGAGGCAGGTGCGCGTGGGGGAGCTGACGGCCGAGTTGGCCCGCCTCGTCGAGGGTTCCCTGCCGCAATTGCTGGTGACGGGAGAGCTGCGCCAGCTTCAGGAGCCGGCCTCGGGGCATGCCTACTTCGTGTTGGGCGACGGCGATGCTGTCCTTCACGGCGTCGTTTGGAAGACCGAGTGGGCCCGTGCCCGCCGCCAGCCGAAGGTCGGGATGACCGTCGTCGCACGGGGGCGGCTCAAGGTCTGGGCGCCGATGGGGCGACACCAACTCTATGCGATGGAGCTGCGCCCCGCGGGGGAAGGCGAGGCGGCCAAGCGGCTCGAACAGGCGCGGGCGCGGCTCGCCGCGGAGGGCCTGATGGACCCCCGGCGGCGCCGCGCGCTGCCGCCATCCCCCCGCATCGTCGGATTGGTCACCTCGCTCGCCGGCGCGGCCATCCACGACTTCCTTCGTGTCGCGACCGAGCGTTTCCCGTCGGCCCGAATCCTCGTCTCGCCGGCGACCGTCCAGGGCGTCGACGCACCTCGACAAATCGCCGACGCCCTGGCGTTGCTCGTCGAGGACGGACGTGCTGAGGTCATCGTCGTCGCGCGGGGTGGGGGAGGAAAGACGGATCTGGACGCCTTTCAAGACGAGGACCTCGCGCGCACGATTGCGACGCTGTCGCCGGTCCCTGTCGTCACCGCCATCGGCCATGAGACCGACACCTCGCTCTGCGACGAGGTGGCGGATGCGCGCGCCCCCACTCCGACCGCGGCGGCCGTCTTGGTGTTGCCTGACCGCGCCGAACGGGCGGCCAGGATCGATGCGCTGTTCGGGGCCGCACTGTCGCGGCTTGCCAGGCGGCTCGACGCGGCGCGCGCGCGCCTCGAAGGGCTTCGTCGCCTGTTGCGCGCTCCCGCCCAACGCGTCGCGGAGTCCCGCCGGCGCCGGGAAACCCTGATCGGGCGACTCGAGGCCGCGATGACCCGGCGCTTCGAGCGCGCCAAAGGCCGCCAAGGAACGGCCGCCGCGCGGTTGACCGCGCTCTCCCCCCTTGCGACGCTCCAACGCGGCTACGCCGTGGTTCGGACGGACGCGGGCCGGGTGGTCCGCAGCCCCGACGAGGTCGCAGACGGCGAACGTCTGAGTGTGGACGTGGCCCGCGGCGGGTTTGTGGTGCGCGTCGACGGGGCCTGAGGCTCAGTTCTCGAACGGGCCTTCGACTTGGTGGCGCCGGCGCACGTGCTTGAGCTTGCGCAGCGACTTGATTTCGATTTGGCGGATGCGCTCGCGCGTCAGGCCCAGCCGGCCGCCGATCTCTTCGAGCGAGTAGCAGCAGGGCTCGCCGATGCCGTAGCGCATGCGGATGACTTTCTCCTCGCGCAGCGTCAGGCCCGCGAGGACGTCTTCCAACTGATTCCGCAGGTTGAGCACTTCCATACCGTCGGCGGGGTGCTCGGTGGTCGGGTCTTCGATGAAATCGGCGGTAGTGGCGTCGCCGTCCTCGCCGACTTGGGCGTCGAGGCTGATCGGGTCGCGGACCAAGTCGGCCAACTCGTCGACCAAATCGGGCTCGACGCCCAATTCGATCGCGCAGCTGCGGAAGCTCGGCTCCTGACCGGTGCGCTGAGCCATCGCCTTCTGCATCTGCTGGACGCGGTGGACGATGTCCAGCTTGCACATGGGGATTCGGATGGTGCGAAGCTGGTTCTCGACGGCGCGGGCGATGGCCTGCTTGACCCACCACGATGCATAGGTCGAGAACTTGAAGCCGCGCTTCCAGTCGAACTTCTCGGCGGCCCGCATGAGGCCAATGTTGCCCTCTTGAATCAGGTCGCTCAGCGGCAACCCGCGCCAGGCGTACTGGCGGGCGATGCTGACGACGAGGCGCAAGTTGGCCACGATGAGCTCGCCGCGGGCGCGCTTGCCATCGACGCCGGTCTTGTCCATGCGCTGGGCAACCGCGACTTCCTTTTCCGCATTGAGCAGCGGAATGGCGCCCATCGCGTCGAGGTAGAACTCGAGCGGATCGCCCGCTTCAACAGGAAGAATGCGCTTTCGGCTCGCCGTTTGGACGCCCATGGTGCCTCCATCCCATTCGTACTGGTCGCAAGGACCGTGCCAACGTTCAGCGCGGCGGGGCGCTCGACATGATCCGCCGCCACCCGTCACGATCCGTCGCGGCCTCGTGGGTGCCGATCGAACTGTGTTCAAAATATTTGAACGATGTCCAGGAAATTGGAACGCGGGCTTCACCGTCGCTGGACAGCGGCCCGCTGGGACGGCATGCGCTCTGTTGTGGGAGGTTCGGTGGCGCTGTTCACCTACGCCGCGTCGGGCGGACCGGTCATGGTCCCGATCGTCTTCGGCTCGATCGTCGCCCTGGCCATCGTCCTGGAGCGCACCGTGGCCCTCCGCCGTTCGCGCGTCTTGCCCCGGAACTTCGCTGCCGCTGTTCTGCACGGCCTTCGCGACGGGCAATGGGAGGGGGCGCGCAGGGCCGCTGTAGCCGACCATGTCGCCGGTCGGGTGCTCGCGGCCTTGCTCGAGGGAGACGGGCGGTCGCGGGCCGAGCGTATCGAGCGGGCCGAAGTGGTCGCCCGTCGCGAGACGGCGGGTCTTGAACGCGGTCTGGGCTTGTTGTCGGTCATTGCCACCGTCGAGCCGTTGCTCGGGCTGCTCGGCACGGTGGGCGGCATGATTGTGACCTTCGAGGTTTTGGCCGTCGACGGCGTGGGCACGGCGTCCAACCTCGCCGGCGGAATCTCCCAAGCGCTGGTCACGACGTTTGGCGGCTTGGCGGTCGCGATTCCCGCCGTCGTCGTTCACCGGTTGTTTGTCGATCACATCGATGCCCGTATGGGTGAGGTCGAGCGGCTTGCGGAGCAAGTTCTCGACGGGTTGCTTGGCCGGTGAACTTCCGCCGAAAGCGCGCCTCGGGGCCGGCGCTCGATCTGACCCCGATGATCGACGTCACCTTCCAACTCGTCCTTTTTTTCATGGTCACGACCGTGTTTGCCGTGCATCCGGTCATCGAAGTCGACCTCCCGGTGGCGGCGATCGACGTTGCAGCTGCGGAAAACGACGATCTCGTCGTCTGGGTGGCGGCCGACGGCCGGGTGGCCTTCGGGGGGACAGAGGTCGCCGACGCCGAGTGGAGCGGGCACTTTGCCGCAGCCGCCGCCCTGGACGCCACCGTCGTCCTCAAAGCCGACCGGGATGTGCCCCATGGGCGCGTCGTCGAGCTGATGGACGCCGCGCAAGCCGCCGGTTTGTCCCGGTTCGCCATCGCCACCGAGGCCCCGCCGCCGGCGCCTTGACGATCGGCCTTGCAGGCGGATCCACATAGGGTATGGTCCCCTTGCCGACGCCCGTCGGTCGTTCCCTCCCGCCCCCGCCCCCTCATGCCTGTCCGCAGTTGGTACCTCCAGACATTGCTTCCGGCGGCGTTTCTCGGCGCGGTCGTCTTCGCTGCCATCCTCGGCGACAACGGCGTGTTCGCGAGGCGGAAGCTCGTGAATCAGTTGGACGCCGCAAACCGGGATCTCGTTGCGGTGGAAGCGGAAAACCAAGCGATGTTGCGAGAGTTGCGGGCCATGGACCAGGACCCGCGGGCCCTTGAGCGCCTCGTCTACGACGAACTCGGCTGGGCGAGAGAAGGTGAGGAGCTATACCGGTTCGACGCGGACGCCGTCGACGAATCCCGATAAGAGGCCGGCGCCGCCTGGTGCGGCGGGGAGCGTCTCGTGGGTTGGACCCTTCTGAGCATCGCCGGCAGCGGCCTTTGCTGCCTCGTCATGGTTGCCGTGGTCGTTGGCGCCGTGATGTTGATGCGCCGCCAGAGCCGGAGCTTCGACCAGTTTGCCAATGAATCGACTCACGAGCCTGCGCCGGCGCGCAATGAACCGGCCCTGCCGCCGCGTCCAGCGCCTGCGGCGAAGAAGGCCGAACCCGCGGCTCCGCCGCCCGCTTACCGGCCCCCGCCTCCGCGCACGTCGCCGCCAGACTCGCCGGACGAACTCGCAACGGTGTTCGCCCCTCCGGGCCTCGCTCCGATCGCGCCGCCGCCGCCGAGGCCGGCCGCCCTACCTCGGCCCGGCGACGCTCCTGACGCCGGCTTCGGCAAGGCCGCGCCGCGCGCCTCCGGGCAGACGATCATCGCATTTGAAGACGATCTCGACGACGAGGACGGCAAGGCCTGACCGTGATCGACCTCGGCCCTGGCCGGATCGTTGAAGCCAAGGGCGCCGACGTCGGGCCGTTCCTGCATCGGTTGCTGACCGCGGACCTCGCCGGGTTGCCCGTGGGTGGCGTTCGGCGCACCGCGAGGCTGGACGACCGGGGGCGGTTGCAAGGGGTCGCTACCGTCGCCCGCACCGGGCCCGCCCGCTGGTGGATCGTTCCCGACGATGGGTCCGGCGACGCGTGGTGGACCTTCCTCGACACCTACTTGTTCTCGGAGGCCGTGGAACTGCGAGTTGTCGACGTCCACCTGTCGTGGCGGGACGGATCCATCGATGCGGCCGACGAGATCGACGGGCTGCCCCGGCTGCCGCACCTGACGACCCCTTCGGGAGGGCACGAGGTGGCCATGGCGCAACCGGTGGAGGGGGGCGACCGCCATGTGCTCGAACGCGCGCGCATCCGCGCCGGCCGCCCGCGTTGGCCGCTCGACGCGCCGCCGTCCGCGCTCCCGCACGAGATGGGATGGGTCGACGAAGTCGTGGCCTTCGGCAAGGGCTGCTACATCGGCCAGGAGGCCGTCCACCGCATCGCGGTCCGCGGCGGCGTCAAGCGAACGCTCGTCGGGCTTGCGCTCCGGGGCCGCCCCGAGGTCGGTTCGGCCGTCCGGGTCGGCGGCGCCGATATTGGGCGTGTGGGGTCGAGCGAACCTGATGGGGACGGCTACGTGGCCCTGGCGGTCGTGCGCAAGCCGAACGACACCGTGGGGACCGAGGTCGACGTCGCAGGGGTGGCCGGGCGGGTGGTCCGGCTACCGATGGCGTGAGCGGGCGACGGCCTCACCCCGAGCTTGCGGGGCTGGAAGCGCGCCTCGCGTCGGCGGGCCTGACGGGGCGGGCGGCGTTCGACGCCGTCGTTCAAGGACTCGATGGGTACGGCCCGGCGTCCGAGGTCTCGTCGTGGCCTCCGGAGGCGCGCCCCTCCCTTCTGGCCGCGTGTTGGCAGCGGCTCCTCCCCGACGCCTACCGCGCCGACCGAGGTCAGTACTTCACCCCGGACCCCCTCGCGGACTTGCTTGCCTCCCGGTGGGGGCCGCTGGATGGCCGGATGGTGGTCGACCCGATGTGCGGCGCCGGGGCCCTCTTGCGCGCGGCCGCTCGGCGAGGCGCGCGCGTGGCGGGCTGCGAGCGCGACCCGGGGCTGGTCGGGTTGGCGCGCAGTACGGTGCCTGGCGGCGACGTCGTGGCGGGAGATGGCCTTGTGTGGGCCCCCGGTTCGGTCGATGCCGTCCTCGCCAATCCTCCATTCGACGACGCCGCAGTCTCCGGCCTCGTTGGCTTCTTGGCGCGCACTTTGGGTCCAGGGGGTTGCGCCGCGGTCGTTTGGCCGTGGGCATTTGCCACGGGGCGGCGTTGGCGCTCGGTTCGTACGCGTCTGGAGGGCGAGTTCGCCGTGACGGCGGCGGCGCGTTTGCCGGAGGGGTGTTTTCGGCCGTTTGGGGGCGCCGGCGGCCGTGCGGTCGTCACGTGGTTGAAGCGGCGGCCGACCCCAGAGGTCGGTGCCTTGGATTGGATCGACCTCGTCGATCTCGGTTGGGATTCTCGCTCCGTTCGGGGCAAACGGACGTCGGGTGCCCAGCTCGCCGACGCCATCCTTGGCATCGGCTGGACGCGGGTGAAAACATGGCCCCCCGCCGTCGAAGCCGCCGGCATTGTGGTCTCCGACGTTGCGAAACCGAGGCGCGAGGCGCCAAAGGCAGGTGCGCCGCGGCTGGACCTTGGCGATGTGGGGTCAGACGGGGTCGCGGGTCCGGGCGGGGCCGGGGGCGCGCGGAAGGGTCGGGTCCGGGTGCGGCCTGGGGACGTCGTCTTGTCCCGCATTCGGCCCGAGCGCGGGACCGTCGGCCGCCACATCGGGCCCGAGGAGCGCGCCGGCAGCGGCGAGTGGGTCGTTCTCGAGGTGCCGGACGAGATCGCTGACCTGCTCGTCTCGGTCCTACGCAGCCCGGCCTTTCGCGATGCGTTGCCAGCCGCGGACGGCGTCACCCATCCGCGCCTCGATCCCGACGTGTTGCTTGGCGCGCGCCTGCCGTGGCCCCAAGGGGAGCTCGGACGTCGTGTGTCGGCCGCGCTCAGCGCCCTGCGCCGGCGCCGTGCACGGGATCTCGCGGCCTTGGCGCATTGGCAAGCAGCCATCGACGCGTTCGCCCGGACGGGTGACGAAGGGGGCCTGCGCGAGCTGTTGGGAGAGCCGGAGTGAGGCAGAGCGACGCCTGGGAGTGGGTCGGTGAGGGCGACGCCCCGTGGTTGTTCACGTGCGAACATGCGAGCGCGCGGTTGCCGGAGGGTCGGGCTTGGGCCGCCGAGGACGCGTGGGTCGCGGGGACGCATTGGGCGGTGGACCTCGGCGCGGCCGACGTCGCCGTCGGGGTGGCCCGCGCGTTGGGCGGCGAGGTCTTGCTCGCTCGCTTCTCCAGGCTGTGGGCCGACGCCAATCGGGAGGAGACGAGCCCGACCCTGTTTCGTAGCGCCTGCGATGGACGCGAGCTGGCCTTGAATCGGGGTCTCGACGCGGCCGAGCGCGCACGTCGTCTCCACGGTTGGTGGCGTCCTTGGCACGACGAGGTCGCGTCGGCGGCGCGTCGGCGCATCGGGCAACCGGTCGTCTCGTTTCACAGCTTCACGCCTGTGTACGAAGGAGGTCCGCCCCGGCCGATGGCGGTCGGCGTCCTCTTCGACCGCGACGAGGCTTGGGCGACGGCCTTGGCGCACGTCATTCAGGCCGAACTTGGGCCCACCTACGCCGTCGCCCTCAATGCGCCATGGTCCGGCCGCGACGGCCTGATGGCAGGCCCTGAGATGGCCGCCAGGTGGAGTGGGGGGCGCGTGCTCGAGCTGGAGGTGCGCCAAGACCTGGCGACGGACCCGGAGCACCGGGCGCGGATCGTGGCCGCCTTCGCGCGCGCCCTCGCCGTCACACCGCCGTAGGCGACTCAGCCGATGCGGCCAAAGGCCTCGATCGCACGGCGGATTCCGGCGTCGTCTACATCGAGGTGGACGACCAGGCGAAGGCGGCGCGGACCGTGTGCGAAACAGGCCACGCCGTGTTCGCTGAGCGCCTGTTGCCAGGCGGGTCCGTCGTCGACGCCGACGTAGACCATATTCGTGGCCACGGGCTCGACGTCGAAACCCATCGTCGCGAGACCGTCACCAAGGGCGCGGGCGCGCGCGTGGTCCTCGGCGAGGCGGTCGACGTGGTGGTCGAGCGCGTAGAGGGCGGCCGCGGCGAGGACGCCGGACTGCCGCATGCCGCCGCCCAAGGCCTTTCGGTAGCGCCGGGCCAGCGCGATTCGCTCGCGATCGGAAACCAGCGCGGAGCCGACGGGGGCGCCAAGCCCCTTGCTGAAGCAGGTGGCCACGGAGTCGAAGCCGCGAACGCGTACGTCGGCCGGCGTGGCGCTCGCGACGACCGCGTGGAAGAGGCGCGCGCCGTCGAGGTGGGTGGCGAGACCGGCGCCGTGGGCCGCGCGGTGCAGGTCGCGGAGTCGGTCGAGGGGGTAGACGGCGCCGCCGCCCTTGTTGACGGTGTCCTCGACACACAACAGGGTGGCGGGGGCGTAGTGGTCGTTCGGGGGGCGAACGGCGCTGAGCACCTCGGTGGGGTCCAGGAACGGCCCGCCGTGGCCGAGCGGGTGGAGCTGGACGCCCGCAAACATCCCGGCGCCGCCGGCTTCATGCTGGAAGGGGTGGGCGTCGATGTGGAGCAGCACCTCGTCGCCGCGGCGCGTCGACACGGCGATGGCGAGTAGGTTCGCCATCGTCCCCGACGGTACGAAGAGGGCGGCTTCCAACCCGAGGCGCTCGGCGATGGTCGCTTCGAGACGCTGAACGGTGGGATCGTCGCCAAGGACGTCGTCGCCCACTTCTGCGCCCGCCATGACGGCTCGCATGGCGGCTGTCGGGCGCGTGACGGTGTCAGATCGCAGGTCGACCACGTTCAACGCCCCACCACATGGATCTTGAGGAGGTTGGTCGCGCCTTCACGGGGGGCGCTGCCGGCCAAGATGACGAGTTCGACGCCAGCCGTCACGTCGCCTCGTTGCAGGAGCACACGCTCGCCGACCGCGATCAATTCGTCGGTGCCTTCGACGTTGGGGGCGACGATGGGCGTCACGCCCCACACGAGGGCCAATCGGTCGGCCACCTGGGGGTTTGGCGTCAGGGCGAAGATGGGGCCTCGCGGGCGGGCCTTGCTCGCCATTCGCGCGGTGCTTCCCGACCAGGTGAACACGACCAACGGTCGCCCGGCCTCGTGTGCAGCCCCGGTGGCGGCGCGAACGACGACGCCGGTCGCGCCCGGCATGGGGGGAAGACGGTCCGGTGGGATGGGCTTGAAGAATGCGGACGCCTCGACGTCCGCGGCGATGCGGGCCATCGTCGCGACGGCCTCGACGGGCCAGGCGCCGGTGGCCGTTTCGCCCGACAACATGACGGCGTCGGTGCCGTCGAGGATGGCATTGGCCACGTCGGTCGTCTCGGCGCGGGTGGGGCGCGGATTGCGCTCCATGCTGTCGAGCATCTGGGTGGCCGTGATGCAGAGGCGCCCCTTGCGGTGGGCCGCTGCGATGATGGTCTTCTGGTAGACGGGAACGCGCTCGAGTTGAACTTCGACGCCAAGGTCGCCGCGAGCCACCATGACGCCGTCGGAGACATCGAGAATGGCGTCGAGGTGATCCATGGCCTGCGGCTTCTCGATCTTGCTGACGATCGGGACGACGCGGCCGTGGGCGGCCATGACCTCTTGGAGGCGGATGACGTCGTCGGGATGCCGAACGAAGCTCAGCGCGACGTAGTCGACGCCGTTGTCGAGTCCGACGTGCAGGTCCGCGATGTCCTTGTCCGTGAGGCATGGAATCGACATCGCAACGCCAGGCAGGTTGATGCCCTTGTGGCTGCCGAGATCGCCGCCCACATCCATCCGGATGTCGACCTCGGCCGGGGTGCGGTCGAGGTGGATGGCCTCGATGACGCCTGCAAGAGCGCCGTCGGCGAACAAGACGCGCGCTCCGACCGGCGCGTCGTCGGACATCTGGGGGTAGGTCGTGCCTACCCGGTGCCCCTCGCCGACCAGGTGTTCGTCCATCACGATGGTCAGCAAGTCGCCGCGCGCGAGCTTCAGGGGGGTCGGGACTTTACCCGTTCGGACCTTGGGGCCCTGCAAGTCGAGCAGGATGGCAGTGGGTCGGCCAAGGCGCGCCGAAGCGCGTCGCACGCGCGACACCTGGGTCACGATGCCGGCATGGTCGGCGTGGCTGCAGTTGATCCGGCAGACGTCGACGCCGGCTTCCAGCAACTGCGTCAACACACCTTCATCCCACGAGGCGGGCCCCAGCGTGGCGAGAATCTTGGTCCGACATGGGCGGGTCATGGGGGTCGCTATCCAACCGGGGCGGCGTCGAGGGTGAGCGCGTCGGCGTCGAGGCGGGCAGTGGCCCCGAAACGCCACGGGACGTTGGCCGCGCCGTGCCCGATGGGCAGGTCGGCGAGGATTGGGCAACCAAGCGGGGCAAGGAGGCGCAGAACGGCGTCCTCAGCCGAGTAGTCGGCGCCGCCGCGGCAATCGTGGAAGGTGCCGAGCGCGATGGCCCGGACGCCGTCGAAGCCACCGGCAGCGCGCAGCTGGGCGATCGCGCGTCCGAGGCGGTAGGCAGGTTCGCCGACGTCTTCGAGGACGAGGATGCTGCCGTTGGCGTTGAGCTGCCAGGGTGTGCCGCACAAGCTCGCCAAGATGTGCAGGTTGCCGCCGACAAGCGGGCCTTCGGCACGACCGGGTACGACGACCCGGCCGCGGAGGGGGGCCGCGGGTCGACCTGCCCACCAGGCGGCGACGGCTTCGCAGGTCGCGTCGTCCGCGTCGGGCAGCGCGTGAAGTACGGGGCCATGGACGAAGGGCGTGGCGGCGCCGGCGGCCCAGATTCCGGCCGCGAGCGCGGTGGCGTCCGAGAATCCGAGGATGGGGCGACGTCCGAGCGCGCCAAGGGGCAGGTCGCCGAGCAGTCCAAGGAGGCCTTCGCCGCCGCGGACGAGCCAGACGCCGTCGATGTCGTCCCGCGATGTCGCCGCGAGCAATTCGGCGATGCGGACCTCCGGGGTGGCCGAGCGCCACAGATCGGGGGCGAGCGTCGCCGTGACGTCGACGTCGATGCCCAACTCGCGCGCCTTGGCGACGCCGCGCGCGAGGCGTGCCGGGTCCCAGGCCGACGAGGGTGCGACGGCGACCGCGCGCTTCACGACCAGTCCGCCGGGGCATCGACAGCGTCGGTGACGCCGTAGCGACCCTTCTCGTCGCGCGTGATCCGTGCCAACGCGACCTTCGGGTCATGCGTGAAGAAGATGCGGCCGCCGCGTGCGACCAGATCGGCGAACAAGGCCTCTTTCTCGTCGATGAGCCTCTCTGGGAACCGGTCGTAGCCCATCGTGATCGGGACGTGGACCCACGCGACGCCGGGGACGAGGTCGGTGCCGAAGACGACGGGTCCACTCGACGTGGGAACCTCCGCCAGAAGGAGGCCGGGTGTATGGCCGTCGGAGCGGTGAAAGCGCCAGCCGGGCAGGCCGTCGACGGTGTCGCCGACAATCGGTACGAGCCGGCCTGAGGCATCGAGCAGGGGCAACAGCTCGGGAAGGAAGGAGGCACGGTCGCGCGGATGCGGCTTGCGGGCGCGCGCGAGGTGGTCCGCACCGACCCAGATCGTGGCGCGCGGGAAGGCGAGCTCTGCCGGCGCATCGGCGCGCCAGGCCGTCAACAGCCCACCGGCGTGGTCGAAGTGCAGGTGGCTCAGGACGATGCCGTCGATGTCGTGGGGGCCGAGGCCCCGTGCGGCGAGTTCGTCGAGCAGGACGTGCCGGTCCTCGGTGACGCCGTAGCGGTCTCGCAAGTCGGGCGGGAAGCAAAGGCCGATGCCGGTTTCGCAGAGGATGTTGCGGCCGTCGGGTTCCCGGACGAGCATCGCGCGGCAGGCGAGCGGCACGCGGTGGGCGTCGTCGGGCGGCAACCAGCGGGCCCAAACGGCACGCGGCGCGTTGCCGAACATCGAGCCGCCGTCCAGCCGTTGGCCGTTGCCAAGTATCGCCGAGATCGTTCGGTCCATAGGCGCCGCTAAGCCGGACGATCGCGGCCCGCTCCCCGGCCCCAGGTTGCAGAGACGGCGTCGTGGAAGGCTGGGCGAAGTGCCCGGATGGCCGACCGTTCGTCGCGGGGGTGGAGGCGATTCGTGAGCAGGACGGCGACGAGGTCCCAAGAGGGGACCAGCCAGATCGAAGTGCCGGTGAAGCCGAGGTGGCCGATGGCGTCGTCGGGAAAGGCGCTGCCGGTGGACGTGTACCCGCCCCGCGTCGGCGTGTCCCAACCGAGCACATGGCTGCCCCGGCCGCGTGTGGTCGCGAAGGCGCGAAGCGTCGGGCCGTCCAACGGGCTTGGCCGGCCCGCGATCGCGTCGAGGACGGCGACGCCGACCCGCGCGACCTCGCGCGCCGAGGCAAACAGGCCGGCGTGTGTGCTCACTCCGCCCATCGCGGCGGCATTGGGGTCGTGGACGGTGCCGCGAATCAACCCGCGGACGGGGTCCAGTTCGGTGGCCGCGGCCGTGGGGTCCCCCCAGCTCAGGCGGGCGCCAAGGGGTCCGGCGACCCGTTCGGCGACGAGCGTGTCGAGCGGAGCATCTCCTACGTGCTCCAGCCACCTGAGCAACCAAAGGAAGCCAAGGTCGCTGTAGACGGAACGCACCCCGGGCGGCGCTTCTGGCTGCACGGCGGCAAGGGCGTCGAGCACCCAACGGCGGTCCACGACGCCGGGCTCCAGGCCCGCGAACAGGGGCGCGACGGCCGGGAGACCGGAGTCGTGGTGGAGCAGATGCCGGGGTGTGACCCCGGCCGGTGCGTCGGGGAAATGATGCGTGAGGGGGACGTCGAGGACCCCGAGGTCGCGGCTGCAGGAGGCCGCGACAAGCGCGCCGGCCAACACCTTCGTCAAGCTTGCCAAGTCGTAGACCTGGCCGTCCGCAGCGGGGACCCCCGGGTCGAGGCACGCCATGCCCAACGTGACGTCAAGGCGCGTCTGGCCGCCTTGCCAGACCACCGCGCTCACACTGGGAATGGCGGGCATGGCGGCTGCCAGGACCGCCCAAGGGTCGGGCGTCACGTGGCGACGGGCCTAACCCCCGCGATACGCGGCGAGCCGAGGTGAGCGTGGCGGGGAAGCGGTGGTTCGAGCGACCGGACGCGATGGCGGTGCCCTCGCGCGAGTCGGCCGCGGATCCGGCGACGCCAGAGTTCTACACGCGGTGTCCGTCCTGTACGGAGTTGCTCTACGACGAGGCCCTGCGCGAAGCGATCAAGGTGTGCGGACGCTGCGGACACCATTTCCCGCTTGAACCCGAGCTTCGCCTGCTCAGCCTGTGCGACGTTGGCACGTTGGTCGAACACGATGGCCACCTCGTCGCCCGCGACCTGCTCGGCTTCTTCGACAGCAAGCCCTACAAGGCGCGGCTCGCGTCGAGCCAGAAGGCGATCGGACGCAGCGATGCATTCTACTCGGCCTCTGGCGCCGTCTGGGGCGTGCCCGTCGAGGTCGGCTGCTTCGACTTCCGCTTTATGGGCGGGTCGATGGGTGCGGTCGTCGGGGAGTCGATCACCCGCCTCTACGAGCGCGCCACGGAGCGCAAAGTACCTGCGATCGTGGTGAGCGCGTCGGGCGGCGCCCGCATGCAGGAGGGCGTGTTGTCCCTCATGCAGATGGCGCGCACGTGCGCTGCCCTTGGCCGCCTGCGCGACGAAGCTGGCATGCCCTATGTGTCGGTGCTCACCCACCCGACCACGGGCGGGGTCGCCGCGTCGTTCGCGATGTTGGGCGACATCATCCTGGCGGAGCCGCGCAGTTTGATTGGCTTCGCGGGACCGCGCGTGATCAAAGAGACGATCGGTCAGGCCCTGCCCGAGGGCTTCCAGACGTCGGAGTACCTGCTCGATCACGGCATGATCGATGCGATTGTGGAGCGCTCGGCGCTTCGGAGCACGATCGGTCGCCTGCTTCGTCAGCTGCTTGGGCTTCCGGCCTTGCCCGACGAGGGCCGCACCACGGGGACGCCGGCGCCAGTGCGCGAGGCCGGCTCGGCGTGAACGACCATCCCGCGCTCGAGGCGGCAGCCCGGTTCGGCGTGCGTCTCGGGCTCGACCGCATGCGGGCCTTCTTGGCGACCCTCGCCGACCCACAACTGAGGTCGCCCGTTGTCCACATCGGGGGCACGAACGGCAAGGGGAGCACGACGACGTTGGTGACTGCGGCGTTGGTCGATGCCGGCTACCGGGTCGGGACCACGATTTCGCCCCATCTCCAGCAGATCAACGAGCGAATCCAGATCGACGGGGCTCCGCTCGCCGACGACGTGCTCGACGGGCTGTTGTGTGATGTGGACGCTGCGCGGCGCCGCTGGGCCGAGAGCGTCGGGGCCCCCGACGCGCCGCTCACCTACTTTGAGCTCGCGACCGCCAGCGCCTTTGTTGCGTTTGCGCGCGCCCACGTCGGCGTATCGGTCGTCGAGGTGGGCTTGGGTGGGCGCCTCGACGCCACGAACGTCGTCGAGCCGTCGGCGTGCGCCATCGTGACCGTCGGCATGGATCACGAAGCGGAGTTGGGGTCGACGTTCGGCGCGATTGCGGGCGAAAAGGCCGGCATCCTCAAACCGGGCGTGCCAGGGGTGCTGGGGCCCATGCCAGAGGAGGCCCAGCGCGCGATCGAGGCCGTGGCGACCTCCGTCGGTGCACCGTTGTGGGTGCCCGGGCGCCACCTGCGGCGCGCTGCGCGGTCGGACGGCGCTTGGGATCTTGCCACGCCAGCGGGGCAACTTTCGGGCGTGCGCTTGCGCCTTGCGGGGGCCCACCAAGGCGGCAACGCGCTCGTCGCGCTTGGCTTGTTGCACCATATGCGCGCGGCCGGTCTGTCCATCCCCGACGACGCCATCCTGAGCGGCTTCGCTCGCGCATTCATCGGGGGGCGCGTGGAGGAGCTGGCGCCGGGGCTCGTGGTCGACGGCGCACACAACGCCGAAGGTGCCGCAGCGCTCGCGGCGTGGCTCGCGCGCCGAGAGCGCCCACGGCGTCGCCTTCTCCTGTGGGGGATGGGGGAGGACCGCGAGCCGGAGGCGATCCTGCCGGTGCTTCTGCCCCATGTCGACGCCGTCATCACGACCCACGGTCGCCACCCCAAGGCGCGGCCGTCCGGCGAACTGGCCGCACGGATTGCGCCGTGGGTTCCCGGTGTGCGCGACGGGGGCCCGATCGAGGTGGCGCTCGCCGCCGCCCGCGCCGATGCCGACGAGGTCATCGTCAGCGGCAGCCTCTACTTGGTTGGCGCCGTCCGGGATCTCGTCGGTCGCTGAGCCGTCAGGATCCGAGTTCGGTCGCGATGCGGGCCAGCAGGGCGTCGACGACGGAACGGCCGGCGACGAAGACGGCCAGCTGGTCGCGGGCGTCGCGTACGGCCGTGGCGCAGCGGGCGAGCCCGTCCGGGCCCAGGCGTCGACCCCAAGGCTCGGTGGTGTCGGCGACGTCTGGGTGAATGCGCGGGACGGTCGCAGCGGCCAGCGAAAGGGCAGCATCCCGCAAGAGTTCGTCGAGGACGTCGAGTGCGACGTCGAGGCGGGCTGTCCATTCCTGTCGTTTGCCCCCCGTGTGTTCGACGGCCCACTCGTTGCGGCTCGGAAGGCCGCCAGCGAGGGCTGTCAGCAGGCCGTCCCGCAGCGCGCGGCGTTCGTCGAGGACGTCGCCGTCGAGCGC
Organism: Pseudomonadota bacterium; assembly: GCA_005776945.1. Lineage (GTDB taxonomy): Bacteria > Myxococcota_A > UBA796 > UBA796 > SXOB01. Next base: position 65,888 of record SXOB01000028.1, read on the forward strand.
CACGGCTGGGCGGCCGTGGCAGGCGGCCGCTCGGCCCTCGGCCTGGTCTACGCCCTTGGACTGTAGCCAGGCAGCGATCTCGTTGGTCGCCACGACGCCAAAACGAATGTGTTGTGTGCGGCTGCGAAGCGTGGGCAACAGGGCCGAGGCATTCGTGGCGATCAGGATGAAATGGGTGTCTGCGGGGGGCTCCTCGAGCGTCTTGAGGAGCGCGTTGGCGCTCGCCGGGGCCAGAGCTTCGGCCGGCTCGACGACGATGAATCGCTTGCGCCCCATGTACCGATGGTAGGACGTCTTGCGCAGCACCTCGCGAACCTCGGCGACCGCGATCTGGCCGCTGGCGCGGTCCCCTTGTGGCGACACTTCGATCCAATCTGGAAAGACGCCGCGCTCAAGGGCCGTGCAGGTCCGGCACCGGCCACAGGCGTCGGCCCCCGATGGCGCTTCGCAGTTGGCGAGCGCGGCCAGCGCACGTGCGACACGTGTGCGACCGACGCCGGCCGGCCCTTCGAACAGGAGGGCGTGGTGCAGGCGGTCGCGCAGGAGGCTCCGCGTGAGGCGGGCCCACAACGGTGCGTGGCCGATGAAGGGCAAGGCGGTGGCGGTCACCGCGGCCCGTCAGTTCCCGGTCGGGGCGACCTGCGCGGGAGGAGCCGCCGCGTCGATCTCGGGCGTGTGAATCGGGAACACCGGGGTGGTGCCGCGACGGTTCGCCGCCTTGCGGTCCTTGCCCGCATTCTTGCGGCGGATCTCGCGACGCTTCCAAGTGGTGGCGGTCTTGCTGGCCATGGCGTCCTCGGCGGTTTCGGTCGGCGGGGCTATCGACGCCATGGGATGCCGTCAACCACGGCTCGGTCCTGGCCCGCCGGGTTGCGTCCCGCTACGGCGATCGCGGGGGAGTCGATGCGCTTCGCGATCTTGGGGAGTTGGTTGGGGTGCGATCTCCTGGTGGAGGCCGAAGACGTCGCAGACGCGATCGGCGGCCTGACGAATCCGCTCGTGGCCCAGGGCGTCATCCTGGCGGTGGAACCCGCCCAGGACCCCGATGCGGCCGCGTTGCTCGAGGGGTCGGCGTACGCGCCGGGGACCGGGGCGACCGTCTTTCTCGCGGACGCCAAGAGCGCTGCGGATCTTGCGAACGCGCCGGTGACCGGCGGCACGGTCAGCGTCGGCGGGGTCGCCGCCACCGACGCGGGCGATGGGTCCTACCTCATCGAACCGTCGGCGGGCCTTACGTATACGCCAGGCGCTTCGTGGACAGTTTCGATCGCGGTACCCGAGACGGATCCGGCCGTTGCCGACGTCGTCCTGCCCGCCAGAGCGACGTTCACCGTGCCCGACCTGCACGTGCCTGGCGCGGACCTCGAGATCGACCTGACCGGACAGGGGTTCACGTCGGCGCTCGGCGTCCTGTTGGACAGCAACGGTGCGCTCGTTTGGAGCAACGAGCCCCAGACGATCGAGGAGGTGTACGAAGCGTCAGGCAACTACGAGGTGGCGTCGCTCCTCGTGCCGGGGGCGGATCTGGCGACCGACGGCGTCTACCTGCTTGGCGTGGCCGGCCTCGTCGGGACGACGGCCGACCAGTTGTCGGGCATGAACACCGCGCTGAGCAATGTCTCGGCGGGACAGATTGTGTTCAAGCCGCTCACGGTGGGCAGCCTGCCGGCCCACTGAGCGTAGGTGGCGGCGGGGCGGATTTGGCGCATTGCCGCCGGCGGTCAGAGGTTGCGGAAGGTCGCCGCGACGACGGTCTTGTCGTCGCCGCCCATGTTGACCGTGAGGCCGACCGACGGCCGCTTTGCAAGCTGGTAGTCGCCGCAATGGCCCTTCATCTGTCGCCAGATCTCGAGCACCTGCTTGACACCCGAAGCGCCGACGGGGTGGCCAAAGCCGACGAGGCCGCCGCCGGTGTTGATCGGCTTGTCGCCTGTCAGCGACGTCCGGCCTTCCCGCACCATCGCCGCGCTTTGGCCGACGTCACAAAAGCCAGCGGCCTCCATCATCAACAGTTCGGTGACGGTGAAGCAGTCGTGGACTTCGGCGACGTCGATGTCGGCGGGCTTCAAGCCGGCGGCGGCGTAGGCGCGGGCGGTTGCGGTGGCCGACGTCTCCAGACGGGTCGGGTCGCCGTCGCGGTACAGGTCGCCGGTGCACAGGGCGAGCGACGTGATTTCGATGGCGTCGGACGGCGAGCGCCCGAGCTTACGTAGGCCCGCTTCGCTGACAATCAGCGCCGCGGCGCCCCCGTCGGACACCTGGGAGCAGTCGGACATCTTCATGTAGGGCTGCAACTCAGCGTTGGACAGGAAGGCGGCGTTCTTCGGGTTGACGCTGCCGGCCGTCTCCAGGTCCATCTTGACCGCGCGCATGTGGGCGAGCGGGTTGCGGTTGGCGTTGGCGTAGGCCTTGACGCTGACGCGTCCGAGGTCCTCGTCAGTGAGCAGCCCCTTCTCGCGCAGTGCTTTGACGCGCCTCGCGAAGAGGGCAGGGAACGTGAAGTCGTCGATCGCGCGTTGACGGCGGTAGTGGCTGGCCCGGGCCAGGTAGTCGCCGCCGGTCCGGGCCGATGCGGTGGTCTGAACTTCGGCGCCGACGGCCAAGGCGATGTCTGTGCCAGCTTGGATGGACTCGTGGGCACTGGCCACGGCCAAGCCGCCCGACGCACACGCGGCCTCGACGCGCATCACGGGTTTGTAGCGGAGGCCCTCATGGGCTCCGACGACTGCGGCACCGAGGTGCCCCTGTCCACAGAAGAGCTCTCCCACGAAATTGCCGATCCACGCCTTTTCGACGAGGTCGGCGGGGCAGGAGGTGGCCTCGAGGGCGCCGAGGACGGCCGAGGTGATGGTGTCTTCGAGCGTCGGGTTTTCGCGCTTGCCGAAGTCGGGGTGTTTCTCCCAGACGAAATCGGGGTGACGCTTGCCGATGAACGGCGTGATGGCGCCGCCAAGGATGAACGTGCGCCGCATGGTCACTCTCCGCCTGCGGCGGGGGCGTCGGCTTCGTCTCGCGCAGCGGCCGCGGCGCGGGCGGCCTCCTGGGCTGCGAGAGCCTCCGGCGGCGGCGGTCCCGGGAGGTTCGCTGGCAACTGGGGCAACTGGGGATTCGTGTGGTACTCGACGAGGTACGCATCGATGCGATCGACGGCATCGACCGCTTCTTTCAGCTCCATGGCCGGGCTTGCGCGCACCTTCGCCACCCAGCCCTTGATCCGCTCTTCGAGGATCGGGAAATCGCCGGCCGTGGGGTCGCGACGAAGGGCTCGAAGGTCGTTCATCAGCGTGAGGCTCTCGTCGGCCAGCGGCGTGAGCTCGGGGCGTTCAGCGAGCACGATGGCGCGTCGCGTCATCGCGAGCGGACCTGTCAGCCGGCCAGCGTAGACGGCCTCCGGCGTGTTCATCGCGCGCATCGCTTCGGCGGCTGCGGGGTGCGGGCCAAGGGCCGTCGCAGGGTCGAATTCGCGGCGCACTTTTTCGGCGCCCGGCCGAACGATCGGTTCGCCCGGCTTCCGGGGCTTGCGCTCGGTCGCGGTGGGGCCGTCGACGGCGCCTCCGGTGTCCGGGCTGGGGAAGAGCGCGATCGCGGCGACGATGGCCACGACACCGGCACCAACAAGCCACCACTGGCGCTTCATGACGTCCTCGGGAGGGTGGCGGTCTACCTCGGGAGACGCGGGGGCCGCCACGGCCGGACGGTCCCGGCTTCGCCCCGCGGCGATTGTATCGTTCGAAAGATCACTTTCGTCCGTATAGCTGATCTCAGGATCTGCGGCGTTGCCCGCGGATCCCTAGCGGTTACTTCGTGCAGAGCTTTCGGAGGGGTGTTGCGTCCTCTGTTGAAATGGGCCGGCGGCAAACACCGGCTCGTCCCCGAGATCGCGAAGGCGTTCGGCGGCCCGTGTCAGGGGACCTGGGTCGAGCCCTTTCTTGGTTCGGGCGCGGTCTTTCTGGCCTTGCGGGCCAGTGGCTTCGTGGGGCGTGCGCGCTTGGGCGACGCCAACGACAAGCTCATCGCCGTGCACATCGCCGTGCGCGACCAACCCGACGCCGTCCTTTCGGCGCTTGGCGAGCTGCCCGCCGGGCCGACCTGGCCCGACGTGTTTGCCCGTGTCCGGGAGGCCTACAACGAGGGGCCGACGACGGGACCGAAACACGCCGCGAGATTTATGTGGCTCAACCGCGCGGCGTTCAACGGCTTGTACCGGGAGAATCGCAAGGGCGAGTTCAACGTGCCGCGCGGCTCTTACGTCACCCTGAGCCTGCCTACTGCCGAGCACGTGCGGCAAGCCTCGGAGCTGCTCCAGGGCGTGGAGCTGACGACGATGGACTTCGGCGATCTCATGCGCGGCGTCGGCGAAGGCGACATGATCTACTGCGATCCGCCCTACGTCCCGTTGACGGAGACGGCGTCATTCACGGGCTATTGCCGCCTTCCCTTTGGGCGAGCGGAGCACATTCGCCTCGCGGAAGCGGCGCGCCGCGCGGGCCTCGCTGGGGCGCGGGTCGTGCTGTCCAACCACGACCTGCCCGTCGTCCGCAACGAGTTGTACGCCGTCGATCGGGGATTCGAGCACGTGGCCCGGCCCCGTGTCGCGAGGGCGATCAGCCGCGCAGCCGCGAGTCGGGTGTCCGTCGACGAAATTCTGGCACGGATCGGCCCTACGGATCGGTCGAGCGCAGCCTGAGCGAGGGTGGGACGTCCGTCGGGAGCTTGCCGGCGACGTTGTCGGTGGCAATAGGAGGCGGACAGGGGAAGGTCCATGGCCAAGGAATCTGCGCCGCGTGGCAACCGTGAGACGCGCCGGGCGCTGATGATGCTGACGGCGATGGGCGCCGTCTCGATTGTGGCCCTCGGTGGGGCCGCCGTGTGGGCCGTTCAAGCGAATCAGGAGGCCGAGGTTCCTCAGGGCAGCTTCCTCCATGTGCGCCTCGAGGGTGGCCTGCCGACGACGCCGAACGCTGGCGGACCCATTTTCGACCCGGCGGACCGTCCGCTGCTGGCCACGGACATTGCGTGGGGCATCCGTGAGGCGGCCACAGACGAACGCATCGAGGGGCTCTACCTCGACCTCATGGACCCCTCGATGGGCTTTGCGACCGTCCAAGAAATCCGATCCGCTGTCACGGCCTTCGGCGAGACCGGCAAGCCGTGCGTCGCGTTCGCCGAGACCTACGATTTCATGGACTACTACTTGGCGTCGGCGTGCAAGCGGGTCGTCCTCGCGCCGGCCGGCATCGCGCTCGTCACAGGCATGAATGCCGAACTGACGTACTACGCGGGAACGTTGGAGAAGATTGGGGCGGTCGCTCAATTCGAGCACGTTGGCGACTTCAAGAGTGCCGTCGAACCGCTGGAGCGGTCGGGCCCCTCCGAGGCGGCCTCGATGGCGTTCGACGCGATGTTCGACTCGCTGTTCGGGCAGGCCGTTTCGGGGATGGCGGCCGGTCGCGGCATCGACGTTGGCGTCGTTCGGGAGCGAATCGACGCGCCCGCCCTGTCCGCCCGCGGCGCTTTGGATCAGGGCTGGGTCGATGCGCTCGCATGGAGAGACCAGGTCGAACGCTCGTTGGGGGCAGCCGGCGACGACGACTTCGCCGAGCGCGTGATGGCGTCGCAGCCCGCACCCACGGACAGCGATGAGGGCGAGGAAGAGGAGGCCGACACCGTCGCCCGCGTCAAGAAGACGAAGATCAAGTCATACGTGGACGACCTGCGGGATGCGCGCTCGGGTGGGCCTTCGGTCGCCGTCGTCTACGCGGCGGGCCCCATCGTCTCCGGCGAGTCCGAGGGCGGATTGTTCGGCAATTCGGTGCTCGCCGATCGGGACTTCGCTGGCTGGATGCGCCAGGTTCGCAGGGACGACGACATCGCGGCCGTCGTCCTCCGGGTCGACAGCCCTGGCGGCAGCGGATTGGCCTCTGACATGATGTGGCGCGAAATCGCGCTCGTGCAGGCGGCGGGCAAACCCGTGGTCGTGTCGATGGGCGACTACGCCGCAAGCGGCGGGTACTACATCGCGGCGCCGGCGGACTGGATCGTGGCCCAACCGGGCACGTTGACGGGCTCGATCGGGGTCTTTGGTGGCAAGCTGAACCTCGGGGGCACCTGGGAGAAGCTCGGCATGACGCGCCATGCGTACCAGCGCGGTGCCGTCGCAGACCTGTTCTCGACCGGCGCCTCGTTTTCCGAACCGGGCCGGGTGGCCTTCAGGACCTTCCTCCAGGACTTCTACGACCTGTTCCTCGACCGCGTCGGCGAGGGGCGAAAGCTCGATCGCGCTGCGGTCCATGAGTTGGCCCAGGGTCGCGTTTGGACGGGAGAGCAGGCCCTGGAGCGGAAGCTGGTCGACGAACTCGGCGGTCTCGACGTCGCCATCGCGAAGGCCGCGGAATTGGGCGGCCTGGGGTCGGACCACGGCGTCCGCGACTTGCCCGTACCAAAGACCTTCTTTGAGGCGTTGGCCGAGGAGTTCGACGTCGCCAACGTACAGGTCGACGTCGGGCTGCCAAAGGTCGGGGTCGAGGTCCTTCGGGATGTCGCGTTGATGGAGCGCATCCTGGCCGACGGTGCCGCCGCGCTGATCCCTGCGCGCGTCGACTGGCGCTGAGTTGCAGGGGGTCCGCATTCTGGACCTCGGACGGGTCCTCGCCGGGCCATGGGCGACCCAGATCCTCGCCGACCAGGGCGCGGACGTCATCAAAGTGGAGCCGCCGGGTGGCGACGAGACGCGCGCGTTCGAGCCCGCTGTGGACGGTGTCTCCACGTACTTCCTCTCCGTCAATCGCAACAAGCGGTCCATCGTTCTCGATTTGACGACCGAGGCGGGCCAGTCGGTGCTCCAACGCCTGGTTGCGTCGTCAGACGTCGTGTTGGAGAACTTCCGGCCCGGCGTGGCCGCGCGCCTGGGGCTGGACTGGGCGGGGCTGGAGAAGGCGCACCCGCGGCTGATCTATGTCGCCATCCACGCGTTCGGCGACGCGGGTCCCTTGGCCGACCGCCCAGGCTACGACATGGTGCTTCAGGCGGCGGGCGGCGCGATGTCGTTCACGGGTCGCCCCGGAGACCCTCCGCTGAGGAGTGGGGCGCCGGTGGCCGACCTCGTGGCGGGCCTGTTGGCAGCTCAGGCGATGACGGCGGGCCTCTTCGATCGCGAACGGACGGGCCGCGGCCAGCGAATCGTCGTCAACATGATGGCGGCGCAAGTGGCGTCGCTCGTCTACCATGGGACCCGTCAGATGCTGACCGGGGAGTCGGAGACGCAGCGTGGCAACGCCCATCGCGGGCTCGTTCCCTACGATGTGTTTTCCTGTGTGGACGGGCACGTCGTCGTCGCCTGCGGCAACGACCGGATGTGGGCGCGGCTGCGCGTCGCCCTTGGCCTCGAAGACGTTCCTGCCTGGCGGACGAATCGCGGCCGGGTCGCGGCACGCGAAGCCGTGGACAGCGCCATCGCTTCGGTCCTTGCTCCGCTGACGGTGGCCGCGGCAGATCAGCGCTTGGCTGCGGCGGGTGTCCCGGCCGGCGCCGTGCTCAACGTCGAAGCCGCTGTGAATCACCCCGCGGTAGCGAATGTCACCGTGACCCACGATCGGCTTGGGCGGATTCCGTTGCCGACTCCGGCGCTCGTGACGCGGACGTCGCGCTTCGACCATCGCGCCCCTCCTGAATTGGGGGCCGATCGCGACGCGATTCTGTCGGACCTCGGCTATGACGAGGGGGCAATGGCCCAACTGGCCGCGCAGGGGGCATTCGGTCCGTGAGCATTCGATTGCACAAGCTCGCGAGCGAGGTGGGCGCGGAGGTGTCCGACGTCGTGGCGCGCCTTCAGGGCCTCGGTTGGCCGAGGTACAAGGGGCCACAGGATCAGGTGGCCGACGACGCTGCTGCTGCGCTCCGTCGCGCATTTTCGGAAGCCGCTCGACGCGGGGGGACGCCCCGACGACCTCCGGACTTGCCGGTCCGCGCGCCGGCGCCGCCGCCGCCCCCGTCCGGAGACCTCATGGCGGCCCTTGTTCCAGGCGTCGCACCGCTCAAGGGTGGGGCGAAGCGTGCGCCGGTCGCCCAGCCCCGACGCACCTCCCCCGTCTCGGCGCCCGTCGGCGTAGCGCCCCGGCCATCGCCGGCGTCGCCTGTGGCGGACGACGAAATGGCGACACTACGGGCCGAGGTCGTCGCACTCCGCGGCGAAGTCACGGCGCTGTTGGCGAACGCCAGAGCGACCCACCTGGCCCTCGAGGCTCTCGAGACGGACCGGGCGTTGCTTCGGGCGGAGTTGGATCGGAGGGTCGGAGCATTGACGCCCGCCGTCGGCCCTGTTGCCTCGGTTTCCGATCGACCCGCTAGCGACGACCGCGCTGTGGGGGCGGCGCTCAGCGAACAGCTTCTCCTCGCAGGCTACCGCCGCCTCCGCGTGGTTGGGGCCACGGTTTCGGAATTGCGCGGGCTCCGCGCATTGCTCGACCGTCGAATCGTGCTGACCGACGGCAGCGCTGACGATGGCAGCGGCGTGGTGGTCTTGCTGCGCGGCGCAGAGGCCGAGGTCGGGCGGGGACTACGAATTGCGTCCGGCGCCGACGACGTCGTCGCCTTGGTGGCCGACCTGCTCAAGGCGCTGGAGTAAGCGGAGGGCGCGGGCCGGGTTAACGGGGGCGTTCAGCCGGTGTCCCTTGGCAGCCCGTGCCCCGTCGCGAAAGAATGCTGGTGTGAGCCCGCAGGTGCGAGATCAGGCGGAAGCGCTTCATCGCGATGGCATGCCCTTTCAACTTGCGATGGCGGTCGCTCGCGAGGCGCTGAGCTTCGAGGACGCCATCGCGAGAATGGCGCGGGCGGAGCGCACAGAAACGCTCATGGCACGCCACGAGTTGGCCCGAAGCGTGGCTGCGCAAATTGCGCATGGTCACTTGTCGCTCGAGGCCGTGCTGGCCCGCAGGCGCTTCGCCCAGATGCGCACGACCGATCGGGCGCGCACGTCCATGGTCGTGGGGGCCCACCTTGGCCTTGCTCAGGTCGGGGGCGCCCGACCCACGGGCGTGGCACTCGCCGTGGGGCCCTACGACATCACGATGCGTTGGGAAGGCGGCGGCGAGGGCATCGTACGCAAGATGGACATCAAGTACGTCCACGACGCGGGCGAGCTGAGGCGGGTCCGCAAGGCGACCCGGACCGACAAGGCGCGGGCCGCGGATCCCCCCGAGGTGCCGACCAAGCCCCAGCACCGGTACCCGCTCAAGGATCAGCGCCTCTTCGATGCGTTTGCGGCTGAGGAAGAGGTGGGTGTGTGGTTTGTGGATGGCGAACTTTTGCGGGGCCGCGTCACGTGGTTTTCGCGTTTCGAGTTCGGCATGACGCTGAAGAATGACGCGCCCATCGGCGTGCTCCGTCACGCCGTCCGAGGCTTTTCGGCTGCCTCCGAACTGTGATCTGACCTCAACCCTCAAGGTGTGATGTGGGAATTCTGACAGGCGCAATGACCGTGCGCCGTTTCCGGGTCGATGGCGAGTTGCCGTCGGACTGGCGTTCGACCTTCGGGCCGGCGTTGTCCGAACATGCGTTCCCAGAGTCGCCGACGCCGCGGGGCGGCGAAGAGGTCGAGGGCTGGGTGCTCGTCGGCGACCTGCTCGCGAACCGCTTCGACGACCTGAACCGCTGGCAGTTCGACGATTGGCTGATCTTTGCGCTTCGCGTGGACAAGAAGCGCCTTCCCGCCAAGCTGTTCACCGCGACGCTCAACCGTCGTTGTGAGGCTTGGTGCGTGGACCGGGGGACGGAGAGCTGCCCCGCTTCGGTGCGGACGGAACTCAAGGATGCGCTTGAAGACGAGTGGTACGCCCGCGCGCTGCCCACCGTGGCGGTCACCGAGGCGGCGTGGGAGCTCAGCACCGGGACGGTGTGGCTGCACAGCTTGTCCGACAGCGTCGCCGACCGCTTCCGCAAGCGCTTCCTGCGTACCTTTCAACGGACGCTCGTGCCCTGGTCGCCGCTTGACTTCCTCACCTCGACGGCCGACGTCGAACGGCTGATGGCGACCGCTCCCGGCGAGTTGGGAGGTGCCTCGTGAGCCAGGGCCTTCCCGCACCGGGCCACCTGGCCCACGAGTTCGCCACCTGGTTGTGGTGGAAGTCCGAGATGAATGCTGCACGGTTTGACCTCGGGGACCCCGTCGGCGTCGTGGACATCTGGGTCGACGAGCGTCTGGCCTTTCGCCACCGCGACGAGACGAGGGTGGCCGCCCTGATGACGGGCGACAGCCCGAGTGCGACGCTGGAAGCCCGTGCGGCGCTGGCCGGCGGCAAGTGGGTCGCGGAACTCCGCGTGGGTGTCCGGCGCGACGACCGCGAGTTCATGATCACGCTCAAGGGCCCTGAATTGCACTTCGCGGCGGTCAAGCTGCCCGTCGTTGTCGCGGATGGCGGCGCTGAAGTCCTTTGGGATCGAATGCACCTGCTGACCGAGATCAGTTGGATCGTTGGCGCCGCCTACCGCCAGTTTGCCGCGCGGCGAACAGCGTCCACGTGGGCGTCCGAAGACCTGCCCGCGGTGCGCCGCTGGATGGCGGGCGAGGGTTGACACGAGGGGGGCCGGCATTAGGCACGGGCGTCCCAAACCGGGTCCACGCGCGGTTAGCTCAGCTGGATAGAGCGTTGGCCTCCGGAGCCAAAGGTCAGAGGTTCGAATCCTCTACCGCGCGCCATCGGTTCTCGCGGGAGTCGGCTCAGTGGAACTGACCTTCTGGGGCGTACGCGGCTCGATTCCTACGGCGGGAGCCCACACGGCCCGCTGGGGCGGCAACAGCAGCTGCGTGGAGGTCCGGTCCGGCGCGTTGCCCCCAATGCTCTTCGACTGCGGCACGGGTGCCCGACCGGCCGGCGCAGACCTCGTTCGCCGACCCGGCCGCGCGTTGCACGTGTGGTTCTCGCATTTCCACATGGACCATCTGTTCGGCTTCCCGTTCTTCCTGCCGATCTACACGCCGGGGTACCAAGTCACCGTTCATGTGCCCGCCTACACGAATGATCAAGCTCGTAGCAAGCTGGCCCGGTACCTCGACGGCATCCTCCACCCCGTCCGCCTCGCCGATCTCCCGTCGTCGGTCGCCATCGAGGCCACACGGGCGCGTCGTCGGGCGGAAGTCGATGGGTGGACCGTCGAAAGCGCCGTGCTCCAGCACCCAGGTGGCTCGCTTGGCTACCGCGTCAGCGACGGCACGCACTCTGCGGCCTATGTCACGGACACGGGGCCCTTCGCCCGTCCAGACGAAGGGCTCTCGGTCGGCCAGCCTGCGACCCGAGCGGAGGCGCGAATCGTCGAGTTTCTGCGCGGCTGCAACGCGGTCGTCTACGACACGATGTTCGAGCGCAGGGAGTACCTGGACAAGATGACGTGGGGGCACTCCTACCCGGAGTACGCCATGGCGTTGTGCCGTGAGGCCGGGGTGGGGACGCTCGTTCTCTTCCACCATCATCCAGACGCCACCGACGATGACATCGATGCCCTCGCTGCCCGCTACGCGGGACAGCAGGGTCCACGCATCGTGGTTGCCCGTGAAGGGGCGACCCTGGCTGTGGGGGAGGGGGCGATGATCGCCGAGGGGTAGCGTCTCAGATCACTCCGGAGTGGCTGATTTCGGTGGCCACTGGCATCCCCTTTGCGGTTGCGGCCCTTTGGTGCGTCTTGTGGTCGAGTGCGGCCGAACGTGCGGCCGTGGCCCAACAGCACTGGTCGGAGATCTTGTTGATCGCACGCGCGGTCGGGGGGCGCATCGTGCCCGTCAGTCACGGCTACGACGTGCGCTGGAGCGGCGGTTGGGTCCGGTGGTGCGGAGGCGTCCTCGGCGTCCGGACGGTCGGACGCTGGCGCGGACGGCGGCGCTACTTCGACGGTTGGGCGTCGGCGATTGTTCTCGCCGAAGCGGGCGTCACTCCGACTGAATGACGGGTGCCCTGACCCGGTGGACCTTGACCGGCATCGGCAGGTCCGAAGGGGCCGGTTCGCGGGGACGGGCGACGGCGGTGGTCTTGACCTTGGCAGCGGCTTCGGCCTTCGTATCGGGCATCGGTGCGCCGAGCGCGACGGCCTGGGCGAGCGCGACCTGCTCGGGGAGCCCATCGTTGGGAGCCGAGCCGTCGGTTGGGGCGACAACGGCCGTCGGGTCCACAACTTTCGGGGTCGTCGCCTGCAGGAGCAGCGCGCGAAGCGTCGGCACGACGTCGGACCGGTGCTGTTCGACGATGCGGCCCGCGCGGCCTTGCATGGCCCTCGTCAGCACGTAGACGCGACGTGCCCACCAGTCGATCACGCGCTCGTTGGGGGCCTCGACCTGGCTCAGGCCGGCGGCGGCGTACGCCTCCAACAACAGGTCGCGGGCCAGGTCGTCTGCCACCTTCGGCTCGCCGATGAGGTCAGACATGGACTCGATGATCAGGTCGTGTTCGTTGCTTCCGGCCCACGCCTCGATGCGGTACTCGACGCCACCGACTGCGGGACGGGCCCACAGCGGGAGTTCCTTCGCTGCTTCGGTCTCCACCTGAGCGCGCTGCTCGGGGCTGCCCTCGAAGTGGTGGGCAATGAATGCGAAGTCTTCCCAGGTGCGGGCCTCGGACGCGGCGAGCGGGATGGCATGAGAGTCATTGAAGCAGTTCCACGCCTGCGTGTACAGCTGGGCGTAGTCCACGGATTGACGCATGCCCTCGCGCACCGTTTCGAGCGCCTTGGGGCAGTTGCGGTTGCGCGCGGCTTGGACGGCATTCCATTGGACGGCGCCGCCAGGTGGGGGCTGCGTGTACTCGACGGCGCGGTGAGGAAGCCGCCGCGGAGATGCCGGAATTTCGGGTGAGAAGGCGAGTGCGACCGGAATCTCGCCTGGGGGTGGGGCGTCGACGGCGTCGACTTGCTCACCCTGGCTACCCGCGGGGACGAGGCCTTCGGCGCCGGTGACGACGATTTGGGCACGACTGTCGGCCCCCTCATCGGGGCCGGCCGGAGTCGGGGCGCGGCGCAGAATGGTCGTCACCACGCCAAGGCAGAGCAACAGGGCGACGGCGAGGGCGAAGCCGCCGACGACGAGCGACCGCGAGGCCGATGGCTTGTCGAGCTTGACTTTGGGCGGAGACGACGGAGCGGCGCTGCGTTGCACCTGCTGCGCCGTGGGCGTGAGGCGGATGGGCCGCGGGGGCGGCATCGGCTCGGGGCGAGCCTCGCCGGGGTGAGGTGTCGGATTCGGGACCTTGCTTTGGCGTTCTGTCTCGGGCTCCTTCGCTTCTGTCCCGAGCGCCATCGGCTGCTGGCGAATTGGCTCGGGAAGGGGGGTCGGGGACAGGGGCCGCGGAATGCCCTCGTCGCCTTGGCCAGGGTCCGGAATGTCGGTCTGGGAGACGTTCTCGCTCGACGGGCCCGCGTAGATTGCGACGGCGGTCGCGTTGTCGTCGCCTTCGCGCGCCTCAACGATCCGGAGGACCTGCGCGACCGCGTCGTTGGGCTTGCCCCAAGCGATGTTCGCGAACTCCCAGTCGGTGACGACGCCGTGGACGCCGTCGCTGCACAGGAGGACCGTGTCGCCGCGCTCGATGGGAACGGCGGCCCCCAACTCGACGTCGACGCTGCGCTCCATGCCCAACGAACGCGAAAGCACGTGCGCTTCGGGATGTGTGGCCGCGTCTTCCGGCGTGAGCAGTTCGGCATCCACGAACAGGTTGACCATCGTGTGGTCGCGCGTCAGCGCCCGCGCTTCGCCGCGCGAGATGACGTAGGCGCGGCTGTCGCCAACGTGGGCGACGTAGGCCTCGGACTCCGTGACCAGCACGACGACGGCGGTGGTGCCCATGCCAGCGAGGCGATGGTTCTTGCGGGCCGCTTCGTAAATGGCGGTATTCGTCTTCTGAAGTGCCGCCTCAAGCAGCTGAGGCAACGGCGAATCGCCAGCCTCTGACAGCGCTTGGTGCAGGGTTCGCACCGCAAGCGCGGCTGCGTAGGCCCCCCCGACATGGCCACCCATTCCGTCGCAAACAATCGCGGCGGTGAAGCGGGGGAACCGGAAGACGCCGTGATTGTCTTGGTTCTCGCTTCGGGTGCGCTTGTCGGTACTGTAGCCGAGCGAATGCTCCACGACGCCTCCGTCGGCGGCGTGTAGCCCGTTCGGCGGAGGCAGGTCAGGGTGGGGGAACGGGGGTGGCATGCGATACGTTGTGGGGCTGGTGGCGATCGGGGTCGCGTTCGGGGCTGCACCTCCGCCGGAGAGAGGGGCGGGTGTCGTCGCGGCCGACCACGCCGAGGCGTCCCGAGCAGGCGCCCAGCTCCTTGGCGAAGGCGGGAACGCGGTCGACGCTGTCGTGGCGGCCGCCCTTGCGGCCGGTGTCGTACAGCCAAGCGCAAGCGGCCTTGGCGGCGGAGGCTTTGCGACGTGGCACGTGGATGGGGCCAGCGGCTTTCTCGATTTTCGGGAGGTCGCGCCTGGCGCCACCGATCCAGCCGTCTACCGTGAGGATCCTGAGCGAACTCGGCGGGGAGGCCTCGCCGTCGCTGTACCCATGGAGAGCCGCGGGCTGGCGACCCTCTTGCGAGAGCGTGGCAGGATGGGATTTGCCAAGGTCGCCGCGCCTGCGATCTCGCTCGCCGAACGGGGCCACCTGCCGGCCGAGTTCACGCTCGAGCAACTCCGAAAGACGACCTTCGACGCGATTCGCGCGCGGTTTACGGTGGACGGCGCGCTTGCGGATCGCAACGTCCGCGTCCGGCAGCGCGATCTTGCACGGACCTTGCGCCGCTGGGCAGCCTCGGAGGGGGAAGACCTCCACGTCGGCGACGGCGCAGCCGCCATCGTTCTGGCCGTTCAAGCGTCCGGAGGCCGGTTGACCGCGGGCGACCTGGCCTCGGTCCGGCCCGTCGCGCGCGAGCCCCTTCGCTTTCGTTGGCGGGGTCTCACGGTACTGACGGCGCCGCCGCCCTCCTCAGGCGGAACCGTGCTTTCTACGTCGCTGCGAGCGACGGAAAGGAGCATCGCCGGCGATATTGACGGCTCCGGCGCCTACCATGCCCTCATCGAGGCATTTCAGCACACTTACGCCGACCGTGCTCGGTACCTTGGCGATCCTGATCATGTGGATGTCCCCGTTGACCGCCTCACGGATGACGCGCGCGTCGCGGCAGTCGCGGCGGCGCTTGGCCCTTCGACGCTGGAGACGTCCGCCTACGGCCTGCCTGTGGAACCCCCCAAGGATGCCGGCACCCAGCACATCTCCGTCATCGACCAGGACGGGGGGGCCGTGGCGCTGACGACGACGATCAACACCGGTTTCGGGTCTGGGATTGTGCCTGATGGAACCGGAATCATCCTCAACAACCAGATGGACGATTTCGCAGTCGCGCCCGGCGTCCCCAACGCGTACGGTCTCGTGGGGTCGGCCGCGAACGCGATCGCGCCGGGGACGCGGCCGCTTTCGTCGATGACGCCGACGTTGGCGTTGGGGGACGATGGCGTCGTCCGCTACGCCGTCGGGGCGTCGGGCGGTGCCCAGATCCCGTCGGCCGTCGCGCAGGTCTTGATCGGCATGGTGTCGGGCCTCGATCCCCAAGAGGCGGTGGCTCGACCGCGATTTCACCACCAGTGGTTGCCCGCCGAGGTGGTGTTGGAGCTGGCCTTCCCAAGCGACGTGGACGCGGCGCTGGCGGCGCGGGGTCACCGGATCGTTCGGCGCGACCACTACGCGTGCGTTCAGGCCGTCGCGCGGACCTCCGAAGGGGTCGTCACCGGCGGCGCCGACCCACGCAAAGGTGGGTGGCCGGCCGCCGTCATGGGGCGCTGGATCGCGCCCGCTCCGCAAGGGCCTGTCGGTCCTTGAATGTCGCGCCCACCTGCGCGACCGTGAGGGCCGCGACGGCGTTGCCAAGGGCCGCGCAATGCAGAACGGGCCAGTCGCGGGCGAGGCCGAAGAGGAAGCCGGCGGCGTAGCTGTCGCCCGCGCCGGTCGTGTCCACCGCAGCCACGCGCTCCGCGGTGATGTGGTGCACTTCGCCGGCGCTCCAGACGAGGCTGCCCTTGCTGCCCATCTTGACGACGACGACCTTGGGTTTCAGGGTGTCCGCGATGCGGAGCACAGCGTCGTGTGGGTCTTCGCCAACGAGCCCGCGCGCTTCGTCGGCATTGAGGAAGAGGACGGACGTCGTGCGGCGGAGGAACTCCCACATCCGGTCCCGAGCGGCTGAGACCACAAAGGGGTCGGCGGCGTCGAAGCTCACGATGGCGCCGGCGTCGGCTGCCGAGATGCCGGCTTCGAAGACCCGAGCGGACATGACGTCGTCGAGCAGTTCGTAGCCCGTGAAGTGGGCGATTCGGGCTCGGGTGAGCGCGGTGCGGAAGGCCTCAGGGAGGGCGGCGAGCCGGATGGCGGCCCCGAGGTGGGTCATCATCGTTCGTTCGGCGTCGACCGGGCTGATGATGCTCAGGCACTTGCCGGTGGCCAAGTCGCGACTGAAATGCAGCGCATGGCCACCGTTCGCCTCCGCCAGCTGGGCGGCGTAGGCGTGTCCCATCTGGTCGTCGCCGACCTGCCCGCAGAAGAGGGCGCGGCCGCCGAGGCGACCCACCGTGGCGAGCGTGTTCGCGCAGCTGCCGCCGGCGTCCAGGGTGACCCGGTTGCGGCGGACGCGCTCATAGGCCTGTTGCCACTCGGGTGCGTCGACCAAGCACATCGTGCCGCGGGTCAATCCAAGGTCGCGAATGACGGCATGGTCGTCGTCGACTACCGTCAGCGCGTCCATGAGCGGGTTTCCGAGCCCGACGACGTCGTAGTCCACGACCGCTCCCAGCGGGCCGCGGGGTTAGTCCGCGCCTGCGATGAGGGCAACGACGACAGGGCGTGTGCAAGCGCGCCTAGGACTGGCGGTGGGCGTGGTCGCCGCCGGAGCGTTCGCGTGGGGGGTCGATTGGGTCGCCGTGACCGCGGTGATGGCGACAGCGGACCCGGCCTGGATGGCGTTGGCCGTCGCCGTCATGGCGGGCTCCGTCGGCACCCACGCCGCACGCTACGCCGTGCTTGTAGGGCACCTCACGCCGCGGCCATCGACGATGCTCTGGTGGGACTCCAATGCGATCCTGGCGGCGGGCAACACGCTCTTGCCCTTGCGCGCTGGCAACGTCCTTCGGCCGCTGCTCGTGGCCAGGGACGGTGGGGCGGCGCTACCGCCGCTGTTTTTCGCGCTTCTGCCAGAGTTGCTGTGCGACGTCTTCGCGGTGATCGCGGTGTTGGCGGCCGGGCTCGCCCTGGCGCCTCCCGGCACGTCGCCCCAGGTCGCCGCGCTTGCGATTCCGCTCGGAAGCCTGGCTGTCGGTGCGCTCGGCGTCCTGCTGGCGCTTGGGACGCGCGGGGCGAGGGGCGTGGCCGTGCGGTTGATGCGCCTGTCGCCCTCGCGTCGCTTCCGTCACTGGGCGCTGGCGCGGTTCGACGAGCTCACCTCGGCCCTCGCGCCCGTCGGCAAGTTGCGCCGTCTCGCTGCGGCCCTGTTTTGGAGCGTGGCCGGGTGGGCCACCTGGGCGATAGCGCTCGACGCTACGTTGCGGGCCGTCGGCCATCCGCTGGACCCGGGTATCGTCCTTGTGCTCGTCGCCACGCTTGCGGCATCGACGGTGGTCCCGCAGGCGCCGGGCTTCCTCGGCACGTTTCAGGTGTTGGTGGCCGGCGCGTTGGTGGCCTGGAAGGTGCCCGAAGCGACGGCCGACGCCGTGGCGTTGCTCGGGTGGGCCGTCTTGTTCTTGCCGCCGACCCTCATCGGCTTGTTCAGCGCTTGGCGGCGGGGAATGTCCCTTCGCGAAAGCGGCTGAGGGCGCGCTTCAGTCTTCTGAGCGGGCCGCGAGGTCGGGCGCTTCCATCAGCGCGCTGTCCTTCTTCGGAGCTTCGCCCTTCTTAGCGTCTTCTTTGGCCTTCTTCTCCTCGTCCTTGACGCGGAGCTTCTCCTTGAGCTTGGCGCTCTTGGGATCGTACTTGAGGAGCAGCTCGCTCGCTGTGCCCTTCCACTCGGCGACTTCGTAGGACCAGCCGCGCTCGTCGAGCTGCGGCTTGAGGACGTCGACCGGCCCCTGGATCGTCGTGATCGTGTTCGCCGTGCAGCCCTTGATCAGGCGGCGCAGATCGTCGACGGTGACGGCCGCAATCTCCTCGCCTTGCTTTTCGATCGCGTCGAGGCCGCGACCCTTTCGGAGGACGCCGACGACGGATTCCGTGACCTGGTCGATGCTCTGGATGCTGACGCCATTGGCGCGCGCCTCGCGGAGCTTGTGCAGGCGCAGCTCGAGTGGGTCGATCTGTCCGGACTCGAATTCAGCGGCCGTCTGCTGGAAGACCTCGATCGTGCGGCCGACGCCGACGTTGACGGCCAGCGAGTAGAAGGTCAGGCCTGCGGTGCCGTCGACTTGGGCGTTGGCGCCTCCGCCGGGGCTGTAGGCGAGACCTTCCTGCACGCGGAGGATTTTGAACGCGCGGTTCCACATGAAGGAGCTGAGCACGCCGACGGCGGCGTCGTCTTGGGGGCCTGCGTAGTTGAGGCGGCACATCGTGCGCACTTCGGACTGCGTCCGGGTCGGCTCATCGAACAGGACCATCTTCGTCCCGTTTGCGGCGGGCGGAGGCGTAGGCAGCACCATGTGGTTCGTCTGGGTGGCCCCTTGGGGGTCCTTCCACCCTCCCAGGTATTTCTCGACCGTGCTCATCAATTCGTCGGGCGACCCGGTGCGGCCGACGAGCAACAGCGTGGCATTGCTCGGCCGCATGTGCTCGTTGAGGTAGCCCTGGATGGTCTCCGCATTCCAGGACGACCAGGTCTCGATGTCTTCCCAGCCATCGGTCCGGCTGCGGAGACTGTTGGGGTAGAGGTGGTCCATCTGGGCGCGCGTGACGTGCCAGTCAACGCTGTCCCACACGCCGGTGCCACGCTTGCGAATGTCACCGCGAAGCGCCTTGCGCTGGTCGTCGATCCAGTCGGGTTTGCCGGCCATCATCGGGTGGGCCGTCTCCATTTCTTCCCGGAGGAGCCACAGGGCGCCATCGACGTTGCGGTTCGGAGCGCGGACTTGCATGGTCCAGAAGTTGGACCCCTTGAAGGGGCCCGTCATCGGCGCGCCGAAACCGCCACCGACGGTGCTGAAGCCCGACGGCGTCGTCACGAAGTAGCTCGTGCTCGCCGCGATCGGAAGCGGGTCGTGGCCCTGCGACTCGGTGAACCAGCTGGCGAAATCGTGCAGGCCCCAGGGCTCGGCCACCTGGCCGCCGCCGAAGATCAGGGTCGCCAGGACCGTCGGTGCATCACCCTGGGGAACCGCGATCACCTTGAGGCCGTTGGGCAGCGTGCGCGTGACGGCGTCTGAGAAGTCCGGGCGAGCGTAGGACGCCGCGATTTGCGCGTCGGTGACGGCCGAAAGGTCGTCGGATGGCGTCAGATTCAGGCCGTCGGACGCGCCGGAGCCCGAGTACGTGGACCGCTCGCTGCCGACGTCGATCTCGTCGTCGTCCAACGGCTCCACGATGACGACCGCGGCGCGGTCGCGCTGGAGGTAGTTGTAGGCCATCTTGCTCATCGACGCGGCTTCGAGATTCATGATCTTGCCCATCGCGTCGGAAATGCTGGCGGCGCTTCCGGTGTAGTGGGCGTGCGGGACGAGGTCCTCGGCGCGGGCACCGAATTCCTGGGCGACGACGTCGACGTTCAACAACATGTCGCGCAGGGTTTCCTGGCGCGCACGGCTGATCGCAGGGGCGTAGTAGGGCAGGAGTTCCGGGTTCCACATGGGCGCGATGCCGTCGATCATCGTGTTGGCGACATTCTCCATGTCGACCTTGTCCTTCTTGCGGATTTCCGCGAGGCACATCAACGTCGTATTGACGATTTCCGACTGAGCGAAGCAGCCGATGTCGCCAATCCACTTGTTGCGGATGGCGTCGGTGAGACCCGACGTCACGAAGCTCGAGGCGACGTTCGCGAGAACGACGTGGTTGTACTCGTCAGACCGGAAGCCGCCTGGAAGGGAGAACCCGACGAGGACGTAGGGATTGGTGACCGGGGCCTTGCGACGCTGGACTTCGGTCGTGCCGACGGGCGGAAGCGGCGGGCGCTCGTCGGTGATGCGCGGCGGAATGGTGTTGGGGTCCTGGAGACGCAGAACTTCCTTTTTCTCGGGGAAGCCCTTGGGATCGTAGGCGCCGACGTACCAATCCGTTGGCCGATTTGGGTCGGGATTCTTGACGCCCGGGCGCGGGTACTTGAACAGGTGTTCCGGCTTGAGGTCCGGGTGCAACAATTCCGGGGCGAAGTTCTCGAAGGCCATGCTGCTGGCGGCCTGGATGTCGAAGTCCCCGACGACGAAGATCGTCGTGTGTTCGGGGCGGTAGTAGTCGTCCATGAACTTCTGGAGGTCGGCCAACTTGATGTGGTCGATGGACTCGTGCGACGACATGCGGCCGTACGGATGGTCGTCCGGGTAGACGGCGTCGTACAGGTAGTCGAAGAGCAGGGCGACGTTCTGTTCGTTGCGGCGGCGCCACTCGTTGCGGATGACTTCGCGCTCGACGTCGACCTGCTCCTCGGTGACGCCGATGTACGGCTCGGTCAGGCGCAGGGACTCCATTTGCAGGAGCAGCGGCAGGAACTCCTTGGACGTGACGGTGCGGTAGTCGGTCCAGTCGTTGCGAGTCGTCGCATTGAAGCGGGCGCCGATGTCGCCGATGAGGTCCATGACCGTTGGCAGGCTTCCGTGCTTGCTGCGGAACCACAGGTGCTCGACGAAGTGGGCGGTCTCTTCCTTGCCGACGGGGTCGTCCTTGGTACCGTAGTTGACGACGGAGTGGACGAGGACGACCGGGGCCGAACGGTCGGACTGGAACATGATCCGCAGACCCGAAGGAAAGACGAACACCTTCGTGTCGAAGCTGAAGGGGTCCATCTTGTAGGTCCACTCGGGGCGCGCGGGGCGGTTGTCCGCCGCGTCGGCGACCGAGGGAAGGGCGAGGGCGAGGGCAAACAAGCTGCGTCGGAACATGGGGGCCTCGTCGGAGGGGCGCGCTCCTAACGTGGGATACGCGCTAGGTGGTGGGTGTCCGGCGGCGGTTGTTCATAGGAGCCGGTGTGGACGGTGTGGCATTCGGTCTGCTGGTCGGCACGGGTGCGCTGGCCATCTGGTTCGGTACGCGGGCCCACCTTACCGAGGATGGATGGGCCGAAGGCGTCGGCCCCCGGCTGGTTCGCTGTGCCGGGGGGGCGCTCGTCTTCGTGCTCGGGCTGCTCACCGGGGTCACGTTCGTCGTCCTGGTGAGCTTGCCCGGTTGACGGCGGCGGCGATCGGCGGCTAGTGCCCGGGCGCCTCGGCTGGGTAGCTCAGTTGGTTAGAGCATGCGGTTCATACCCGCAGTGTCGGCGGTTCGAGTCCGCCCCTAGCCACGCAGCTTCCGCGCGAGTGCGATCCGAGTTGTCCGCTACCTGCGTTCGAACTTGTCGATGATCGCTTGGCGCACACGGTAGGCGGCGGGGTCGGCCTCCTTGAGCATGGCCGATGCGTCGGTCTCCCAGTCGACGACTTCGAACGGGAGCTTGCGGGTGGCGAACTGGGGGGCGAGGTCTTTGATGGGGCCCAGGACCGCCGTGACCGTGGACGTACCGCAGGGCTGGGTGAGCCCGCCGTAGGTCGTCGGCGGTCACGGCGGCGATCGCGTCGCCGAACGTCTCAAGCGCGGCGAGATCGCGCCCCTCCACCACGTGAACGATCACTGCCTTGCTGAGTTGGTCGATGGACTGGAGTGACAAACCGGCGGCGCGTGACGCGCGCACCTTGTAGTGCTGGACTCGCGTCGCATCGATCTGGTCGAACGTCGACCACGCGCCTTGGAGGAGCTCCAAGGCCCGGCCCGCGCCGGGATTGCTGGGGTCTGCGCCCACCTTTGCGAAGGCGGCGCCATCGTATGCGACCCATGTGTGAGCGTCAGGCGCGTACGCGAGTCCCTCGGGATCGTGGTCGTGGCTGCGCAGTGCAGCGTCCGCGCGCCGGGCAGCTTCGCGGGCGCCCTGGAAGACGACCCACCGGTGCGTGGCGGGCGTGAGGTCGGCGAAGAGCGCCAGACCGCCGTCCTCGTGGACCATGAAGGTCTTCCACCAGCCGAGCCGGGGCTCCTCGCCGCCTTCACCCGCCCAGGCGACTGCGAGCTGGGCGGCGAGGGCGTGGTCGAGGGCGGTGTCGGGGAGGGCGGTTGCGGCAGGTCGGGATTCGACGTCCATAGTGCGCGCTCTCCTCGGCACGGCGGGCCGGCGCGACAGACGGTACCGCAGCGGTCTCGCTTCGGCGATGAGGCACCCGCTCGCCCTCACCCCCCGTCTCGCCGGTCGCACCTGGCCCGCCCACTCGAGCGTCGCCCTCTTCGCCTCGATGTCCGCAGCCTCCAGAAATTTGGTGTTCCGGCCGGTGTCGGCGCCGCCCTCGAGGATCGGGTGCTTACCGGGAATTGTCGCACCGAGATGGAACATCAGGCTGCTCCTTCGACTTGGGGAAGAAGCTTGCCATGTTTCCCTTTTGCGTGAAGGTCGGAGCGCTCCACTTGATGCACTCCTCAACGCGGGGGTCCACTCCTCGGACGATATCGCGGACCCTCATGACGTTGGCGCGTTGAGGATTGTCTTAGGATTCGAACCAGGCGTCGACGGCATTGGAGAGCGAATGCGCTAGCCCCCAATGGGGACGGCCACCGAGAGCCTCCAGCTCACGCTGCAACCGAGGAACCCAAGCCGTCACCCCGTGGCGATAGGCCACATTGGCCCGTTCCGTTTGGTTCTTGGCCTCGCGCCTCCTCAATTCCAGGTCCAATTCCCCATCCTGAAGGAACCCGACCTCCAAGGAACGGGCGCGCGCGCTGTGGCCGCGGTTCGCGGATTGGGAAGCGCGCATGTTGGCGATGCGAGGGCACATCGCCTTCGGTGGGCCATTTACGGAGCGCATGGGCTGGACGGACTGACGTTCAGAGTTCCTCCCATCTCGCGTCGGGGTCATGGACGATGTCCTCGCCGAGCACCCACGCGTCGAATGTACCGAACGCGGTGGTGACGCTGACCCAGCCGCCGTCGCCGTCCGGGACCACCGGGAGGTCGGCCTCGGCGCGCCCGACGAGCGTCCCTTCGACACCGAGCCAGAGCAGCGTTCCGGCGGGCACTCTCGGACCTGTCAAAGCGCCCCAGCCGCCGCAGCAGGAACAACCCCAACCGACCCCGCGCCCTTCGAGGTTCTGTGGCCGGTCGTCGACATGGACCCAGCCGACGACGGTCACGCCTGCGCTTTCCAGGTGGACGAGCACGTCGTCGCCATCGGTGCGAAGTTCCCTCGCATCGCGGAAGAATCCGGCGTCTTCGCCCTCGGCGACGCGCGCGAGGACGCGCCCACCGGGGGCGTCGAACACTTCCGTGCCGGGGCGGAGGATACGAATTCCGTTGCCTTCCGCTCGAGCCCAGGAATTGCGGACGGGTTCGCCGGCCTCGTCGAGCTCGGGATCCTCGGCCCTGTAGACCTCGTCGATGTGGCCGGCCGGGAACCACGCTTCCGCCCAAATGTCCTGGGTTTCCACTTCGACGCGGGTCACCCCCGGACCGAAATCGACGGGCGTGACGACGCGGCCCGCATCAAGGCGGACGAACGCCTCCGTTGGCGTGAGATCCGGGGTGGTCCGGCCGGTCGTCGTGAGGGCGGCGACCGGCGAGAGGTCGACGCGATCCAGCCAAAGCAACGTGGTGGTGAACCGGTCACGGGTGCGAATGCGGACGCTATCGGAGGGGTCGACGACGACGTATTCCGCCCCGACGGGCACCCATCCTTGGTCTTGAAGCGGGTCGCCGTCGGGCGTCAGGCGCGCCACCGGTTGGGAAATGGCCGGACGGGCGCGCTCGCTGGCGTCGACGTCCAAAAGGATGGGGTCGTCGTCGAATCCGCTCAACGGATCGGGCTGGGCACAGGCGAGAAACCACATGGGGACCTCCCAGGGTCTGGACCCCACGGAGTTGCGGCGGTTCCAGTTTCCTGTGAGCCTTCCGTCAGGACCGAACGGAGTACCCGCTCGACGGCTGGGAGTAGCAGGCGGACAGATCCTGACCGCACGTTCGGCGCGCCTCACGCTACACTGAACATCTGTTCGGGGTGGTGGGATGGCCGAAGCGGCAGTGGTCGCGGCGCTACGGGAGCGGATTCGAGCCCTGGAGGGGGGGCCGCTCGTCCGTCGGACGCGGGTTCCGTCGGGCGTGGAGGCCCTCGATGCCCGCATCGAGGGCCTGCCGCGGCCTGGGGTCGTCGAGCTGGTGGGCGCGGAAGGAACGGGCCGGACGCGGATGGCCGTGGCGATGGCGGCCGCGATCACCCGCCGTCGGTGCGGAGTGGCATGGATCGACGCCGAGGGGGAGTTCTACCCGCCCGCAGCGATGGCCCACGGGATCGACCCCGAGCACTTCCTCGTCATCCGTCCCCCCGCACGCGACGCCGTGGGCTGGGCGGCGGAGCAGACCCTCCGGTCAGGCTGCTTCGCCCTGGTCGTCGTGGCGGTCGGGGCCGGCATGCGGTCGGGGCCGTCGCTGGCTCGGGCGGCCGAACATGGGCAGTGCACGGCCCTCGTCGTGTCGCGCCGTCCCTCACGGGACCTGCCCGCCGACGTGCGCCTCGCGGCCGACGCTCAGACCCTCGTGGTCGTCCGCGACCGAGCCACGCCCGGCGGGTCGGTCCCCATGCCTTCGTGGCCAGCGGGCCAAGATCCGTGGTCGCCCTAAGGTCGTGTGGCCAACCGCTCGTGAAGCCTTCGCAGGTAGGCAGCTTCGTCGTCGAAATCGTCGCCCACACACGTGTCGACCCGCCGCCGGGGCGCCGTCACCAGCACCTCGTCGAGCCGCCGTGCAGCCAAGGTCCGCAGCCGCGTCAGCCGCGCCCCCCCGATGGCGACGGGGTGACCGTCCCGACCGTCCGGTCCCTGCGGAACGCAGCTCAAGGGGCCAGCCGCCACGACCGCCAACACCGAGGCGCTCGCCGGAACCACATCGATGGGCGTGACGAGCACCCGCCGGGCCGCCGGTAGGGCCCGAAGGGCGACCTGGACCGAGTCGAGCGGAAAGGTCGTGGCCCAAGCGGCGTTGAACACGGTCGTGACGCCCGGGGGGACCTCCAACGCCAACCGCTCGGCATCCGCGCCGAGCACCGTCCAGACGGGCGCCAGGGGGGCCAGGGTGCGCGCGTGGGCCTCCCACAACGTCTCGCCGCGCCAAGGCAACAGGGCCTTGGGACGCCCCATCCGGCGCGATGCCCCCGCTGCGAGCACAATCACAGCGTCGAAGGCCGGCACGGAGGGCTGCTATCCCCGCTGGCGAGGCGCGGGTCCACGGGTGATGGGGCGGAGGGGAGGAGCGCGTGACGATCGGACTCGCAGTCGCGCTTGCCTGTGGGCCAGGCTCGGCCGACGTCGTGGTTGAGACCTCGACGAGCACGTTGGAAGCGCCGGATCTGACGGGCTCCTGGACCGCAACGGGCCCCAACTGTTCCGAAGGTGCCTTCGACGGCACCCTCCTGATCTCCGGCGCCGCCGACGCGCTCACGTTTTCCTTCCCGACCGTCTCCGTTCCCGGTGCGGTAGACGCGACGTTTACGTGGTCCTTCGAAGGGCCCGTGTCGGACGACGACGCCGTGGCCGACGGATTGGCCCACGTGTCGAGCGACGTCTGGACGCTCGACGGCGATCTCGTCTGGGGCGACTGCAACGGCGCCTTCAGCGCGCTCCGGGACCCTTCGTGATTGGCGTGTGGTTGGGTGCGTCGGCGTTGGCCGTCGACGTGTCGGCTGGGGTGGGCTTGTCCCTCGTCGCGGACCTCCCGGACCCGGCCCCGCTCGACGCCACGCGATGGTCGCTCGGTGGCGGCCTCGTCGTGCCCGTCTGGCTGGGACTGACGGACCGGACTTCGGTTCGCCTCGGTTTCCGTGGCGACCATGCTTCGGGGGTCGATCAGCTCACCTGGACGGAGACGATTGCAGGCGTCGACCATCGCTTCGTGTCCGACGGGCACACCGCTTGGCTCGGGCTCTTCACGCTCGCCGCGGGGCCCGAGGTTCGCGTCCCGGTGGGAGACCATGCCCTGACCTTTGCGCTGGAAGGTGGGGGTGGGGCAGCGGCCACCTGGCACGCCATGGACTTGGACAGCCAGGTGCTGTTGGGTTCCGGGCCCGGCCTCGACGACCCCGGTCACCTCGACCCCTACGCTTGGAGCCCGGCCGTCGCTGGCTTTGCCACCGTCGGCTTCGCGCCTCCGTGGCCCATTCGTTTCGAGGTCACGTTTGCCTCGGCCTACGTTCAAGGCGCGGGGCTGACGGGTGCACCTGTGCCGCTCGACGCCCGCCGGGAGGCTTTCGCGGCGACCTCCATCCGCCCCGCCATTCTCGCCGCGTTCTGACGGGGCAAGGCTCCTCAGGTCGTCAATGGGGTGCCCGGCCTTTGCGTCAGCCCCCTGGAGCCACGTTAGGGGGCCGCCCCCGACCTGGATCCGCCATGAAGTTGTACAAGGCCAAGGTGCCCACCATCGCTGCCGATGTCATCGAGGTGCTGGTGCGGGACGGCGACATCGACGTGGCCGCCAGCGACCGCTCGGAGGCCGAAAAGGACCTCGTGGCGATCATGGAGGAGTTCCTTCGGCGCGACAACGAGTTGCGCGACCGGGCGCGGGACGAGATGGCGGCCCAGAACATCCCGTACAACGAGTTCGGGAAGACCTGGAAGCGCATCGCCGAGGAGACCGGGCACCCGACGAACGACGAAGTCGAGCGCTTCTTGACGCGTCAGTTCATCGAGAACATGCTGATCTCCCGCTTCGTCGGCGAGGTCTACACGGACGACAAGGCGCTGTTCAAGAAGGTCATGATTCAGCTGAGGGTCCACGACGTCGACGAGCGCCAGATCCGCGAAGAAGCGGAAGGTAAGGTCAAGAACGTCACGCAGGGCACCGTGGACTACGAGATTGCCCTGCAGTCGGCGATGCGAGACGTCCGCAAGCGTCGTGGGCTGATCTGAGGCGTTTGCCGTCTATTACTCGTCGATGGGCGTCATCCACACCGTCGACGCGCTGAGTCCCAACGTGGCGAGCGCGCGGTCGTAGCGTTCGTCGACCGGCGTCGCGAAGAGCAGGGCGGCGTCGACATCGGCGATCAACCAGCCCCCTGTGCGGATCTCGTCGTCGAGTTGGCCGGGACCCCATCCGGCGTAGCCGAGCAGCAATTCCATGGGCATATTCGAGGAGACCCAGGCCTCGAGCACCGTCTGCGACCGCGAAATGCCGATGCCGGTTGGGAGGTTCCAGCCTTGGTCATCGTCGACGGCAGCCTGAGAGACGACCGTGCCGGTTTCGGGCTCCACAGGGCCGCCCCAACCCACGCGGCATCGTTGGTCGGCGCCGTCGTCGGACGTGGTCACAACCTGGCTGAGCCGGACGTCCATTGGCCGATTGACGACGACGCCGATGGCGCCGTCCTCGTCGTAGTGCCACAGGAGCACGACGGTGCGCTCGAATGAGGGGTCGCGCATCTGGGGCGAAGCGATGAGGAGGCCGGGACCCATCAACTGGGAACGTTCATCGGCATTTCGACGATGAGCTCGGCCTCGGCTTCGCCTCGGACCGCCGCGTCCGTGATGACGACCTCTTGTAGGCCCTCGATGCTTGGGGCATCGTACAGGATGGGCAACATCACGCTTTCGAGGACGGCGCGAAGGCCGCGAGCGCCGCTCTTTCGAGAAATGGCCCGTTCGGCGACGGCCTTGATGGCCTCATCGGTGAAGCGCAGCTTGACCTTTTCGAAGCGCAGCAACTTCTGGTACTGCTTGATGAGCGCGTTGCGCGGTTGGGTCAGCACGTGGACGAGGTCGTCGACCCCGAGGGCGTCGAGCGTCGCGATGACGGGCAACCGACCGATGAATTCGGGAATAAGGCCAAATTTCTCGAGGTCTTCGGTCGTGAGCCGCTTGAGCGTGGCTCGGCGCTGCTCGGCGGACGCGTCGGCCGTTGGCTCGGCGTCCCGGTGGAATCCGACAGACCGCTTGCCGGTACGAGATTCGATGATTTTCTCGAGGCCCTCGAAGGAGCCGCCGCACAGGAACAGAATGTTCCGTGTGTCGACCTGGATGTTCTCATTGGAGGGGAGTTTCTTGCTGCCCTTGAGCTGAACCGTGCAGACGGTACCTTCGAGAATTTTCAGGAGCGCCTGCTTTACGCACTCGCCCGAGACGTAGCGAGAGACATTGGAGCTGAAGTTCTTTTTGGCGATCTTGTCGATTTCGTCTAGGTTGACGATGCCGCGCTGCGTCTTTTCGAGATTGCCGTTCGCCGCCTGGTGCAGGTGAAGAATGATATTCTCGACGTCTTCGCCGACGTACCCGGCCTCCGTGAGCGTGGTCGCGTCTGTCACCACAAAGGGAACGTCGAGCATTTTCGCGAGCGATTGCGCGAGCAGGGTCTTGCCCGTCCCCGTGGGGCCGATGAAGAGCACGTTGCTCTTCTGGATTTCGACCGGCGCTTCGCCGTTGGCCGGCGGTGCCGCGGCGTTGGCCTCGATGCGCTTGTAGTGGTTGTAGACGGCCACGGCGATCTTGCGTTTCGCCGACTCCTGGCCAATCACATATTGGTCGATAAACTCTTTGATCTTCTGCGGGCTAGGGACGCCGGTGTGCGTCCAGGCCAGCGGGCGGGCCTGGTTCTCGCGGATGATGTCCAGGCAGAGGCGGATGCACTCGCTGCAAATGAAGACGTTGGGGCCCGCGATGATCTTCTCCACTTCGCGCTGCGGCTTGTGGCAGAAGGAGCAGCTCAATCCGCTCGCACCCGTGGCGTACTTCGCCATCCGTCCCCCGACGGTCGCCCCTATCGCGCGCCGCGGGGTTCGGGCACGGCGTCGTCGATGCTCGGCGCAGGCCCTGGCGCGCGGTTGCCCAACCACTCGCCAACGACTGCGGCGTCGCCCGTTCCCAACGCTGCGGCGCGTGCGGTTGCCTCGGCGATCACGCTGTCGTCGACCTCGCCGGTGCGGGCGCGAAGATGCGCGAGAAACACGTCATTGAGCGCCATCCCTTGTTCCCAGCCCATGGCCTGGGCCAACTCGCGGCTTCGTTCGAAGGCGACGGCAGCGCGGTGGAATTGGCCAGCGCGGAAATGGGTGTCGCCGATGTTGTGGAGGTTGACGATGACGCCCCGTTGGTAGCCAATCCCTTCGCGAACCTCCATTGCGCGCCGGAAATGTGCCAGCGCCGCGTCGCGGTCGCCGAGTTCCGCGTGGAGCAGCCCGAGGTTGTTGAGAACGCGCCCTTCCAGGATGCGGTCGCCGGCGAGCCGGGCGGCTTCGAGTGCGCGTACGAGGCGGGGGCGGGCCTCCTCGAGCTGCCCTGTGCGCAGCAGTCGAGCCGCGAGGCCGACCTCGCAGCGCGCGACGGCGGTGGCGTCATCGCCGGCCGCCTGTAGCGCCACGTGCCAGAGCGCTTCGGCCTCGTCGGTGCGACCAAGGTCGAAGGCGATGCCAGCGGCAACTTCGGCGGCCTCAGCTTCCAAGGCCGCGTCGGGGTGGAGGGCCAACGCGGCGCGCGCGCCCTCGACGTGGGCCTGAGCTTGTGGCGTTCGCCCGCGCTGCGCGAGGCTGCGCGCAAGGGCGAGGTGGCTAGGAACCTCGACCCAAGGCAGGCCCTCGTCGGCTCCAAGCCCGAGCGCGACCTGCAGGTTGCGTTCGCCCTTGGTCACGTTGCCGAGCAAGCAGGCGACGCTTCCAAGGCGGAGGTGAAGGATGGCCTGTCCCTGGAGGCTGCCTTCGCGATCGACGGTGCCCCGCTCGTTCTGCAGCCAGCGCAGCCCCGCTTCGTAGTGGGCCGCAGCGGCTGCGAGATGCTGCGCGCGCTCGTCGCGTTCCCCGGCGCGCAGGCGCCATCGGGCGGCATCGACCCGTCGGCCGGATCGACCGTGATGCTCGGACAGGGCTGGCCAGAGCCCCGGGTCGTCGACGGCCCTGCGTTCGAGCGCGGCCGCCCACCAGCGGTGGTAGTCCGTCCGTTGGCCGAGCAGCGTGCTGCGGCGAGCGACCTCGCGGACGACGTCGGAAACGAAACGCCACCGTCCGGCTTCGCCGTCGCGGCGGACGAGTCCGCGCCCCGAGAGCGCGACGAGGGCGACGGCCGTCTCCTCGTACCCCGACGCTTCGGCAAGAAGGTCCTGGTCGAATGTGTCGCCGCCGACAGCCGCGAGTTGGAGCAGGCCCTTGTGGGCGGGATCGAGGTCGTCGAGGCGTGCGGCGACGAGGCCGGCCAGCGTGTTGGGAAGGGGTAGGGCGGACGATTGCGCCTTCGCCTTGGCCACGCCGTCGACGGTTTCCACGAGGCCGCGCGCGAGGAGGAACTTGAGGATCTCCTCGACGTAGCGCGGGTTGCCCTCGCTTTGCCTGCGGATGGTGGCGAGCAACTGAGGGTCGACCGATGTCACATCCAGCGTCGTGGCGACGAGCCGTGCCTCGGCTGCGTCGGAAAGGGCAGGCAGACCGACGTCCTGGAAGGGGGCGTCGACGGGCGTCCGCGACGTCGCCAACCACCCGATGGGGGCCGGTCGGGTGGCGCGGACGACGGAAACCAGCGCGTCGCGGTCGGCGACGCCGAGGTGGTGTAGGTCGTCGACGACGATGAGGAATGGGGCGTCGGCCGCGCGGCGCGTGAGCCACGCGGCGATGGCGGCGGCGATCTCGCCGGGCTCCGGGCGGTGACGCGTCGGCCGGCCAGCCAGGCTCGCGAGGACTTCCGCGTCTCGAACGGGCGTCGAATAGGTCGCGAGGGCCTCCATGACGCCATCGCCGTCGGGCCCCGTCGCCGGGGCCCAGGTGCGAACCATGTCGGCGAAGACGGGCCAGGGACGCGGCTCCCCCCAGCCCGACACACGGACGACGAGGGCCGCGAGGCCGCGTCGCTCGGCCAGGTGGGCAAGTTCCCCGACGAGGCGGCTGCGGCCACTGCCGGTGGGACCCGAAAACGCTATGGCGGCGCCCCGACCTTCGCCGAGGGTCGCGAGCAGGTCGCGGACGGCGTCGAGTTCGGGTCCCCGGCGGACCCATGCCCGCCGGTTCGGGGCGGACAAGTTTCGACCGAGGAGCCGGTACGACGGGCTGTCGGGGCGCCCCTGTCGGCCCGGAAGGACCTCGGCACGTCGGAAGTCGTAGGCGCCTTCGAGCGCGGTGAAGGCGCGCTGGGACACGAGCACTTCGCCGCCGTCGGCGGACGCGCTGAGCCGGCGCGCGAGGCGGGTCGCGTCGCCGCGGGCCATGTATCGGACCCGGCGTCCAACCTGGGTCGTCGAGACCTCTCCGTAGTGGACACCCATGGCGAATTGGACGGGGAGGCCCTGCGCGCGCAGCTGACCGATGGCGTCTCGCAGGGCGAGTGCGCAGTCGAGGGCGCGGTCGATTTCGTTGCCAGTCGCGCGCCTGACGCCGAAGAGGAGCGTGATGTGGTCGTCGATGGCCCGCGCGAGCAGCGCCCCAAACGGGTCGGCGATGCGTCGAACCCACCGCAACAGGTGCAAGTGGCGCCGGAACATCTGCTCGGGCTCCAGGCGCTCGGACAGCTCGGTGATGCCGTCCACGTCGATGAAGATGACGCCAACGAGGCGCCGCTCGCTACGGGGCGGTACGAGGCGCCCGACGTCGGGCGTGTGCGGCGTCGCATCTCCGAGGCGGTCGAGGTCGGAGGCCACCTGGTCGAGGACATAGGTCCCGCCGCGGTCGGGGGGCTCGTCGGGGAAGGCCAGGCGCAATTCAGCCGCAATGCGGTCTCGGTCGACGCGCTCTCGGCGCTCGAACAGCCAAGCGCGAAGGTCCTCTTCGAGGTCGGCGGCGGTCGGGTGCCGGTCGGCGGGGTCGCGCGCGCGGGCCCGCCCGACGATTCGCTCGAGGGTGGGGTCGACCGTGACGCCGCGGACCGACGGGGGGTCGATGATCGCCTCGCGTACGCGACGCAACTTCTCGGCCGGATCGGGGTGGGTGAAGAGGCGCTGCCCGACGAGCAGCTCCCAGGTGAGGATGCCGGCACCGTAGATGTCGGACGCGGCGCCGACGGGTTCGCCGTTGGCCTGCTCCGGGCTCATATAGGCGAACTTGCCGCCGCCCGGCGTCACCGGCGCCGTCGCCGAGTGCATCGCGCGAGCGATGCCGAAATCGACGAGTTTGACGTCGCCGGTGAAGGTGACGAGCACGTTGTGCGGGCTGACGTCGCGGTGGACGAGGCCGAGCGGACGCCCCATCGCGTCGGCCCTCGCGTGGGCGTAGGCGAGGCCGCGACAGACGTCGGCCGCGATGGCAACGGCGACGTGGACGGGCAGCCGGCGTCCGTCCGCGCGCAGGGCCTTGATCCAACGCGTCAGGTCGCGGCCGTGCAGGTATTCCATCGCGATGAACAGGCCGTTGCCGACGCGGCCGAGCTCATGGACCTGAACGACGTTGGGGTGGTCCAGGTGGACGCCGATGCGCGCCTCCTGAATGAACATGCCGACGAATCGCGGGTCGCCCGCCAGTTCGGGCAGGATCCGTTTGATGACCAGCCGCTTCTCGAAGCCGGCGACCCCGCGGACCCGTGCCAGAAAGATCTCGGCCATTCCTCCAATGGCGAGGCGCTCGAGCAACTCGAACTTGCCGAAGCGTTGGGGAAACTCCATGCCTCGGGCTAACCGCGCTGCGCGGCGGGACTGCCCTCCAGGGCGAGGTCGAGGACCTCGAAGACGTCATCGACGAGGTGGACGCGCACCCCTTGCAGCGCGCCCTTGGGGACCTCGGCGAGGTCGTCCGCATTTTTTCGTGGAAGGATGAGGTCGGTCACACCGGCCCGGCGTGCGGCGAGGGCCTTCTCCTGGATGCCCCCGACCGGAAGGACGCGGCCCCGGAGCGTGATCTCGCCGGTCATCGCAAAGCCGGGGCGGCCCTTGCGGCCAGTGGCGATGCTGGCCAGGGCCGACGCCATGGTCACGCCGGCGCTCGGGCCGTCCTTGGGGATGGCGCCCGCGGGCACGTGGACGTGGAAGTCGGCGTCGAAGGCGGTTGCGTCGATAGAGAGAGCGGCGGCGTTGGTGCGGAGCCAGCTCATCGCGGCTTCGGCAGATTCCTTCATCACGTCGCCAAGCGAACCAGTGACCTTGAGCGCCCCCTTTCCGGGCATGCGCGTGGCCTCGAGGAACAGGATGTCGCCGCCGGCTGGCGTCCATGCGAGCCCCACGACGACGCCTGCGCGCTGGACCGTCTCCAGCGTCTCTGGCAGGAATTTTCGGGGCCCCAGCCACTGGACGAGCGCATTCGACGTGACGCGCGTCTTGCCCTTGCTGTCCTCGACGATGGCGCGGGCCGCCTTGCGGTGGATCCGAGCCAGTTGCCGCTGCAATTCGCGGACGCCCGCCTCGCGGGTGTGGTCGCGGACGATGTCGCGCAGGACGTCGCCGGGAAACTGAAGCTTGTCGGGGCCGACGCCGTGGTCCTTGCCGAGGCGGGGCAGGAGGAAGCGCCTGGCGATTTCGAGCTTTTCCTCTTCCGTGTACCCAGGCAGTTCGATGACCTCCAAACGGTCGTGGAGGGCCGACGGAATCGTGTCGAGTTGGTTCGCAGTCGCGATGAACAGGACCTGGGACAGATCGAAGTCCAGGTCCAGGTAGTGATCGACGAAGGCGTGGTTCTGCTCGGGGTCCAGCACCTCCAACAGGGCGGACGCCGGGTCGCCCCGGAAGTCGTTGCCGAGCTTGTCCAACTCGTCGAGGACGAGGACGGGGTTGCGGGTCCCGGCGCGCACGATGGCGCGCAAGACCCGGCCGGGAAGGGCGCCGACGTACGTGCGCCGATGGCCGCGGATCTCGGCTTCGTCGCGAACACCGCCAAGCGCCAGTCGAGCGGCCTTGCGGCCAAGCGCGCGCGCGATCGACATGCCGAGGCTCGTCTTGCCGACGCCCGGGGGCCCGACAAAGCACAAGATGGCGCCGCGGTGGTCCGGCGCGAGCTTTCGTACCGCAAGGTACTCGAGGATGCGGTCCTTCACCTTGCCGAGACCGTGGTGGTCTTCGTCGAGAATGGCGCTTGCAGCCCGGATGTCGGTTGTGTCCGGCGTCAGCACGTTCCACGGCAGGTCGCAAACGGTTTCGAGCCAAGTGCGGGCGACGGTGTACTCTGCGCTGTCGGCGTGCATCCGCGTGAGACGGTCGGCCTCGCGCAGCGCTTCGGCCTTTGCTTCGGGGGGCAGACAACCGGCCTCGATCCGCTCGCGAAATCGGTCGGCGTCGGCCTCGGGACCCGCGTCGCCAAGCTCCTTCCGGATCGCCTTGAGCTGTTCCCGCAGCTGATACTCGCGCTGGCTCTCGTCCATGGCGCCTTGGACGCGCTGGTGGACGTCGGCCCGAATTCGTGCGGCGGCCAACGCGGTGACGAGTTGGTCGACGACGAGTTCGAGGCGAACGTCGAGGACGGGCTCCGCCAGAATCGCGAGCGCATGGGGCCACGTTGGCTCCAACATGGACATGACTTGGTCGGCGAGGCGCTCGGGGCGGGCTTCGTCGACGAGGACGGCGTCGCGATCGCCCGTAGACATGTCCTGGTGGCTCATCCACTCGTCGTGAACTGCGTGGATCTCGCGGGCGAGCGCGGCCACCTTCCGCGCGTCGCGGATCGTCGCAGTCATGCGGTCGACCCCGATGGCGTAGGCGCCGTCGCGTACGCCGAGACCGCCCGCGATCTTGACGCGTTGGTGGGTGTCGACAAGCAAGCGAAGCGACCCGTCGGGGAGCCTGACCAGCCGTTCGATTCTGGCGGCGATGCCAACGGGAGTAAGTGCGGCCTTCTGCGGGTCCTCGACGTCGGGCTCCACCACGGCGACGAGCGCGACCGGCTGATCGCGCTCTGCAGCGCGTTCGGCGGCTGCGATGGCCTGGGGTCGGGTCGCGATGACCGTTCGTTGGGCGCCTGGGAATGGAATGGCGCCGCGGATGGGCAGCGCGAGCAAGGTCTCGGCCATGGGGCGGCCGGCTAACCCCATGGGCCGGCGGGGCGCTGGGCGTCGCGGATCCACAGCTCCCATGCCCGGGGACGGCCACGCCGCTCTTCGCCTTCACGGAACCGGAACCACCCGAGGTAGTTTTCTTGCCACCAACGCTCGAAGTTGGTGTCCCAGATCGTGCCTTCGAGGAGGGTCCGGTACAGCTCGTCGCCGAAGCGGCGGCCGCTGACCCAGTCTGAGCACGTGAAGGTGCCGTTTTCGAGCGTCACGACGTGGGACGACGCAAAGGTCCACGTGCCCGTGTTCACGTAGGTACGGTCCCCGCGTGCGACGATTCCGGGCATGTGGCTGTGGCCGCAGACGAGGACGCGGTGGGGACCTTCGTCCAGCGCCGCCATCGTAGGGCGGAACATCCCCATGCTGTCGCCGAGGTTGCCCCAGGTCCAATAGTCGATGCGTGCGTCGACAGGCGCCGGGTCGCGGCCGAGTAGGCGGCGTGCGTTGCGCCAAAGCCACCACACCTTGTGGCCCATCCAGAAGGCGAAACGGTTCGACGCCGTGTAGAACTCGCCCAACGGTACGCGGATCCAGGTGCCAAGCAGGCGCTCTACGACGTGGTGGATCGTGGTGCCCCAGGCGTAGGAGACGCCGACTTGGGAGCGCAACACGGGGTCGAACTGCCAGCCGTGGACGACGCGGATGTCGTCACCGATCCACAGCTCGTCGCACACCTTGAAGCGCAGGATCGTCTCGTAGATGGCCAGTTCGTCGTCGTGGTTGCCGATGACGTACGTGACACGGTCGGCCGCGGCGAGGTCGGCCAGCGCCCGGAAGAGGTCGGGGTGGGCCGCCAAGATGCGGCGCAGCGTCCAGGCCTGGTGGAAGTCGATCGCGTCGCCGACGATGACGAGCTGGGAGCCTTCCGCCTGGATGCGTTGGAGAAGGGCGACGAGGTGGGCGTCCTTGCCGAAGAAGGCGTCCGAAGGCGTGCCGTCGCCAAGGTGCAGGTCCGAGATCATCCAGATTTTTTGGTCGGGCGCCATGTGCTGGACCACCGGGCGCCGATGGTTCCATCCGGTGTAGGGAGAAGCGGTCGTCATGCCGTTCCCAAGCGCCTCCGGACGGGGGCCGCGTTATCCGCGGAGGCGGCGCTCCACCACGTTATCGGCCCCCATGGCGAGAACCCGAGACCTTCCGGCGACGTGGGTCACGGCCACGACGACTGAGCTGCCGCCGTCGGACCGGCCTGAGATCGCCTTCTGTGGCCGCAGCAATGTGGGCAAGTCGAGCCTGATCAACGCCCTGTGCCGGCAGAAGAAGTTGCTGCGGACGAGCGGAACGCCCGGGCGTACGCGCATGATCCACCTCGTTGCGGTGGCCGATCGCATCCACCTCGTGGATCTCCCAGGCTACGGCTACGCCCGCGTGGGGCACGCCGAACGCGACGCCTGGGGCCAGATGGTCGAGGACTACCTTGGCGAACGGCCAGCCTTGGCTGGCGTGGTGCTCATCGTGGACGCCCGCCTCCCACCTCAGGACGCCGACATCCATTTGCGCCGCGCGCTCGTCGACACCCATCTGCCGGTGCTTGGCGTCGCGACGAAGATCGACGGCGTCCCCCGGAGCAAACAGCGGGCTCAGCTGGAGGTGCTGCGGCGGGCCCTCGATTTTCCGCCGGGTCGCCCGCTTCCGTTCAGCGTCGAAGGGTCTCAGGGGCGCGATGCGCTCTGGGACGCCATCGACGAGATGACGGGCCGGCCGTGAGTCGCGCTGATGGGTGAGGGCAAGAATCCCTATGCGCGGGCCGACCGCTTCACGAAGGAGGCGAAAGCGGCCGGGTTCGCGGCGCGCAGCGTCTTCAAGCTCGACGCCATTCAGAAGCGCTTTCGCCTCCTCCGACCGGGACAACGGGTGGTTGACCTTGGTTGTAGTCCTGGGTCCTGGGCGCAATTCGCGATGGTCATGGTAGGCAAATCTGGCCGCGTCGTCGGAGTCGACGTCGAGCCGCCCGAAGTCGGGGGCTTCACGTTCCTTCATGCGTCGGCGCTCGATGTCGATTTGGACACGTTGCAGCAGTCGCTCGGCGGGCCGGCCGACGTGGTGCTTTCGGACATGGCGCCGCGGACGACTGGCGACGTGGACGGGGATCATCTGCGCCAGATCGAACTCGCCGAACGCGCGCTCGAGGTGGCGGTCGGCCTGCAGTCGCCCTGGCTTGTGTGCAAGGTCTTCGACGGCATCGACGCTCCGCCTTTCGTCGAGCGCGTGCGGCGCGCGTTGGGCGCCGTAGACCGCGTCCGACCCGACGCCGTGCGAAAGAACAGCCGCGAATTTTTTGTTGTCGGCCACCCCAAGCGTCCGTGAACAACAGTACTGACTGCCAATACCCGCTTTCGGAGGTTCGGATGTGGACCTTGTTGTTGGCCTGCGGCGGAGACAACCCGACGGACGCGCCTGGTGGCACGACGGACGCCACGACGGACGTCGGAGGCGAGCCGTGCGTGGGAGGCGAGTCCGTCGTCTCCATGGAGACAACGGACGGTGTGACGTTGGAGGCCGACGACATGATGGCCTCGGTGTCGGGCCGACCGGCCCTGGTCCTCTTCCACATGGTTCCGCCGTATTTTGACCGTTCAAGCTGGCCGAAGCGGATTCGCAGCAAGTTCCATGACCTCGACATCAACGTGTTGAACGTGGATCGGCGCGGCGCCGGTGGTAGCGGCGGCGTTCCGGAGGAGGCGTACTTTGGAGACGGGGCCCTTCTGGACGGTGAAGCGGCCGTGAGCTGGCTGATGTCCGACCAGCGTGGCTGCGCGATCGACACCGAGCGGCTCATGCTGTTCGGCGCCAGCAACGGCACGACGACAACGCTCGACTACGCCTTCGGCCACGCCGGCGATCTGCCCGACGTGGCCGGGCTCGCATGGCTCTCGCCCGGCGAGTACACCGAGGCCCAAAACGACATCGACGACAAGCGCAAGAAGCTCGAAAACGTGTCGATGCACTGGTTGTACCCGGAGAACGAACCCTACGCCGACGATTTCGTCGATGGCGCGCCCGGGACCTGGCAGTTCGCTCGCCGTGGCCTGCAACATGGCACGGACATGTTCGACGGAGACACGCTCGAGGACGACACGGTGGCCGACCTGCTCGCGTTGGTCGACGACGTCCTCAACTGACGCGGCGGCGGCTCCAAAGGAGCGCCAAGGCGAGTAACGGCATCCCGGCCACGCCCGACCCGTTGCACCCGCACGGGGAGGCCGGGTCGGTGCCAACCTTCTCCTCGGCCTCGTCGCAGCCAGGGTCGATCACGCCGTCGCAGTCGTTGTCGATGTGGTCGCAGACCTCTTCGCGCTCCGGGTTGCGCCACCCATCCATGTCGTCGCAGTCTCCGCGCGCAACGGACCAGCCGTCGGCGTCCTGGTCGTCGAGGCCCTCGTCGACGGCCAGATCGCAGTCATCGTCGAGGTCGTTGTCGCGCTCGACGGCGCCGGGGACGATGTCGGGGTCCGAGTCATCACAGTCGCCGTCGGACTCCGTGAGGCCGTCGCCGTCGTCGTCAGTCGAGGGGCTGCCAGAGTCGATGACGCCGTCGCAGTCGTCGTCCAGGCCGTTGGCGGGGTCGCCGGCATCGGGGTGGATGGCGCCGTTCGCGTCGTTGCAGTCACCCGCATCCTCAGAAACGCCGTCTCCGTCGTCGTCCACCGCCGAGGTGCCCTCGTCGATGAGGTCGTCGCAGTCCTGATCGACGCCGTCGGCGACTTCGATGGCGCCGGGGAAGATGCTGTCGTCGGCGTCGTTGCAGTCGTTGCCCTCCGGGGCGAAACCGTCGCTGTCTTGGTCGACGGAGCCCGAGTCGACGACGCCGTCGCAGTCGTCGTCCAGCCCGTTGGGCTCTTCGGGCGCGCCAGGCCAGACGGCGTCATTGGCATCGTTA
Organism: Pseudomonadota bacterium; assembly: GCA_005776945.1. Lineage (GTDB taxonomy): Bacteria > Myxococcota_A > UBA796 > UBA796 > SXOB01. The sequence continues at coordinate 104,840 of SXOB01000028.1, forward strand.
CAATCGCCGTCGGATTCGCTCCAGCCATCGCCGTCGTCGTCGTGGCAGGGCAGGCCGCCGTCGATGACGCCGTTGCAATCGTCGTCCAGCCCGTTGCACGATTCGGCGGCTGTCGGCGCCATGGCGGGATTGCCATCGTCGCAGTCTCCGCCCGCCTCCGTCGCGCCGTCGCCGTCGTCGTCGTACCAGATCGTCGTGTCGTCGGCGATGCCATTGCAGTCGTCGTCTCGGCCGTTGGGAAGTTCAAGTGCGGCGGGGTGGATGGCGGGGTCCGCGTCGTGGCAGTCGCCGTCGCAGCCGCTCGCGCCGTCGCCGTCGCCGTCCGTCGGGCTCAAATGGGCCGCGCCGTCATCGCAATCCGTGCAGCTCCAGGCGCCGTCGCTGTCGGAGTCCGTTTCGTCGGGCGCCTCGGGGCAGGGGTCGCAGAGGTCGCCAAGGTCGTCGCCGTCGAAGTTGGCCTGGAGCGGGTCGGGCAACGCCGGACAGGTGTCGCAGGCGTTGCCGTGGGTGTCTCCGTCGACGTCCAACTGGTCGGGATTCCCCACCAGGGGGCAGTTGTCGCAGCTGGCCGGCAGCCCGTCGGCGTCGAAGTCCTCGTCGTCGAAGGTCGCGTCGTCGCAGTCGGTGCCGCCGCAGTCTTCAGACTCGAAGCCGTCTTCATCGAGGTCGCAGCACTGGTCCGAATCGACGCAGTCGGGGTCGTCGCAGTCAATGAGGGTGTCGTCGTCGTCGTCGACACCGTTGGAGCACACTTCGTCGGTCGGACAGCCGCCGCCGAGGACGATGGTCAGCGTGTAGTTGCCGAGCGGGCTCGCGAGATTCGACTTGCACCAGCCGACGCCGAGGCCGTAGGACGCCGTGCCGCGCCACGTGTGGCCGTAGCCCTCGACGACGATGTGGCGGGTGGCCCCCATCGTGCATTCGAAGTCGAGCACTTCGTCGCCGAGGTCCGAAGTGTTGCCACCCTCCATGCAGTCGGCGTCGGGGTCGCAGCCCTCGTCGAGAACGTACAGGTCCAGGTCGCAGTCGAGGTCCGTCAGCTCGACGGTGACGGGGCCGTCGGCCGGACACACGAAGGTGTAGACGTGTTCGGGGCCCTCCATCGGCAGGTCGTCGCCAAGCGAACCACACGTGTAGTGGTCGCCGGTGCATGCGCTCAGGCCGTTCGTACAGGTCTGGATGCCGGCAAAGTTGAGGTTGACGTAGTTGCATGTGGCGCCGAGGTCGGAGTCCAATTGGTCGAAGCCGTCGGGGCAGGGAGGCGGCAACGGGTCGAGGGCGGCCACGAGGGCCGCGCCGATCCACGGACCCGGGTCGAGCCAGCCCGACGTCGTGTCGCCACAGGTCAAGGTGGCAACGGGGGCGTCCGCGCACGCGGCGGAAGCCGTCCACGACACCATGGACCAGAGAAGCGCGATCATTGGCGTCGCCGGCGCGCGAGCCAGATTGTGGGCAAGAGGAGCAGGCTCGCCTGGCCGTCTTTGCGGCAGCAGCCAGCCTTCTCGTCGTCGTCGATGGCGGGGGGACCGGCCTGAGCGACGAGGGGGGTCGTCACGTTGCCGGTGTTTTGGGGATCGTGGCGAGGACTGGGCCAAATGCCCTTCTGGTCGGCCTTTCCTTGGGTTCGCCAGACGTGGATCCAGCCCTGGCGGGTGGTGAGGGCGGCCTCGAGAAATCCGTCGCCGTCGACGTCGCCGACGCTGACCCCCGACGTCGACCAGCCCTGGGTCCTCTTTGGCCACCCAGGCGCGCTGGTGCCTTCGGCGTCCCAAGCCCCGACGAAGTGGCCCCCCGACGTGGCGATCAGTTCGGGGCGCCCGTCGCCGGTGATGTCGGCCATCGACGGGCTGACGAAGAAGCTGATGTCGTCAATTTGCCGCGGAAAACCTGGCAACATGTCGCCGGTGGCGCCGCTCCAGGCACCGACACCATGTTCGTAATGTTCGACCGTGGACACGGGCAGCGCCACGAGCCAAAAAACGCCAGCGCCCGTCATTGCGATGTCGAGGACGCCGTCGCCATCGAGGTCTCCGACCGCCGGATTCGACGCGAGACTGACCAGGCTGGGCTCGGTGAGGTTGGTCCCGAGGCCGTAGTGGTCAGCGGTGAAGGGGAGGTCCAGCACCTCGTTGCCGTGGAGGTCCACCACGCCGTCGGTGCCCAACATGGCCTCGCTGACCATCTCCAGGGTGCCGTCGCCATTGTGGTCGTAGAGCGCGACGCTGCTTGGATGACCTTCGCCGATCATTGGCAGGATGGACTGGTTGATGAGTCCTTTGCGGGCGAGCGGGAAGCTCGGGAGGAAGGTGGCCGTCGTCAGATCGACGGCGAAGAGCCACGCGGCGGCCCCTGGCGGGATCTCGTTGGTGCCGAGCACGGCGTCGAGGTCGCCGTCGGCGTCGACGTCGCCTAGGGCGGGGCTGGCGACGATGCGTGCGCCGAACCCGCAGCCGTCGGGGTGGCAGAGCTCGAGCGGGAAGCCCTCGCGGGTCTGACCGTCGCCGCCGAATACGTACAGGCGCTGGTCCATGGCGCCGATGACGATTTCCAGCGCCCCGTCGCCGTCGACGTCCCCGAGCGCGGGCGCAGCGAAGATGCCGTTTTCCCAGCCGTGGCCAGGTGTGAACGCCTCCGGTTCCCGGCCGACGATGAAGGTCGGGAAGCCCGGCAGGCGCTCGCCTTGGGCCGAAAACGCGTCGATGGAACCCGCGGTGGTGCCGACGACGATGTCCGGGGAGCCGTCGCCGTCGACGTCGCCTACTGCGGCGCCGGCGAGCGTCCCGGGCGTTGGCAGGGAGACCGCTCCAGAGGCGTACGGCCCGGCGGCGCCATGGGCGAAGGACGGCCACGCGCCCGTCGAGACCGGAAAGCCTGGGTGGGGTTCGGCCTGCGCGTTCAGGGCGTGAATGGTGCCATCGCTCGTGGCGACGATGATCTCGTGCACGCCGTCGCCGTCGAGATCCACGAGAACGGGGGCCCCTTCCGCACTCGCGCCAAGGTCGACGGGGAACCCGTCGAGGCGGTCCGGGTCACCGTCGACCCACACGCCGGTTCGCGCTTCGCTTGATCGGCCGGCCGAGTCTGTGGCCGTGAGGCGGAGCAGCACGAGGCCTTCGTGGGCTCTGGCGACGCGGTCGAGCAGGTGCTCGTAGGTCAGGTCGATGGCGGGGGCCGGAACGTAGGGTCGGAGGTCCAGCGTCCCGAGGTCACCATCGATGGGGCCCTGGCCCTCGGCGACGAGGGTCCAGGACTCGGGGTCGTTGCCCGCGCCGGCTTCGAGGCGCCAGTTCGCGAGCGTGTCGCGCGGCGCGTCCGCCAGGCCGGAGACCGAGAGGTCGCCGCTACCGTGGGCGAACCACCGCGGCGCGTGGAATCTGGCGACGGGGGGGAGGTCGCCAGATGCGATGGCGGCTGCGGCCCGGCCGATCTGCATGCGGCCGGCGCCGAGCCAGGGGTCCCAGCCCGCGTGGGTGGGCCACGCCTCAGCCTCCTCCAGCTCCGTGGCCGTGAAGGTGACATCGTCGGCGGTCGACGTGAGCAGCGCTCGAATCTCGTCGCCCGTCAGCTCCAGCCCATGGTCGCGCCCGATGGCGCGGAGCAGCGCCGCGCCGCCGGCGATCGCGGCTACGGCGCCCGTGGCACAGGCATTCGACGGTGCAACGAGGTCGACGCGCGGGCCGATGTTGTTGCAGTTCCATGTGTTGAAGTAGCTGTAGGTTCCCTCTTCCTCCTCCATGTTGTTGCCGCGGATCGAATGCACGTAGAGGATGCCGTCGTCGGCTGCGGGCAGGTTCTGGTGCCAGGACATCTCATCGCCGGCGGCGCCGACGACGACGACGCCGGCGTCGATCGCTGCGGCCACGGCGGCTGACGCGTGAGCGGGGTGGCTCATCGCACCGATCGCCATCCCGGCCGCATCGACGCCGGAGACGGTAGCAAAGACAAGGCCCATCCCGACGCGGTCACCGCCGACGACGAAGCTGTCGCCGATGCGAATCGGGAGGATGGAGCAGTCTGGGCAGACGCCGATGTCCCCGCCGTCGTTGCCGCCGGCCGCTGCCCCTTCCATCACGCCCGTTCCGTGGTCGGCTTGGCCGGACTGAAGGTCGGCGTAGGGATCGTTGTCCATGCCGAAGAAGTCCCAGCCGGCGATGTCGTCGACGTACCCATTGAGGTCGTCGTCCTCGCCGTCGGAGAAGACGGCAATCAGGTCCGATGGGTCGAGCGCGCTGTCGGCCGTGTCGGCGCCCGCGGCCCAGTCGACGCGCAGGTCGTTCGCGTAGTCGGCGAGGTCGTACTCGTCCGAGCCGGCAGGCACGGGGAGGCCGTCGGCCCCTTGCGGGGGCGGCAATTCACTCAGGTTGAGGCGAACTTTGGCGGAGACCGCTGCGTCCTGCCAGTAGATTCCGGAGTCGAGGACAGCGACGGTGGTGTCCCAGCGTCCGGACCCGATCGCAAGCGCCTCATCGAGGTGGATGCCGCTGCCGAGGGCCAACTCGGCGGGACGAACGGTCTCAACCGACCCTTCGGGTATCCACGAGATCAGCTCCCAGCTTCCGGGCAGCTCGCTTGGGCAGGAGGACGGCGTTTCAGGCCCACAATCCGGCTGAAGGCCGATAGGATCGTATGCGGCGGCCAATGTGGCGAAGGTCCAAGGCAACATCGCCCCCGTTTATGCCGACGCGGTCGTCGTGCGATCATTCCGCGCTCGAACGGACGGTGGACGTGCTAAATAGTACGGTAGATGACCCGTTTCGGCTGGCTATGGGCGGTCGCCTGCTCCGATCGGCGCGCCCCAGGACCCGAGCCGTTGGACCACCGGCGTGGTCCCGCGGAGGCGCTCGTCTTTGAGGTGGGCAGCGGCTTCTCTGAGGACGGCTGGCCCTTGGACCCGACCCTCGAGCGCGAGTGGCGTGACGCTGGCGTCGTCGCCGTCGGCCCCCTGCATCGTGAAGCGCCGCGCCGGAATCTCACAGCCTTTCTCGCCCTAGGTCTCGACCGTCAGCACGTCGCCCTCGTCGAGGGCGACATCGAGGCCGCCCGCGGCTTGCTCGCGCAGACGCCCGGCGTCGCGTGGGGCGGCGCGGATGGGCGAGGGTACGCCGCCGCACCGCCGTCTGACGCGGCCTTTGGTTTGCAGTGGCCTCTTTCGAGCGACGGGACCATCGACGGCACGTTGCCGGGCCGCGACATCGGTGCGATCGACGCATGGAATGTCACGGTTGGGGATTCGTCGATCGTGATCGCGGTGCTCGATACGGGGGCCAACCTCGTCGAGCCGGACCTTGTCGAAGCCCTCTGGGTCAACAAGGGCGAAGATCCCGACAACGGCATCGACGACGATGGCAACGGCTTCGTCGACGACTGGGCGGGCTGGGACTTCTCCGGTGACGACTCCGAGCCATTGGACGAAAATGGCCACGGGAGCAACGTCGCCGGCGTGGCGGCGGCCACCGGTGACAACGGGGTGGGATTCGCCGGGGTGTGCCAACGTTGTACGGTGATGCCGGTTCAGGACCTCGATCGAGACGGCATCGGCTTCTTGTCGGATTGGGCAGAGGCCGTCGTGTACGCGGTCGACAACGGTGCTCACGTCGTCAACATGTCCCAAATCTCGCCCGACCTGAGTCCCGCCTTGGAGGACGCGGTAGCGTATGCGTTGGCCAGCGGCGTGCCTGTGGTCGCCGCCACGGGCAACGACGATCTCGAAATCGCGCTCGTGCCCGCAGCCTACGACGACGTCATCGGCGTCGGTGCTTCCGATGGGCTCGATCGGCGCGTGTCCATGGCGATTGGTGGGTACTGGGGGTCCAATTGGGGCGACGTTGTGGACGTACTTGCCCCCGGTATGACCATCTACGGCCTTGACGACGAAGTCGGCGCATACGATGTTGCCCGCAGCGGCACCAGCCAATCGACGCCCTTTGTGGCGGGCCTATATGGCCTGCTCCTGTCGCTCGACCCGACCTTGGGCCCCTCAGAGTTGGCCGACTACCTGGCAGCGGGTGCTCGCGACCTCGTAGGCGACCCAGACGAAGACTTGGTGGGGAAGGACGCCTACCAAGGCTGGGGCGTAGTGGACCTCGCCCGCACAGTGGCGCTTTGGGAGGCGGGGCCGCCCCCTGGGATGCGGTTGTCCTGTGAGGAAGGGACCCCGGGCGGGCAGATGGAGTGCCGGGTGGATGGGGCACAACCGAGCTCATTCGTCCGTTTTCGCCTGGGGCTCGCCGAAGGTGACGGGAAGTGCCCGGCCGATATGGGCGGGCTGTGCTGGGGTATCGTCGGTGCAGGACCGCGCCGCGACCAGCTCACGGACGCGACCGGTTCCGCGACGTTTGGGCAGTTGTTGTCCGTCAGTCGCGACTTCGGCCCGATGGGGGCGCTGCAAGTGGCCGACCCCCTGGGTGAAAGCAGTCAAGTCAGCAACGTCGTCTTGCCCACGGTCGTGGGATGCGGCGATGGCGCGATTGGCGGAAACGAGGCGTGTGACGACGCCAATGTCGACGATTTTGACGGCTGTGTGTCGGACTGCACGGCCGACCCTGAGCTTCGGTACTCGAAGGTCGCCTCGGGGGGCCACCACGGCTGCGGGCTACTCGCCGATGGGTCCCTCGCGTGTTTTGGCGAAGGCGATGTGGGCCAGACGGATGCGCCGCCCGGTACGTTTGTCGACGTCACTTCGGGTCGGTACCATAGTTGCGCGATCGACCTTCACGCCAAGTTGGCGTGTTGGGGCCTCGACGACCGCGGCCAGGCATCCGCGCCTGCTGGGGATTTCGTGGAGGTCGATGCAGGCTGGTACCACACATGTGCCGTCGACGTGGGTGGCGCGCTTCAGTGTTGGGGGGATGACGCCGCTGGCGAATCCTCGCCGCCCCCCGGATGGCACCGCGACGTTGGCACTGGCTTCGAGTTCAGTTGCGCGCTCGACGCGTTGGACCAACCAGTTTGTTGGGGTGCGTCGGAGTCCGGGCAACTCGATGTTCCAGGCGGGGCCTTCGCCGCGTTGGCGGTGGGCGGCAGCCACGCCTGCGTTCTCGATGGGGCGGGTCAGCCCACGTGTTGGGGCTGGAACGCCTATGGGCAAACCACTGCGGTCCCTGGAACGTACGTCGAAATCGTCGCGGGCCTTTCGCACACGTGTGCGACCAACTTGTTTGGAGACGTGACGTGTTGGGGACGGGACTTGCTCGCCCAGACCCGGCCACCTCAAGACGCGCTGACGGGGCTGTCCGCGGGCCGGTACCACACGTGCGGCATCGATGATCACGGCGTGGTGGCTTGCTGGGGCAGCAACTCGTCGGGGCAGGCGACACCCTACTGCGGGGACGGCTTGCTCCACGTGCACGAGGGCTGTGACGACGGAAACCTGACGGAGGCCGACGGGTGCGACGCCCGATGCATCCCCGAATGACAAGTGCGCGCCGCGGGCCGGGGAACCCGCTTGGCGGCGCGCATCGTCATTGGGGAGAGTGACGGGGCCAGAGACGTCAGCGCCGGGGGGACGGCGCTGACGGCGTCAGGTCCCCGTGTCGGTCGGGTCGGTCGGGTCGGTCGGGTCGGTCGGGTCCGGCGGGTCGGTCGGGTCGGTCGGGTCCGGCGGGGTGTCGGTGTCCGTGTCGGTGTCCGTGTCCGCGTCGCCATCCGTCTGCTGTGTGGTGTCGTCCGGGATCCCGGTTTCAAGCGTGTCGGTCTTGGTGACGGACTCCGATGTCGTGCAGGCCACGATAGAGATCACGAAGGTCCAGGCCAGAACGTTGCGCATCGCGTGTGCCCCCACAGGTGGAGATGGTTCCACCTGTCTGTCGCCATCATGTGCGCATTTCGTGCCGGCCGCCACTGCCCACGTGAAAAAAGCTGATCGCGGGTGAGGGGCCTGTTGAATGGCGGCCCTGGCGGCAGATCGCGGGCAAAAAAAAGCCCCGCACGGAGCGGGGCCTTTGGCCGAGCCGAGAGCCTCTCACATGCCCGTTTCGGTCGGGGGCGTGTCGGTATCCGTCGTGGGCGGGGGCGGCGGAGGAGGCGTGGTGTCGGTGTCGGTATCGGTATCGGTATCGGTATCGGTATCCGTGTCCGTGTCCGTGTCCGTGTCGCCCTCGGCGGTCGGCGGCGTGTCGGAGTCGGAAGGAATGCCGGTTTCGAGGGTGTCGGTCTTGGTCACGCTTTCCGTCGTCGTGCATGCCACGATCGAGACGACAAAGGCCCAGGCCAGGAAATTTCGCATACGTGCTCCAAACACCGCCCGAAGGTTCTATCAGGCCTTGGGTTCTCACTCGCCGCGCACTTGCCGTCAAGTCAGGGTGGCCGTAAGCCGGGACGTTAGGCAGCGGTCGAGGGGGGGTACGATGCTGCGTCGCGCGGGACTGGCATTCAGCTTTTGTATGGGTTGTACACTCGATACCGTTGGAAACGGAACCGTCGTTGAAGACCCTCGCCTTGTCGACGGCTTTACGTCGATCCGAGTCTCCGATGCGATCGGAGCGACGGTCGAGGCCGATCCCAGCGTGTCCGTAGCCATCGTCTCGGACAGCAACTTGGTGGATTTCGTCGTCGCACAAGTGGACGCCGGCGAGCTGCGGCTGTCGATGGAGAACGGGATGACCGTCGAGGCGACCGAGCTGTCGGCCAAAGTCGGCCTCCCAGTGTTCGACAAGTTGACGCTGGACGGCAGCGGGGCCGTGGACGCCATGGAGGTGCAGGCAAGCACATTCGTGTTGACGAGCTCGGGGTCGGGGCCCGCGACGTTGGGCGGCACCTGCGTCACGTTGGAGATCGAGGCTTCTGGATCATCGACCATCGACGCCTCCGCGCTGGCCTGCGACAACGTCCATGTGACGCTCTCCGGCCAAGGGATCGTCACGGTATTTGCCGCCCTCGCCGTCGACGGCTCGGTCGATGGGGACGCCACGTTGAACGTGCAAGGCGCTCCTTCGCTGCAAGACGTTCGGGTCTACGGCAACGGTTCGGTGGTCTACGAGTAGGTCTGCGGCATACGGGGGCCGCCTCGCTGGGAGGCCCCGTGGCGCTGTGGCTGGTTCAGATCGTTGGGTTGGCCGCCTGTGGCGGGTCTGGTCCCACTTCATCGGGCGGCGATGGTGCGGTGGCCAGCGCGGCCGAGGCGTCAGACGTGTCGACGGCGCGAGGGGGCACCAAGTCCCAGCGCATCGGGCGAAACCCCGTCAAAGTCGTCGCGCCGATCGCCGATCCCGAGTCCCTGGCGAACAAGTGGCTTGTGGTGACGCGAAAGGGCGATGACGCAGGTCTCGAGCGCCTGACGCAGCACCCGGAACTGGCAGCGAGCCCCATGAGGGTCCCTTCCAACAGCTTCCGTGCGTTGTCGCCTTGCGGCGACCTCGTGGTTGCAGGCGCATTCGTAGGCCGAGACGAGGCGGCTTTCATGCAGCGCCGTTTGGCGGCGATCGACGTGGCCACGGACCTCGCGTTTTCGGGCGCCTTTGTCGGCCGTCGCCCGAAGCTGGAATCCCTCTGCGAAGCGGCAGACGCGGCAGGGACCGGCACTTGCGGGGACGTTCGCCTCGTCGAAATGCACGGAACACATGCCGATGTGGCCCTTTCCCTCGATGCTGCCGCCGCGACTGCCGCGGTGTCGTCAGCCACGGCGCCCGCGTTGGTCGGCGGGGTTTGGGAGGCGCCGCTATCGGACACGACGCTCGGCGGGCTCACCGTCGGCGACGTGTGGACTGGCGCGGCGCCGGGTGGGTCTGCGTCGCCCTGCAAGGTGGCTGGATTTGTCGTGGTGACGCGCACATCGGGCGGCGAAGAGCCGTGCGGCGGACCCCAGGTCTTTGCCCGCTTGGCGTGTGCCAGTAGCCCCGCCTTCGTGCTGCCCCCTGGGGCGCCGGCTCCGGTCCATTGGGCCATCGAGGGTTCGCCCAAGCCGTCGGCGCTTGCCGCGGCCATGGTCGCTGTGACGTCGAGTTCGGCGTTTGTCGATGCGCTCCGCGACATCGAGCGGGTTGCCGAGGCGAGACGTGGCGCGGTCAGCCAGGACTTCGACGTCAAGGTCGTACGCCAGGGCGACGTGGCGGGCATTCTCGTGGTTGCGACCCTGACCACGGGTTCGACGGCCGAAGTCTGCTCGCAGGATGGAGATCAGCGCACCATCGCCGGCATCGTCGATGGCCAGGGTGGCGTTTGGCACGCCTTCCACGACCTTGGAGCGGGCACGGTGGATGAGGTGGTCGACCTCGACGGCGACGGGCGTCCGGAGATGCTCGAGTCGTCCTGGCCGAATTTCCTTACCCTGCGAGGGACGGACGGCGCGGTGCGCTGTGCGGTTCGCCCGCCCCTGTGCCGAAACCCCTGCTAGCAGGCTGCGGCGAAGCGCCATCCTGCTGCGCCCGGGCTCGCAACGGACGGCGCCAGTCACCACGCTCGCCGGCACGCCGGCGGGCGTTTCGCCCTTTTGCACCAGCCTGCTAAGCGTTCCAGCGGTCGACGCGGTCGGCAAAGCGGACGTCGCCGATGCGCTCGAGCAGTGGCAGGAGGCGCGAACGATCCGCGCCTCGCCAGAGCAGGTCGTTGCGGGTCTCCGGCAGTGGAACGGTCGTCCGCAGGGTGGCGAGTGTCCGGTAGAGGGCGACCTCGCCGCGGCCGGCGCGTAGGGATTCCGCAAGCGCCGCAGCGCCCCGAACGGCCACATCCCAGCGGGCGGGGTCGTCGGGGATGGCCTCCAAGTGGTGCCAACGCGCAAGGACCGCAGCGGCACTGCGGGCGCCCCACTTTGGCAACCCCGGGATGCCGTCAGCCGTGTCTCCGACGAGCGCCAGGTAGTCGGGGATGGATGCTGGGCGGACGCCGAACTTCTCGACGACGCCTTCCTCGTCGAGAAGGGTCTTGCGGACCCTGTCCCGCAGGACGACGCGCTGACCCGTGACGCATTGGGCGAGATCTTTGTCGGGCGATGCCAACTGGACGTGGTCGAACTCGGGCGCCCACCTTGCCGCTGCCGTGGCCAGGGCGTCATCGGCCTCAAACTCAATCATGGGCCAAGTGACGAAGCCAAGCGCGCGCGACGCCTCCTCGGCCAGCGGGAACTGGGCGGAGAGCACCGGGTCGATGCCGGCGCCGGTCTTGTACCCTTCGAACAAATCGTTCCGGAAGGACTCGATGACGTGGTCGAAGGCGACCGCGATAGAAAGGTCTGGGGCCTCTGTGGCGAGTGCGTAGAGGCTGCGGAGGAGTCCGCGGATCGCGCCGACCTCGCTGCCGTCAGGGCCTGTGGCCGGTGGTGCGCCGAAGAAGGAACGGAACAGCTCGAATGTGCCGTCAACGAGGATGAGCGTCACGCTGCCTCACCGGATCGACGCATGATAAGGTATCCTTGGCGTTGAGGCACATGAAGGCTGACGTACAAGGGCTGGAGGATGATCCGACGGAAGTGCGCGGCGTCGTGGTGGACGTGCCAGCCGAGCGCGGGGATGAAGCGGCCTACGTCGTCGTTCAGACGGGCCGCGCCGTGGGGCGTGTCCATCGGCTGGGTGGAGGGGCGGTGTTGCTCGGGCGGGTCCCGACGGCGGACGTCGTTCTCATGGACGAAGGGGTCAGCAGGGAACACGCGCGAATCGAACACGATGGTGGCCGCTCGTGGCTGATAGACCTAGGTTCAACCAACGGAACGTGGTTGGAGGGCGAACGCGTTGGGCGGGTGGCGCTTCCCCTGCGCGACGGCGACCGCATCCGGCTGGGTCCGACCACGCTGCTCAAGTACGGATTCCAGGACACCGTCGAGCAACGCTTCCTCAACCAGTTGTACGTCGCAGCGACGCGAGACGGGCTGACGGGGGCGTTCAACCGGCAGTACTTCGCCGAACAGATCGAGGTGGAAGTCCTCTGGCACCGCCGGCATCGAGAGCCCTTGTCGTTGTTGATGGTCGACATCGACTGGTTCAAGTCGGTCAATACGCGCTTCGGCCACCCCGCTGGCGACGTCGTCCTTCGCGACGTGGCCCAGACGCTGCAAAACGGGGTGCGAGGCGAAGACGTCGTCGCCCGCGTAGGCGGTGAGGAGTTCGCCATCGTGCTGCGCCGCACCGTCCGCCCCGAGGCGGTCAACTTGGCCGAACGGCTGCGGCGCTCGGTCCAGGAACTGCAGGTCACGTGGTCGGGCGAGGCGATTTCGGTGACGCTCAGCGGGGGCGTAGCGACCCATGCTGGGGGCGAGACCATCGACGCAGGGACGCTCATCGCCCAGGCGGATTCGGCGTTGCGGAGTGCCAAGGAACAGGGCCGCAATCGAATCCTGGCCGACGGTAGCTGACGAAGGCGTTGGGAGGACGCGGCGGCAGCGCGGCGCGCGCCCTTGGGAGATCGGCGGGTCTGCCGGAGCCGGCGGACCCGTTAGATGTTGCCGCGTCGGGGGATGTGATGGTCTGGGTCCGGGTGAGTTGGCTCGTGGCGCTTGCGGGGTGTGGTGCCGTCGACCTCGCGCGCCTGGAGGCCAAGCAAGAGGAGCTGCAAGGCCAGTTCGACAACCTTCAGCGCACGGTTCGGGACATGCGCAAGGAAATGGTCGATCTCGGCATGATCTCCGCGACTGTCGAGGGTGAGGATCCCTTCAAGGCCGCCAAAGCCGGCAAGGGCAAGGCGCCAGGCGGGGGCCCACGCGACCACCAGCGGCCGGAGCTGGAATTGACCGCGTCGCTTCGATTTACCGCGTCCCGCACGGGCGAGGCGGCGCCCCTCCCCGACCTCCCCGAGATGGAAAAGGACGAACCCACCTGTGGGTACAAGTTCTCGCTGCCGTCGATCAAGGCCATCAGCGACTTCGTCCTGAACAAGGACGGCGACGTAGGCCGCGCCTCGCCGGTCGAGCTGCTCGTGGACGGCGAGCCCTTGCCAGGGCACGCCACGGGGCCGCAACTCGAGGCCTGCGAGGGCAAGTTCCGTCATTCCGGGCAGCTGGTTCAGTTCTCGCCCGCCGGAGAAGTCAGCAAGGCCAACGGTCCCCGCTACGACATCCGGCTCTCGCCTGAGGTCCCGTTGCCGCGCGGCGGGGACGGCCGGCCGATGTACTGGATTTACCCAGGGACCACCCTGACCTTCGACGTGGATCCATGGCAGGCGGGCTGGGGTCCCGCGGGCCTGGACCTGGCAATGCATCTCGGCGGGGAAGGAACCGGGGCGTTGACGGTCACCGTGGGGGGTGAATCGCACAGTCTGGCGCCGTCCAGCGACGGGACGTTGTCGGTCGATACGCAGCCCGACGCCGATGGGCTCACCGTGTCGATCGCCTCTCCGGCCGATGGCGCCTTCGCGGTCATCCAGAGCCTCACCCTCGGTAATGAAAAGGCAGCGCTGGTCGTCACCAGCGAGGCCGCTTGGAAAGGGGCGAACCCGTGACCATCTGGTGGCTGGCCGGCTGCCTGGAGGCCCGCGTCGCCCACCTGGAAGACCAGGTGGCCGGGCTTGAGCGCGACATCGCAAGCGCCGAGCGGGTTGTCGCTGCGATGAAGGCGAAGCTCGACCGGGCGCGCGACCACGTGATTCCGGTCCGCAACGACCTGGATCCGCAGGGCTTTGATGGCGAAAGGACGATCCCGCGTGGCGATCCATCGAGGCCCGACGTCATCCTGTTGTCGATCGACACGCTTCGTGCTGACCACCTCGGTGCCTACGGGTACGAGCGCGACACGTCCCCGTTCATCGACGCCCTCGCCCGCGAAGGGTCACGCTTCGAGGATGCGTGGAGCCCGAGCCCCTGGACGCTGCCGTCTCACACGACGATGCTGAGCGGGTACACCCCGCTCCGCCACGGCAGCATCGAGGACGATCTGCCCATTTCGGCGAACGTGCCCCTGATTCAGGAGAAGTTTCGAGACGCTGGATACGCGACGGTTGGCGCGGTGGCGACCCTGTTCGTTTCCAGCCGCTACGGCTTCGACCGCGGCTTTGACCACTTCGTAGATTTCGGTGTCCACAGCACCAAGCTCAACAACCTGAGCACGGTCGACGCCGACCACGTGTTTCACCATGCGCTGCATTTCCTCCAGGAAGCGCCAGCGGGCAAGCCCGTCTTCGCCTTCGTCCACGTCTATGACGCGCACTTCGCGTACAACGCACCGCCGCCCTTCAACGAGAAGTTCGACCGGAAGGCCCAGCTCGGCGACGCGATCTACAAGAACTACCACGACTACAAGAAGTCGATGATCGACGACGAGCAGCTGGCGCACCAGGTGGCCCAGTACGACGAGGAAATCGCCTTCGTCGATGCGAAGTTCCGCGAGTTGGTCGAGACCTGGCGCGCCAGCGGGCGCGAGGTCATCGTGGTCCTGTCGGCCGACCACGGTGAGGAGTTCGGCGAGCGCGGGTCCTGGGGCCACGGGCACACCCTTTGGCGTGAGCAACTCCATGTGCCGCTGATCGTCAACGGTCCCGGCATCCGGACCCAGGTGGTCAAGGGCCGCGTCGGCACCGAAGACATCGCACCTACGATTGCCGGACTCGTCGGACTCGAGTCGTGGCCGTCCGATGGCGTCGACCGCACCCAGACACTCAAGACGGGCGCCCCGGTCCCATCCCGCGCGGCGCGCCTGGCCGAGACCAGCCGCTTCGACACGATTCGGTACCGTTGGCACGAGGCGCCTTGGGAGTTCCAACTCGACGCGGCCACCGGCGCGCGGCACCTCTGCCAAGTGGTTGAGGACCCCTGGTGCCAGACGAATCGGGTCGAGGCTGCACCCGACAAGGCCGCCGCAATGGAGGCCGGGCTTCTCAAGGCCATCGGAGACGGCTGGAAGGCCGTGGCCGATGGGCGGGTCGCGTCCCAGGACGGAATTCCCTACATCGACGGCAAACGGTCCAAGGGCGGCGGCGACGTGACGGCGGGCACGGCGTTCGCGGTCCTTCCGCTCGACGCCCGGGTCAGCTTCAACGTCGGCGGCGCGCAGCGGGGCCCTTGGCGCGGTATCGCGTCGCCCTTTCCCGAAGCCACGGATGGCTTGGAGTTCCTCGGCCCGCGAAGCGTCGCGATTCAGCAGACGGCAGCCGAAAAGGAACTGTTGGCCACGCTCGGGTACATGGACCACGACGAACCGGAGAAGCCGGCGCCAGAGTAGGGATGCCGTCAGCCTCCGGCGCGTTGCACGAGGTACCGCGCGGCGCGTGCGACCCGGTCATGAGGGTGGGACGCGAGGCGCTTGGCGCGGGCGAGCAGAGCACTGTCGCGACGGTCGCACAGCACGATGAGGGCAGTCTCGACCTCACTTGGCCGGGCGGCGCGAACCCAGAAACGCCACCCTGGGACCTGAGCTCGGTCCAGGACGTCGTGGAACGGGGACGTGTCGACGTCCGGTGCCGCATCCAGGATTCGCTGGACTTCGGCGACGCGGGCCTCCCAATCAGGCTGCTGCAGGAGGGCCACCAGGCGTGGTCGCGCCTCTTCCGGCGTCAGCCGGGTCGGGGGCGGCGTAGACGGATCGAGCTCGAGGAAGCGGAGCCGCCCCGCTTCCGGGTGCCCTTCAATGCCGCGCACCTTGCGCCGCTCGTGGGCGGCCGACGCCGCGGCGGCCGTCAATGCGGGAACGTCCATGGGTCGGCCCTGAGCGCGGAGGATGCCGTCCAACGATGACGCAACCTCGGCCATCGAAGGCCGCTGGGACGGGTCGTAGGCCAACATGCGCACGATGAGTTCGCGCAGCGGACCGGGGTCGGCGAGTCCCTCGGGCTCCACTCGGGCCGCTGCGACTCGAGAAGCGCGGCCATGGGCCTCGCCGTCGGCGGTGAGCAGGAGCGCCTTTCGCGTCAGAAGGACGAAGAGGGTGACGGCGAGGGCGTAGACGTCGCTGCCGGGGCTGTCCTTGCCGTCGCCGAGGCGGCGTTCGGGCGCGTCGTAGCCCGCCGTTCCCGCGACGTTGTAGAGGCTCCGTGTCCGCCGGTCCGCGAAGTCGCCGGTCGCGATGCCGAAGTCCAGCAGTTTGATCGTGCCGTGGACGTCGACCATTGCGTTGGCGGGCTTGACGTCGCGGTGGACGATGCGCATCGGCTCGCCCGCCGTTCCGTACTGGCCGTGGTAGGCGGCGTGAAGGCCGTCTGCCAGCTGCATCGTTGCCGCGATGGCCGCCTCCCAAGGCAAGCCGGCCGGCCGGGTGACGAAGAGCTCTTCGAGCGTGGCGCCTCGGATGTAGTCCATCACGAGAACGGGACGTCCGTCGTAGTCGAGGATGGGATCGACGCCGACGATTGCAGGATGTCGCAGGGCTCGCAGGATGCGGGCCTCGTCACGGAATCGGTTCAACGCGGTGGGGTCGGCGAGCCAGGGCTCGCGAAGCACCTTCAGCGCGACGAGTCGCCCGTCGCGACGGCGGTCGCGCGCCACCACAACCAGGGCGAATGCCCCGGTCCCCAACAACTCGACGAGTTCGAAATGGCCGTGGGACAAGTTGCGCCAAGGACAAGTGTAGCGTCACCCATTGACCCCTGCGGCGTCGACGCCCGCGATATGACATTTCGGTGAACGTTTCGTGGGTTGCCCCGTGGCACGAATCGGTGGGGGCCCCTGCGACGCGCGTGCTTGCTTTGCTTTCGAGCTTGGCGCCGACGAGTGTGGCCGAGTGGTGCCTCGGCTGCGTCTTGATTGCGTTGGGCACGTGGACGGGCGTCGCAGCCGCTTGGGCCGCTCGCGGGGGGGCGGCGTCCGCGGCGCGTTCGCTTGGCCTTCTGACCGGGGCGGGAGCTGTGTGCGCGGCGATCTTCTACGCCATTTGGGGCGCCAACTACGCCCGTCCGCCGCTTGCCGACGTCCTGGGTCTCGAGGACACGGCTGACGACGACGCACTGGTGCTGCTCGCAGGCGCATTCGTCGAACGAACGAACCGTGCGTACGTCGAGGCGTTCGGCTCGGGGGACTTGGGCGTGGTTGCTCCCGTGGCCGAACGTGTCGACGAGGCCGTGGACGAAGGGCTGGCCAGCGCGGTCGCATCGCTCGGGTTGCCGGGGCATATGGGCCGCTCGCACGGCCCACACAAGGAGCTTCGCTTTGCAGGCGGGGTGGTGGCGCGGCTCGGCATCAGCGGGTTCTTTTTTCCCTTCACTGGGGAGGCGAACGTCGTGCCCGGGTCGCCGCCGGCCTTTCGCACGCATGTGATTGCGCATGAAAAGGCGCACCAACGCGGGCTGGCGAGCGAAGACGAGGCGAACTTCCTCGGCTTCGTCGCGTGCATTTCATCGCCCGATCCGCGCGTCCGCTACGCCGGGTGGTGGTTCGCCCAACGTACGGTGCTCACGGCGATCTCGTCGACCCGACGAGGCGAGGTGTCGGCTCTTGTCCAAGTGCGAGAGCGCGGCGTCCAGCGGGACGTCGACGCCAATCGGCGCTTCTGGGCGGCGTACCAGGGATCGGCCAGCGAGCTTGGGCATGCTGTGAACGACGCTTACCTTCGCCTTCACAGGGTCAAGGGCGGTGCCCGGAGCTACGGCCTGAGTGTTCGGTTGATCGCCTCCTGGTACAACGAAAGCGTGGTCCGTTCCGACCGATGAGGGGTCGGGAGGGCCGATGTGGACCACGAGTCGGGTGATCTTGGGCGCCTACACGTTGGCGCAATTGACGGTTGGGGTCCAACTCGGGGTCGCGGCTGCGTGGCTCGTGCTTCAGCGGGACTGGCCACTGACCTACACGCTGGCGCTTGCGCCGTTGGGACTGCCCATGGTGTTCCTGCAGTATGTGTTGGCGCTCCGCTTTCTCGGGCGGACCTCCGAGCCGGGATAGGACGACGGCGGGGGTGACGTGCGGCTCGTTCTTTGCCTCGGCTGTCTGGGCTGTGCGCGCGAGCGGACACCCGCACCGACTGAAATGGTCGACCTCGTCGGCTTCCTCTTTCAGCATTGGGAAGACGAGGAAACGGTCGAAGAGGGGTTCGCCAACCTCGCGGCATTTGTACGCGACGAGATCGATAGCGACGAGGCGGAGGAGGGCTGGCAGCTCGAGACGTTGGCCCAAGTGGAGGCCGACGCGGTCGCCCATGCCGACATCTCGTTCGACAACCTGATCGGCGCGGCCGCCGCGGCGCGCAGCCCGTTCACGGTCGACGAGCACGTCGCGACGTTCGGGATGAAGGACCAGGTCTGGGGCAACCCCACGAACTGGAAGAGCTACACGCGCCATGTCGTCGAGGGCAAGATCGCCGACTTCAAGAACCGCGAAGGTGTGTTGCGGACGGAGAATGACGTCGAGACCAGCCTCATCGGCATCAACATCCCGTACGTGTTGTTCAAGGACTTTCGGTGGGTCGAAGGTGACGGCGACGACGATGTACTTGGCCGTAGCTGGATCGCGGAGATCAGCTGCAATGACGGTGGCGGCAGCTGTGTCAATCTGAGCTTCTCGATCGACGTCTGGCAGGGGGAAGGCGACGAGACGATGCGCTTCACAGCCACCTGGTCGGATGTGGAGTCGGTCATCGACCCCGGCGACGACTTCCTCATTGCGTCGCTGGCGGCGGGAATCCGCAGCGTCTTCCAACACACCGACGAATTCCTCGCTGAGCCCTGAACTCTCAGGCCAAGCGAGCGAAACGCTCCGCCCGCTTCGCGGCATGGTCGCCGTCGTTGGCGCGGTCGAAGAGCACACGGGCCGTGAAGAGTCGGCCTAGAGCAAGCGTTCGCCTACGCGCGGTCGCCTCCTCCACCGGCCAGCGGTGGATGGCCTCGCTCGACGGCGTCGCGCTCGAGCATTTGCCACGCGGCCGACAGGATGAGGCGATCCACGCGCCGTCCCCAGGCATCCCAGGGTTCGTGACGCGGCGGTTGGGCTTCGGCGGCCCGCGCAAGTGCGGCCAGGTGATTGGAGGCGTCGAGGCCCAACGCGGCGAGGCCGGGTGACAGCGCGGCGGCGCGCTCGGCGGGCACGCGAGCACGCCACTCGGTCCAGATCGGGCTCGTGGAAGCCAGGGGGTCGAGGTCGGCCGGAGTCGGTGGATCGGAATACGTCAATGGCGCTCCATCGTGGCTTTAGCGCGAGGGGTGGGGGTGTGATTTGCGGGGGACTCATCTCCACGACCATGTCGCTCTGTTGGCGGAACTCGCCCGGAAAGGCGAACGGGTGGACGTCGAGGACGTCACCCGCCGCGGGCGTGCCCTGCATGAGCGCCTTCGGGCCTTGGGTCACGAGCGCCTTCGTGCGGACGTTTCGGCCCTGTTGCAGGCCGCGAACGCGCCGGGACAGACCGGCTTGGCGGCGCAGGCAGGTTTGGGGGCGCTGACGCGCAACGATGCGCTTCGGCTCGATCCCATCCCGCCCATGGCTCTACGGTCGGCCACCTTTTTGGGTGGCCTCTTCCATCACTGGGTGGCCCGTTCGCGCGGCGACACAGCCCACGCCCAGGCGGCCCCCCTGCCGGCGTCCGCGCGCGAGCGGGTCGATCGGGAGGTGTCGGACTTCGAGGTCGCCGACCGAAGCGACGGAGAGTGGGCCGCTGCCGCGCGCGGCTGGGTCGGCCAGTCGACCTTGCCCGAGAAACATCCCATCGTTCGCCGTATGTTTCGGAACGCGGAGTTCCTTGCCGTCGTGTTGGAAACGCCAGACGAGCGAGTGCCCGACGACGTCGCTCGCGCGCGCGCCGCCATTGCGTGGCTCACGCGGGGGCCAGCGCGACAGGATGTCCTGGAGGCGGTCGAAGACGCCTACGTGCTCGACCAGGCCGTCACCGCCATCGAGCCGGCGCGAGAGCCGTGGATCCGGCTGATTCAGGCGACGACCTCGACGTGGCCCGTCTTGTCGCAGCTGACGACTGGTGACCGGACGCTGGTACTCAGCCGGTCGATTCTGCAGGATGCAGCGCTCCTGGCTGAACCCCTCGCCGTTTCTCAAGGAACGCTCGACGACGCCCTGTTTGTGCCGGCGGCTGGAAGCGTTCCCTTGTTGCTCGGTCTCGTAGGCGCGCTGGAATACCTGTTCGAACTGGACGATGTGCTTCGCGAAGCCGACAGTGAGGTCGCGCCGGACCTCGACCGGTTGAGCTGGCTCGCCCGGAACGCGCCGCGAGGCCCGTTCGTCCTCGTCGTCGCGCCGACCGGTCCCGCGCGCTCGCTTTTTGAGGGCGCGACGCTCGGCGGTCGGCCTCTGACGTCGGTCTTGCCCTGCGCCGAAGTGCTTGACGATCGAAGTCTGCGCCGTTTGGGGCCAGCCGGGGGACCGGCGCTGTTGCTGGTCTGTGGTCAGCTTTCGCTTGCGGCGTCGTTGTTGGCCGATCGGCCAGACGACGCGCGGCTTGTCATCGTCGACCTGGCCCTGGCCGGCGCCGAAGAGGGCGTGGACACCTCGCCCGTTCGCACGCGCACGCTGCGTTCAGGGGACCACCGACCTGCAACCACCGACCTGTACGAGACGTACGCCGAAGAGGCCGGCGACATCGACCGGATGTCGGTCGACCGGGAATCGGTCCTTTCGATCGAGGCCATCGCAGCGCGCGCCGAGATTCTCGAAGCCGCCGTCGATCTGGGCCCCACCGTCGACCAGTTTTTCGAGGCCGACAATGTTCGGGCCGAAGAGCTGCTGAGCCACTTCCGCAACCTCTGGGCGGACGGGGAGCCGGACCGAGCTGAAACGATGGCCGCGCTCGACGCTCTGGGAATGGCCGACGAAGGGTATCGGGCCGTTCTCAAGGGCTTGGACCACGATGTCCGCCAGTTGCTCACGCTGAGGATGATGACGGACCCCGTCACGACGGCCCGAAGGCTCGACGAGATCGGGCGACGAATCCGTGTCCCCGCTGACCGATTCCTCGAGGCGGCCGACCGCGTGACGCGCGCGGGAGCGCGGTTGGACCGCGTCGTCGACGAGTTCACCCAACGCAACTTGCGCCTCGTGTTGTGGATGGCGCGCAAGTACCGAAACCGGACGTTCTACTTGGACATGATCCAGGAAGGGAACGTCGGTCTGATGCGGGCCGCCCGCAAGTTCGACCACCGAAAGGGCGCCAAATTCGGCAGCTACGCGGGGTGGTGGATTCGGCAGTCGATCGAGGGCTTCCTTTCGCGCCACAGCCGGACGATCCGCATTCCCGTCAACACGTTGGGCCTGATGCGCCGAATTGGGCGCGCGGAAATTGAGCTTGCGGAGGCCAAGGGTCGGTCGCCGACCGACGACGAGTTGGCGGCGCACACGGGCATCCCTGTCGACGAGGTCACGCGCGCGCGGCGGGTGGCCTACGACATCGAACGCGGCTGTGTCGCGCTGGACGGCCCGGTCGACCAGGAGGGCGGAGCTACGCTGAATGAACTCATTCCCGACACCGAGACCGTCTTGGCCCCGGACCACATGGACAACGTTCAGATGGAGACGGAGGCGCGCCGCCTGTTGGAAACGCTCGACGACGTCGAGTCCCAGGTGCTGCACTTGCGCTTCGGGATCGGCGACGACGAGCGCTTCACTCTGGCCGAGGTGGGCGACCGCATCGGTCTGACCAAGGAGCGCATTCGTCAGATCGAGCTCAAAGCATTGGGCAAGCTGCGCTTTCGCGCGAAGCGCCTCGGCGTCAGGCCTTAGTCGCGGTCAGCCACCGCTCACAATCCAGGGCGGCCATGCAACCGGAGCCCGCTGCCGTGATGGCTTGGCGGTAGACGTGGTCCTTCACGTCGCCGCAAGCGAACAGGCCGGGAACGGCCGTGCGCGAAGAGTCAGGCTCCCCGCGAACATAGCCGGCATCATCGAGTTCCAGCAGGCCGTGGACCAGCGAGGTGTTCGGCGTGTGCCCGATGGCGAGGAATAGGCCGCGAACCGCCAGGTCGCGAAGGCTGCCATCGCGCGGGTCGCGAAGCCGAAGGCCCGTCACGCGGTCCTCCCCCAAGACGTCGGCCACTTCCGTGTGCCAATGAAAGCGAATCTTCGGGTTCTTCTGCGCTCGCTCTTGCATGATGCGGCTGGCGCGCAGCCGGTCCGTTCGGACGAGAAGATGGACCTCGGACGCAAACTTCGTCAGAAATGTCGCCTCCTCCATGGCCGAGTCCCCGCCGCCGACGACGGCGATGGGGACGTCCTTGAAGAAGAAGCCGTCGCAGGTCGCGCAGGCAGATACGCCGTACCCGCCAAGCCGCTTTTCATTGGGCAGGCCGAGGTACCGCGCTGTGGCTCCGGTCGCGAGGATGACGGCGTCGAAGCGCTGAGTTCCGGCGACCGCCAGTTGCAAATCGAAACCCTCGTCGCGTGGAGTGAGGGCCTCTACGTCGTCCATTTCGAACTTGGCCCCAAAACGGCTGCACTGAGCGCGCATGTTGTCCATCAACTCGGGCCCCATGATGCCGTGCGGGAAGCCAGGAAAATTGTCGACTTCCGTCGTGATCGTCAACTGGCCGCCCGGCTGGGTGCCCTCGTAGACGTCCACCGCGACGTTGGCGCGCGACAAGTACAAGGCAGCGGTCATGCCGGCGGGACCGGATCCGATGACGGCGACACGGTGGCTCACGGACACCTCCAAGGCCGTCGGCGCTAACCGGCGGCGCACGGATCAACGGCCGGAGGGCACAATCTCGGGGGCCTTGGCTAAGGACCAGCCGGAGCACCACG
Source organism: Pseudomonadota bacterium (assembly GCA_005776945.1). GTDB lineage: Bacteria > Myxococcota_A > UBA796 > UBA796 > SXOB01. The sequence continues at coordinate 127,359 of SXOB01000028.1, forward strand.
GAGGTCCGCTGCCCCTCCGGCACGCGTTCAACTCCTCAAGGAGGGTACGATCGGTCGCTGGCGGACCTCGCAGCGCGCGTAGGTCGTCCCAGACGTCGGTCGAACCTGAGGCAAGCGCCGCCTCGACACGGGCCTTGCGTAGGGCACGGTCCGCAACGACCACCTCAGCTCGCCGGGCTCGCCCGTCGGGCTCGAGGCCCCAGATGGGGAGCGCCCGTGGAAGGCCGGCCGGGTCGACGGATTGCGCAACGGGCAGCCCGTCTGGACCTAGGTCGTTGGCGAGGCCCCGATCGACCCTGGCGGAGCGGAGTCGTGGGTCGCCGGGCAAAGCGACCCAGGCGTTCTCGAGGAGCGCTTCGGCATGGGTGGTGAGCCCGGCGCGATCCAGCGCGTCAGCACAGGCCACGGCGATGACGGGGCCTGGGGCCTCGGCAAGGGCCCGGTCGACGAGGGCCGGGACGTCGTGAGCGGGCGACGTCAGGAGCCGAACCCGCAGAGCCGCAATGGGGTCCGTCAGGCGGGCGTCGAGGTCGGGGACGACGAGTCCTCGTGCCTCCGCCTCGCGCGCGTAGGTCAAGGCGGCTTGGGCATCGCCGGGGTCTTCCTCGTGGGCGATTCGTGCGTCGGTCAGCGAGCGGGGTTCCCGCCACACGACGCTGTCCCGAATGCGTGTGACCGATACGGCGCCGGCAGGATCGTGGACGGATCGCCAAACCAAGGCGGTGCGGCCAAGGAGTGCGACGGTGGATTCGTGGGTCAGTCCGCCGCCGGTCCAGGTTGCGGACCTTGCCGGCACGTCGGCGAGGGTGGAAGGGATGATCGGGACGTCGGGAGGAACGTCGGCGCGCAGGAGGCCGTACGCGTCCTCGGCGCGGTCGAGGCGCTTCACGTCGGCTTGAATGGCGCGCGCAGGCCCTGACGGTGTGCCGACCCAGGGGGCAACCCAACCGCCGATCCAAGGAGATGCGGGGGCGCGGCGCCACGAGCGCGGTACGTACAGCCCCACCTCATCAGGTTCCCCGGCGATTCGGCGGTCGTGGGCGTCGGCGTCGGCCATCGGCTGGATGTGTGGCCCGAACGCCCAGAGTCCCCCCAAGGGTGCGAGCCAGAGGATCCAGGGAAGGGCTCGGCCCTTCGAGCCGACGACCGGCGTGATCGCCCCCAAAGCCAGACCGACAAAGAAGCCACCGAAGTGACTCGCGTTGTCGACGCCGGTGGCGTTGACCCCCGAGGCCAAGTGGATCAGGGCGTACGGGAGCAGGGCGAGGCCCGCAGATTGGCGCACGCGCGAAGGCAACCGGTCGCCAAGCCGCCATCCCAGGGCGATGGCCGCGCCCATCACTCCGAAGACGCCGCCGGAGGCGCCGACGCTCGTGGCGCCGTCGGCGAACGCGAGGTTCGCCAGCGCCCCGCCCATCGTGGCCGAAGCGAAGAGGCCGACCAGGTTGCGCCATCCTGTCGCCCGTTCGACGGTCGCCCCGCCGTACGCGAGCCATGCACCGTTGACGATGACGTGGAGCGGTCCCGCGTGGGCGAAGGCCATCGTGAAGGGCCGCCACACATGGCCGTCCTCGAACACGGCGCCTGGAATGAGGGCGATCGGAACCTGGGCCGAGGGCCAGAAGGTGCTCGCTGCAGTGAGTCGAATCATGAGGCCAAGGAGCAGCGCCGTCGCCAAGGGCGGCGGAGCGGCATCCCAGGCGGCGCGGAAGGACGTGCGCTCGGGGTCTGACCATGCGTCGAACATCGCAAGGGACGCCGCTTGCACCCAGTCGTCGATCCCCAGGCCGGGGACGCGAACCTCTGCCGTGGCGCCGATCCGGCCGTCCCGGATTCGCGCTTCGAATTCGGTGCTGTCGAGGGCGACGGCGACGCCGTCGATGCGCACTTCGGCGAACACGGCGCTCCTGCGCGCAACTATCCGTCGGCGCCCCAACGCAGCAGCGCCTTCGCGTCGGTGAGGCCGGATCCTGGATAAGGATGGGCGGGGGCCCGTTGGCCACGTCGCTTGCAGCCGCCTGTGGCGCGCTGCCCATCTTTCCGTTGCCGCGGGTAGTTCTGCTTCCGGGCAGTCACCTGCCGCTTCACGTTTTCGAGACGCGCTATCGGGCCCTTGTGCGCTTCTGTGTGGCGGAGGGGCTTCCGATGGGCGTCGCCACGCTGCGGGGCGCCAACAGTCCGGAAATCTACCCGGAGATCGGTCTGGGAACCCTCGTTCAGGTCCAGACGTTGCCCGATGGCCGCAGCAACATTGTTCTCCGCTACGCCGGGCGCGCCAGGTACGTCGCGGACCGTCAGACGGATGAGCCTTTTCGCGTCGTGGACGCTGCGTTTCTTCCCGAGCCCGATGACGTGCCGGATGCCGATCTCGTCGCGCGCATCCGGGTGTTGCTGGGCCAACTTGCCGGCTACGCGGGAAGCGACCCGGAAGCGTCGCGCATCCTGGGTTTGGACCCCGTTGAGATGGTGGACCTCGTCGCCCGGAAGGTCGTCGAGGACCCCGACGAGCGGCGAGCCTTTCTTGGCGCTCGGAGCTTCACTGTGCGCGCGGAGTCGGTCCTTCGGCACCTCGCCGGGTACCTTGGCCGGGTGAGCCCTCAGGTCGACGAGTAGGCGTTTCCGCTCACTCGCAGGTGGCTGTCGCCCCGGCGGCCTGACAGATGCTGGCAGCGGCAGACGTGTCCTGGCCGTTGGCCTTTGCGGTCGTCATCCAGTCGCTAGCGGCGTTGACGACGGCGACGCGGGACAACTCTGCGGCCTTTTCGGTGTCCTCGTTGGGCTTGGCAGAAGCCGCCGCCTTGGCCGAGTTCCAGCGCTTTTCAGCAAGCTGCGTCCGGAGGCGGCCCAAGGCGTTCGTGTTCGCCTTCGCGGCGCCGCCGGTCCACTGACCGCGGTTCTTCCAGGCGACGTCGGCCCATTTGGCGGCCTCGTTGACGCTGCCGCCCGTGTCATGGAGCGATGTGGCGTAGCGCCAGGCCAGCGTGGCATCGGAGCCGTCGACCTGTTCGAGGTGGCGACGCGCCTGTCGGGCCCAGCCGGTGGCGTCGTTGCGCATCGATGCGTCGATGACAAGCAACATGGACAGCCGCGTGCGATCTTCCCCGGGTGGGGCTGTCGACAACGAGCGCTCCACGCACGACCGCTCGCTCGAGGACAGGTTCCCCGAGCTCGCCTTGGGCGCCATTGCGTCTGGGAGGCATCGGGCATCGAGGGACTTCGACGCGGTTGGAGCCGGGGTGGCTGCCACGGGCGCCGGCGTTGGGGCGGGGGCCGGAGCCGGTGCCTTGGCGGTCGAAGGCGCAGGAGCCGGCGGCTTTGGCGGCGGCGCAGTGGGCGCCGGTGGTGGGGGCGTGGGCGCCGATGCGACGGCGGTCGGTGCCGGCATGGGTGCTGGAGCTGCGATCGGCGAGGCGGGCGGCGGCGCTTCGGTGGCCGAGCCGATGGCGCCGGGGACGGCAGCGGCGTCGATCGCCGTCCCGTCGGGATTGGCGGGTGGGGCCGGCTCGACCGCCACGGGTTCGGGCGGGGGCGGCGCGATGGGAGGTGGCGGGGGCGGCGCCGACGCGACGACCGACGCCACGCCCACCGGCGGGGGAGGCACCTTGGGGCCGGGCAGGAACCGGGCGCCGAAGAAGAATAGGGCGACGATCGACGCTGTTGCGATCAGCAAAAGGTACAGCCCGACACGCTTGTCCGCGGCGACTTGGGCAGCTGCGACCGGGGCCGCTGCCGCCACCACCGGGGCCTCGGGCGCTTCGGTCCTTTCGGCCGGAGGAGATGCTGTCGATCGGAGGTTGGGCGTGGGCCTGGCGAAAGGCGAAGCCGGCTTTGGAGGTGCCGGAGGTGGCGTCGGCATCACGATGTCGGCGGCCGTCGGCTGGCGCTCTTCAGAAACAACGCGCTTGAGGGCGGGACTCGCGATCGGCTCGTCGTCGTCGGGTGGGAGGATCGTCATCGATGACGAACGGGCGGTCCTTCCGGCTGGATTGGCTGGCGCGGCAAGGGGCGCGGCCGGGGCACGTTGCGGGCTCGCCGCTCGGGCCGGGGCGTCGTCGGGGGTGTCCATCGGTAGAATCGTGAAGCTGCGGCGTGCGTCGGCGCGCTCGATCGTCACCGCGGGGGTCGTGGAGGCGACCGGCTCCGACCTGGGAGGTCCACCGGGCGGCGTGGGCGGAATCGGGCGCTGGGGCGCCCGGGGCGGCGGGGGCGCCGGCGGAGCGGGTCGGGGCGTCTGGGCCCGGACCGGCTCCTGACCGATCTCGCGGACCTCGAAGGCGACGCCGGGGGCAATGCCTTCGTCTTCGCCGTCGACGATGTCCGTGCCGCCTCTTCCGGCCTGGGTGCGGACCACCTTGGGGGGCGGCGATGCCTGGCTGGCTGGCGGGCGGGCTACGGGCGGCCTTGGTGTGGCAGGTGCAGGCGTCTGGCCCGCCTTGCCGTCAAGATAGCGATCGAGGCGGAAGTGGCTGGCCGTGAAGTTGGGTTCCCAATCGTCTTCGTGCCCTTCGTCCAGGGCCGGGTAGTCCTTGCCTTCGGTCAAATCGGTCAACCGAGTGAGGTTGACAGGGCTGTCGCCCTCGTCGCGGAACGTCCATCGCCCTTTGGACTTGGGGGCTTCCATCGGGTCAGCGTCCGCCCGGCGAGCCGCGTCGGCGCGAGCCGCCTGTAGGTGCAGATCTTCGGCATGTTGCAGGAGGAAGCGGGCCTCTTGGGCGCGCTCGGGATCCCGCGTGGCCGTGCGCGCCCAGGCGAGGCGACGCTTGAGCGCGTCGGCCACCTGCCCTTGACCGGCGCCCAGGTACTCTGCCAAGGTCGCCTTTCTAGCGTCCCGCAGAAAGCCCGCGAGCTCGTCGCGCGTCATCGTTCCCCCGACCCGTTGACGGGCCTCGGCGGTGTTATCGCGCCGTCCGTAGCTATGGGAGGTCGGCCGTGGGTAGGCTGGGATGGCTCGGCGTGGTGGTCGGCTGCGGTGGTGGCGGCGACACCGACGCAGGCACCCAGACGGAAACGTTGCCGCCGGTCGGTGGCACAGACGAGCCGACCGAGTGCCTCGACGACCAGATTCTGACGGTGGATCTCGGGTCAGGCCGCGATGACGCTTGGGCACCGTTCGTGGACGGCGGGCCCCTCGAACTTGTTGACGGCGGCGTGGCGGGCGCAATCGTGACGTTCTCGCCGCGCTTCGCCAACGCGCACCCCCTCGTGCAAGTCACGGCGACGCTGTTCCACGGAGCGGACGTGATCGCGGGGCTCGGCGACGACAATGGCGTCTGGCGCGTACCCGCCGTCGAATTGGGACCCTGCGATGCGGCGCTTTGGGATCTCAATCTGCTCGTCGACGACGGGTCGGTCGGGTCCTTGGCCGATGCCTGTGCTTTGGTCGGCGAAACGGTCACGTTGTCCGTAGACGTGCTGGACACGGTCGATTTCAGTGCCAACGTGGCCGCCGTGGACCTCGTGCTCACGTCGAGTGACATCGACGTGGATGCCGACGGCACCGCGTCGTTGTGCGACAATTGCCCCAACGACCCGAATGCCGATCAGCTCGATGGCGACGGCGACACGGTGGGTGACGCCTGCGATGTCTGCCCGGATCGCGACGACCGGATCGACATCGACGGCAACGGCACGCCGGACTGCCTCCAATGATGCGCTTGGGTTCGGCCCTCGTGGCCTGCACGCCGGCGCCCTCGGCGCCAGCTGAGCCCCCCGCTTCTCCCGAGGTCGTCGAGCGCGACTTCACGCCTGTCGCCCCAATGCGCCCGGAAGAGGCCCTGGTCCTTTCGACGAATCACATGGCATTCGTTCAACGAGGAGATGGCGGCAAGACCGCTCGGCTGCAGATTGGGCGCCGGATGGCGGACGGTCGGCTCAGTTGGTCGACGCACGACGATCCCGGGGTTCGAGTGAGCTTTGGCGCCGCACGTTGGCGCGGTGGCTTCCTCAGTTGGGGGGCGGAAGAGGCGCGCGTCAACGCGTGGCAATTCGACGGTGGCGGCTGGCGGTCGACGCCCGCCTTTCTTGGCGATTGGCCAAGCGTCCACGACGGCGTGATGGACACCGTCGTCGACACGCTGGGCGAGCGCTGGGCCGCGGGCACTTACGATCATGGTCACATTATCGTCGGCCAGGTGGACGGGAAGGTGGTGCAAACCGCGCCCGCGCAGGCCGTCGAGGGAGCCAAGGTGTCCAGCGTGGAGTGGCTCGACGTCGACGCGGACGGCGACGAAGACCTGCTGGTCGCTCGAGCGAGGGGCCTGAGGGGCGAGGTCGGAGACATTCTCCTTTACGTCGACGGCGACGTCGCGAAAGCCCCCCAAATCGTGTGGACTGCCGACGACTGGTTCACGAGGGAGTTGCGCCTGTTCGACGCCGATGGCGACGGGATGCTCGACGTTGTCGGTCTTCGGCCGGGGCTGGAGCAGAAGGGCGCCAAACGGGGTGAGGTGCACGCCGCGGGCGCTCAACTCGTCCGATTCGATCGGTCGACCGTGCCGTGGGCGCCCAAACCGCTCGCCGTCTTGCCGGCACCGTTGTGCCACTCTGCGACCGTAGCCGACGTCGTTCCTGGTGGACCGTCGGAGCTGATCCTTGGCTGCACCCACAAAGGCCTCTACGTGGTGCACCCCGGTGCGGAGGTGCGGGTCGAGGCGGTCGACGCCGAGGCGGACCACGCGACGCATCCCGTGGTCGCGTTCGACGTCGACGGCGACGGTGTCCTGGAGATTGTCCACGCCGCGATGCAAGACCCTCCCATCGGGGCCTACCAATGGGCCCCGGAGGGTTGGCGTCGATCGCCCGTCGTTCCCGTGGAACCCAAGCGCGTGGCATTCTCGTTGGCGGCGATTCGTTGATCGCGGCCATGCTCGCGTCGGGCCCTGCAGCGGCCGTCGAGGCGGCGGAAGTTGTGGCCGAACTCAAGGCTTTCAACGCCAACAGCCGCTACGACCTGCCCCTGCTTCGAGCTGAAGAGCTGGATGCCCTCATCGGTGGTCAGACCGTGCGTCGCTTGGAGAACGCCAAGGACGAACGGCCGGCGCGCGCGCTGGCCTTGGTCCTCACCACGGTACCGCGCGAGGACGTCTGGTGGTCGTGCCAGGACCCCCATTTTTCGGCGGGACCCGAGATGATCGACATGTTGCTCGATCGTCAGGGGCCGGACCGAGAGACCTGGTATGGGTTGCTCGACGCGCCGGTGCCGTTGGCCGACCGCCAGTGGGTCGTGGACATCTGGAACGAACATGGCGTCGCCCAGGCCAGCGCAGGCCGCCACTGGGAACACGGCTGGCGCCTGCGCGCGGACGGTCCCGCCCTGATCGCAACGGCGTTGGCGTCGGGCGCTGCGACGAAATTGCCGCCCGAGCGGGCGGAGTCGGCGGTGTGGCTGGAAGCGAGCGAGGGCGCTTGGGTGGCCCTGTCACTGTCCGATGGCACCACGTTGTTTGGCTACCACAGCGTCGCGAGCCTCGGAGGCGCGGTGCCAGATTGGATCGTTGGCCGCGTCGCCTACGCAGGCCTCGACAAGATGATGCGGCGCATCATCGACCGCGCGGCGGCCCGGGCGGGGCACTACACGGCCGGCCACGCTCCCGTGTACGACGGCGCGGGGCAGGCCATCCCCATTCGGTGATCCTCGGCGTCAAGCGTCGGGCGCGGGCGCGATGACGAGGCTGTCGCCCCGGCGCTGCACCCGTGCAATCTGATCGGGGCCGATATCGCCTGCGAGGATGCGTCGCGCGAGCGGCGTCTCGATCTCACGCTGGATCGTGCGCGCCAGCGGGCGGGCTCCGAAAATGGGGTCGTACCCGACCTGCGCCAGCCAATCGATGGCCTCGTCGTCGCAATTCAGGCCGATGCGCTGGGCTGACAGGCGATCGGCCAGGCGCGCCAACATCATGCGCACGATCGCGCCCACTTGGTTGCGGCCGAGCGGTCGGAACAGGAGCGTCTCGTCGAGTCGGTTGAGGAACTCCGGTCGGAAATGGCCACGAAGGGCGCGGTCGACGGCCTCGCGTGCCGCGGGTTCGATGTCCCCGTTCGGCGTGATGCCCTCGAGCAGGGCTGCGGATCCAAGGTTGCTCGTGAGGATGAACACCGTGTTCTTGAAATCGACCGTCCGGCCCTTTCCGTCGGTGATGCGTCCGTCGTCCATCGCCTGGAGCAGAATGCCGAACACGTCGGGGTGCGCCTTCTCCACTTCGTCGAGGAGGACGACGCTGAACGGGTGGCGTCGCACGGCCTCAGTGAGCTGCCCCCCATCGTCGTGGCCGATGTAGCCGGGGGGAGCTCCGATCAGGCGGCTGACGGCATGGCTCTCCATGAACTCGGTCATGTCGATTCGGACGAGGTGCTTCTCCGAATCGAACAGCGCGGCTGCCAGAGCCTTGGCCAACTCGGTCTTGCCTACGCCGGTGGGTCCGAGAAACAGGAAGCTGCCGATGGGCCGCTTGGGGTCTTGGACGCCGGCGCGCGCGCGCAGGACGGCGTCAGCGACCCGCTCGACGGCCTCGTCTTGGCCCACGACCCGCTTGCGAAGCTCGTCGGCCAGCGCCAAGAGTTTCTGGCGTTCGGTTTGCCCGAGGCGGTGAACGGGAATGCCCGTCCATCGCGCCACGACGGCGGCGATTTCCTCCTCGCCGACGGATTCGCGAAGCAGGGCGTCGGGGGTCGCGTCTCGTTGCGCGGCTTCGGCCGTCGCGAGTTCTCGTTCGAGCGCGGGAAGGTCCTGGAAGAGGAGTTTGGACGCTGCCTCGAGGTGGTTTCCACGCTTCTCGCGCTCGATCTCGGCGGTGACGGATTCGATCCGTGCGCGAAGGTCGCGCACATGTTGCAGCCTCTTGCGGTCGGCCTCCCAACGGACGCGAAGTGCGTCGCGGCGGGCGCGCGCGTCGCCGAGGTCGCGGCGTAGGCTCCCGAGGCGGTCTTGCGACGCCGGGTCAGTCTCCTTGGCGAGGGCGGTCTCCTCGATTTCCATCATGAGGACGCGGCGCGACACCTGGTCGAGCTCGGTCGGCATGCTGTCGAGGTCGGTGCGCACGCCCGCACAGGCCTCGTCGACCAGGTCAATGGCCTTGTCTGGCAGAAAGCGGTCTTGGACGTAGCGGTCGGAGAGTCGAGCTGCGGCGACCAACGCGGCATCGTGGATGACAACTCCGTGGTGGACCTGAAATCGCTCGCGCAGGCCACGCAATATCGACACCGTGTCGGCGACGCTGGGAGCCTCGACCATGACGGGCTGGAAACGGCGCTCGAGGGCGGCATCCTTTTGCAGGTGCTTTCGATATTCGACGAGGGTCGTTGCCCCGATGCAGTGCAATTCGCCGCGTGCCAACATCGGCTTGAGGAGGTTGGCCGCGTCGGCCGCGCCTTCAGCCGCCCCGGCGCCGACCATCGTGTGGAGCTCGTCGATGAACAGCAGGACCTTACCTTCGCTCGCCTTGATCTCGGTGAGGACGGCCTTGAGTCGCTCTTCGAATTCTCCCCGGTATTTGGCCCCAGAAATCAGCGCGCCGAGGTCAAGGCTGAACAGTGACCGGTCTCGGAGCCAGCCCGGGACGTCGCCCGCGACGATTCGTAGGGCGAGGCCCTCCGCGATGGCGGTCTAGCCAACGCCCGGTTCGCCGATCAGAACGGGGTTGTTTTTTGTTTTTCGGCTCAGGATGCGCATGACGCGCCTGATTTCCTCGTCACGGCCGATGACGGGGTCAAGCTTGCCCGCCCGCGCTTGGGCGACGAGGTCGGTGCCGTAGCGAGTGAGGGCCTCGTAGGTGGCTTCGGGCTCAGCGGAGGACGCGCGCTGGTGGCCCCGGAGCGACGCGAGGGACGCGAGGAGCGCATCCTGGTGGGCGCCCACATCGTGCAGGAGGGCGCCTGCGCGGGAGCGCTTGTCCGCCGCAAGGGCGAGCAAGATGTGCTCGACGCTGACGAAGTCGTCGCCGAGCTGACTGGCGCTCTGATTCGCCGTCGTCAGCGTGGCTTGCAGGGCCCTTGCGAGGCTCGGTTGGCCGCCGCCCGTGACCTTCGGGCGCTGCGCCAAGCTGCGCTCGACTGCGCTCGCCAGGGGGTCGAGGGCGACGCCCGTGGCCGCGAGCAGGCGCGCGGCAAAGTCCTGGCGGCCTTCGAGGAGGGCGCCGAGCAGGTGGTCGGTGTCAACCTCCGGGTGGCGCCGTTCGGTGGCCATGGCGACCGCCCGGTGGACGGCCTCTGCGGATTTTCGGGTGAGGTTGTCGAGGTTCATGGGGCCCCCGTGTTTGAGCGTGCACCGAGTTCGTCGGGCCGCGGATGGGAATGGGGTACACACGGGTCGCGTCGGGAAAAGGGGGACGGCCGAAGGTCGCCGGAGTAAGCTGGCGCCATGATTGCCCTCCTGTTTCTGGCCTGCAGCGATGAGACGACCCCTGTGGGAACGGACCCGACCGAACCTGCAGGTACAACGACGGACACCACCGACACCTTGGTGACCGACCCGCCGGAACCGCCGGACACGGACGGGCCGACCACGCCGCCGACGACCGTCCCTCCGCCGCCCGCCGTCACGTACGATGCCGAGTTGGCCTCCGTCTGCATCAACGAGCTCATGGCGAGCAACGCCATTGCCTATGAGTCGGGGGGGCTCTACCCAGACTGGGTGGAACTCCACAATTCGGGCGCCACCGACGTCGACCTCACGGGTTGGGGCCTGTCGGACAACGTGGACGAGCCGTTCAAGTTTCTGTTCCCCTCAGGGTCGATCCTGGTGGCCGGAACTTTCCAGGTCTTCCTCGCCGACAGCACTCCCGACGTGGGGCCGACCCATCTCCCGTTTTCGCTGAAGGCGGAAGGAGACGACTTGGGCTTGTTTGCCCCGAACGGCGATGGCGAGGTCATCGCGTTTGGGCCGTTGACCGACGATGTCGCGGCGGCTCGATCCGTGGACTGTGGCCCCGATACCTGGACCACCGTTTGGTTGGGCACGCCCGGGGCCTCGAACGTGGCCGAGTAGGCGCTAGCAGCCTGCTAGCTTTCGAGGATCAGTCGGACGTCGTGAACCCACGACAGATACCAAGCTGTGATCGCCCGCTGCATCGCCCGGATCCCGTGGTCTTTGCTCGGCTCCCCGATGTCGAGCGTGGTGCGCGACAGGCGGTGCGCCTTGGGTGACGCGCGCAGTTGCTCCCAAACGCGGTCGTCGATCGGATTCGATTGGCCGGCGAGTTTGACGGCGCCGAACCAGCAGGCAATGTCGAGGCCTTCGCCGGGTTCTGGGCTGCCACCCTCGCGCCAAAGTAGCGCCTCAAGTACCTGATCGGACGTGATCTTCGTATTGAAGATCCATCCCTTTTGGAGGACGACCACCAGCGGTTGTTTACGCTCGAGCAGGCCGTCCGTCCGCCGGCCGGAAACGCGAGCGCCCGTCCATCCGGCGTTCTTGAGTGAGTCGAGGCAGAGCGCGCCGCCGAGCTGATCGGCCGGTTGCAGTCGCGCGATGAGCCATTCTTCGCCGGCGGCGCTGAGGACGGAGGGCGTCTGGACGATGCAACCAAAGGCACGGTGCTCGACCCTGGCCTTGCAGTTGCTGCATGCATCGGCATGTTCTTCGAGCGGCGCGGTCCGTCGGGCGAGGTCGTCGAGGCTGACGAGCTCTTTGAAGCCGCGGCCCTGTTGGACCCAGCAGCGCGCTTGGGTGGGCTTGATCTTTGCGGATTTGGCGGCCGCTGCGAGCGCGCTCGACAGCCTTCGCTCGCCCAACATTCCGAGGATGGCGACCGTGCCTTCCAGGGGTCGGCCGTTGCCCATCAGTCGCTTGGGTTCGCACTCGAGGTGGACGACAGCCTTCGGGCCGGCGCCCACGTCCAGCTCAAAGGTGACAGGCGGCCCGCGATCGGCTTGGGAAGGGGCCTGGAAGCCGTCGCTAGGCGGCTTGTAGTCGACGTCTTGGGGGCTGGGTTCCGCGATGGTCGGGCCGGCCTGACGGGGGTCGCCAGGCAGGTTCTTCCAGCGGGTGGACGGTGTGATCTCCTCTCGTACCGCGGCGGCCTCGGTCGCCGGCGCGGCCGGACGCGGGGGGTTGCGGGCCGAGCCGAGCACGAGGCTCGGGGTGTCCCCAGGATCCGGGGGCAGCTGACTCCGGATTCGGGCCAGCTCGTTGGCGAGTTCGGTCGCGCTCGCTTGGCGGTCGTCACGCCGGTAGGCCGTCGCGCGCAAGACGACGTCGCGCAGCTCGGGTGGCAACGGGGCCAGTAGGCTCTCGTCTTGCGCAGCGGCGAAGAGGTCGGTGGGAACGTCATTCGTGACGAGCATCGTGAGCATCGCGCCGATCGCGTAGATGTCGGCCCTCGCGTCCACCGACGACGCGTCCATCCGCTGTTCCGGCGCCATGAAGCCGAAGGTGCCCATCATCGAACCGGTGCGGGTCAGTTTCTCGTTGCCCTCCGGCTCGTCGAGGTGGGCGATGCCAAAGTCGCTGACCTTGCACACGCCCTGGGTCGTCACGAGCACGTTGTGGGGCTTGATGTCGCGATGAACCACGCCTTTGACGTGGGCGTGCTGGATCGCCATACAGACTTGGATGGTCACCGCAAGCGCGAGGCGAGGGGGCATCGCGCCGTGGCGGTCGAGCCAGTCCGCTGGGCTGCCTCCTTCGACCAACTCCATGGCGATCCACGGCGCTTCGCCGTCGACGCCCGTGTCGTAAACCCGCACGATGTGGGGGTGTTCGAGGCTGGCCATCATCACGGCTTCGGCTTCGAATCGCGCGCGCAGCTTGCGTCGGTCAGCGAGCGCCGGCTCGAGCACTTTGATGGCGCGCCACACCTTGAGGCGGTGGTCGTAGCCGCGGTAGACTCGGGCCATACCACCTTCGCCGAGTTGCTCGGTCATCGTGTAGCGGCCGGCGAGTACGCGGGGCGTCATCGTGGGCGCCTATCGCGTGAAGTTGCCGGGGCGAGCCAGGACGCCCACGGCGTCAGATCCGCAACGTCCAGCAACACGCGATGCCGTCCAGCTGCAGCGAGCCGCCGAAGGAGCACTTCTTCGGGCTCGTCTGACCACCACACCTCGCGGGCCGACGGTGCGGGGCCGGGAGGCGCTCGGACAGCCAGGGTCATGGCCATGGCGGGCCGAGCGACGTCGACGATGACGGCGTCGTAGCTGTGCTCGGGGTCGTTCCCCGCACACTCGAGCTGCGGCAAACCCGTCGCCAACACCTTGGCGAAGGGTGCGATGAGGGCGGCGGCGGCCGCATCATCGACGACGACGACGTCGACGCCGGCCTCCCTGAGCCGCGCAAGGCCACGGCCCGCGACTCGGGGGAAGGGGTCGACGGCCCCCGCGATGACGCGCGCAACGCCGGCCGCGAGCAGGGCGTCCGTACAGGGTGGCGTGCGGCCATGGTGGCAGCAGGGCTCGAGGGTCACGACCATTGTGGCGCCACGGGGGTCGTGTCCCGCAGCACGCGCCTCAGCCAGGGCGACCACTTCCGCGTGGGGGCCACCGACGGGGTGGGTTGCGCCCCCGCCGAGGACCAGGTCGCCGCGCATCAACACCGCACCGACCGGCGGGTTGGGAGCGGTGGTGCCTCGTACCGATCGCGCGCGGCGCACGGCCTCGGCCATGGCGTCCCGTTCGGTCACACGCCCTGAATCCAGAGGGGAACAAAGGCGACGATCAGCAGCGCGACGGCCATGACGCCCGCCGGTAGAAGGACGTGTTCGTAGGACGCGAAGAAGCCGGGGACCGGGTCCTCTTCGACGCGGGCCTCCCGGCCGACGACGGCCCGTGTCAGCAGCAGGTTCAGCGCGACGGGCGGCGTGAGGTAGCCAAGCTCGAAGCCGACGAGGACCATCATCCAGAAGTGCAGGGGATGAATGCCGTTTTCGATGGCGATTCCGGCCACGGAGACGCTGATGAGGACGACGGCACCGAGGGCGTCCATCAACATGCCGACGACGATCATGACGACGACCATCAGGGCCATTGTGGGCCAGGGTCCTCCGAGGTCGCGCGGGAAGGCGTCCATGATGGCGCTGCGTTCGACGACGCCGCCAAAGGCGACCGACGCGAACATGACGGCGAGCAAAGCGCCGATATTGGACGTCGAATCGTGGGTCGCCGCCCGAAGCGCGGGTACGAAGGGGGTCGCCTCGGGGTCTTCGCGGCGCAGGTCCCAGCGGTCCCATGCGAGGAGAGCGAGCAAGACGCCAGGCAGGATCAACGGGGCGTTGTGCTCGTCGATGTGCGTCCCGAGGCCCCACCCGTAGCCGGCCAAGACGAGGGCCGAGATCAGGGCGTAGGGCAACAGTCGGGCGGCGGCACGTCCGGCGGAAGGCAAGGCTTGCCCGAGCGGCGCCATGGTCACGCGGAAGCGCCCGTAGGCGAGCATGGCGATCAGCAGCAGCGCGCTTGTCAGGGCGAAGACCCATCGTCCCCATTCGAAGAGCTCCGACGTCGTCACCTGCTTGTTGAGCGCGGCGATGAGGACGACGACGAGGCACGGCTGGAGGACGACGCCAAGGCTACCGGACATCGCCGTGGCGGCCACGGCGAGGCGTGGGTGGGCACCCGCGGCGCGGAGGCGTCGAAAGATGACGGCCCCGGCGGCGATGACGAAGATGCCAGAGGCCCCCGAGTACGCGGTGGGCAGGGCGCTGCCGACGACGACGAGCCAGACCAGCAGGTGGATCGGCAACCCAAAGGGCAACACGACGTCGAATGCTCGTTCAGCCACCCGCGTGTGAGCAAGCAGCATTCCGGCCCAGATGTACAGGCCCACGCCGACGTAGATGGCGGGCGTTGCCGTAAATTTGTGCAGGTAGATCGCGAGGCCCGACGGATGGCCCTCGAAGGTGAACCATGCGGTGGCGGCGAGCGCCATCCAGGTGTGCAGCGACACGACCATTGGCAGCCGGATCGGCGGCGTGGGCGCCGACGTCATCTCGTGCGGCACGCGAATCATCTGGATGACGTTGGCGCCGGCCCACGAGGCGAAACCTGCGGCCCAAATCAGGCTGATTGCGGGCGAGCCGCCGTCTGCCGTACTTGCGAGTTGAATTTGGGCGTCAGCCAAGCAAGACAGCGCGAGGGCGATGTGGGCGACCGCCTGCAGCCCCTGTTGGGCGAGGTGTTCGAGCCGGGTCACGGGGTCGCGCAACCCGACGTGGGTCCGCGTCCAGGTCGTCGCCAACCCGCCGATCAGCGTCGCGAGGGCGAGCATGTGGCGCCACCATCCGAACGTCGCCAAACCGCCGGCAAATTGCTCGACGCTGCGGAAGCGCACGAGCTCAGGCGTGATGCGCTCTTGGAGCGCCTGATAGGCCGCGGTGGCGTCTTTGCACTGGGTGGCGAGGCCAGCGACGGCTTCGCAATTCTCGCTGGCTGCAGTGCCGCTGCCGCCGAAGGGGTCGAACTCCGAGGGAGGCGCCGCGGCAAACGGGTCGAAGGAGGGGTCTTGGGGCGCCGCTGCCGTTGGCGCTGTCGTGCAGGCAGCGGCGCGCGCGGCCAGGGCGTCGACGTCGCAGTCGGGCGCGGCCGGGTCGGTGCGCAACTCGGCGTAGCCGGGCCACACGAGGTCCCCGAAGGCCACGGCGCGCGTGGCCATATTTGGCCCCATTCCGACGACCAGGGCGACGAGCAGGACGACCAGGACGCCCCAGGTCGTCGCCGCAAGCAGTCGTGGAGGGGTCGGACCCACGCTACTCCCGGCTCGGAGACTCGGCGCACTCTGGCCGCGTCGGCGCGCGTTTGCAGCGGGTGGCTTTGAGCGCCTTCAACATCGCGGCGTCGTAGGCCCCCTGGTCGCGCAGCGCCACTCGGACGTCGGCGAACATCGCGTCGAACACCGGTGTGTTCGCGTGCGGCAAATCGATCCAGGAGGCAGCTGGAATCTCGGCCTCGGCCTTCTTGATGATGGCGATGGCCTTGTCGTAGCGGGCCGCGAAAGACGTGCGAGCTTTCGCCCCGAAGCCTTCGGGGAACTTCGACTTGCGGATGACGAGCTGGAGCGTGGCCTGGGCGAGAGGCAGCCGAACGATGCCGCCGGTGGAGCCGATGCCCCGCCACATCTCAAAGGGCTTGTACCCGGGCGCCGAGATGTACGCGGCGTCGACAGCGCCGTTGTTGAACTTCGGGCCGATAGACGAGAGGTCGGCCGGGACCATCACGGCGTTGACCCGCTTGACCATGAACTGGCTGGCCTTGTCGTAGTCCATCGTCGCGATGCGCTTGCCAGAGAGCTCGGCGACGGTGTCGATGTTGCGGTCGCGAACGAACAGGTAGACGGCGCCGACGGGCAGGACGCCCGCGGTCTCGTGGTCGCCGCTGACGAGCTTGGGTGCGATGGCCGCGTTCGTCGCCAGAGCGCCGATCATGGTGCGGAGTCCGTCGTAGTCGGGCATCCCGCCGATGGACTCGAGCGTCGTCGGGAAGCGGTTGTAAGCCTGAAGGCGGACGCCGGTCGCGATCACGCCGTCACAGGCACCGGCGTCGTAGTCGCGGCGGGCCGTCTCCTCGTCCGTGTAGGCCGCAAGGGTGACCGGGCTGCCCCACGACGCCGCTTCGAGGGTGAATTCCTCGGCAAGCCGGTGGTAGTCCCCGGCCTTTCCGGCGGGGTCGTATACGCAGATCTTGCGCGGGGTCTGGGCGATGGCGGACACCGCCAGGAACAACGCGACGAGCGC
Source organism: Pseudomonadota bacterium (assembly GCA_005776945.1). Classification (GTDB taxonomy): domain Bacteria; phylum Myxococcota_A; class UBA796; order UBA796; genus SXOB01. Next base: position 144,011 of record SXOB01000028.1, read on the forward strand.
GGCCATGGGTCCTCAGGGGGCAAAAGGGTCGTCGGTGGGTGCCATCGACGCCGGGGCTTCGGGCCAGGTGCCGTACGCTTCGGTGCGATGGCCGGTTTCCGCAATCCAGACGAGGTCGGACTGGTGGCGCGCAATCGAGGTGGCGTAGGCGTCGAGCAACGTGTGCTCCGGCGGTGCGATGCGCGACGACAACGCCTGGGCGTGAGCCGCCATTCCGGAGCGGAGGACGTCGAGGCGGCCAGCGTTGCCGGCGATGCGCACCTGAAGGGCGCGCGCGACGCGCATGCCTTCGGCTTCGCCACGTAGGGCCGAAGCTTCAAGCAGCGCCCAGGGGTCGGAGCCTTCCGGGCCAGAACCCGGAATCGTGGCCCAGGCCGACGCGGCGAGGGCCGAAGGAACCCCCCACCACCTGGTGTCGTCGAGGCACTGAGCGGCGCGAGCGACTTGGCCGAGACGGTCCGTCGGGATGCCGACGACCGAACCGCCTTCCTTGTCATGGAGGAGGGCGAGCGTGCCCGCGACGAGGCCGACGAGGAAGACGATCTCGTCGCCTTTGCGAATCTTGGGGCACGCGTCCTCGACGAGGCCCCATCGCGTCACGAGGTGGTTCCACGACCGGTCGAAGCGTGCGGCTGCTTCGGTGTGATGGCGGTCGGCGGCGAGGCGCGCATCGATGGCGTCGGCGAGCGGGGCGCCCTGTTCGGTGGCGCGCCGAGCGCGCGCGGCCATAAGGTCCGCCTCCCAGGCTCGGCGCTCGGCGCAAAGGGCCGACGTCGCCTCCGCGAGTACGAGGGCGCGGTCGGGCGGATTGTTCTCGGACGGAAGGGCCCCGAGCATGTGGCGCAGGCCCTCGCCCATGGCGCAGGCCTCGCCCACGTCCGGGACCTGAAGGCCTCGGTCGACCGCCCGTTCGATGGTGAGGCGATCCACCATGGTGGAACATCCGGCGAGCAGGAACGCGAACACGGCGCCTCGGCGAGCGGGCGGCCCCTATCGCGAGTGTGGAGTGGGGCCAGGACACTGGCTCGGCGCACGTTATGCGGCGACGGCTTGGAGGAAGGGCCGTGGAATTCCTTGGGCAGACGTTGGAGACTTCCGATCTTCCCGTCATTGGACTCCTCGTCGTCCTGGAGGGCGTGCTTTCGTTCGACAACGCGCTCGTGTTGGGGTTGCTGGCGAGTCGGCTGCCCAAGGAGCAGCGCGCTCGGGCACTGTCCTACGGTCTTGTCGGCGCCTTCGTTTTTCGCCTGCTTTCGGTCGGAGCCGCCAGCTTCCTGATTCAGTGGCGGGTCGTCAAGTTGGTGGGTGCCCTCTACCTGCTCTACGTCGCGCTGAATTGGCTGTTCTTCGAGTCCAAAGAGTTGCACACCGATGCGAAGGTGTCGTTCGACGAAAAGGGGCACCCGGTCGTCACGAAGGGGTCTGGCGAGGAACTGAGCGAGTTCGAGGCCGACGAAATCACTGCGGTCCGCGCCCCGGCCGAACGGGCGTTGAGCAAGGTGAGCAGCGGCTTCTGGTGGACCGTACTCGTCATCGAGCTCACGGACATCGCGTTTGCGGTCGACAGCATCCTCGCCGCGATTGCGCTCGTGGGAGCCCCACCGCCAGGGCACGTCGGCACCCATCCCAAGCTGTGGGTGGTCATTGCGGGCGGCATGATGGGTGTGCTGCTCATGCGCTTCGCGGCAGCGGCCTTCATCCGGCTGTTGGAGCGCTTCCCCCGCTTTGAGACGACCGCCTACCTGCTCGTGGCCATCATCGGTCTGAAGCTCGGCATCGACTGGTACTTCAACACCGCTGAACACCCCCACGTCATCGACTTCCACGATTACCGGAACCCGGCCTTCTGGGCGTTCTGGTTCTCCATGTTGGGGTGCCTGGCCTACGGGTTCGTCCCCAAAAAGGCGAAGGGCTGATCGGGCCAGCGACCCGACCCCTCCGCCACGGTGCGGACGGGTAGACCCCGTAGGGCGGCCACTAGCTTGGCGACTTGGACCACGTCGGCCGGCTCCGTGCGCCGGCCATGAAGGCCCCGGAGTCGCGGCGCGTCCGTCTCGAAGGCGAGGGCACCGAGCGGGGCCGTGGCCGCCGCGTGGCGAACGTTGCGGGCCCGGTCGTGCCCGACTTGGGGCCCGATGCCGATGCCAAGCCCGAGCGCGAGCGCCTCGGTCAGTGACGCCGGAGACCCGGACCAATCGTGGAGGAGGCCGCCCCGACGCGGGAGACCGTCGCGACGCACGACGTGCAACAACTCCGGCACGCTGCGGACGGCGTGGAAGGTCACGGGCAGGTCGCGGTCGCGGGCGATCGCGAGTTGGGCGCGGAGGAGGTCGCGCTGACGCGCCCGTGCTTCGGGCGTCTTGGCATGCAGCGCGTCGAGGCCGATTTCACCGATGCCGTCGACGTCGAGCCTAGTCAGGGCCTCTGCCGAAGCGTCGCTGGCATGGTCCGCATCCCAGGGGTGGACGCCACAGTGGACCTGGACGCCATTGGCACGCCCCCAGGCGACCCGCGTTGCCCATGTCTCTGGAGCGGTGGCGCACAGGACGAAGCGGGCGACGCCTGCAGCGCGTGCGCGCGCAAGCACGGCGTCACGATCGGGGTCGAAGGCCGGATCGTCCAGATGGTTGTGGGTGTCGATCCACATGGGTCAGTTAGCGCCGCGCCGTGATCGAGGTCGACGGCGTCAGCAAGGTCTATCGGGCCGTCGAGCGTGAGCCCGGCCTTTCCGGCGCCTTGCGTTCGCTTTGGAACCGCAAGACGCGGGACGTTGCGGCCGTCACGGACCTGCACTTCAGCGTCGCTGCCGGCGAAGCCGTGGGCCTGTTGGGTCCCAACGGCGCAGGCAAGACGACCACGCTCAAGATGTTGACCGGTCTGCTGCATCCAACGACCGGGCGCCTGCGGGTGGCCGGCCACCGTCCGCAGGACCGCGAGGTGGCCTTCCTCGGTTCCATCGCCCTCGTGATGGGCCAGAAGCAGCAGTTGATCGCCGACCTTCCGGCGACGGACACGTTCCTGCTTCACCGCGCCCTTTACGACCTGAACCGGACGACGTGGCGGGCCACGGTCGACGAACTCGTCGAAGCGCTTGGGATCGGCGAGGAGGTGAGTCGCCCCGTTCGGACGCTGAGCCTCGGCCAACGGATGCGATGCGAACTGGCGGTAGCCTTGCTGCATCGCCCGACGGTCCTGTTCCTCGACGAGCCGACCGTCGGACTCGACGTCGAGGTGACGGTTGCCTTGCGGGCCTTCCTTGCCCGCTATCGGGCGCGCACGGGAGCCACGCTCGTTCTGACCAGCCATGACATGGGGGATGTGGGCGCCCTCGTCGAGCGCATCCTGCTCGTGGACCGCGGACGCCTCCGCTTCGACGGGCCCATCGACGGCTTCCGAGCCAGATTCGGTTCCGGACGCCGTTTGGTGGTCAGAGGGGCCGACCTCGCGTTGAACGACCTCGGCTTTGTGTTGGAAGGGGCCCAGCGATGGGTGGCAACGGTGCCCGTCGCCGAAGCGAACGGGTTGCTTGCGCGCGTGTTGCAACGGCATCCTGCAGCCGATCTGACGGTCCACGATCCGCCGCTCGACGAGGTGTTGGCTGCCGCCTTCGGCGAGGGGCGCCGGACGTGAACCGGTTCGCGCGGGCGCTCCCCGATCTGGCCCGTGTCGCGTTTGCTGGCGTCGTCACCTACCGGGCGGAAATGGCGATTTGGATTCTGGCGACCACGCTGCCGCTTGTGATGCTGGCCGTGTGGGACGCGGTTGTCGCCGAAGGGCCCGTGGCCGGCTTCGATGGGAGCGGCGTCGCGCGGTACTTTTTCGCAACGCTCATCGTGCGACAGCTCACGGGCGTCTGGCTGCTCTGGGAGTTGAGCCAGGAGATCCGCTCGGGGTCGTTGTCGATCAAGCTCCTTCGGCCGCAGAATCCGCTCCTGTACCACGCGCTGCAGATGCTCCTGGCCCTGCCCCTTCGGCTCGTCGTGTTGGCCCCCATCCTCGTCGTGTTCGCGGCGCTGCGCCCAGAGCTTGTGTGGTGGGCGTCGCCGGCCCAGTGGGGGCTGTTCCTGGTGACGACCGCGTTGGCCTGGTGGATCACGTTCGGCGTCCAGGCGCTGATCGGCATGGTCTCGTTCTGGGCGGACAAAGCCGATGGGCTGTTCGGCGTGTGGTTCACGTTCTGGATGTTGGCGAGCGGGTACATGATTCCGTTCGCGTTCTTGCCCGAGGTGGCCCGGGACGCGCTGTTCTGGCTGCCCTTCCGAGCCACCTTGGCGCTGCCCATCGAGGTGTGGACGGGGACCTTGCCCGTCGCGGACGCGGGGCCTGACGTCGCCGTTCAGTTGGTTTGGAGCCTTGGCCTCGCCCTTGCCGTCGCGGCGATGTGGCGGCGCGGACTCGCTCGGTACGGGGCCTTCGGCGCATGAGGCGAACCGTGCTGGTGGTGGGCGCCCTCGCGCGTCTGAGCGTGTCGACGGCCCTCGCCTACCGAGCGGACGTTGCCTTCGACCTAGGATCCGGCGTGCTCAAAGCGCTTGGCCGTGTCGCCCCGCTGTTCGCCATCTTCGGCGCCGCCGAAGTGGTCGGCGGCTGGACGTTCGACGGGGCGATGGCCGTGATGGGGCTGTTCCTCGTCGTCATGGGCATCCAAGGGGCATTCGTGGAGCCCAATTTGGGGGCGGCCGTCGAAGGCATCCGGTCGGGCACGCTAGATCTTTGGCTGATGTTGCCGGTGGACGCCCAGCTGTTGGTAAGCGCGCGCCGGGTGGCGCCGGGGGCGTTGGTGGACCTGCCAGTCGGCGTGGCGATGGTCGCCATGTCGGCCGTCGCCATGGGGTCCGGCGTCGGCGATGTGCTTGCAGCGACCTGGCTCCTCGCGTGCGGGACGGCCGCCCTCTACGGCGTTTGGTGGCTTGCGATCTGCACGAGCTTCGTCTTCGTGCGCGTCGACAATCTGCGTTTCTTGATCTGGAGCATCGCGGATGGCGGACGCTGGCCGAGCGACGTCTTCCATCCCGCCGCGCGTGTGCTGTTGACCTGGGTGGTTCCCATCCTCGTCGCAACGAGCTGGCCTGCAGCGGCGTTGGCGGGCGACTGGACGCTTGGGACGCTGGGGGCGGGTGGGGTCGTCGCGGTGCTCTTTCTCGGGGGCTCGCGTTGGGTGTGGCTGCGGAGCCTGGCGTCATACACGTCGGCGGGGGGCTAGGTCAGGGTCTCCTCGCGGGGTGCCGCGGCTTGCCCGCTTGCGCAACCGGCGGGTAGCGGGGCCGGGGAGGCTCCATGTTTTAACTCGCCATCGCCACTCGGAAGGGCCTCTGGTTCGCGACGAGCGCGGACCGCGTCCACTGGACGCTCTCCGAGCCGCACCACTTCGGTGCCATGGTGCACCACGCCGTGCTCGACCCGCGGGACGGGCGGACCCTGCTGGCCGCGACGCGAACCGGCCACCTCGGTCCGGCCCTGATGCGGTCGACCGACGCGGGCGCCACCTGGAGGCAGGTCGCCGTACCGCCGACCTTTCCTACGGGCGAGCCGCGGAAACGTGCCGTCGACCACGTGTTCTGGCTGACGCCGGGGCCTGCGAGCCGGCCGGGACAATGGACTTGCGGCACGAGCCCGCAGGGCCTGTTCCGCTCCGAGGACGGCGGCGACACGTGGGCGCCGATCTCGGGTTTCAACGACCACCCCGACCAAGCGAATGGGTGCACGGCGACCAGGATCAGACGCCGGACGGGGGCAAAACGCACAGCGTTCAGCATGATCCGCGCGACCCGAACCGACTCTACGTCGGTTTGTCGGGTGGAGGCTTTTTCGTTTCCGACGACGACGGTGGGTCGTGGCGGCCACTGAACTCCGGCGTCGCCATGGACTTTGCCCCAGAGCTGCCGCCCGGCGAAGGGTACCCGTACGGGCACGATCCGCACTGCGTCGTCGTCCATCCCCTGCGCCCCGACCGGCTGTGGAGGCAGGACCATTGCGGGTTCTACCGACTCGACCGCGACCGCTCGGACCGTTGGGAGCGAGTGGGTCGGAACCTGCCGGCGGACGTCGGCGACATCGGTTTTCCCGTGGCCACCCATCCTCGCCAGCCCGACACGGCGTGGGTGTTTCCGATGGACGGCAGCGGCGTCTGGCCGAGGACGAGCCCGGGGGGCCGTCCGGCTGCCTTTGTCACCCGCGATGGCGGTGCGAGTTGGACGCGGAAGGACCGCGGACTGCCGGCGAGCCAGGGCTGGTGGACGGTGAAGCGTCAGTGTTTGGTCCAAGACGGCATGGACCCCGTTGGGCTCTACCTTGGAACGACGAACGGCCAGGTCTGGACGAGTCCGGACGAAGGTGAGTCGTTTCGGCCCATCGCAGAGCACCTGCCCCACGTCTACGGGCTGTCGATCGGGGTCGTGGCGTGAAGGTGCACCTGCCGACGCATCTGCGGAGCTACTCGGCGGGTGCAGCGTCGTTGGACGTCGAAGGCCGGACGGTGCGCGAGATTCTCGACGCGCTGGAGGCGCGGTCCGCTGGATTTCGGATTCGGGTCTTGGACGAACAGAACCGAATTCGTCCCCACATCAAGGTGTTCGTGGGTCAGGAGCAGGTTCGGTCGGTCGATGCACCGGTGTCCGCGGAGGTGACCATCGTCGGCGCGCTGTCGGGGGGGTGAGGAATCGAGGAAAGGTCCGACAAACGTGGTTGGCCGCGCGAGGCCTAGGCCCGCCAACCTGGGGGTGGCGAAACGAACCCGTCGGCCCGCCCATCGTCCGGATTCCCGAACCACACCCCGACGCGACCCCGCCGCAACATCGGGCGGTCGTTGGCGCTGTCCCCGGCGACCAGCACCGGCGTCTTGCGCACCCAGCGGTCGATCGCCGCCACTTTGCCTTCGTACCAAGTCAGCGGCGTGCGCAAGTGGGCCGTGAGGACAGCACCGGGCGGGCAGTGGGGCACCTTGCCCGCGTCGCGTTGCATCCCGAAGCTGTGGCGTTCCCCGTCGGCTTCGACCCACAGGCTGTCGACGCCGATCACGTGTTCCGGGCGGAGCGGCAGTCCGTAGACGGGGTCGAGGGCCAGGGCACGCACGAGCGATTCGGGGCTGGCCGACACGATCCAGGACGTTCCGCCTCGGCGGGAAAAGGCCTCCATCCAGTCTGCGATGGCGGAGCGGACTCGGGGGGCTGAGCGCGACCGGCCCGGCGGGCGTTTCGTTTGGAGGGCCCGGACCCGCTCGGTGAGCGCCTCGACCGTCTGGCCCGCGAACACCTGGACGGCCCATTGGTAGCCAAGGGGCACGTCCCAGGACGTCACGCGCAAGTAGTAGGCGAAGACGCCCTCGCCTGGGAGGGGCGGTAGCGGGAGGGGAGCGCCATCCAAGTCGATGGCGCGGTCCCGTTCGAGGTCCTCGAGCAGGGACTCCGTGACGTCACCCTCCCATACCGTTCCGTCGGCGTCGAAGACGGCCACATCGCCGGGGACGACGGCGTCAAGCAAGGCGGTGGGCATGAATCCTCACGGTTATGGGCGCACCATGTTGGGCACGAATCTCCTTCTCTCGTTCTTGGTCGCGTGCAAGGACGATGACGACGACGGTGGGCTCCTCACGGTCGTGACCGACCCCGAGGAGGAGTTTGGCCCGAAGATCGGTACCACCCCGAACTTCTATGGCAAGGTGCCAAAGAACCTGCTCTGGGTGTCGATCGACACGTTCCGTCGCGACCACCTTGGACGGTGGGGAAATCAGGACCTCACCGACTTCATGGACGACATGGTCGACCACGCGTTTGTCGCCGATGCGCACCACACATGCTCGAATTGGACCTACGCAGGCACGACGTGCAACCTGCTTGGCCGCACGCACGAAGAAGATGGATTCCAGCCCAAGTTGTCGGGAACCTACAAGGAGCCGATGCCAGAGGGCACGAAAATGTTGCCAGATTGGCTCCGGCCCGCGGGATTTCACAGCATCGTGGTGTCGTCCAACTCCTGGTACAGCCCCGAGTGGAAGTCGACCCAGGGATTCGACGAAGAGTACTTGCCTTCGAATGGCGCCGCGATGGCCGTCGCCAATGAAGGCATCTCGCGGCTTCAGACGGCCCTGGATTCGGGCGTCGCATCCGAACGGTGGTTCCTCCATTTGCACATCAAGGAGCCGCACGCTCCCTACAACCCGCCGGAGAGCTACCTCGACGGCATCGAGGAACTGCCCGCCATCGAGTGGGACCTGTCGAACAAGGACGAACAGTACGCCCTGCTGGCCGAGTACCCTACTATGACGGCTGCAGAGCAGGATGCGCTGCAGCAGCACCTCGAGTTCCGCTACGCGGCCGAGGTCGCGTACACGGACGATCTCGTCGCCGACATGTGGAAGGAGTTCCAGAAGGCGGACATGCTCGAGGACACGCTGGTGGTGTTCTGGAACGACCACGGCGAGCAGATGTGGGAACACGCCAACCAGGGGCACGCTTACAAGCTCAATGGCGAGGAAAATCTCGGTTTCCTCTGGTTCTGGGCTCAGAACGTGGTGGCCGACGTGTGGACGGAGCCGACGAGCAGCATCGACGTCGCGCCGACGCTGCTCAACCTCTACGGCATCGACATTCCGCTGGAGGTCACCGGCCTCCCCATCGGGCAGGCCGAACCCGACCGGGCGATTTTCGCGTCCACGGACAGCCGGCTCGTTCCGCGTCACATGGTCCGGAAAGGCGACTACCGGATGGAGTTCAGCTACGACGGCCAGCTTTGGATGTACGATCTCGCGTCCGACCCGGGCGAAACGGACGACGTGTTCGATGTCGCGGACCCGCTGGCACAGGAGCTATGGGACGCGCTCGAACCCCAGGTTCTTCTCGGCCAGCCGCTGATGTCGGAGCACGATTTGACGCTTCCGGCCATCGCCAACAACTGAATCCTAAGGATGGGCCCGGCAGGTCCCGGGGGGACCGGAGGTCTGCGGGGCCAGGTTCAGCGGTTCGGCTCAGCGAACGTAGCAGTAGTTCGTGTCGTCGAAGGTACAGTTGTCCTGGGTCCAACTGGAGAACGAGCCGGGCACGTACGTGGCCCCGACCTTGTAGTCGTCATCATTGATTCCGCAGCCGCCAATGGCGTAGCCGGTGTTCTTTGCGGTCGCGGTCAGCTTGTTCGTGATTGTGCTGCACGCGTAGTCGCCGGCGCCGAAATGTTCAGCGCACGCTTCTTTGCACGTGTAGGTCGCGGGAGCGCCGACCCATGAGGCCCCGTCGCCCACGTTGTAGGAGCCGACCTTGAACCAGTTCTGCGCGGGCATCTGGGCGATGTCGGACACCGTACAGGTCGTGAGGTCGACAATCTGCATGAACATGCCGCACGCGGCAGACGGAAGGTTGGGATTGAACGCGAGGTTGCCGGACGCGTCAGCCGCCATCACGGCGCGAGCTGTCGGCGCCGCGAGTCCGGTCGTCACGACACAGCCGCCAACAGTGAGGGAGTCGGCGCCAACATCTGTGGAGCTGACGATCTGGATGTTGCCAGAGGGCGTGAAGCCGCTGCCGGCCCACGTCGTGGGACTGGGGCAATCAGCCCCGGTGATCGTGAACGTGGACGCTTGGGCAAGCACGGGCGTGGCGAGCACCACCGCGAGGGCGATTCGGAACATGGGAACTCCTGGCCGGAAGCCGGCCCCAAGGCTGTAACCCATCCGGGTGGTGCTCCGATGTCAACCCTTTGCTCGCCCGGGGCCAGCCTCCGAGGTCCGCCGGGGGCACTCAGCCGACGTGCGCCAACCCTGCGCCAATCGAGGCAGCGTGCTTGGTGGTCTCGTGTTCGAGGTCCGGCCCCACGGCGCCAAGCAATGCGCTCGCGTCGGCGACGACGACGCGTAGCAGGCCGTTGACGGCGCCCGAAGGGTGGATTTGGCCAGTGGCATGGGGCGTGACGAGGACCAAGCCGAGGTCGGATCCTGGCAGCCGGGTCGCGCGGAGCTGCTCGGCGAGGTCGGCCGGGGCCAGGGCGTCGGGCAGACCCGCGATGCCGGGAAACACCTCGATGGCTCCCATCACTGCGAGGAGGTCGCAGGCTGCGGCCATGGCACCTGTCATGCGCGACGCATCCGCATCGGCGACTTTGAAGTCGATGGTGGGTCCCAGGCGGCCGGTCGCCAGCGTACCGGATGACGCCTCGCCGTCGACTTCCAGGTGGAGCGCGACGAGGCAGTCGGCTCGCTTGAGCGTGCGACGGAGAAGGCGGTTGTCGTGAACGAGCCGTTCGGCCAACAGCGCCAGGTCGGGGACGCGGTCGTCGATTGTGGCCCCGTGGATGCGGAGGTGGTCCGTGCGCGTCACCGTCCGTCGATCGCGCCAGGGCGCGAGAGGAACATCGGTGCGGGCGAAGAGCGTGGCAGAAAGGTGGAAGCGAATCGCGGGGGGCGAGGCGACCGGCGCAAGCAGCAAGCCCGTTCCGATGGCGCCTGCTGCGAGAATGGTGACGCCCGCCGAAACACGCACGTGGCTGCCGTCTGCGCTGCGACCGGTGACGCCTGTGACTTCCCGGTCTACGACCGTGAGGTGCTCGGCATCCACGCCGGACACCACGCGTACACCTCGGTCCTGCAGCGCCGTCAGCGACGGCACGTCGTGGGCCGGGACCGCAACGGGGGTCGCGCCAACGGCTTGGAGGGCCGCGACAAATGCGTCGGTTCGTGGGTCGGGCGCGGTCGCCGGCGCGGGGTGGGCGACGTCGAGAGTCCAACCGATAGGGAGCCCCTCGGACGTGGTCCACGTCTCTGCGCCCTTGGGGCCGTGGGGGCCGGCGTCGAGAATCCAGACCTCGCGGCCAGCGTCACAGGCAGCCGCGGCAGCCGCGCGGCCGGCGACGCTTGCGCCGACCACGAGCACGTCGGCGTCGAGCAAGACGGGTCCGCCGCTGCGGTTGGGCGCAAGGGCAGCCGGCGTTGGCGGCGCCAGGCCGAGCGACCGGGTCGGGGGACCCGGACGTGCGCCCGATGTCGGTGTGCCAGCGAGCGCAGCGGCCAACGCCTCGAGAGCGGCGTCAACGTCGGCCTCTTGGCATACGACCGGGAGGTCAAGGCGCAAGCCGTGGAGACCCTGGGGCGGCCGCCCGACGATCAGGCCTGCCTCCTGCGCCGCTTCGGCCACGGCATTGGCGCGCTCTGGAACGTGGACGACCTGGTGGAGCCCGAGGCCGGCGACCGTCACACCGTGCGTTGCCGCCAAGGCGTCGAGGCCCGCACGAAGCTGAGCTCCCAGTCGCGCGGCGCGGGCTGGTGCGTCGATGCGCTCGAGGAGGTCAAGCGAGACGAGTCCAGCGGCCATCGCGAGGTTGTTTTCGGCGAAGGTCGAAAAGTAGACGAGGCCGCTGCTGAAGCCTGAGTAGACGCGCTCATAGATGGCTTCGTGCACGAGGACGGCCCCGATGGGCAGGTCGCCACCTCCAAGCGCTTTGCCCACGGTCAGGATGCCCGGGCGAAGGCCGATGGCGTCCGACACGAACCAATGGCCGGTGCGGCCGAAGCCGGTGAGGACCTCTGCCGCAATGAGTACGGTGCCGGCGGCCTCGCAGAGGTTTTCGGCCTCGCGCAGGAAGGCCGGGTCGATGACGCGACCCGTCAGCGCTTGCACGGGCTCGACGATGAGACCCGCGACGTCGCCGGTCCGCAGCTCGCGCCGCAGCCGCGCCAGGTCAGGCGGAATCATCGTGGTTGTCGGCATCGCCGGTTCGAAATGGGCACGCAGCGAAGGCACGCCACAGACGCTGATCGAGCCCGTCGAACGGCCGTGGTACGCGTCGGTCAGGTAAAGGAAGCGCCGCCGCCGGGTGATCTGGCGACAGAAGCGCAGCGCGACTTCGGTCGTCTCCGACCCCGAATTCGCGAAGACGCATTTGCCGAAGCCGCCGCCTGCGCGCGCAATGAGCCGTCCCGCGAGCAGGCCTCCAAGTGCGCTCGCGTTGACGACCGAAAGGTTCGGCAGCTCCATGGCCAACAAGTCAACGAGCGCTTGATGGACCTCGGGGTGGTTTCGGCCGAGGAAATGGGCGGGCGAGGCCGCGTCGAGCCAACTGCGACCGGATGCGTCCCACAGCCGTGCGCCCTGGGCGAGCGTGAAGTCTGGGCCCGGTGGCCGGGGTGGGGCGACCGGAGATTCAGCCACGGACGTCATCTCAGGCGTCGGCGCGGGCGGCGCGCAGCCCTGCCAGGGCCTTGCCCACCGTGTTCTGCACCACGCCCTGGCCGACGGCCACGACTGGGCCGCGGCGTCCGTACAACTCGACCAGGGTGTCCTCGAGGCCGTTGAGGAACCACGCGAGGTCGTCGTCCGTGCTGATGAGCGGCGGAAGGACCTTGATGGCATCGAGGCCTGGACCCGGAAGCTGGGCGACGATGCGTTGGCGCGAGAACAGGTCGACGTGGACGGCGGCCGCGAAGGCGCTGGAGTCTACGGCCTTCATGGCCTGTTGCTGGGTACGGAGGAGCGCGCTCGCGCTGTCCTTGAAGTACATCGTCTGCATGAGGCCGCTGCCCTCGATGCGGTCGACGATGTCGTAGCGCGCGGCCAAGTCGTCGAGACCGCGGCGGAGGACCGCCCCCTTTTCGCGAGCGAGGTTCGGCGCGTCCATCTCCTCGAGGCACTGGATGGTGGCAAGCCCGGCCGCCATCGCGAGGTTGTTCTCGGCGAAGGTGGAGAAGTAGACGAGCCCGCTGCTGAAGCCGCTGTAAACCTGCTCGTACACCTCTTCGGACACGAGCACGGCGCCGACGGGCACCTGGCCACCGGACAAGGTCTTGGAAACGGTCATGATGCCTGGGCGAACGCCCATCGCGGCCGTCGCAAACCAACTGCCGGTGCGCCCGAGGCCGGTCTGCACTTCGTCGGCGATCATGATGGTGCCGTGTTGACGGCACAGGTTCTCGGCCTCGCGCAGGTAGGCCGGTTCCAGGACGCGGCACGTCATGCCCTGGACCGGCTCGAAGATGAAGCCAGCGACGTCGCCGTACTTAAGCTCGCGGCGGAGCGCCTCGATGTCGTTGGCGGGCACCGGCGTACACACGGGCATGGCCGGCTCGATGTTCGTGCGCATTTGCGCAAAGCCGCAGACGCTGATCGCGCCGTACGACCGGCCGTGGAAGGCGCCGTCGACGTAGAGAAAGCGGCGGCGGCGCGTGATCTGGCGGCAGAAGCGCAGTGCGACTTCCGTCGACTCGCTGCCGGCGTTCGCGAACACGACCTTCCCGAAGTGGGGTCCTGCGAGCTCGAGCAGCTTGCCGGCCAACATGCCGCCAAGCGCGCTAGCGTTGACGACCGCGAGGTTCGGAAGGTTGAGGCCGAGGACGTCGATGAGCGCCTGGTGAATTTGGGGGTGATTTCTCCCAAGGAAGTAGACGCCGCCGCCGGCCAGGAAGTCCAGCCACTTGTTGCCGTCCTTGTCGAACAGGTACGGGCCCTGGGCGCGGGTAAAGGCGACGGACATGCCGCCCAGCTCGAACATCTTGAGCAGGCGAGGGTGGATGTGCTTGCGCGAGAGGTGGTCCGAAGAGTTGAGGTACTCCTCGATCCTCTGCTGAAATTCGCTCACGGGACCTCCGTCAGGCCAGTTTCTGGTTGCGGTCGTAGCCGTAGGTATCGAAGATGATGCGCCATTGGTCGTAGACGTCGGCCATGCGCCCCTTCTCGAGGCGCAACTGGTTGCGCTTGTAGCCTTTGAGGCCGCTCGTGTACTCGGCGAGCCCAGCGCGGCCCGCCTCCCAGCCAGGCAGACGAAGGGTGGCGTAGAGCCGTTCCATCACGGCCATCTCGTTCCCGACGAGGTCTTCGTACTTGATTTCGACGAGGTTGCCTTCAGGAATCAGTCGGCGGTCGTCGACGACACGCTCGAACATGCGCTGGCCGAGCGCCAACGTCTGCCGGGCCCTCGCCTCTTCGGGGTCGCCCTCGGGAACATGGAAGTGGTTCTCCCAGTCCGTGTGACCGCGCATGTGCATCGTCGACGCGAACACCTCGTAGGGATTGCGCGTGATGTGCACGAATCGGGCGTCGGGGAACATGTCGAGGATCAGGCGGATGCGAGCCGTATGCGTGCAGCTCTTGACGACCACCCGGTCGCCGCCCGTCGCCAGCATGATCTTCTTGATGAAGTAGCGGAAAGCATCTTTCCACGTCTTCTTTTCGGCTTCCGAACACTCCTCGAAGTCGAGGAATTTCTCGTAGCGATGGGCGTACCCGGGGAACATGAACCCAAGGTAGGGCGACATGCCGGTGAGCTTGGCGAGGGCGATTTCGTCCTCCGCAGCCTCGTTCCACCCGTGCTTGACGTTGTCGTAGGTACGGGTGTCGCCCATCAGGCGCGCCGTGATGGGCTGAACGATGCCGGACGTGCTCAGGAAGCACGTCGGGAAAACGACCTGGTAGACCGTCGGGTAGGTGTGACCCGGCATGCGACCGAAGAGGTTGTGCAGGTGGGTGGTGCCCGACCGCCAGTGGCCAAGCAAGAAGAGCGGGGCCGGGTTGATCTCCATCGAGGCGAGCTCGCGTCCGTAGCGGGCGTCCTCGAAGCGGGCGGCCGCCGTGGTCGCCATCGAGAACGCCGAAATCCACGCGGCTCGGTGGTAGTAGACCGGGTCGACCTTCCAGCTGTTCTTGCTGAGCAGCTTGAGCCAGTCGGCCGTCTCGATTCCGGTGATGAGCTGGTCGGTGGACCAGCGCTTCTGGACGTCGACGCTCATGGCAGCGCTCCGATGGGCATGTGGGCACGGACCGCGGGCGAATGGACCCAGGCGGCAACCGCGGCGCGACGGACCCAGCGAAGGGGCGCTCCGAATCGGCCGCGAAGGAGGTTGTCGAGCCAGGCGCGCCGGTCTTCGGGCAGCGCGTCGGTGAAGCGGACGCCAGGTCGGCCGGTGCCGAGCGCGTGGCCGTTCTCCACGGCGCGGAGGGCGGCGGAGACGACGGTCCGCTGGGCGATCGGGAGCCCGTCGATCCAGGCGTCAAGCGCCACGTCGACGCGAGCGTCGACGGCATCGACGGCGATGGCGCCATCCCGCGGCAGCCACGTGCGGGCCACTTCGCGCAGGACGCGGGATTCCTCGGGAGAGGGCATGGGGTGGCCCCCTACGGCGGCGGTGCGCGCCTCGCAAGGGTTGTTTGGGATAAGGCGAGGGGCAGGAGCGGCCTGTGAAGTTCACGTTGACCGATGAGATCCCTTACCCCCGTCCGCTCGTGTTCCAGACGCACCGCGACGCCCTTCTCGAACTCAAGGCGTACATGCCCAACGTCGCCGATGTCGTGGTCGAGGAGAGGCACGAGGAGGGAGACGTCGTCCGGCTGCTCAATCGATGGACGGGCGCCAGTGGCGATGTTCCCGCGGTGCTTCGCCCCGTCATCCGCCCCGAGATGCTCAGCTGGCTGGATCGCGCGACGTGGGATGCGGGCCGCTGGCGGACCGAGTGGGAGATCACGCTGCTCGCGCTTCCGGACGCGGTGACGGCGCGCGGCATCAACGTGTTCAGGGACGATGGCGACGTCACCCAGATCCAGATGACAGGGGAGTTCCTCCTCCACCCCGAACGCATCCGCGGGGTGCCCACGTTTGTGGCGCGGCAGGCGGCCCCGGCCATCGAGAAGTTCGTCGTCGGCTTGCTGGAGCCGAACCTGCGGAAGTCGAACGCCGCGGTCCGGCAGTACCTGGACGATCGGCAGAATTCGTGATCGCCTGGATTCTCGCCACGGCAAGTTCGGCTCAGTCGGTCGATGTCGAGATTGCCTCGGCCTCCGGGGCCTTCGATGCCGAAGCGCTCGAAGCTGACATGGAGGCCCTTGCCAATGAAACACTGCGGTTCATCGACATCGAGACCTACTTGGACCGGATGGCGGACGCGTCGGCGATCGCCACGAAAGGTATGGGCGTCGACTACGCCGAGTCCTTTGAGCGCGTCACCTTCGGTGGGTCGGTGGGCACCGCCGTCAGCGGGGTCGGCATTGGCTTCGTCAACGGCGACGGCGAACTGCCGGAAGGGGGCTTTTCGGCGGCCGTCAGCGCGATGGCCGCACTCAATCTCGGCGCTTTCTCGGGCGGCGAAGGGGCACTCCGACACTTCCGATTGTCGGCCAACGGCCTGTACGCTCCGCTCCCGTCCGGCACGCCGTTCAACGGGACGATGTTCAACTACGGCGGACACGTGCAGATTGGCGGCCTTGGGCTCGGCCAAGGCGACGCGATGGTACAGTGGGGTGGGCTCGCGATCACCGGGGGCATCGAGGGTGCCACCTACCAGCTCGATCTCGGGCAGCCGTTGCCGATCGACGCCGGCGGCGGGCTTTCTTGGGAAGCGGACGGCGAGTACGCCCTGTCGTCGAGCGCCATCAACGTTCCGTTGGAGTTGAGCACGTCGCTCAAGGTATCCCTGGCGCGCGCTTGGCTTGGCGGGGGCTACGACCTGGGATTGACGTCCAAGACCGCGGCGTCGGCTGACGTCGACGGGCCCGTGACCCTCGACGGCACGGAAGTGGGCAGCGGCGGAGCGAACGTCGAAGCGGACGGCACGGCGGCCCCCGGTCGCATTCGCCTGTTCGGTGGCGCGATGGTCTCGTTGGCGATGATTCGGGTACTCGCGCAGCTGAACGTGGGCCTCGACGACACCTACGGTGGGCACGTCGGCGTGCGCGTCGCGCTCTGACCGATGGAGCGCGCGGCCTCGACTGCCGCGATCGGGACGTTGCGCGGCGCGTGTGCCAGGTACGCCCACCTGGGCCTGGAACGGCTTGGGGACGGCGTGGAGACGGAGCTGCAGGTGTTGAAGCTCGTCGCCCATGTCGGCGGGCTCTTCCGGGTGGCCCGTGAGGTGGAGGCCCTCGGGCGGTGGCGCACGCGTTGGATGGCGCGCGATCCGGCCTTCACGGCCGCGGGTTTCAGCCACTCTCTGCACCGACTTGGCTGCTTGCTGTCCGGCGCTGAGATCGCGATTCGCGCCGACGTGGACGGCGACGTGTGGGAGGCCGTCGCGGGTGTGGCGCGGCGCGCCTACGCGGTCGAGGGCGGCGAGGTGATCCTGCGCGCGCTCGGCGCCCGAGGCTGGATGGGGGATGGCGGATTCGTCGGCATCACCGTGGCGATGGCCTGCGACGGACAGATCCTTGAATTCGCCGCTACGCGACCGGCCGAGGGCCTCGCGGGTCCTCGATCCCTGTGGCACCTGCCCTCGTTCGGACCGTTGGCGCCGTCGGAATTCGCACACGGGACATGGCGCGTCGACGGACTTCGGCGGAGCGGGGAACGCGGGACGCTTTCCGGCGCGTCCGTCCACCCCGTCGCCGACGGGCTTGCCGCTGCCTACACTGGCGTCGACGCCGCGTCGTTCGCACCCGCGATCGACGCCTTGACGGCAGCGCCCCTGGACCCCGTTGTGGGGCCACCGCCGCAGTTCGTTGCCGTCGACGCCTCGTTGGCGTCCAACGACGATCGGTGGGTCATGCGCGACGCGCAGGGGTGGGACTTGGCGGTGCTGAGCGGGGACCCGGACTCGATGCTCGGCCGGAACCTGGCGTGGTTGTCCGACGCGTCGCGGCGCCCAGAGCGTTGGTTCGGCGCGGTCCGATGGGAGGGGCGCAGCCCGGCCTTCGAGCCGTGGACCGCCCTTTTCGACCGGCCGACGCGCATCCGCGGCGGGGGCCGACGAAGCCGCGTCCACCTCTCGCTCGAAGCCCTGGACGACCGATGACGCCACGCTGGCTCGTCGACGTGGGTCGCACCTTGGACGTGCTTGCGGTGGGTGGCCTTGCGGCCGTGGCCCCGCCGACCCGCGACGCGCGCCTCGATGGGGCCGAACGGGCCGCCGCGCAAGGATGGGAGGGCGGTGCCGCACGATTGCGGGCGCTCGTGGCCGCCTTGGACGCCGGCGACGACGTTGTCGGGACGTTCGCCCGTTGGAACGAGGCGCTCGCCTGGCAACGGCTCACGACCAGGCTTGCGGACTTTGCGGCGTGGAAGGGACGGGCGATCCCACGCCCAGAGGGGGTGATCGCAGGTCGGCGGGTGAGCTGCTCGTTCGAGGTTTGGGCGATCGCGCGCGTCCGAAACCGCGTGGGCGGAGAGCTACGCGGGCGCCCCCGTCGACGGGTCCGCGCGAGAGGGCGGCAACCTGCGCGTCCTCCGTGGCGGGGGCGTGGGATCGTGCAGCCCTGCGGATCCACGGGCGAGGACAGCGCATCCGCCGACGTTTTCCTATGGGGGGTCGGGCGCCCGTTGTGCGCGCTAGGCGGGCTCGGACGCCGCCACCAGGGCGTCGGCGATGAGCCCCGCGCGCGACATTCCGGCCGCCTTGGCCGCCGCGACGTCTCCGCCGTCCACCGGTTGGCGCACCTCGACGTAAAACTTCACCTTGGGCTCGGTCCCGCTTGGCCGAACGAGGGCGCGGCTCCCGTCTGCGAGGTCGAAGGCGAGCACGTTGGAGGAAGGCAAGTCGATGGGCGTTCGCTCGCCGGAGGCGAGGTCCAGGCGTTCGCCCCGACCGATGTCACGGATGGCGGCGACGGCGGTGCCGGCCAACTCGCGAGGGGCCGACGATCGAAGGCGGTCCATCCGTGCGGCGATTTCGCGGAGTCCGTCGGCGCCTTTGCGCGTCAGGCTGCGGGGCACGGAAACGAAAACCCCGTGTTGGCGGTACAGGTCGTCCATGGCATCGACGAGGGTGCGCCCGTCCGCGGCGAGGGCCGTCGCCCGGTCGACGAGGAACAGCGCGGTGCCGACGCCATCCTTGTCGCGGACCGTCGAACCCACGGAGTACCCTAGGGCCTCCTCGAAGCCCAGAATGAAGGCGCCGCCACGCGCTTCGTGGGCCAGCGCGGCGTTGCCGATCCACTTGAAGCCCGTCAGCGTCTCGACGCGTTCGGCGCCGTGGGCCTCAGCGACCGGTCCCAGCATGGCTGTCGACACGATGGTCGTTGCGACCATCTTGGGTCGGTCGGTGCCTTCCGCTGCGAGATGGGCGTCGGCGAGCAGGATGCCGACGGCGTTGCCGCTGAGCGCGACGTATTGGCCTCGGTGTCGGACGACGACGGCGAGGCGATCGGCGTCGGGGTCGTTCGCGATGACGAGGTCCGCTTCGGTCTGTTCGGCCGTCGCCAAGGCCAAGTCGAGCGCGCCGGGCTCCTCGGGGTTCGGGAATCGGACGGTGGGGAAGGCGCCGTCCGGTTCGACTTGGAGCGAAACCGGGATGACGGGCGGGAGACCGGCGCGCTCCCAGAGCGCCTGAATCGGCTCGTAGCCAACGCCGTGCATCGCCGTGTAGACGACGCGCAAGGGACGGGCGGTCGCGGGTGGACGAACACGGGTGGCCAGGATGCGCGTGAACCAGGCCTCGCGGACCGCTGCCGGTACGCCGCGGACGAGATCGGTGAGCGGGCCTTCCGGCGGGGTCGGCGTCGTGAGCGAGGCCGCAGCGATCGACGTGTCATGGGGGGGAAGGACTTGCGCCCCGTTCGCGTCGTACACCTTGTACCCGTTGTCCTGGGGCGGATTGTGCGATGCCGTGACCATGATGCCGGCCGCCGCGCCCAGGGCGACGACGGCGAAGGCCAACTCGGGGGTGGCGACGAGCCTGTCGTAGAGGTGGACCGCCCGACCATGGCTGGCGAGGACCTGGGCGGCGTCACGCGCGAATGTGGCTGACCCACGTCGCCCGTCGAAGCCGATGACCACGGGGCCCGGTCGATCGGAGAGCCAGCTTCCGAGCCCGGCGGTCACCTGACGGACGAGGCAGCGATTCATCCGGTTGGGGCCCGGTCCGATTTCGCCCCGCAGGCCTGCGGTTCCAAAGGCAAGCCGGCTGTCGAAGCCCTCTCTCAGCCAGTCCTCATCGCCAGCCTCGAGGTGCGCCAACGCCGCGGCTCGGGTCTCGGGGTCGGGGTCTTCGGCGATCCATGCGCGCACGCGCGCAGCCAGCTCGGCGTCCACGGGCACCTCGGCGGTCCGCTATCGCGTCATTTTGCGGCGACCGCGCCAAGAAGCCAGCCTGCTGCCAGGGCCATTGCCGGGTCGAGGTAGGAGGCCGGAAGAACGTCGCCAACCGCGAAGCCGATCACAGTGCCAACGGCACACGCGGCGAGCAGGGCGTGCCCCCTACGGGAACCGGAGGCGTCCCGACCGACGCGCAGCATGGCGATGGACACCGGCAGGGTGTGGATCGCCATCGCGAGGCCCAAAAGGGGAGCTCCGTTGCGGCCTGAGGAGAGCGCCAGGCCGTCCCCTACGCCGTGGAGGCCCACCGCCACCGCGGCCGCGACCCAGCCGATCAACGCGAGCCGATCCTCGATGCGGTGGATGGCGACGCCGGCCGCCACTCCGACCGCTGCGCAGGCGATTTGCGTCGCGTTGGTCAAGTCGCTCCCAAGGTCGATCGCAACGAGGATGGCGACAATCCACCGGATCGCGTCGGTACTTCCCGCGACGCGGTCGCCAATCCACGCCTCGATGCGGGGCGAAGCGGCGATGACGAACAGCGTTGCGGCGAGCGCCAACATGGGGTGCGCGGCTAGCCAAGTCTGTCCGAAAGGGAAAGGGCGCCGCTTAGCGGACGACGAGCACGTCGGCGCGTTTGCGGTGCTTCTTGCTCACCTTCGACCAGACGCCAGGCGGTTCGATCGCCGGCCCGACCGGCTCCATCGCGAGCCACTCCTGCCCGTTGATCGGGAGGCTTGCATCCCCGCGATCGACCCGGAGTTGGACGGCGGCGAACGCGTGGCCGGGGACGGTGACGGCGGCTTTGCCAAGGTTGGGGTAGCGCGCCTCCAGGAGGGCCAAGAACAGGACGGTCTTGCCGTCGCAGTCGCCCCGATTGCGGGAAAGGAGGGCCAACGGTCGGCGGAAGCCGGCGTCGCCGCCCCGCTTGAGCTCGGCCTCGTAGGGAATGGACTGGACGAAGGCGAGCGCGCGGGCTGTGAAGGAGGCTTCGGTGTCATCGGGTCGATCGAGGGCCTCGACGATCGCCTTGACGTGGACGGCATCCTCCGCGGCGATGGCCGCGTAGTCGTACGCGACCTCCCCTTCACGGATTCGGATGAGGTCACGGGCCTTGAGCCAGCGCTCGAGGGCAGCGTCCCGCTCCACCTCGGCCTTCTCGAGGAATGCCTTGACGCGGCCTTTGTCCCGGCCCGTGGCCCCAAGCTGGAGGCCCTGGTCCGTCACTTGAATGGTGAGCTCGGGACCCTTCTGGCCCTCGGCCCACGTCCGCAAGTCCCTGGCGACGGCCTTGTACGCGTCGTCGAGCGGAATGGCATGACCGCGGGCGAGATCGGCGCGGATGGCGTCGGACGAAAGGGCGAAGGACACTTTGTGCCGCTTCCCGGCACCATCCTGGTACGTCATCTCAAAGGCGGTGGTCGGACCACTGGCCAGCGTGCGACCTTGGGGCTCGGCGGCGAGCGCTGAAAGGCCAAGAAACGCAATCCACATGGGGGCTCCGTTGCACGAGGACGCGCATTTCGACGGCAGGATGGTTCTGAACTTCAGCGGTGGGTACGTTATCCGTCCGAGGGAGGCCGGTTGGACGTCCGCCTGTTCGAGGTGAGCCCACGCGACGGGCTGCAGAACGAGGCCGCCGTCGTCCCGACCCGGGAGAAGGTGCGGCTGATCCAGGCGCTCGTGGCCTCGGGCCTCCGCGACGTCGAAGTGACCTCCTTCGTTCGGGCGGACCGCATTCCCCAACTCGCGGATGCCGCCGATGTGCTCGCCGCCCTGCCGGAGTCGTCGGACGTGCGCTTCTGGGCGCTGGTCCCGAATACGCGCGGCTTTGAACGAGCGCACGCCGCGGGGATCCGGTGCGTGTCGACGGTGTTGTCTGCCAGTGAGACGCACAACCAACGCAACATCAACTCCACCGTGCGCGAGTCGTTGTCGGCGCTTGGCCGGATTCTGTCGGACGCCAAAGCCGAAGGGCTGCGGACGCGCGCGTACATTTCCACCGCGTTCGGCTGCCCCTACGAAGGCGCCGTTGACCCTTCCCGCGTCGTCGACTTGGCCCTTGCTTTGACGGCGGCCGGCGCCGACGAGATCGCGCTCGGCGACACGGTTGGGGTCGCGACGCCACCTGGGGTGGTCGACCTCGTTCGGCGCCTGGAAGCCGCAGGGATCCCGCCGGAGTCTGTGGCGATGCACCTTCACGACACCCTTGGCATGGCTCTGGTGAACGCGCTCGCCGCGTGGCAGGTCGGGATCCGTTCCTTTGATGGTGCTGTCGCGGGCGTTGGCGGTTGCCCTTATGCGCCGGGGGCTGCTGGCAACGCCTGTACCCAGGATTTGGTGCACCTCTTCGAGGGCCTGGGCGCGGAAACGGGCGTCGATTTGGACCGACTTGGCGAAGCGGGGCTGTTGCTTGGCGCCTCTCTGGGACGTACGCTGCCTGGCCGGTACCACCAGTGGTGGGCGGGCCGCCGCCCCACGAATGGCGCTCGGAGCGTGGGGTGACGGTCTTCCTTCAGGTGGTCGGTGGGCCTCGGCGCGGCACCAACTTGTTGCTCGAAAGCGGCAAGGCTTTGGTCGTAGGTCGGCGTCGTGGCGACGTGTTGCTCGACGACCCCCTCGTGAGCGGCGCCCATTGCCGGATCACCCACCGCGATGGCAACGTCACCGTTCAAGACTTGGGTTCGACGAACGGGACGCAGGTCGATGGCCGCATCGTACGCGAGGCCACGCTGCGGCCTGGCGCCGAGATTCAGATTGGCTCGACGCGGATGATCCTCTTCGTTGGCGACGCGCCCAGCCAAAACGCAGAAGCGGAGGCCACCCGCGCTCGTGAGGAGGTCGACGCCGTCGCATGGCTCCTCGACCAGGAGTTGGTGGACACGCGAACGAGTCGCCAAGAGGAACTCGACGTCATCAAGCAGGAGCTGCGGTTGCCGCCCGGCTTGCAGCCCTGTGTGGAGGTCGTGGCTGGGCCCGACGCCGGCAAGGTGTTTCGCCTCGTTCGCGGCAGCGCGACGATCGGGCGACGTACGGGCGAGGTGCCGCTTTCGGACGGCGAGGTCAGCCGCCACCACGCGATCGTCGAGGTGTTCGGTCGCGAGATGATCTTCCTTCGCGATCTCGGATCGACGAACGGGACCTACCACAACGGTCGCCGCGTCGCGGTGGCGCGGCTCAAGTCCGGCGACGCGTTTGGTTGTGGTCGATCCGTGATGCGGTGGACGGTCCCAGCTTCGTGAGCGGGATCACGGGTCGAGGCGGAGGCCTGCCCGGATGTCGCTCGTTGCGCGATCGATCACCGCCGCGGCGGCCAGCACGGCATCGTCCACCTTGTCGGGGACGGCGATGCGGACGATCAAGTAGAAGTCTCCAGGGCTTCCCACCCGGGGGACGCCGCGGCCCTTGAGGCGCATCTTGGCGCCCGCTCGGCAGCCGGCGGGTACCGTGACGCGCACTTCGCCCGACGGAGTCGGTACTTGGACGGTTGTCCCCCGCAGCGCTTCGCCTAGCGTCAGCGGCAGGTCGGCCTCGAGGTCGTCCCCCATTCGGCGGATCCAGGGATGGGCTGCCAGGCGAAGCGTGAGGACGAGGTCGCCGGGGGGCTGGCCGGCCTGTCCTTGGCCCTTGATCCGGACCCGGCCCCCGTCGGACGCTCCCGCGGGGAGGGTGAACGACACGTTGGCGACGCTGCCGTCGGGACGGCGGAGCGAGACTTCTTTGCGACCCCCCCGAACGGCCTCGATCAGTGAAACGGTGACTTCGGCCTCCTGATCGGGAGGCTTGCGGGTTGGGCGTCGGCCGCCAACGCCCCCACCGAAGCCGCCCCGGAAAAAGCTCCCGAACAGGTCAGAAAGATCGACGCCGTCCATGCCTCCGGCGCCCGCCTGGGGGCCGCCGTCCCGAAAGGCCGCTTCGCCATACCTGTCGAAGGCCTGGCGCTTCTCGGGGTTCGTGAGGATCTCGTGGGCGGCCTGAATCTCTTTGAAGCGTCCCTCGGCTTCTGGCGCCTTGTTCAGATCGGGGTGCCACTTACGTGCAGCCTTCTTGAAGGCCTTGCGGATGGCGTCGGTGGATGCGTCCTTGGGGACGCCAAGCACGGCGTAGGGGTCCACGGTACGTCCCTCCAAGGCGTCCGTAGACCCCGATCGCGACAGGGGCAAGGCGGCGGGCCTGGGCTTGACTGCCTCCCGGCCTGGGCTTAGAACGCGGCCGCTCCGTCGTTGTCGACGCAGCGCTGGTGTAGCTCAACGGGCAGAGCAGCTGAGTTGTAATCAGCAGGTTGCGGGTTCGAGTCCCATCACCAGCATCGCTCCTTTCGACTATCGTATTTTTCCCTGGGGAGATGCCCGAGTGGCCAAAGGGAGCGGGCTGTAAACCCGCCGGCATCCGCCTACGTTGGTTCGAATCCAGCTCTCCCCATTCCGAACATCGCGCGAGCGAACGCGGGAATAGCTCAGTTGGTAGAGCATCAGCCTTCCAAGCTGAACGTCGCGGGTTCGACCCCCGTTTCCCGCTCCAAACGTCCCGCCCATGTGGCTCAGTGGTAGAGCACGTCCTTGGTAAGGACGAG
>SXOB01000029.1 GCA_005776945.1 Pseudomonadota bacterium
GGCCGTGTCCTACAGCCCCGTCGGCGACGAGCCCTTCGGCGCGGTCTTCGGACAATCGGCCTGGATCATCGTTGGCAGCATGGCGGCCTTCCTCGTCTCCCAGCTTGTCGACGTGACCGTGTTTCACGCCGTCCGCCGCGCCCTTGGCGGCCGTCACATTTGGGCGAGGGCCACCGGCAGCACGATCGTGAGCCAGCTCATCGACTCCTTCGTCGTCATCTGGATTGCCTTCTGGCTCCCGGGCAAGGTCGACGCCGCCACCGCCCTGGACATCTCGATCTCCGGCTTCACCTACAAGGTGGGAATGGCCGTCGCCTTGACGCCGATCGTCTACCTGACGCACTCGGCCGTCCATCGCTGGCTGGGCCACAACCGAGCGACCGAACTCGCGGATATGGCCGCGTCTACCTCGTGATCTTCGCGCTCGCAGCCTGTCGCGTCACCTGGGGGGTGCCGGAGGCGGCGGATTGTGAGGGGGACGCCCCTAGCGGCGACGTCTGGATTTACACCTCGATTTATCCGGAGGTCGTGGCGAAGCTGGACGCCGACCTTCGGCGACGCTTTCCCGGCCTCGAGCCCCATTTCTTACAGGCGGGCAGCGAGAAGGTCGCGCTCCGCTACGAGGCGGAATTGGCGGCCGGCGGCAGCCCTGCCTGTGTTCTCGCCACGAGCGACCCCGCCTGGATCGACAACCTTGCCCGCCGCGGCGTCCTGATCCCGCACCTCGCCCCCAACGTTTTGCACCTTGCCCGCGAACACGTCCATCCCGACGGGCTTTGGACGACCTTGCGGCACGGCCTCGTCGTGCTCGGCACGCACAGCGACGTCGCCGACGCACCCCAGTCCTTCGCCGACCTCATGCATCCGCGCTTTGCTGGGCGGTTGTCGTCGGGCGACCCGTCGGCATCGGGGTCGGCGTTCACGCTCTGGTCGACGTTGGTCCATGACCAAGGTTGGCCCTACGTCGAGGCGCT
Organism: Pseudomonadota bacterium; assembly: GCA_005776945.1. GTDB lineage: Bacteria > Myxococcota_A > UBA796 > UBA796 > SXOB01. The sequence continues at coordinate 975 of SXOB01000029.1, forward strand.
CGACGACGCCGGCCTCATCGCCGCCGGCGGCAACGGCGCCGTCCTCGCCCGCATCGCGAGCCGGGAACGCGACGTCGGCCTGCTGCTCCTCGAGAACCTGCTCGACGGGCAACGCCGCGGCGACCCCGTGACGGTCGTGTTTCCAAGCGACGGTGCTGTCCTCGTGCCCGGTCCCATCGCCATCCCGGCCGGCTGCCCGAATCCCCTCGCCGCCCGCGCTGTCATCGACACGTGGCTCTCGCCCGAAGGTCAGGCGCTCCTCGTCGACGGCGGCATGTACGCCGTGTTGCCCGGGCTGCCGCCACCCACCGGCGCTCCGCCGCTCGGCACGGTCGCCGTCCGCCCCTTCGGTCCCGACCGCCTCGACGTCGACGGCGCTGCGTTCAAAGCCCGGTTCCTCTCCATCCTCGACGGCCCGTGAACCGCGACCCCCTACGCTTGGCGCACGGGCTCGCGCTGGCCGTCGCCGTGCTCGCCCTCGGCCTGCCCGCCGTCGCCCTCCTTCGCGAGGTCCCTGGGCTCCCCACCGGCGACGTGTTTGGCCCCGCGATGAACACGGCCTGGCTCGCGCTGGGGACCGTCGCCGTCGCCGGGCTCGTAGGCGTGCCTCTCGGACTGTTGCTTGGCCGCACCGACGTGCCCGCCGCGGGCGCCCTCCGTACGGCATCGTCCCTTCCCATGGCGATCCCGCCCTTCGTGCTCGCGATGGGCTGGCTCGCCCTCGTCGACCCGCGCCAAGGTTGGTTTCCGGGCCTGTTCGACGCGACCACCCTGCTCGGCATGGCCATCGTGCTTGGCATCGAAGCCGTGCCGCTCGTGCTCGGGGCCACGGCTGACGCCGTCGTCGACCTCGACCCCGCCGAAGAGGAGGCCGCGCGGCTTGCTGGCGCCGGCCCGCTGCGTACGCTCGTTTCGGTGGCCTGGCCGCGGGCGCGGGCGTCGGTCTTCGAGGCCCTCGCGCTCGCCGGCGCGGGCGCCGTGGCCGCCTTCGGCGTCCCCTACCTGCTCGCTTCGTCGAATCCCGAGCCCTCCTGGGTGCTGACAACGGCCATTGCGCGCGCGCTGGACCTCGACCCCGCGGGCGGCCGCGGGCAGGCCACCGCGCTCGCCCTCGTCCTCCTCGCCGGCTCCGCTGCGCCCTACGCCTGGGTCCGTTGGCGGCGGTCGACCGCCCCTGCCACCCACGGACGCCGCGCGCGGATGCCTCTCGGCGCCTGGCGGACGCCCGTCGGCGCCCTCATCGGCGTGTGGGCGACCGTCTCCGTCGGGCTTCCGATGGCCGCGTTGGCTGCCCTCGTCCTGCGCACGGATGGCGCTTCGCGGGCGGTCGCGGCCAAAGGCCCGCTCCTCCACAGCGTGGGCCTTGCGACGTGCACGGCCGTCGCGACTGTCATCCTCGGCCTCGTCGTCGCGTGGGCGGCCGAGCGCACCCTGTGGCCGGGTCGCGGCGCACTCGCCGAGCTGTTGACGTGGCCGGCGGCCGTCCCGGGGACGGTCTTGGCCCTCGGCGCGCTGCTCGCGGGCTCGCAGCCCGTGTCCCTCGTCGTCGCCGAACGGGTGACGTTTACCTTCGCCATCGCTGGCAGCTCCGGCCTCCTCCTCGTCGCCTACGTCGTCCGCACCTTGCCTTTCGCGATCGGTCGCCTGCGTGCCGCCCTTCGCGCCGCGGGCCTCGCCGCCGACGAAGCGGCGCGCCTGGCCGGCGCCACGAGCCTGCAACGGTTGACGGGCGTGGCCCTGCCGCTGCTCGTCCCCGACGTCGTCAGCATCGCGCGCGTGGCCTTCCTCCTCGCGCTGAGCGAGGTGACCTTGTCCGTCCTGCTCGTGGGTCCCGATACGCGCGTGATCGGCACGGCCCTGTTCGACGCGATGACCTACGGCGACCCTGGCGCGGCGGCGGCCATCGGCCTCGGCCTCGCCTGTTTGGCCGTCCTTGGCGAAGTTCCCTGGCGAGGTGGTGAATGGCGAGCCTGACCCTGCGCGGCGTCGCGAAGCGCTTTGGCGCCGTCACCGCGCTCGACGGCTTCGACCTGCACGTCCCCGACGGCACCGCCATGGCGTTGCTCGGGGCGTCTGGCTGCGGAAAATCGACCGCTCTGCGCATGTTGGCCGGCTTCGAGGCCCCGGACGCCGGCCGCGTCGAGATCGACGGCGAGATCGTTGCGGACGGGCCGGTCTGTCGTCCACCCGAAGCGCGCCAACTCGCGATGGTCTTTCAGTCCTACGCCCTGTGGCCCCACCGTACGGCGCTGGACAACGTCGCCTGGCCGCTGCGCCTCCGCAGCCGGCCCGAGCCAGAGGCCACCGCCCGCCGCGCGCTGCAGCGGGTCGGGTTGGCGGATTTGGCCGGACGGCTGCCTCACCAGCTCAGCGGGGGGCAACAGCAGCGGGTGGCCCTCGCCCGCGCGCTCGCCGGCGCACCGCGGGCCGTGCTGCTCGACGAGCCGCTCAGCGCCTTGGACACCCAACTCCGGGCGTCGCTTGGCCAGGACGTGCGCCGCCTGTGCGCGGAGGACGGCCGCACGGTGGTCGTCGTCACCCACGATCTCGACGAGGCCTTCCTTCTGGCTGACGCCATCGCCCTCGTCGACGCCGGCCGCGTGGTGGAACACGGAGCCCCCGAAGAACTCGCCCGACGACCGCGCCGCGACCTCACCGTTCGCGCCTTCGGTCCCATGAGCCTGTTGCGGGGCGTGCGCACGGGCGCGGGCGTGGCGCTTTCGGGACGGCTGATCCCGTGCCATGCCACGGACGACGCGCCGACCCACGGCTCGGTGGACGTCGCCATCCGCCCCTACGGGGCGCAGCTCTCCGACGACGGGCTCGCCGGCCGCGTGGTCTCGCGCGCCTCGACGAGCACGGGTTGGAACGTCGACATCGACACGGATGTCGGGCGCCTCTCCTTGGCCTCGAGAACGCCCGTCGCCGTCGGCGCGGCCACCCGGGTGCGAATCGAGGCCTCGTTCGCGTTGAATCCTGCACGGGGCGCCAGCCAGGTGCGCTGATCGCCAACCGCGCCGGCCCGATCGATTTCCGAGCAAGGAGCGGCGTGCTAGCCGTGCGCCCCTCGGGAGTTCCCCCCCATGCCCCTCACCCCCGCCTTCGACGCCCACCCCGTCGCCCCCGCCCCCTTCGCTGCGTCCATGCCGCGCAGCGCCATCTTGCGAATGGCGGCCGAGGTTCGGGCGACCCCCGGAGTGGCCGACTTCACCGTGGGCGACTTCGATCCCACCCAATTTCCCGCCCCGCCGGCCCTCATCGAGGCCGTCGCCGCCGCCCTTCGCCGCGGACACACGCAGTACCCGCCCGCCGCCGGCATCGCCGAGCTTCGGGCCGCCGTGGCGCGCGACGCGGCCCGGACAATGGACCTCGATTGGCCCGCAAGCGCCGTCGTCGTCGGTTCGGGCGCCCGCCCCCCCATCTACGCGGCGTTGATGACGGCCCTCGCGCCGGGCGACGAGGTCGTCTACAGCACGCCCTGCTGGAACATGCCCTACTACACGCGGCTGGCGCGGGCGCGCGATGTCGCCGTCCACACTGGCCCAGAGAGCCAGTTCCTCCCCACCGTCGACCAGATCCTGCCCCACCTTCCGACGGCGCGGATGTTGTGCCTCAACTCGCCGAGCAACCCCGCAGGGACCGCGTTTGCGTCGGACCGCCTCGCTGAAATCGCCCAGGCCGTCGTCGACGAGAACCGCCGGCGCGTTGGACGCCCTCCCCTCCTCCTGCTCTACGACCAAGTGTACCGGCATCTCGTGTACGAAGGGCGCCATGTGCACCCCGCCGAGCGCGTCCCCGACGTTGCGCCCTACCTCCTGCTCGTCGACGCCATCAGCAAGTCCTGGGCGGCCACGGGCTTGCGCGTCGGCTGGGCGCTCGTTCCGCCGGGCCTCGCCGAGGCGATGATCACTTGGATCGGGCACGTCGGCGCCTGGGCAGGACGCGCCGAACAGGTCGCGACGGCCGAGTTGCTCGACACGCCGGGCCACACCGAGGGCTGGCTCGGCGAGCACCGCGAACGCCTGTCGTCCCGCCTCAGTGCCCTTTCCAGCGGCCTCACCGCCCTGGCGAACCAGGGCCACGCCGTCGAACACCTCGTCCCGCGCGCCGCGCTGTACCTGTCGGCCCGCTTCCCCGGCCGAGGCGACGACGAGGCCGTCCGCCGCTGGTTGCTCGGGGCCGGCATCGGCATCGTCCCATTCAGCGCCTTCGGCCAACCTGAGGGCAGCGGCTGGGTCCGCTTCAGCGTCGGCGCGACGTCCCCGGACGCCATCGACGGGGCCCTTTCGAGGCTTGCCGGCGTCCTCGCCGACGGCGATCGCCCGCGCTAGGCCGGACGGCCTCCGGCGGATCTCCACCCCCCCGCCCCCGTGAGGTCGAATATGATCCGCGCTGAGTACATCTGGGTCGACGGCTCCCACCCCACCCAGAAGCTGCGCAGCAAGACGCGCGTTCTGCCCGAAGGCGCGGCCTTTCCAGATTGGACGTTCGACGGGTCGAGCACCTACCAGGCCGACGGCAGCCGCTCGGACTGCATCCTCAAGCCCGTGTTCTCCTGCTCGGATCCCATTCGGGGGGGCGCCAGCCGCCTCGTGTTGTGCGAGGTCTACTCCTCCGACGGCACCCCCCACCCGTCGAACACCCGCGTCAAGCTGCGCGAGGCGCTGGAGCGCCATGGCTCGGTCGACGCCTGGGTGGGCATCGAACAGGAATACGTCATGTTCCGCGGCGCCCGTCCGCTCGGCTGGCCCGAGGGCGGCTACCCGGCGCCCCAGGGTCCGTTCTATTGCGGCGTCGGCGCCGACGAGGTCTTCGGCCGGCCCGTCGCCGAAGCGCACATGCTCGCCTGCATCGAGGCCGGCCTCAAGATCTACGGCATCAACGCGGAAGTCATGCCAGGCCAGTGGGAGTTCCAAGTCGGGACGAGCGGCGCGCTTGAAGTCTCGGACATGTTGCTCGTGGCCCGCTGGCTGCTCTACCGAATCGGTGAAGACCACGGCATCTCGATGACCCTGGACCCCAAGCCCGTCAAAGGGGACTGGAACGGCTCGGGCGCCCACACGAACTTCTCGACGGCCGCCATGCGCGCCCCGGGCGGCATCGAGGCGATCAATGCCGCCTGCGAACGTCTCCGCGCGCGCCACGACCTGCACATCGCCAACTACGGCGACGGCATTGCCCAGCGCCTCACCGGCCGGCACGAGACCTGCGACTACAAGCAGTTCCGCTACGGCACGTCGGACCGCGGCGCGAGCATCCGCATCCCACTGCACGTCGCCCAGCAGGGCCACGGCTACCTCGAGGATCGGCGCCCCTGCGCGAACGTCGACCCTTACACCGTGTGCCGCCTGCTGCTCGAGACCATCTGCGGCTGAGGCTCGTTAGGCCGGCCAGCCGGAGGTGACGGTGCCGAGCCCATCGGTTCGAGGGGCGGGCCTCCAGGAGAGCCCGATCCGCAAGCTGGACCTGACGGTCCTCGCCCAGCGGGACGTCCGATTCCATAAGCTGAACATCGGTCAGCCCGACATCCCCACGCCGCTGCCAATGCGGCTGGCCATCCACAACTATGACAGCCGGGTCATCGCCTACGGCCCAGCGTCGGGAATCCCCGCGTGCCGCGAAGCGGCGGCCGACTGGTTCCGGCCGTCGAGCCCCGGCTTCGAGCCCCGACACGTCGCGGTCACGACCGGCGGGTCCGAAGCCCTGCTCTTTGCGTTCACGGCGATCTGCGACCCTGGCGACGACATCCTCGTCCCGGAGCCGTACTACACCAACTACAACGGCTTCGCGACGGTCGCAGGCGCCACGGTTCGGCCCATCCGGACCCACCTCGAAAACGGGTTCGCGCTGCCGTCCGACGAGGTGCTCGACTCCGCCGTGGGCCCGCGAACCCGCGCGATCGTCTTCTCCAATCCCGGCAACCCGACCGGCGCCGTCTACGGCACCGAGGACCTCGCGCGGCTGCTCGCGTGGGCCAAGCGCCGCAACCTGTTCGTCGTGTCCGACGAAGTTTACCGGCGCATCTGGTTCGATCAGCCGCCAACGAGCGCACTGGCCTTCGCCGACGCGCGCGAACACGTCATCGTCGTCGACAGCCTCTCCAAGACCTGGTCGGCGTGTGGCCTCCGCATCGGCTTCGTCGCTTCGCGCAACGAGGCCGTGATGGACGCCATCGAGCGCCTCGGCCAGGCGCGGCTCGGGCCCCAGCCGCTCGCACAACACGTGGCCATCGCCGCGCTGCAGCTTCCCGAAAGCTACTACGAAGAAGTCCGGACGACCTACCGCGACCGCGTGGACGCGATGGTCGGCGCGCTTGCGACGGTCCGCGGCATCCGCTCCTACCGGCCCACGGGCGCCTTCTACACGATGGTCGGGCTGCCGGTCGACGACGCCGATGCGTTTGCCCGTTGGCTCGTCACCACCTTTCGCCACGAAGGGGAAAGCGTCGTCGTCGCCCCAGGCGGCGGCTTCTACGCGGACCCGGCCTCCGGGCGCAAGGAGATCCGCCTCGCGGCCGTTTGCGGCCCCGACACCGTCCGGCGCGCCGTCTCCCTGCTCGGGCGCGCGCTGGACACCTACGTCAACCGGTGACGGAGCGGCCCCTCCGCCTCGACCCCGAGCCGGTCTGGACGGTCGCCGCGGGCATCATCATCCTCGCGCTCGCTGGCGTGTCCTACGTCGGACTCAGGCCCGACAACGACATCGGCGCGTTCCTCAAGGGGGCGAGCCACTTCCTGGCCCACGGAACGCCCTATCCACCGCCAGACGTCATCCTCGCCACCGGCGACTTCGCCTACCCGCCGCTGGTCGCCTGGCTGCTCACGCCGCTGGCGCCGCTTCCGCTTGACGTTGCCGCCCGCATCTGGTTCTGCGTCCACCTCGTGGCCCTCGGCGTCTTTGCCCACCTCGTCGGCCGACTGACCGACAGCGCGCCGGGTTGGAGGTCGGGGGTCCTTTGGGCCGGCGTGTTGTCCGCCAACCTTTCTCAGATTCAAGGCGTCGCCATCGGGCAGTGGCAGGACGTGATCGGCGCGATGCTCGCAGGCGCCGTCTGGCTCGCCTGGCGTGGTCGCGACGGAGCAGCCGGGGCCCTCCTTGGCCTGGCGACGGCCATCAAGCTGTTCCCTGCCGCGCTGCTGCTCCCCTTCGTCGCGGAACGACGGTGGCGGGCGGTCGCGAGCTTCGCGGCCGTGGGGGTCGGCGTCGCGCTGCTCGGACCGGCCCAACACCTGACCTATGTGCGCGACTACCTTGTCGGTGGGCGCGTCCCCCTTCCGTTGGCAAGCCAACACGTGATGTCCTGGCCGGCCGTGGCGATGCGCCTCTTCCGCGTGACCGACCACAGCCACCCTTGGTTCGTCAGCCCCGTCGCCGAGAGCGCCATGGTCGTCTCAGGCACCCTGCTCCTCGTGCTCACCGTGGCCCTGGCGAAGGGCCGGATGCGCTGGGTTGCGGGATTGCTGGCCACGTCGGCCCTCGCGCCGGGGGTCGGCGTCTACCATGCCAGCCTGCCCCTGCTTGCGATCGCCGTCGCCGCCTCGGGCCCGTCCACCGGCGGCTGGTGGACGATTCAGCGGCCCCGCTGGCTGCTCCTTGCTGTCCCCTTTGTCATCCCGATCGAGTGGGGGCTGACCGGACGTGCGCCGGCCGCCGTCATGTGGCTGCACACAGATTTCGGGAATCTCTTCCAGTCGCCCCAGGCGATCGGCCTGTTCGTAGCGGTGTCCGCGGTCCTGATAGACGCCCTCGACAAAAAAAATCGCACGGAGCTCTCAACTCTTCCCTGAACCGTCCGAAAGGGGGTTCGCGAAGGGGGAATCATGTTGGGTGAACCGATCGAGATCGTCGTGCTTGGCGCCAGCGCCACCGTGTTGCCGGCCCGCCTGTTGTGGCGGGCCGACGAGGCCGTCGGCATCCAGGTCCACCCCACGCTCCCTCCGGGGACGCCCATCTGCATCCGCGACGCCGGCGGCGACGGTTGGATGCACGGATGCGTCGAAGGTGGCGGCGACGTGCTGCGGGTGTCTGTGCGCGGCGCTCAGCCCCGCGACCGCCGCGAGTTCAGCCGCGCCTGGGGCGCCATCCGCCTGCGGTGGTCGGTCGGAACGAACGAGGAACTCGACGCCTGGATGACCGGCGGCGACGTCTCCGGTCCGTTCTCGACGCCGGACCCGTTCATGGATTTCTCCGGGTCGGGCCTCAAATTCCATGATTCGGTCACGCCGCGCCCTGGCGAGATGCTCATGCTCGAGCTCGCCGTGGCGCGCGACTCACGGATGCACCGCGCCACCGCGCGCGTCATCCGCGTCACACCGATTCCGGATGACGAGCGCGACGAGCGGCCGTTTGCACCCGGCGCCACGATTCCGACGCACGCCATTGCCGTGCACTTCGGGGACATCGCGCCGGGCACCACCGAGGCGCTCGCGTCCTTTGGTGAGCGCATCGCCGAGGCGATGCTGTAGATTCGACACGTAGGCCCCGAGCCGCCCACCTGGTGGGCGAAGACCCCCCTCGACGCCCACCCCCCTTCGCAAGGTTGTGCGGACGGCTCGGGGCCACGTGCTCCTTCTCGTCACACGTCGCGCGGACGTTGAGGGGGATCGGCCAGATCGATCCAAACCGGCGCGTGGTCGGACGTCGTCAACGCCGCCGCGCGGTCGATTCCCCCCCTCAGAACCCGCTCGGCCGCAGCCGCATTGCCGAGGAGGTGGTCGATGCGCCACCCACGGTCCTCGACCCGCGCGCGCCCGCGGTTCGACCACCAGCTGTAGGGGCCCGGACCCGGACCGATGTGCGGGCGCACGAGGTCGACGAGACCCGTTGCGAGCAAATCGCCGAACCAGGCGCGCTCATGGGGCAGGAAGCCGCTGTTCTTTGCATTCGCCTTGGGGTCGTGGATGTCCATGGCCGTGGGCGCGACGTTGAGGTCGCCGCCAATGACAACAGGCTGCGACGACGACGCCAGCGACGCCGCCCATGGTAGGAACGACGCGCAAAAAGCATCTTTGCGCGCCTGCGACGCCGGGCTGGCGCTGCCAGATGGCAGGTAGACGCAGACCACGCGGATGCCGTCGATCACGACGTCGAGCACGCGCCCGTCGACGTCGTCGGGGCCGTACCCTCGCCGAACCTCGGCAAAGCGCTGGCGGCTCCACACCCCCGTGCCGGCGTACCCGAGCTTCTGCGCCGGGTGCCACGCGACCTTCCAAGTCGAGGGCGCCGCGATGTTTGGCGGCAGCTGTTCGGGCAGTGCCCGCACCTCCTGCAGCAACAGGACGTCGGGGCGAACCCGGCGCACGTCCGAAAGGAAGCCCTTCCGCACCGCTGCGCGTAGGCCGCCCACATTCCAAGTCGCGATCCGCATGGCGGCCGCTAACGCCCGTGCCCGGCCGTCAAGGCCATTGGCAGGGGTTGGCGGGTTAGGTCCACCCCATGGCGACTTGGCGCGAGATCGTCGACCACATCGGCCGGCACCACCGCCTCGACCGCGATGGCGGTACCGAGATCGCCGTTACGGTCCCGACCGACGGCGGCCGCAATCAGCGGGTCCTCGTCACCCACCACGAAGCGCTCGGCGCAGACATCCTCGAAGTCCGATCGGCCTTCGCCGACGCGGCTCGCTTCGACGCCGACGCCCTCCTCGGGGAGTCCTTGGACTTGCCCATCGGTGCCATCGCCCGCCACGGCACCCGTCTGCTCGTCGTCGACAAGACGCCAATGGGCGACATGCCCGCCGCCGTCGCCGTCTTCCTCGTCGAAGCCGTCGCGCATACGGCAGACCGCCTGGAACAGCGGATGGGCCAGGACCGCTACTGACCCTGCGCCCACTCGGGCCATGGCGACGTCGCCCACCGCCCATCCGGCCCGTCGACCGCGCCATGATGGAGGCGGAAGCCACCGGGGCCCCCGCCGTAGAGCGCGTCGCCAGCGAGCGGAAGGCCCACGAACGCTGCGTGGACGCGGATTTGGTGCATGACACCCGTCGTGATCCGCGCCTCCCACACGTCGCCGTGGACCCGCCGAAGTGCAGTGGACGCCGAATACCAGCGGCCGCGATGCGGCGTCTCCCGGCCTCGCTGGACGATCATCTTCCGACGGTCGCGGGCGGCATGGGCGACCGGGAGGTCGATGGCGTGCTCGTTCCAAGGGACGTCTTTGGCAGCCACGAAGCGGTAGGTCTTGGACAGGACGCCGGCCGCGAAGGCCTCGCGCAGCGCGGCGAGGTCGCCTGGCGTGCTCGCAACGAGGACGGCACCGCTTGTGGCCGTGTCCAGTCGGTGGGCGATGCCTCCCTCGAAACCTACAGGCCACGGCCCTTCGCCAAGCCGCCCCTCAGCCTTCAACGAGGCAAACAGGGACGCGCCCCTCGGCTGGCCATGCGGCGGAAAGACGGGGACTCCGGCCGCCTTCTCCGCCACAAAATAGGCCGACACGCGCGCTCCGGGTGAACCCGCGCCTTCGGCACGCCACCCCCTGCGCGTTAGCCAATCGGATCACGGAGCGCGACATGATCAAGAAGCTGTTGCTTGGCGCCGCGGGCGGCCTCGGAATCGGCGCCATTACGCTCGTGGGTGCAGTCTCGATGCAGCCGGACACGAGCCACATCGAACGTACGGGCCTCGTCCACGCGCGCCCCGAAATCGTTCACGGCCTCGTGGCCGACTTCAAGCTCTGGCCGCAGTGGTCGCCCTGGGAAGCCATGGATCCGACGATGGCCCACACCTACTCTGGCGCCGAGAAGGGCGAAGGCGCCATCACGACGTGGAAGGGCAACAGCGACGTCGGCGAAGGCAAGATGACGATCACGAAGGCGAGCCCCGAGCGCCTCGACATCCTGCTCGAGTTCGTCGCGCCGTTCGCGGCCACCAACGACACGGCCTTCACGTTCGCCGCGGCCGAAGGTGGCACGCAGGTCACCTGGATCATGGACGGCGAAAACAACTTCGCATCGAAGATGTTCGGCATGATGGTCGACATGGACGCCATGATTGGCGCCGACTTCGAGCGGGGCCTGTCGCAACTCGACAAGGTGGCCTCCGCCACCGAAGCGACCCGCAAGTCCGAAGAAGAGGCCGCTGCTGCCGCCGCCGCCGCAATCGCTGCAGCGGAGCCCGCCGCCGGCGAGCCCGGCGCTCCGGCGACCGCCCTTCCCGCCGGGCACTGAGGCCGAGCGCAGCGTCATTGGGGCTTCGGGGCCGCTGCGCCGCGTGCCCTCGCCAAACCACCACGGCGCCTCCCGAGGGAGACGCCGTGGGGCGGGATGCCCCCGCGGGCGCAGCAGGACGGCGCTTTGCAGCAGTGCCGCTCAGGGCTTGGTGTAGATCCAGAGGTAGCGGTCGCCAGCCAAGTTCTGGCCGAAGCAGTTCGATGCTTCCCAGGTGCAGCCGTTGTTCACCGTCAGGTTGAGCGAGGTCTCCGAGCACCCATTTCCGTTTTGCCACCAGCTCACGGCCACATGCGGGTGATTGCCCGTGGCGTAGATCTGGTTCTCCGCATACGCGAAGTTGGCATTGTAGATCAGGCCCGTCTCGGGGTACGCAACGAGGCCGTCGCGGAACGGGTTCTTGCTGACGTCGATGTAGCGGTAGGTCGACAGGTCGCGTCCACACACGACGCGGACTTCGTTGTCTGAAGGACCCGCGCAGTCCGCGCCCCAGGCGGTCGGAATCTCGACCCCGCCGGCAGTGTCGTAGTAGCCTTGGCACTGGGTCCAGCCGTCTGCGGTCATGTCCGGGCCCACCGATTGGCCCGCGAGCGGAATCTGCGAGGCCGCGCTGAGCGTGCACGTCGTCACGTCGAGCGCCTGCATGAACATGCCGCAAGCACCGGCGCCAAGCGTGGGGGACATGTTCAGGTTGCCCGACGCATCCGCGGCCGCCAACTTGCGGGCCACCGGCGACGCCAAACCCGTTGTGACGGTGCAGCCGTCGACGACGATGACGTCGCCACCTGTGGTGGTTCCGGACAGCAACCGCACGTCGGCGCTTGGCGTGGCACTCGTCACGGTGAGCAGTGTCTTCCCAGGGCAGCCTCCCGCGACGTCGAGAACGATCGCGAGGGCGAAGGCAGAAATCAACATGACCATGAAACACCTCAGTTGGTAGCCTTGGCCAATGCAGGGAGGGTTTCATGCAACGACCGGTCTTCCAGCGGCGTTATCGCCTCATCGGTGGGGAGCAGAGGTCCAACGATACCCCACACCTCGGAGCGTCTGGAGTTGAACCCCCGCCGACCCGAGCTTCGCCCGGAGACGCTTGACATGCGTGTCCACCGCGCGGCTCGTCAGCTGGTGGCCCCCTCCGCGCGTATTGGCGAGTACGGCTTCGCGCGAAAGGGCTCGGCCTCGATGCCTCAGAAACGCCACCAACAGCCGAAACTCCATCGGCGTCAACTCCAATTCCCGACGGTCCACCCAGGCGCGGTGGGTCGCCTGATCGACGCGCAGCGAACCATCCACCAGTTCATCGCCGACGCGCTCGGAGGGGCGCATGCGCCGCAGGAGCGCCCGCACCCGAAGGACGAGCTCGCGGATGCTGAACGGTTTGACGACGTAGTCGTCGGCACCGACCTCAAACCCGACGACGCGGTCCACCTCCTCCCCCAAGGCCGTGACCAGGACCACAGGCAGATCGGCGGTCGCAGTGTCGCGCCGGATGCTCCGGCACACGTCCAAGCCGCTGATCCCCGGCAAGCCGATGTCCAGCACGACTGCACACAGGAACGGCCATCGAGCGACGGCCTCGAGCGCTTCCGGACCGGTGACCGCCATGACGGGAGCGAAGCCCGCGCGCTCGAATGCCAACCGGAGTAGCCCCGATAGATCGGGGTCGTCTTCGCAAATGAGGATCGGCTGGGACATACGCACCCATTATGGGCGTGGAGTGACAACCTTGTGTCCGCACCGAAACCCTTTGTGCAGGTTTGTGTGACGACGGTTTAAGGTTCGCACTGAGCGCCGGATTGAAGCCGACTTACGAGAAATCGTAGCTGGATTGCCATCGTTTCGCCACAAGGGCCACGAAAGGGTCGCTTGGCATGGGGCACCCCATCGCCGTAAGGTGCGCACCTCGGGCCCCAGCCCTCTGGGACGTCCCCCGACGGAAACGAGGATCATGACCATGCAACTGCGCAGCGCATTGACGATCACCCTGGCGCTCGCGGCCTGCGGGCCGAACGGCGACACGACGGACACCACCGACGGAACCGACACCACCGACGACACCGATACGCTGGACACCACAAACACTCCTCCGGGCCCCAGCCCCACCGACGCAGAGTGCGTCGAAGAGAACGGCGCCTGCATCCTGGAAGGCACGTACACCGAGTCGATGCGCCTCACGAGCGACAAAGCGTGGCTGCTTCGCGGCAAAGTTCAGATCGGCGACGACGGCTCCGCCACGACGCTGACGATCCAGGCTGGCACGACGGTCTATGGCGAGGCCGCCAGCAACGCCTTCCTCGTCATCGCCCGCGGCGCCAAGATCATGGCCGAGGGCACCGCTTCGTCGCCCATCGTGTTCACCTCCGACCAACCCGAGGGCACGCGCGCACGAGGAGACTGGGGCGGCGTGGCGATCAACGGCTACGGCCTCATCAACGGCTGCGCGGCGGGCGTCGACCCCTGCGAAGCCGAAGGCGAAGGCGGCACGGGCACCTATGGCGGCAACGACAACGCGGACAACAGCGGCGTCATGCGCTACGTCCGCATTCAGTTCGGTGGCACCGAAATCAGCATCGACAACGAGATCAACGGTCTCGGCCTGCAGGGCGTTGGCTCGGGAACGGTCCTCGACCACATTCAAATCCACCGCAACACGGACGACGGCATCGAGTTCTGGGGTGGCGCGGTCAACGCGTCTCATATTCTCGTGACAGACGCCGGCGACGACGGCATCGACTGGGACTTCGGATGGACCGGAAAGCTGCAGTACGCCATCGTCGACCAGGCAGACGACGCGGGCAACAACGGCACCGAGTGCGACAACAACGAAGCGAACCACCTGGCAACCCCGGTGAGCAGCCCCTGGATCAGCAACGTCACATTCCTGGGTTCGGAAGCGATCGCCGAAGACAATTTCGGCATGCTCTTCCGCCGCGGCGCGGCACCCAACTACAGCAACATCGCGGTCACCGGATTCACCAAGGCCTGCCTGTCGATCCGTGACACCGCAACCATCGACAACTTCTCCAGCGGGGCCGCATCGCTGGAGCGCGTCATGATGGACTGCGCGACCGCCTTTGAGGACGCCGACGAGGAGCCGATCTTCAACGCCGGCAGCGGCAACGAGCTCGTGAACGACCTCGGCCTCGTAGGGTGGCTTCCCGATGGCGCCTCGCCGCTGCTCGGCGCGGGCCAGGCGCCGTCGGATCCCTGGTTTGAAGCCACCACGTTCGTGGGCGCCATCGGCACGGACGATTGGACCACGGGTTGGACGAACACCGATGCGGACTAGGTTCCTCGATCTTGCCCTTCTCGGGCTCCTCGGAGCACGAGAGGCCGGCGCCCAGGACATCGTCGACACCCGCGCCACAGAGCTTGCAAAGCTCCGGCGCGAGGTGGAGACGCTCTCGTCCGAATTGACCCTGCGCAAGGACGACATGCGAGGCCGACTCAAGGCCCTGGAAGCCCAGAACCTAGAAATCGAAGTGCAAATACGACGCGAAGAACTCCGCCTCGCCCAGCTCGCTGGCGAGGCCATGTCTCGCCGCAGCGAGTTGGAGGCATACACGGCCCAAAGCACCGACTTGGTCGCGCCATTATTGGCGTCAATCGCCTCATTGCGCGCGGTCGTCGTGTCGGGACTTCCCTACAAAGTCACGGAGCGACTCGCTGACCTCGACCAACTGCGAGACCACGTTTCTGCCAGCATCACGACGCCCGAACTGGGTGTGGCACGGTTGTGGGCCTTCGCCGAAGACGAATTGCGACTGAGCCGCGAAAACGGCCTGGACCGACAGGTTGTGCCCCTCGAAGGCCGCGAGGTGTTGGCCGACGTCGCGCGCCTCGGCATGGCGGCCCTGTACTTTCGCACCGACGGCGGCGAGGTCGGCGTCGCCCTGCGGGACGCTTCGGGTTGGTCCTGGAGTGTTCTCGCCGACCGCGGCGAACAACTTGAGGTCGAGGCCCTCTTCGCCAAAATGAAACATGGCGTGCGGACCGGTTCGTTCACGCTCCCGAATCCCGAGGCATTGCCGTGATTTCAGTGTTGACTGCCGCGGCCATGGCCGCGGATCCCACGACGTTGGAGGCAGCGTACCAGAAGGAGTACGCCTACCTTCGCGCCGAGCGCGAGGAATTGGTAGGCCGGCTTGCGGCCCTGGAGGCGCAGGCCAATTCCCGCGTCGCCGCGGCCGAAGCCGACCTCGACCGCAACCAGCAGCGCCTCGTCGCAATGACCCGCGACGCCGACCGCGCCGAGGACTCCTTCGACACCCTCGACCGCCAGACGACGTCGATGGACGACGCCGGCGTCCTGCTGACGACCACGCTGCAGCAGGCCTCCGACACCCTGGGCCTGGCCCCCACCGACTCTGCCGTCGCTGCGGTCCCCACGCTATTCGACACCGCGGCGCGCGCCATCGCCGAAGGCGGCACAAGCGGTTGGTCCGACGGTGCCTACTTCCTGCCCGACGGACAACAAGTGCAGGGGCGGATCTACCGCTGGGGCCGAATCGGCGCTTGGGGCGTATCGGACGCCGGATCGGGCGCGCTCGCGCCGGTCGGCGAGGGCCGCTTACAGGTTCGGCGCGACTTCGGCGCCGAGACAGCTACCTATCTGGCCGGCGGACGCCCGCCCCGACAACTGGAGGTCCAGCTCTTCGAGCCCGAACGCGAAGCCGAAGAGGTCGAAGAGGCCGGCGGCCTCGGCCAACTGCTCCACGAATCCGGGACCATGGGCCAGATTCTCTTCGGATTGGGCGTCGTCAGCGGGTTGCTCGCCATCATACGCGCGCTGACGCTGGTGCGCGCCCGTCGTGGCGGAATGGCCCTGGTCCACCGTGTGACGACGTTGGTGGCGGAAGATCGCCTCGATGCGGCCATGAGCGCCCTCGGCAAGCGAACGGGCCCGACCGCGCGCGTCCTCGGGTCCGTGCTCGACGCCGCCCACAGGGGGCGCATCGAACAGGAGCGCGTCGTCGACGAGGCCATCCTCGCCGAGACCCCGACCGTGGATCGTTTCGCGTCAGCCCTCGTCGTCATCACCGCCGGCGCGCCGCTGCTTGGCCTCCTCGGCACAGTCACCGGCATGATCGCGACCTTCGACGTCATTACCCAACACGGCACGGGCAACCCGAAGCTCATGAGCGCCGGAATCGCCGAAGCCCTGATTTGCACGGCGTTCGGACTCGCCGTCGCCATCCCCACGTTGCTCGTCGGCAACGTGCTCTCATCCGTCGGCGACTCCGTAAAAAACACCCTCGATCGCGGTGCCCTTTCCCTCCTCAACTCGCTCGAACTCCGCAACCGTCCCCCGCGGCAGCAGGCCGCAGCGAAATGAGCTCGCTCCTCCAACAAGCCTGGGACGTCTGGCGCTTCGGCGGCATGGTCATGCCGGCGCTCATCAGCACCGCCTTTGCCCTGTGGTGGGTCCTCGGACTTCGACTATTGTCCATCCGCCGGGGCGACGCGCGGCCGCTGCGCCAGCTCGTCCGTGCCCGTCAGGCGGAGGAGGCCCACCGGCCAGGACGCGGCATCATCGACGAAGCGGCCCGGCGCGGTACCGCCCTGTGGACGCGCTTTCAAGGGCCCGTCCCGCGACACTTCCTGGATGAGGCGCTCGGCGACCTCGAGGAGCAGCTCTCCGTCGGAACCTCGCTGGCCCAGGTGCTCGTCGCGATGGCGCCTCTGCTCGGCCTGCTGGGAACCGTCGTGGGCCTGATCGAGACGTTTGGTTCGTTGGGGACCTCCTCGACGTCGGCCGCCTCCGAGGGCATCGCCGCAGGCATCGTCGAAGCGCTCTATGCAACCCAGATGGGCCTTGCCGTCGCGGTGCCCGGCCTGCTCATGGGCGGTTTCCTCGCCCACCGTCAACACATCATCGGCCATGAACTCGACGAACTCAAAGAGCTGCTCGGCGGCGCGCTGGAGGGGTCGTGAGACCCAAGCGCGCCGAGTACAAGGACCCGCACATCGACGTGGTTCCCCTTATCGACTGCATTTTGGTCCTCCTCATCTTCTTCATGGTGACGACCACGTTCGCCAAGGACGCCGAATTGCAAATCGAACGCCCGGGCGCCAAGAGCGCGGGCCCCGCCAACAGCAAGGCCCTTCGCGTTTATATTGATCGGGCCCTCCAGATATACATCGACGAATCTCCCGTTCGACCGTGGATGGTCCAGAGTCGGGTTCGCGACGCCATCGGCGGCGCCGGCGAAAAAACCGTACTTGTCGTGACGGACCGACGCGTGCCCGCCGAAAAGCTCGTCGAAGTGGTCGATCAGTGCCGCCTCGCGGGTGCCAAAGACGTGGGTGTGGTGACCGATGCCGAAGGCGGCTGAGGTTTTTCGGCACCTGGGCGCTCTGTCGATCGCCACCCTCGGCACGATCGGCGTGTTCGCGCTGAGCCTGGGGATGAACGCCCAGGTTCAGAAAGCTGTCACCGAACCCGTCGCGGCCGTGACCAACTTGGAGGCGCCCTCCCCCCCGCCGCGCACGGGTCCGACGCGTCCGCAGCGTAGTTCCCCTCCACGCAAGGCGCGCACCGCAGCCCCGAGCGCCGCACCGTTGCTCGCCGCCAGCCTCTCGGGCCTCGACTTTGGCCTGACCAGCGCCGCCGACGCCGCCCTGGCCGGTGCCACCGCCGCGCTGTTGGGCGACATGGGCGGAGCCGTCCTCGACGAAAGCGCCGTGGACGACCCACCGGTCCCAACGGAACGCACCCCGCCCTCCTTCCCGGCTCGAGCTCGCGCACTGGGACAGACGGGCGTAGTCACGCTCAGCTTCGTCGTCGACCTTGACGGCTCGGTGCAAGACGTCGCCGTCGTGGCGTCCGAACCGCTCGGCGTGTTCGACGACGCCGCGACGGACGCCGTCAAGTCCTGGCATTTCGAGCCCGGCCGCGACGAAGGGAACCCCGTGGCCGTCCGCGTCCGCCAGACACTGCGCTTCAGTCTGGAGGACTGACATGCGCCTCTCTTGGGTCATCGCCGTTCTGTTCCTGTTCGGCGCCGCACCGGAGCGCCGCAAGGGCCCGGAGGAGGATCGCGTGGCCCTCGTCGGCCTTCTGGTCCGCGAAGGCGATTGGGACCGCGCCGCGGAAGTCCTCGGCACCATCGACCCAGCCGAAAAGGGCGTCGACGTCGTCCGCTTTCACACGCTCGAGGGCCTTGTCGCCCTCCATGCCAACGACGCTGGCGCGGCCGCGCGCGCCTTCGCCGCGGCGCTTGCGGTGGCCACCGAAGGACGCGAACTCCTCGAAATCCATCTCGCACGGGCCCACCTCGCCGGTCTATCGCCCAACGAAGCCATCGCTGCGCTAGATCGCGCCGGTGAGGTCGGGGCAAATCTCCCTGGCGCCTGGCTGTTGCGAGCCGAGGCGCACGAGGCCGCCGCCCGACCCGACTCGGCATGGGACGCCCTTGCCGCGGGCGCCGCGCGCTTTCCCGACCAGCCAGAGTTGCAGCGGCAGCAGGTCTTCCTCCTCGTCCGTCTCGGCCTCTTCCGTGAGGCCCGAACGCGAGGCGAGGCCCTCCTCGCCCGCCCTGACTCGGATGCCGACGACGCCATCGCAATCTCGGAGGCCCTGCGGCGCGGCGGCGAGACTGAACAGGCGGCGACGCTCCTGGAAGCTGCGCTCCTGGAGGAAAGCGATTCCCGAGACCTCCTCGTCCAGGCCGCCCGTGCCGCGCTCGACGCCGGCCAGCCACGCAATGCCGGCCGATTCCTAGAACGCGCGGCCGTGCTCGACCCGGCCCTTTCGTTGGAAGCGGCCGAGGCCTACCGGCGTGGCGGTGACGTCGAGGCGGCCTTGCGCGTGAATGCGGACGTCGCCGACCCCATCGCCAAGGCGCGGCAACGGCTGGGCCTGCTGCTGCAGGGCGAAGCCTGGGATCGCGCACTCGCCCTGGAGGCGCGCCTCTCCCGCCTCGGTCTCGCCAAGGACGACGGTGTCGCCTACGGCCTCGCCTACGCGGCCTTTCGGCTCGGCGACAACGCGCGCGCCGAACATTGGCTCAAGGACATCACCGACCCCGACGCCTTCGCGCGCGCAACGGCGCTGCGCCAGGTCATGGCCGCCTGCGATCCAATTTGGGGCTGCTCTTGACGCTTTGGGCCATCGCCGCTGCGACGGCGGCTGCAGGTGTCGGGCAGATCGTCGGGGTCGTCTTTCACCCCGACGGGCGCCCATTGCCCGGGGCCCGGGTCGTCGCCGGCGACAGCGAAACCGTCACAGACGAAGGCGGAACCTGGCGAATCGTCCTGCCCGAAGGGATGGTGGCCGTGGCCATCGACGGCATCGAGGTCACCAGCGTTCCCGTCGCCGGCGACGCGACGACCGAGTTGCTCGTTACGCTCGGTGACGGGCTCCATCGCTTCCTCGTCGAAACGCCCGTCGCACCACCGGCCGCCGACCCGATCGCCTCGGGCCCGCCAGGCACCCTGAGGGGGCGCATCACGGACGCCGCGGGCAAGGCCCTGCCGGGCGTTCGCCTGTTCGTCCGTGGCTCCGTCGTCGACGCCATCACGGATGCGACGGGTGCCTACACCCTCGAACTCCCTGCCGGCACATGGGACATCTCGACCGTGCGCGCTGGCTACGACACATTGACCTTCGCCACCGAGGTTGCGGCGGGCGCGACGAAGACCGAGGACCGGGCGCTCGCAACGTCGGGCCTCGTTCTCGACGACCTCGTCGTGCGGGCCCCCCGCATCGCGGGCGGCACCGCGTCCGTGCTCGACGAGCGCCAAGAATCCAGCTCCGTTTCTGACGTGCTCGGCGCTGAACAGATGAGCCGGGCCGGCGACAGCGACGCGGCGTCTGCCCTCCGGCGCGTCACGGGCCTCACCGTGGTCGGGAGCAAATACGTCTACGTCCGGGGCCTGGGCGACCGCTATTCCGCCACTTTGCTCAATGGCTCTGCCCTCCCCAGCCCCGAACCGGAAAAACGCGTCGTTCCGCTCGACCTCTTCCCGACCTCGCTGCTCGAAGCCGTCGTCATCCAGAAGACGTTTTCACCGGATAAACCTGCGGAGTTCGGTGGCGGCATCGTCGAAGTACGCACCCGCGCGATTCCCGACGACCCCATCCTGTCGCTCTCCGTCACCGGCACCTACGCGGCGGGCACTTCATTTCAGACTGCGTCCTTCGCCGACGCCGGGCCCACCGACTTCTGGGGCCTGGGCAAGGGCTATCGGGCCCTTCCCGACGCCCTGGCCGAAGCCAGCGAGAACGAGGCCATCAAGCCCGGAGGGATTTTCTCCGACGGCGGCTACGACGCAAACGAGCTCGAGGCGTTCGGCGAGATGATCACGCCGCGTTGGGGCCTACAGACGCGGTCGCTGCCGCCGGACTTCGGCGCGTCCATCACCACCGGCGGCAAGCTCGCCTTCGGCGAGCTTGAAATCGGCGCCCTGGGCGGTGGCGTCTTCAGCAACGGCTGGAGCATCGACCAAGGCATTCGTTCCGTCTATAGCCAAGGCGCGACGGGCCTGGAGGCCAAGCGCCACACGACCTTCACCGAGGTTCAGAACCGCATCCGCGCAGGCGGCGCGCTTGCCTTGGGCGCGTCGTTTGACGACCGGTTCAGCCTTCAGTCGACGACCCTGCTCATGCGCAGCAGCGCAGGAACCGCGCTGGAGTACTTGGCCGACGACCCCACCGGCAGCAACGACGACTTCGTGACGCGCATCGACTGGGAGGAACAGCAGCTGCTTTTCGAACAGGTCGTTGGGCACGTCGACCTCAAGCATCTCGTCCTCGACGGACGCTACGCCACGGCCGTAGCGCTGCGCGATCAGCCCGATCGGCGCGAATATGTCCGGGACGTCACCGAGGACGGCTTCCCCCTCTCCCAGCGCGCGTCCTGGAACGAGATCTACTACAGCTCGCTCGCCGATCACACGCAGGAATGGGGCGTGGACGCGAA
Organism: Pseudomonadota bacterium; assembly: GCA_005776945.1. Classification (GTDB taxonomy): domain Bacteria; phylum Myxococcota_A; class UBA796; order UBA796; genus SXOB01. Next base: position 22,065 of record SXOB01000029.1, read on the forward strand.
GGTCCCCTTCCGCGACGACGGAAGACTCCAAATCGGCGGGGGCCAAGTGCGGCGCGAGCGGTCGTCGACCACCCGCCGCTTCACGTTCAACTTCCAGGGCAGCGAAGGCATCGACATCTTCGCCCCGATGGAAGAGGTAATCGTTCCCGAAAATATCGGCGAAGAGGAGGACGGGGATCCGGGCTACCTCGAGCTCGAGGAAAACACCGTCAACTCCGACGACTACACCGCCCAGCAGCGCCTAGCATCCGCCTACGCGCTGTTCGACGTCCCATGGATCACGCGGTTCTCCACCCTTTTGGGCGCGCGCCTTGAGAAATCCATTCAAACGGTTTCGACGTTCGAGCTGTTCGACACGAGCCAGACGCCGACGGGCGCGGAGCTCGAGACAACCGACGTGATGCCCGCCGCGACGGCCACCGTGGGCGTCGGCGGGGCCGACCATCCCGACGACATGCTCGTGCGCGTGGGCTACGGCCGAACCCTCTCGCGGCCCGAATTTCGCGAACTGTCGTCGGTCGCCTATTATGATTACCGCTCCGGACGCCTCCTCTTCGGAAATCCGGAGCTCGACCGCGCCGTCATCGACAACGTCGACGCGCGCTGGGAGTGGTATCCGCGGGCGGGGGAGACGGTGTCCGCTGGACTCTTCTTCAAGCACTTCACGGATCCAATCGAATCCATCATCGCCGTTACCGCCGTTTCTGGGAGCGTCGGCACGTTCGACAACGCGACGAGCGCGACGAATTTGGGCGCCGAGCTCGATTTCCGGCGACGCCTCGTCTCGGATTTCTGGTTGACGGCGAACACCTCGTTCATCGGGTCTCGCGTCGACCTGTCCGAGAGCGCGGGCAACCAGACGTCGGACGAACGACCTCTCCAGGGCCAGTCCCCCTGGGTCGTCAACGCCCAGTTCAGCTACGAAAATCCCGATCGTCGCCGAAACGCCGCCCTGCTCTACAACGCCTTCGGACCCCGCATCATCGAGGTGGGTACCTCAGGTATTCCAGATACCTACGAGCTTCCTGTACACCGCGTCGACCTTGTCCTCGGCCAGGGCTTTGGCCGCCACTGGCAGCTGCGGGCCAAGGCCACCAACCTCCTCGACTGGCCGGCCCGCCAGCGGACGGGCGAAAAAATCTCCGAGGAAACGCGCTCGGGCTGGGGCGCCGGCCTCACGATGTCGTGGATGCCGATCTGACGCGCTGGATTCAGGTCAGCGGACGGCCCACCACCGCTTCCACCCGCCTCACGGTCCGTAGCAGCAGAAACATCGTGACCAGCGTGGTGGGCAGCGTGATCACACCCCACGACCACGCCGTGTGGCGCCCAAGTTCCAAGTTGAACGCCTCGGTCCCGGCCTCCGAATGGACGATGGCCAACGCTAGCACGCCGCTGGCCACACCCGACAGGGCGATCGCGCCGCCCCACATCCGTCCCAATGTGCGAAGGGCACCGTCGATCTTGGCGTTTTGGTCGACCGTCAGCCCGGGCCGGATCGGGCCCAACTCGACCAACCGTTCGAACAAGGGAACGATGAGCGGCCGTCCAAACGCGTCCGAGACGGCGAAGATCAGGCCGATCCCAACGGGAAGCAGCGCCTCCTTGGCCGCGAACCACACCGGCGAAAGTGCGAACCAGCCGACCGACGCCGTGGCCAGCGCGCCAAGGACGACAAAGGGCAGAAACGGGCTCGGGGCCACCGATGCCGCGCGGCTCCACACGGCGTGGATGACAGGCAGCGCAAGCGCCAGGGCCAGCGCAGGGCCGGTTCCCCACGCCGTGGTCCCCCACGTCAGGATGACGGCGGGAAGGACGGCAACGAGCACCACTTCCACACCAGGGGCGTCGGGCCGGATCAGGCCTCCAGGGCCGCCCGGACTTCAGCAATCCAGGTGGCGAGGCGGATGGGCTTCCACAACAGGCGCACGCCGGCCGCGCTTGCAGCCGCCACGACCTCGGGACCCGCTTGCCCCGTGTACAAGATGGCGGGCAGGCCGGGATGACGGGCGCGCAGGGACGCGATGAACTTGAGCCCGTCGCCGTCGCCAAGCCGGTGGTCCGACACGACAAGCGCGAGCTCCGTACCCGACGCGTCGAGCGAAGCGACGGCCGCCTCCGCATCCGCCACACTGGAAGCCCGTTGGATGACGAAGCCGGGCAGGCGAGCCGCCAGCGCATCGGCGAGGACCTCGATGAGGTCCGTCTCGTCGTCCACCAGCAGGATTCGGGCAGCCACGGAGGTCAATTAGCACGTCGGAGGCGGCCGGAGCTAAGGGGCCCCATGCCTGCCTTCCCCGCCACACGCCTGCGGCGTAGCCGCAGAACCCCGGGCCTTCGCGACCTCGTTCGCGAATCCCGCGTCGGGCCCGCCGACCTGATTCAACCGCTCTTCTTCCATGGCGGCAAGGGCGACGTTCCCATCACGACGATGCCAGGCCAATCTCGCCACGACATGGACGGGCTCCTGCGGCAAGCCGAACGGGCGCAAGCCGCCGGTGTCCGCGCCATCGCCCTCTTCCCGCGTATCGACGACGCCGACAAGTCACTCGACGGCGCCGCCGCCTGGGACCCCAACGGGCTCGTCCCTCGCGCCCTTCGGCGCCTCCGCGAGGCCACCGGCGACCTGCTCGTCATCGCGGACGTGGCCCTCGACCCCTACAGCAGCCTGGGCCAAGACGGCATCGTCGTCGACGGCCGCATCGACAACGATCGGACGCTCGCCGCCCTCGCTCGCCAAGCCGTGTGCCTCGCCCAGGCCGGCGCCCCCATCCTCGGCCCAAGCGACATGATGGACGGCCGCGTCGGCACCCTGCGTCGCGCCCTCGACGAGGCCGGCGCCACCGACGTCCTCATCTTCTCCTATGCCGCAAAATACGCCTCGTGCTTCTACGGGCCGTTCCGCCACGCGCTGGATTCCGCGCCTCGCGGTGGTGCGGACAAGGCCACCTACCAAATGGACCCCGCCAACACCGACGAGGCCCTCGTCGAAGTGGCCCTCGACCTCGAGGAAGGCGCCGACTGGGTGATGGTGAAGCCGGGCCTCGCGTACCTCGACATCGTGTGGCGAGTGAAGGAGCGCTTCGGACGCCCCACCTTCGCGTCCCCGGTGTCGGGTGAGTACGCGATGATAGAGGCCGCCGCCGCGATGGGCGCGCTGGACCGCCGCAGCGCCATTCTGGAGACGCTGACGTCCTTCAAGCGCGCTGGCGCCGACGGCATCCTGACCTACTGGGCCACCGAGGCCGCGGCGTGGTTGCGCTGATCCTGGCCTGCCGGTTGCCACCGGCCGACGTCGCCCAACCCCTCGACATCGTCACGTGGCGGGCGCTGGCCGAAGAAGCCGGCGACGGACCTACGACGCTGCAATTCATCGAAGTGACCGCTGGACCCGCGCCCGCCGTGGCCGCGGCGCCCGCCGGCCCTTTCGAGATGGCGGAGTTCGTCTTTGGCCCTACCGTGGCGACTTGGCCCGACGGCCACACGTTGGTCGTCGACGCGATGTCGGACGCCAAAGGCACGTCGGAAGCGATGCCTTGGATCGACGTCCCCGCGGAGGCGACGGCCCGACAGGACGCCCTGCTGCTCTCGGCCCGCCGCATCGTCGCCACCCATGAGCACTTCGACCACGTCGGCGGCCTCTTCCACTCAGCGTCATTCGACGGGTTTGCGGACCGCCTCTCGCTGACGGCAGCCCAGGTCGCCAACCTGCCCGAATTGCGGCGCAGCGGCCTTCGCGACGACCAGATCGCGTCGTTGAGGCCATTGCCCCTCTCGTCGCCGGCGGCGATCGACGGCGGCGTCGTTCTCATCCCATCGCCAGGCCACACGCCGGGCCACCTCTGGGTCTACGTCCGCCTGGCCGACGGCCGGGAAACGCTTCTCGTCGGCGACACCTGTTGGCAGCCCGGCGCCATCGCGACCGGGCAGGGACGGCCGCGCGCGCTGCAATGGGCGATGTCCGAAGACGGCGAAGCGGTCCGGGCCCAACTGGCGTCGCTGCGCGCGCTGCAAGACAGCGCCCCGGACCTGGCCATCGCATGTGCTCACGACGCCGTTGCCATGCGAGCCCTCGCCCCGTGAGCGCATCGGCCCGGCCGTCAGGGCGATTCGCTGCCGACCAACTCCGTCACGTGCCGACCCGTGCGGTCCACGCGCACCCCGGGGCGACAACCGTCGTAGGAAATCCAGATCCAGTGGGCCTTGCCCTTGATCTGGTCAAAGCGGACGAAGCGCCAGGACCGGCTGTCCTGGCTGTTGTCCCGGTAGTCGCCCATGACGAACACGTGCCCGGGCGGCACCTCGACCTCGGGCATATTGGCCAGCGACCCGGGCCGGTCGTCGACGAGCACGTCGTGAGGCACGCCTCCGATCGTCTCGACGCCGTGACGCGCCTCCTTCGTCACACAATGATCGTCGACGAAGCGAAACCGCCCTACGGGCTCGCGGACGTGGACCTCGCCATTGACGACAACCTGGTTGTCCACGACGCGGACTTTGTCCCCTGGAATCGCCACGACCCGCTTGATGAAGTTCGTCGCATTGTCCACCGGCCACAAGAACACGATGACGTCGCCGCGCTCGGGATCCCCAAGGTCGACCAACTCGACGGCTGGGATGTTGTGGACCTCCGGGAACGGAATGTGCATCCAAATCCCGTAGGCGTACTTGCTCACCACCACCTGGTCGCCAATCAGGAGCGTTGGCAACATCGAACTGGACGGAATGCGGAACGGCTCGAACACGAACAGGCGGATCAAGATCACGGCCAGGATGGGTGGCCCATAGGCAAGCGCCATTTCGCCGAACCAGCCGCGCTCGCGCTTCGCCACACCACGCTCCGCAACCCGCGCCCCCTATCTCCCGCGCTGGCCTTGGGCGCCCGATGAGGACGGATCCAGACGGCTGGCGACAGCGCATGGCGCATCCCGACGACACGGTGCCCGGTTCGGGACGGCACGCCGCGGTCGCCGTCGTCGTCGATGACGCGAGCCACGTCCTGCTCATCCGGCGCGCCGACCGGGCCGGTGACCCTTGGAGCGGCCACATCGCGTTTCCGGGCGGGGGGCGCGAGGAGGCCGACGCCGACCTGCTCGAGACGGCCATCCGCGAAACCTGGGAAGAGGTCGGGCTGAGGCTGGAGCGCGCCACATGCGTCGGCCGTTTGGGCGACGTCCCCACGATTCGCGGCCTGCCCGACCGGGTCGTCCGCCCGTTCGTATTCCGCGTCGACGCCTGGCCCGAGCCCGAACCCGGGCCGGAGGTGGCCCGCTGCCTGCGTTGGCCCCTTCCAGCGCTCGCGTCCCTAGAGGCTCGTACAAGCTTCCCTTACGTCTGGAGGGGCCAGCCCGTCACGTTGCCCTGCATCGACCGAGAAGGCGAACGCCTTTGGGGAATGACGTTGGGGATGGTCGACGACCTGGTCGCCCGCCTCAGGTCACCTTGACGCGCTGCTTGTGTCGCGCACGAGCGTTCTTGTTCGAACACTCGCGCGAACAGTACTTGCTGCCGGCGCGCGCAACGTTGCCGCACCCCGGCCACTCGCACCCCTGACCGGCGACGGCCGGCGTGGACTCTTTGGGGGCGGCAGGCTCCGGCAGTGTGATGTCCGGAACCTGGCCCTGGCGGGCCACGCGCTCCTTCCATTCACGCAGGCGCGCCTCTTCGCGCAACCGCGCTGCCTCCGAGTCCGCCTTCCGCTTTTCGACCAGGTAGCGGGACTGGTACTCGAACGCCTCGCGCAGCGCGCGCTCGCGCTCCTCGCGCTCCTTGGCGGCCTGCCGACGCTCGATTTCTTCCTGACTCGGAGTGGCCATCTCCGCATCGTACAGCGCCTGCTGGCGGTCCGACTCGGCCTGGATCTGGTCCCCAAAGAGCTGCTTGCCGCAGCGACAGGAAAAGATCAACTCCGCAGTCTGGCCACGTTGGGCGTAGTTCCGCGGGTCTCGCTCGATGCTGTAGCTGAGGCTTTCGCACTTCGGGCACTTCATCTTGAACGACGACATCCCTCAGTCCTTCGCGCGGGCCCCCTTTGCCACGTCGAGCGACGCAGGTCCAGTTCAGGCCGGCCCCAAGAGAAGCACGCCGCGGCGATCGTCAACCAATGCCGGCGCTGTGCCGATGGGAGGACATGACGTCCCCACGGCCACGCGCCAACGATGGCGACCAAGACCCAGCCGATCTCGCCTTCCGTCGCGAGTTGGCCCGAGCCCAAGCCATCCTAGATCGGCACGGCCACGGCTTCGCCGTCGCTGGGGTCGAGTTCGTGGGCGCCCCGCTGACCCTAGGCCCGCTCGCGCTCGCTGGCCTCGGAGGGCACTTCCGCGGCACTGATCTTTGGACCGCGTCCGGGCGACGCATCTTCGGGCTCCTCGTCGCCGTCGACGAGGTCGGGGTCCGCATGGCCCTGGAACGCCTACACCTCGCGTGCCAGGGCGTTCCCGCGACCCAGGGCACCCCGTGGGTTCAAGCCCACCTCGTCGCTCGGTCTGGCGAGTCTGCCGATGCCCTGATGCGCCGACTTCGCACCCGCCTCACAGACGCCGCTGCCGTCGTGGTCTAGCGGCGCTCGGGTGATATGAGCGGCCCATGTGGGCCCTATTGAGCGCACTTGCGCTTGCCGTGCCTCCCGCTTGGAAGGAGGCCCCAGGCGATGTCATCGCAGAGGCCACCCTTCCCGGTTCTCCGGAGGCGCTCTACGGCGCGTTGTCCGACCTGCGGACCCTTGCGGCGCTCTACCCCATGGACTGCACCCCCGAATGGGAGACGACGGGCGCGACGACGGGCCCTGAAGCGCGCACGCGCGTCACGTGGCGGCTGGGCCTTTGGCGGCGGACGCTGACGGCGGTCTACGGCAAGATGGTCCCCGGTCGCCTCGTTCAGCTCGATCACCAGGGCAACAAGGGCTTCGTCACCCAATGGGTGCTCGACGCGGTCGACGGCGGAACCCATGTCACGAGGGGGACCTACATCGCGCCTCCGCCCTGGCCGTTCAAGCGCACCTACGTGTTTCACGTCCAGCCGGCGTGGGCGGACTGCCAGGCCCGCGTGCTGCAGGCCCTGACGCGCGTCCGCTAGCTAGGCGCCGCAGGGCGGGATGCCCCCGCGGGCGCAGCAGGACGGCGTTTTGCGGCAGCCTGCTAGGTCGGCTCGAGTTCGACTTCGACGGAGACGGGGTCGACGTCGTCTTCGTCCGCGTCCCAATTCACGCCCGGCACCGCCTGCGACGGATCGAAGGGGCGAACCTCGACGAGCGTACTGCGCGGCATCGCAAGGAAGCGAAGCAGCTCGATGCCAGCGGGAACACCGTTCGCCGAGCGCCCAAGGCCGACCGAGGGCAGTCGCAAGCTCGCGCCGATCGTGCCGCGATTGACGTTGAGCGCCCCCGTCCGTAGCCGTGCGACGATTTCGGGAAGGTCGGCGTGGTCGGGCCGAACAAAGACGCTCGTAGCCACCCGGTACAGCAGCTTGTTGTGCAGCGCGACGCCCTCTTCCCAGTTCGCCACCTTGTAGACCAACAACGTGGGGCCCGGCGGCTCGTCGTTGATGAAGCCGTGCCCGTTGTGCCAGTCGACGAGGAAGATGGCCGGATTGACGTAGAAGCCGCGGCGTCCACGCACCTCACGGTTCGCCGCCGCCAACATGGACTGGTGGCCCCGCGCCGCGAGTGCGCGACCGTATCGGCGGTAGCGCGACCGGTAGTTCTCGGAGACGACCGGCCCGACGAGCGTGCGAGGCTCGAAGCCGTAGCCAACGTTCACCCGCGACGCGCGCCGAGTGATCTCTTCGACGAAGCGGTCATAGACGTCTTCTGTGACGAACACACGGCCCGTGCTGTTGTGTCGCTGGCCGGCCGTCAGGCAGGCCCCCACAAGCACTTCGTAGACCGCGCGGTCCATCTCGCAATCGTGAAGGACGAGGGCCGCCCCTTTGCCGCCACACTGGTAGGCGGTAGGCAGCTCGGGCCGCTCGATCGTGGCCCGCCGGACGGCCATCGCCGTTTGGTAGCTGCCAGTGAACAGGAGGGCGTCGAGCTTGGGATGGACGGCGAGCCGCTGTCCGACGCTGCTTCCCGACCCTTGGATGAGGTTGTAGGTGCCGCGCGGCAGCCGGCAGCGGTCCCACATCTCGGCGACACCCTGCCCGACACCAGGCGTGAACTTGCTCGGCTTCATCACGACGGAGTTGCCGGACAACAGGGCGGCGGCCGACTGAAGCGCCGCGACCAACAGCGGCGTGTTGTACGGCGCCAACATGCCGACCACGCCAAGGGGCCGGAAGTCGCTGCGAGCTTCTCGCTCGTTGAGGATGCGCGGCTGGAGCAGCGCCATCCCTTCTTCGAGCAGGAGGTCCACCGCACGCACGGCGGCGACGACTTCCTGACGGGACTCCCAGACTGGCTTGCCCGTCTCCCGCGTGATCAAAATCGCGAGGCGCTCCTGATGCCGCGAAACGAGGTCGCGGAACTTGCGGACGGCCTTCGCGCGATCCGTTCGGCCCACGCGCCGCCAATGGACGCCGCCGCGCGCCGCCGCGTTGACCGCCTCGTCGACGCTCCCTTCCGAGAACGGAAAGCGACCCAGTTCGTCGGTCCGGTCGCCCGGATTGATGCCGACAATGTAGCCATCGACGCGCTCGGGCTTGATGAACGAGCCCCAGATGTAGTCGCCTCGACGTAGCAGGCGCTCGCGGTGGCTCTCCAACGACGCTCCGGACGACCGCAGCCCCTATCCCGTCGGGTGGGCGCTGAAAGGGGGATCCACCGACGGGCGTCACGTTGGCCTTTGGCGGTCATCCAGCTAGGCGGGCGGCCTCCCCGGGGTCCCCGTGAAGAACGTCCACGAGTCCATCCTCGACTGCGTCGGTCACACGCCCGCCGTCCGCCTCCGCCGCCTCGCCGAGGGCGTCGAGGCCGACGTCTACGCGAAGCTCGAGTACCTGAACCCGGGCGGGTCGGTCAAGGACCGCATCGCCAAGCAGATCCTCGACGATGCCGAGCGCAGCGGGGCCCTGAAGCCCGGTGGAACGATTGTGGAAGCCACGAGCGGCAACACGGGAGCCGGCCTTGCGATGGTCGCCGCGCTGCGCGGGTACAAGACGATCTTCGTCCTGCCAGACAAGCAGTCGGAAGAGAAGCGCGCGGCCCTGCGCGCCTGGGGCGCCAAAGTCGTCGTCACGCCAACCGACGTCGCCGCGGACGACCCGCGCTCCTACTACAAGGTGAGCCGCCGCATTGCGGACGAGACGCCCAACGCCTTCTACGCCAACCAGTACCACAACCCGTCGAACCCCGCGGCCCACTACGCGACCACCGGCCCCGAGATCTGGGACCAGTTCGAGGGCAAGCTCGACGCCTTCGTCTGCGGCCTTGGCACCGGCGGGACCGTCAGTGGCATCGGCCGCTACCTCAAAGAGAAGAACCCCAACCTCAAGGTCATCGGCGTCGACCCGGTCGGCAGCATCTACTACGACTACTTCCAGACGGGGCAGATCACGGAGCCCTTCTCCTACGTCCTCGAAGGCATCGGCGAGGACTTCCTGCCGTCGACGATGGACTTCCAGTGGGTCGACAACGTCGTCCGCGTCCACGACCGCGAGTGCTTCTTGACGACCCGTCGCCTCGCCCGCGAAGAGGGCATCTTTGCCGGCGGCAGCTCGGGCGCAGCGGTGGCCGGCGCGATGAAGTGGGTCCGTCAGAACGACCGCAAGGGCCTCAAAGTCCTCGTGTTGTTGCCCGACTCCGGGGTCCGCTACCTGTCCAAGATCTTCAACGACCAGTGGATGCAAGAGGGCGGCTACCTCGACCCCGTCCAGGGCCTGGGTACGGTCCGGGACGTCACGTCGCACAGCCCGCCGCGCGCGCCCATCAGCGTTCCGCACGACATGAAGGCGACCGAGGCCATCGGCGTGATGAAGATGCACGGCATCAGCCAGATGCCCGTGCTGGAAGACGGCAAGGTCATCGGCGTCATCCACGAGCGCAGCCTGCTCGAGCAGGCCCTTCGCAACGGCCGCACGGCGCCACGCGCGGGCGAGCTCGCAAACCGCGACTTCTGCACCGTCGGCCCGGAGACGGAGGTGAGTGTGCTCAGCGACTTGCTGCGCAAGTTCAAGATCGCGCTCGTCTACGACGGCAACGAGCTCGTCTCCGTGCTCACGCGCATCGATCTCATCGAGCACCTCGCCCGCGTCACGGGGCCCGGAAGCGCCAAATGAGCGACCGGATCGAAACCCGCTGCATCCACGCCGGCCAATCCCACGAGCCCCGCACGGGCGCCGTGATGACGCCGGTCTTCCAGACGTCCACCTACGCCCAGCCCTGGCCGGCCCAGCACACCGGCTACGAGTACGCCCGCACCCAGAACCCGACGCGGGAGGCCCTCGAAGGTTGCCTCGCCGGCCTCGAAATGGCGACGGACGCGATTGCGTTCGCGAGCGGGCTCGCGGCGACCACGGCCGTCATTCAGACGCTGCCGGGCCAGGCCCGCGTCGTCTGCATCGACGACTGCTACGGCGGCACGAGGCGCCTGTTCAACCGCGTCTTCGCGAAGATGGGCGTCAACTTCACCTATGCCGACCTCGCGAAAGAGGCGCTCGACCAGGCGATTCCGGAAGGCACCCACCTCGTTTGGGTCGAGACGCCAACGAATCCGCTGCTCAAGGTCGTCGACATCGCGGCCGTCGCAGCGCGTTGCAAGGCCATCGGCGCCCGGCTGGCCGTCGACAACACGTTCGCGACGCCCATCTTCCAGCGACCCCTGGAGCTTGGCGCCGACCTCGTGATGCACAGCTCGACGAAGTACCTCAACGGCCACAGCGACGTCGTCGGCGGCATCGTCGCCACGCGCGACGCGGCCCTCGCGGCCGACCTCCGCTTCGTCCAGAACGCGGCCGGCGCGGTCCCCGGGCCCTGGGACACCTGGCTCATCAACCGCGGCCTCAAGACGTTGGCCGTACGTATGGCCCGCCACGAGGAGAATGGCCGACGCGTCCTCGCGTGGCTTGGCGCCCACGCAGACGTCGCGCGGATCCACTACCCGCTGCTGCCAAACGACCCGGGCTACGCGGTCGCGAAGCGCCAGATGTCGGGCTTCGGCGGCATGATCAGCTTCGTCCTCGACGGCCCGTTGGCCCGGGCCGAGAAGTTCTGCGCGAGCACCCGACTCTTCACCTGCGCCGAGTCTCTTGGCGGCGTCGAGAGCTTGCTCGAACTGCCTGCCACGATGACACACGCGAGCGTCCCAGCCGACGTCCGCCGCGAAATCGGCCTCGACGACGGCCTCATCCGGCTTTCCGTCGGCATCGAAAACGCCGACGACCTCATCGCCGACCTCGACCAGGCCATGGTCGCCAGCCAGGGTTGATCGCCGTCGTCAGCACGGACCGGGGCATCCCGCTCTACGGTCCGAGCGGTGCGTCGGCCCACCTTCGCCACGTCACCAACGCGCTGCGCGCGCGGGGCGACGTCAATGTGTTCGTGCCGACCGAGTCAGACGGCCGCGGGCACGCCGGAGCCGCCGTCGGGGCCAACATCACCGTCGTCCCGACCCGGAATTGGCCGCGTGGTTTGCGGAGTTGGGGACGCCGGTGGGACGCTGCCCACATCTGGCGCGCCGCGGCCGGGGCGTCCTGGGCTTGGGAACGTGCGGCCGCAGGGATCGACGCCGGGGCCCGCTTTTGCGGACCGCGCATCCTCGAGCTCAACGCCCCCGCCGAGGAGGCCGGCCACGTCGGGAGGATGGCCGCAGGGGCCGAACGCCGCAATCTGACGACGGCCACCCGCGTCGTTGCCGTGTCGAGTTGGCTCGCACGATGGGCGGTTGAACGAGGGGCGAAGCCCGAACGCGTCCGCCACGTCCCGAACGGGAGCGCGCTCACGGGCCCCGGGAACCGGGAGGCGGGGCGGGCGCGATGGGACCTCTCGGGCCTCGTGGTCGTACTGCTCGGGGCTCACCGGCCATGGCACGGCGCAAAGCACCTGCCGGCGCTGCTCGCGGCCTTGCCCGAAGCCAAAGCGGTCGTCATCGGTGGCGGCGCGGTCCCCATCGATCACCCTCGCGTCCGCCACCTGCCTCACTTGGAGGGGGCGGCCCTGGCCGACGCGCTGTCCGCAGCCGACGTGGGCCTCGCACCCTACGACGGCGCACCGCCTTGGCTCAGTCCGCTGAAGCTCGCGGACTACCTTGCCGTCGGATTGCCGGTCGTGGCGAGAGACGTCGGAGACGCGGCGCACCTCCTCCGCGACGCGGGCCAGACGATGCCCGACCTCGACCCGGCCACATGGGCGGAGGCCGTCCGCGCGTTGTCCCGGCGGACGCCAAGGCCGCGCCCGCGGCCGTGGGCGACGGTGGCAGACGAGGCGCTCGGGGGCATCGACCTCCCCAAGTGCGCCTGAAGGCTGCCCATGGCCCGCAGGCCATAGACCCCCCCCGGCGCGTCGGGCGGACCCTACCTACGCCGGAGACGGCGACGGAGACGGCGACCCCGTCACCCCGACGCCCGAGCCTGCCACCTCCGTCGGGCGCTACGCCTTCCGATCCCTGCTCGGCGCCGGCGGCATGGGAGAGGTTCTGCGCGTTAGGAATCATCCCTCACAACCTGAAGCTGCTCGACGCGGAACCGGCGCGCCTTCACGGCGAGGACGAGCAGCGATGGGGCCTCGTGGCCGACGCCAGCGAAATTGGCGCGAAGTTACGGTCAGATCCACAAAAGGTCACCCGATTGCGGCCCTCCGCCTTCGATTGGTACAGCGCAGCGTCCGCCTTCGAAAGCACCTCGTCGAAGTTGGAACCGATGAAGCCGATGGACGTGCCTCCAATGGAGACAGTGATCGGAATGTCGATCCCATCGCGCGACTTGACCGGCGACGCCTCGATGGCGGCTCGAACCCGCTCCGCGACCTGGGCACCCTGGTCCGGCGTACAGGCGGGCAACAAAATGGCGAATTCCTCGCCGCCCAGGCGTCCGACGACGTCACCGGGCCTCACCACCGTCGCCAGGCGCTTGCTCACCTCGACGAGGACGCCGTCTCCCGCCGCGTGTCCGTAAACATCGTTGATCTTTTTGAAATGGTCGAGGTCCAACATGAGCAGCGCGAAAGGCACCTCGTCGGGATTTCCAGCTGTCATTTGGCTCTCTTCAGTGAAGGCCCGGCGATTGGCGAGCTGGGTCAGCGGATCCGTCCGAGCCATTGTCTGGAACATCTCGTTCGCGCGCTCCAATTCGCGCAACGCGGTGTCGCGCTCTTCCAGCGCCTTTTCAAGTTTCCGATTCAGCTCGTCCAATGAGGTATTCACCGAAAGCAAGGTCCCATTGGCGCGCGTCATCAGCTCGTCCCAGGTGGGGGGCCGCCCGATGCGAATCTGCAGATCGCGGGAGGCCGCCTCCATCGCCTCGGCCAGGTCGGTCACCAACTCGGCGAGGGGCGCTGTCAGCTCCAGCGCGCCGATCGCACGCTCGGCCACCTGAACGGTCCCGTCGGCGGCGTTCGTCTGCACGACATCGGACAACGCGTCAGCGGCACGCGCGATGCGCAGCAGGCGATCACGGTCGTGCTGCGGGAGCACCACGTCGTCCCGATGATGGGCAGCGATGATCTCCACGAGGTCAGAAGGGAGACCCCACTCCGTGGCGAGGGCCGCAAAGGTCGCGGCGTGGTCGCGACCAAAGCAGCGGCTCTCGACTTCGAGGCGCTCAGGTGCGGGCCTGCGGGCGACCCGCACGAGGTCGAGCGACTTGGCCCGGTCGTACACCGCGAGCACGAGCGTGCCCATGTCGAGCAGCAGGCCGAGAGTGAAAGCCTCTGAGGGGTCCGGGAATCCGACGCGACGCGCCAGCAGACTCGCCGCGCTCGCGCGCCGGAGGCTGTCCTCCCAGAATGCGGCGACGTCTAAGCGCCCGGCATCGACCTTGGCGAGGGTCGTGCGAACGACATGGTGCACAGCAATGTTCCGCAACACGCGCGTGCCCAAGTAGAGCGTGGCCTGGCTGACGGTCGTCACCGGTCGACCGATTCCGTACGCCGCACTGTTGGCCATGCGCAGAAGGCCGGCCGTCATCGCCGGCTCGGCACCGACGATGGCCGACAGCCGATTCATCTTCACGTCCGGCTCGCTAGCCGCACGAATCACCGCCATCGCACCCGCAGGTGGCACGGGCAGATGGGTCGAAGCCATCGGTACCTCCCGCGGCCTCATCGGCCAGGATGTGCCTAACTTGCGCCCGTTCGCTCAGCGTGGGGTAGACCGACGCGGGGGCCCGATGTCGGACTGTCTCACCGCGGGGATCCGCGTTCGCGTGTTGCCACGGTACGAAGCTGGTAGATCCCAGCCGTCGCGCGGTAGGTGGTTCTTCAGCTACACGATCCGGATCGACAACGAAGGCAGCCGAACTGTTCGCTTGCTGCGTCGGCATTGGGTGATCACCGACGGCGCAGGTCGCACCGAACACATCGAAGGCTCCGGCGTCGTCGGCGAAACGCCCGTGCTCGCCCCGGGCCAGCACTTCACCTACACATCGTTCTGCCCCTTGCCGACGAGCATCGGAAGCATGGAGGGGACCTACAAGATGGTCCACCTCGACGACGGAACCGTATTTGACGCGGTCGTCGCCCCGTTTGCCCTCGTAGACCCCGAGTCCGAGAACTGACCCTCAGCGCCGCGATCGGCGCGTAGACTCCTCGACCTCCGGCTCAGGCGCGCGGAACTCGCCGGTTTCGGGGTCGACGTCGATCGCTTCAAGCGCCTCCCGCGTCCACGGGTGATTCGCGCCGTCCAGCGCGATGAGCAGGCGTGCAGCCGCCAATTTCACCGCGATGCGCTCGTCCCAGACGGCCGTCTGAAGGAACCGCGCCTCGATCGGGTCGAGCGCGCCCCCCTCCAACGCATCGCGGCAACTCGCACAGCCAAGCAAAGCGCGTTCGGCATCAGGTTCGAGCGGAAACGGCGGCAGCTCGTAGACACGGACCTCGCCGCGCCCGCCACACAGCTCACAGCGCCCACCCGACCGCCGGGTAAGTTCCTTGCCGAGGGTCCCCGCTTCGGGACGCTGGCGCCACCGTTTCGGCGCACGCGCCACGTCAAACTCCCTGACGCTAAGGTTTCGCGCCGACGGCCCGCGCCGACGCCAGCACCTTGTCCAGTCCTCCGCCCTGGGCGGCGCGCACGACGAAGCCAGGAACCTGGCCGCCCGGGTCGTAGGCGATCGTGTGAACGGCCTCGACGCCACCTTCCGGCACGGCACAGACGCGCCAGGAGCCGTCGTTGCGCGGCGCCCGTACGCGCCCTTCGGCCACATCCCAAGCGACCTCGGTGGCGGCCGTCCAGCTCACGACCGTGCACGCCCCTTCGGTCGAGCGGCGCATCCACAGCAGGACTTCGCGATCGGCGATGACGGGGGCCGTTTGGTGCTGCCACACGAGGCTCCGGTCGCCCTCCACGCGGACGACGCGGTCCGCGACGATGGCGTGGGGCAACAGAGTGTCGTAGCCGGCAAAGTCGCTGACCTTCGCCGTGAGCCGCGCCGGATCGACCTCCGGCCATCGACACGTCGCCACCATCGGCGTCACACCGTCAGCCTGGGTCGGCTGCGTGACGATCTGGCACCCCTCGGCCACCCGCTCCCCAGCGATCGCAACGATGGCCACCCAGACAACCATGACTTCCCCTATCGCCTTGGGTCGACGATTTCCCGGCTTCCCGCTGGCCGTCGACGCGGCGGCGCGGCACCCTGGGGGTGTGGGACGCCTCACTTACGTCGTCAGCGATTTGCACCTGGGTGCGCCCGAGTCGAAGGCCGCGGCGCCGCTCGCTGCCTTCCTCGCACACATCACGTCCGGTCCGCCCTGCTCCCTCGTCATCAACGGCGACGGCTTCGACCTTCTGGCCCTTCGGGTCATGCCAGGCGACGTCGGCATCCTGACGGGGCTCCACGACGACGACCACACTTGGGGCCTCGGCGGCCGCGAACGCGCCGCCATCACCAAGTTGATCGTCCTATGCGAACGCGAGGTCGTCGCCGTCGAAGCCCTTCGCGCCTTCGTTCGCGCGGGTCACGACATCCACGTCGTCGCCGGAAACCACGACCCCGAGTTGGCGTTCCCCGCCGTCGCCGACGCGCTGCGCGACGCCTTGGCCGAAGGCGCGAAAGACCGCGTCGTCGTCCACCCGTGGTTCGTTTGGGCCGCCGGTCACGCGTGGATCGAACACGGCCACCAATACGACCCCTACTGTTCGTTCGACGACGCCCTTCGCCCAGCGTCCGACCACACGGAGCCCGACATCAACGTGGGGACGGCCGTGATGCGGTACCTCGTCACAGGACTGCAATCCGGCCAACACGGGCAATGGGACCGCGGCTTCTTCGGTCACCTCGCCTGGGCCCTGACCGGCGGGAATCTCCACCGCGCCTTCGAGGCCTACTGCACCATGATCCGGCGCCTTCTCGGAATGTGGGCCTTGGCCGTGGACCCGCGCGCGGTGCTTCGCAACCGCGCCGACCGCAAAGAAGCCCTCCGCCGGGTCTCCGCGCAAAGCGGCATCCCGCTTGGCACGTTGGCCCGCGTGCACGCCCTCCGCCGGCCGCCGCTCGTCCGACGCTTGGGCCCGTTGATGCGCGCCATCATGCTGGACCGGCTCGTCGTCGTCATCGCAGCACCCGTGCTGACCCTGTTCGGCGCCGCGGCAGGCGGATTGCCGGGCGTGGGCCTCGCCGCCTTGGTGGCCCTCATTCTGGCCGTCGTCGTGTTCCGGGCCGCACCGGAACCGACGGACCCTCGGCCGACGATGCGCGCGGCCGGTGCGCGGGTGTCGCGCATCCTCGGCGTCCGGCACGTGTTGCACGGGCACACCCACGCGCCGGAAGTGGTCGGCCCCGTCTACAACAGCGGGACATGGATCGACGGCGAAGGCACCCTCATTCGCCTCGACGGCGACACGGCTGCGTTGCTCCGCTGGCGGAACGGCGCGCTCGCCCCACACACTCCTGACATGCCAAGTATGTAAGCGTCGGGAAGGCGGAAGTCCTGTGTTACACTTCGGCGGGAAGCGGCGCATGAACGGTCCCCCCCCGTCGTGCCCCACCCGCGCCGACCGCCTCGCAGCGGTCGGCGTTTTCGTTTCTGGGGCCAGTTCAGGGGACCCGACTTCCAATCCGCGCCCGTTCCCGCGCCATGGGCGGCGTCCTGCTGATCACGCCGGCCTTCGACGCCGCCTTGCCACCCCGTCACTTTACAAAAATTCACGGAAAATACAGCAAAACGTCAAACCGCTGCCGCCTCCCGACTCCACAGGGTCGAAGTTTCGCCGAAAATCACCGAAGTCGCACGATCCGACTACGGCGTAGCACGGCGACGTCCCGAGCAAAACCGGGATCCTCCTGGATGCATTGAGACGCGTCGAGTACGCCGCAGGAGAGTACCACGTCCCCCGGCCTGAGCGAGCCAGCCAGTTCCGACCCGCGGGACGCGACAAACACCACACGCGCCCCGTCCAGGACGATTCCACCGGAATCCCACTTATCCGATTTCAGTGTCCCTTTCTCGGTGCCACGAGCGACCGTGGGACCCTCCAACACCCCCAAGCAGGCCAAGAAATCAGGCTTGGGAGCATCCGGCACCGACGCCCACCAGCCGCAAGGAATCGGCGCGCCGCACTCCACGTCCGACGGGCTCGCACGCCGAAGCTGCCGCTTCCACGACCGCGGCGACGCGTCCGCCAACCCGCTCCACTCTGGCCGGTCGTAGCCAAACTCAGCTTCGCCGTTTTCCGCGCGGAGAAGGACCACGGCGGACCTGGGTGAAGCACCGCGCACCTAGCGAGGTGGCAGCCGCAATCCACCGTCCAACCTCACCACTTCCCCGTTCACATAAGGATTCCGGACGAGCGCGGCCACGAGGTCGGCAAATTCCTCGGCCTTGCCAAGCCGCGGCGGCGTCAACACTTGCGACGCCAATGCGTCCCGCTTGTCCTGAGGCAACATTCCAAGCAACGGCGTGTCGAACAGCCCCGGCGCTACCGTAAAAACCCGAATTCCGACCGGCGCGAGATCTCTCGCCATCGGCAACGTCATCCCCACCACGCCAGCCTTCGACGCCGCATAGGCCACCTGCCCCGCCTGCCCTTCCATCGCCGCCGCCGACGCCGTCGCGACGAGCACACCGCGCACGCCGTCGACCGGCTCCTGGCGCGCCATCACCGCGGCCGCCGTCCGCAGGACGACGAACGTGCCGAGCAGGTTCACCTCCAACACGCGACGGAACGCGTCGACTCCGTGCGCCGCGCCGTCAAAGGCCAACGTCCGCTGCGCCCAGCCGATGCCCGCCGCGGCGACGACGACGCGTAGCGGCCCCATGGCAACGTCGGTCGCCATGGCCCGAGCCACCGCGGCCTCGTCGGTCACATCGCCCACGACGGCTCGACCACCGATCCGGCCCGCCACCTCTTCCGCGCCCTTGGCGTCCCGATCGAAGACGAGCACATGGGCGCCCTCTTTGGCGAAGCGCTCCGCCGTCGCCGCCCCGAGCCCGGATGCACCGCCCGTGACGAGCACCCGGTCGCAAGGGCTCAACGGGCCCGCTCGTCCACTTCGACCCGTTTCAGCAGCGCCCCGTCCGTACCAAGCACGAGGACGTCCAACTTCGCACGCGGCACGTCGACGTTGACGAGCGCGGTGTAGCCACATGGCTCTGGGCTTCCGCCCGTCCCATGGGCCTGGACGACGATCGTGTTGCCTTGGCGCTTGCCGTCCCAAAACGGAGCAGAGTCGCACGCTGCTTTGATCCCCGTGGACTGCACCTGCAGCTTGCCCTTGACCCACGCCGCTGAAACGTCCTTGGGCGCCTTGTTGCTCAACGGGTAGCTCCGCTGGTGGGACAACTCGACGGGGACGGGCCCGTCGACGGCCGGCGGAGGCGCAGGTGCCTCACCCGCACAGGCCAGCAGGACCCACATCACAGGCCGAGGTTCGCCTTCTTGGCATCGGCGGTCGGCAGCGGGTCCATCGACTCCGTGATGAGCTTGAGGCCTGCGCCCTTGATGCGCTCGATCGCCGTCTTCTCCCAGTGGCGCTTGTCGGCCGGCAGGTCGTCGCCAGCGTAGATCGCCTCGACGGGGCAGGCCGGCTCACACGCGCCGCAGTCGATGCACTCGTCGCCGTGGATGAGGACCATGTTCTTTTCATTGTCGAGGTAGAAGCAGTCGACGGGACAGACCTCCACACAGTCGGTGAAGCGGCAGTCCACACAGTTGTCCGTCACGACGTAGGCCATGGGGTCCTCGGCGGCGCCGCTATACCCCGCCGCCGCCCGCTTCGGCCAACGCCGCACACACCGGGCAGCGCAGCGCATCGTGGCGCAGCGCGGGACAGAAGCGGCGTCCCGCCGTCACCATCTGCAAGTGAACGCGCCCCCATTCGCGCGCCGGCCAAGCCTTGCGCAGGTCCGCTTCGATCGGCCCCACCGCCTTGGCCTTGGACAGGCCCCACCGGTTCGCCAGCCGGGCCACGTGCGTGTCGACGGGGAACGCGGGAATGCCGAACGACTGGACCCTCACGACGCTCGCCGTCTTGTGTCCGACGCCGGGCAACGCCTCGAGCGCGGCCTCGTCCGACGGCACTTGCCCTCCGTGCAACGTGACGAGCTGCCGCCCGAGCGCGGCCAGGTTGCGGGCCTTCGTCGGCGCCAATCCGCACGACGCGATGTACGGGAGGATCTGCTCCGGAGCCATCTTCGCCAGCGCAGCCGGCGTGGGCGCGGCGTCGAAGAGCGCGGGCGTGACGAGGTTGACGCGCGCGTCCGTACATTGAGCGCTCAACACGACAGCCACCAGCAACGTGAAGGGGTCGCGATGGTCCAAAGGGATGGGGACGTCGCCTATCTCCCGCTGCAGCACGGCGTCGACGATCGCGACGCGCTCGGAACGCTTCACGGAAACGTCGCCTGCAAGGCGGCCGCGGCCACCGTCCAATCGAGCGGGTTCAGGGCGATCACCGTCATGTTCGCGTCGAGCAACATCGCCGCCGGGTAGATGCCGTTTACGCCTACGCTGGGCCCCGCCAGATTCGACGGGTCAGCGAGAACGGCCACACCTGGCCGCGGCCAACGCGCGTCCCAGGCCGCGGCGTCCGTGGCCCCCGCAGCGAGCAAATCTGCGCCGAGGACGAGGACGTCGACCCAAGCCACGTCGCCCGACGTCAGGGCCGCCGCCGCGTCCGGCCAAAGGCCCGCGTAGGCCCCGCTGCCAGACGGCCAACCCGCGACGTCGTCACACGGGACGCAGTTGCCGACGGAGAAGGTGACGAACACGAGGCCTTGGCCCGCGAAATCGTAGAGGTGGACGGCCTCCGCGGCGCGATCGATGCCAAGGAAGGCCGGCATCACTTCGCCGACGCCGACCACGGAGCCGGGACCCGGGTCGGCAATCTCGTCCTTGAACGGGTTGTAAGGCCACCCCAACGTGTAGATCAGGTCGGACGCGTCGGCTGCGTCGTGGCCCGTCGCGACCTCGTCCCCGTCCAGGTAGCTGTCGCCATCGGTGTCCGCGACGCGCGGGTTGCACCCAAGCGGCTGCTCGTCGCCGTCTTCCAAGCGGTCGTCGTCGGTGTCAGCGTCGTTGGGGTCCGTGTCGAGGAGAGCCTCCTCGTCGGCATCCAAGCCGTCGCCGTCGACGTCATTTCCCACGGTCCCCAACGCATCCGCCGCCGGAGGGACAGGCAGGATCACGACGGCCGGAGGCAGGTCCGTCGACAGCTCCGAAGTCAGCGCACAGGATGCGAGAAGCCACATGGGTGCCTCGCCCGCCCCCTAATCGCGCCCACCCCGAATCGCGGCCGACGCGCGATAGGCGCGCCCATGCCGCACATGGACATCTCCGCCGCCCAGGCTTGGCTTTCGCAGCGGCTGCAGTCCCCTCGCGTGCCGGGCGCGCCGCCCCACGAACTGGACCGCAGCCCGGCGGCCGCGACGACCGGCGCTCTGGCCGCCGAATCCGGCCTTTTCCTGGCGCATTTCGAGTATCGGCGCGAAGCTGGCGCGACCGACGACGAAGACACCTGGGACCGTGGCGTCCTGCCGGAACAAAAGTACCAATCGTTCCGCCACGACCTCCGGATCGGCGGCTTTCACCCTGGCCATCGCGCCAAGTGGACGGCCCACGCGCTCAGCCACGGGCTCGTCGGATTTGGCTGGAAGGACGGCGCGAACGCGCTCTGGCATGCGACGGCCGGACGCATCGCCGAACTGGTCCCCGTCGTCCTCTGGTATTTTCTCGACGAGGTCCGCCTCACGCGATGCCCCGCCCACGCCGCGCGCAGCGGCGTCGCCCATTGCGACGCCTGCGAGCAGGCCGCCGCCCCAAGGCCATGGGGACCGACCGACGACGAGGCGCTGCAAGGCGCCAAGCGGTTCCTCGACGCCGAACTCGCCGCCATCGCGGCCACGCGCCGCACCGGCCGACCCGTGTCCCACCGTTGGGAGCACATCGACCTGACGTCGGACGGCCTCGCTTACGCGGCCGCCCATGGACGACGCCTGCGCAGCCGGCGGACCGCGGCGTGGATGGAGACGCTGACGGGCCCAGAGCGGGCCACCCACCTCGACGACCTGCTCGAGCGCGCGCTTGGCGTGCTTCGAGCGACCGCAACGGGCGCACCGCTTCGACCTTGGGCGGCGACGCCTCGACATGGGCGCATCCGCTGGATTGCCCAGGATCTCGCGGCGCGCGCGGGCCGCGTCCCCAAGGTCCTCGCGGAAGCCGCCGCGGCCAGCCTCGGCGACGGCCCCCTACCTCCCGAATCCGCCCTCCTCGCCGCGATTCCGCCCGCGCTTCACGGCGTCGGCTACGCGATCGGGGGCCACGACGGACGCGACCGACGGCGCATTTCGCGCGGCCTCGGCACCGCCTTTCCAACCACCTTGCGCGCTGCCCGGCGCGGCGGGCTCGACCTCGTCGACGCCTTCGTCCGCGCGGACAACTTTGAGCGCCTTCCCCTCCCGGAACGCTTCGCGCGATGGGCGCACCGGGAACTCGGCCGCACCGCCGCCGATGGGGTCGGTTGGGAAGCCGACCTCGCACTCGCGCGGCGCGACCCCCTGGCCACCATCCTCGGGCCCGGCGCCGGCCCTGTCCAACTCGCCGAAGGGTCGCGCGTTCGCGTCGCCCACATCACCGGTCCGCCCCACCACTTCGCCGGCTCCCCGCCAGAGGCCGTCGACCGTCGCGGCGCCCCCTGCGGGGGTGAACCCGTCGGGCTCTTGACAGGCGTCGACGCCGGCGGCAACCCCGTCACCCTCGCCATTCCCCCCGACCTCGCGACCGCGCTCACCCGCGGTCCCGTCCCCCGGGCGGGTCTCGGCGAAGCCGTCCGCCTCGGTCTCCTCGTTCCGGTGGGGTGGAATCTGCGCTGAAACGCCAACAGGTGCGCTTCAGGGCATGACGCCCCTCCGGCGTTACACGGCGCGCCCTCGGGAGGTTCACGTGTGGCTGGCGGCGTCCTCGCTCGTGCTCGCTGGGTCCACCGACCTCGACCTCGCGGCCGAGGTCGCCACGCTCCCAAACGGTCTTCTCGTGGCCGTCGCCACGTCCGACCGCACGGACACGGTCGCCTTGCACCTGCGCTTCGCCGTCGGTTCCGGGGATGAACGGCCAAGCGAATACGGCTGCGCGCACTTGTTCGAGCACCTGATGTTCGAAGGGTCCCAGAACGTGCCGGGCGACGCCTTCGACCGCTGGCTCACCGCCGCTGGCGGCGCAAACAACGCCTGGACGAGCGAAGACGCCACGGCCTACCACGAGACGTTTCCGTCCGGCGCGCTCGACCGCGCGCTCTTCCTGGAATCCGATCGGCTTGGATTTCTCGACGCGGGCCTCGTCCAGGAAAATCTGGCTAACCAACAGGACGTCGTCCTCCAGGAGCGCGCGGAGGGCTACGCCGAGCCCAATGGCCGCGACTACGACGCCCTCACCCGCGTGCTGTGGCCCGAAGGCCACCCCTACCATGTGCCCATCATTGGCACGGTCGACGCGATCCGCGGATTTACGCTCGACGGGGTCCGCGATTTCTGGCAGCGCCACTACCGCACGCGAAACGCCGTCCTCGTCATCGCTGGCAACGTCCAACCGGAAGCGGCTTTCACGGCCGCCGCCAACTGGTTCCAAGACGTGTCGGACCGCGGGCCGGCGCCCGAACGCCCGGCGCCGGCGCCGCCCCCACCACCAACCGAAATCGTCCGCGCCCACATCGTCGACGACGTGGAATTGTCGAGCACCTACATCACCTGGCGGGGTCCAGCGACGGGCGACCCCGACGCGCTCGCCGTCGACATCGCCATGCGCATCTTGTCCGGCGGACGCGGCACGCGACTCGACGACCCGCTCTTTTACGAACACGATCGCACGACGGACATCGGCACCTGGTACGGGCCCGGTCGCCTCGGGGGGCCCGCGCTGATCGCGGCGACGTCCGCCGGCCCCTCGCTCAAGCGCATCGAGGCCATCGCGCTCAAACAAGTCGCGCGGCTTGGTCGTACCGGCCCGACCGATGCCGAATTGGCCCGCGCTCGGGCGAGCCTGCGTTCGGACTGGGCAAGCCAAATCGAAGGCCCCGAAGGGCGCGCCGAGGTGATCGCACAATGCCTGGCCGAAGACGGCACGCCCAATTGCCTGCAACCTCGCTGGGAACGGGCCGCAGCCCTCACGCCCGACGCCATCGCCGCGGCCGTTCGGCGATGGCTCGACCCTCAGGCCGCGACGATTCTCAGCGTTCTGCCATCGTCTTCGCCCTCCCCCGACGGCTCACCTTCCGTGGTGCTGCCATGACCCCTTTTCTCGCGACGCTCGTCCTGACGCCAATCGACCGGTCGGTGCCGCCCCCGGTGGCGCCCGCGCCGCTACTGGACCAGCCGGCCCCGGAGACGTTTGCGCTCACCGACGCCGTCACCGTCCATCTCGTGACGATTCCCGGGCTGCGTAAAGTCGCCATCGACGGCCGTGTCCAAGCCGGCAGTACCGCGCTCGCAGGTGGACCCACCGAGGCCACGCGCGCACTGGGCTGGATTTTGGACGCCGCCACCCAGGACGTCGACGGGACCGAGTTGGACATCCTTGGCGACACGCTCGACATGGACCTCTGGTCGGAATTCGACCACGACGATGCGGGCGTCTATTTGCGCATTCCGCGTGAACACCTCGCAACCGGTGTCGGGCACTGGGGCGACGTCCTGCTTCGGCCGGACCTCCCACGCGCCGATCTGCGACTCTTCCAACGCGATTTGGAGACCTTTTACGAGGTCGAAGGACCCACGAGCCCGAGCCGCCTCGCACGCGCGGCCCTCACGCATGCGTGGTTTCCGTCGGATTCGCCGTTCGGCCGGCGCCCCGACCTCGGGGCGCTCGACGCCGTCAAGCGTAGCGACCTGTTTGCCCTTCACGAACGTTGGCTTGGCATCGCCCCCATCGAGGTGCTCGTCGTCGGCGACGTCGTGAGGGCCGACATCGAACCCCTTCTCCTCGCCGCAATTGGCGATGCGGGAATTCCCGGCGAAGTCGCCGCGACCCCCGCCCCGTCGTCGCCCGCTGACCGCGTCGTCGCGATCGACGTCAAGGGTCAGGAGCAGGTGGCCATCCGTTGGCGGACATCGTTCCCTGAGGCGTCGCACCCCGATGCCGTTGCGGCGCGCAGCGTCTCCTGGGCGCTTGGCGGGCATTTCCTTTCACGCCTGAACAAAAATCTCCGCGAGGACAAGGGCTACACCTACGGGGCCGGTGCACGTTGGTCGGATTTGCCCGGCCGCGGCTCGCTCACCGTGGAGGTCGACGTCCCCACGGAATTCGCGGCCGAGACCGTCGAAGAAATCCGCAAGGAGCTGGCCGCCCTCGGGTCCGACGGCCTGACCGTGTCCGAGCGCGACGACGCGGCACTCGCCGCGCGCCAGGCCCACAACGAGACGCGGCAAAACGCGGAGTCGGCGGTGGGCTGGTACGCCGCCTGGATGGAGCGCGGGTCCAGCGCGGCGGCGGCCAAGGCGCAAGTGGCAGCGATGGCGACCCTCGACCCGGCCGCCACGCGGACCTTTGCGGCCCGTTGGCTGGGTGAAGACGGACCCCAAGTGTGGGTTTTCGTCGGAGATCGTACGACCCTAGAACCGGAACTCGCACAGGCCGGCCTCACGGCCATGTGGGTCGATCCGGACGACGCCATCCTCGGAGTGTTGCCATGAACGATTCGGAAGACGTCCGCCCCAGCTCCGGCCTGGCCGCGGTGTTGATCCCCTTTGCGACGAGTTTCGCCGCCCTTTTGGTCGGTGCGGCCGTTGGCGGCGTCGTCGGTTGGGTCGCCCACGCGCCGGCGACGATCGAAATCGCCCGCGCGCCGACCGCGGCCGAATTGGCGGCCGCCTGTGCGCCTCAAATCGCGGAAAAAGCCGCCGAAGTCGAAGAGGCGCGCGGTCGCGTGTCGTCACTCACGAAGGCCGTCGAAGAGCGCGAAGCCCGGGTGACGCAGCTGGAGACCGAGATGAACCAGCGCGCCGAGCGGGGCCGCCAGGTCACGGCCGAGCTGACGGCGGCGAAGGCCGAACTCGAATCGCTCCGCGCCCAACTCGCGAGTGCACTGGCCGACAAGGCGCGCCTCGAAACCGAGTTGACGGAGACGCAGGAGGCGCTGGAAGACCAGACGCGCGCCACGGAGGTCGCCCAAGACGACGCGCTCGTCAACAAATGGCATCGTTTCCTCAACGACGCGCAGCTCGAAATCTGCGAAAAGGGCAACCGCAAGAAGCTGGGGGCGTGCCGCGAGACGGTGGAGGCCACCTTGGGCCGCAACGACATCCGGTCGGCCTTCGAACACTGCGTTCGCAGCGGTCAGGCGACGCCAAGCGTCCGCGAACTCGAGAAGGACGCGACCGTGCCCTCGTTCTCGAAGACGCTCAACGAGGAAGACAAGATCGTCAAAGGCTGGATCGTCCAGCTTTGCGACCCGACGCTGCCAGAGGCGAACGACCTCGCGCCCTAGCAGGCTGCTAGCCGGGGCCCTCACCGGCGATGCCCGCGGTCCTTTTGTCGCATTCTTCGGGCGCGATCCGCCTGGCGACGGGATCGTCCCATGGTCCGGCCTTTGCGAATGCAGGGACCGGAGGGCTCATGAACGCCAAGCAGAATCCGCTCTGGTCCGTCCTGCTCCCGTTCGGGACCGCGCTGGTCAGCATGGTGCTCGGCGCCGGCGTCGGGGCCGGCATCACCTATCTGGTCGTCGCGCCGGGTCCGGTCCCCCCGCCTACGGTCACGGAAGTCGCGGCCCTGTGTGCGCCCGACCTCGCGGCCAAGCAGGCCGAGGTTGACGAGGCCACCGACGAGGTCGCGCGGCTTGGCACCGAGGTGAACCTCCGCGAAGTTCGCGTGGCCGAACTGGAGGCGGAGATGGCACGGCGGGCGGATCGCGGCCGCGCCGTCGCCCGGGAACTCGACCAGGCCCGCGCAGAATTGGCCCGTGTCCGCGAAGAACTCGCGGTGGCGGTCGTCGAGCAGACGCGCCTCGCCGCGGAGCTGGACGTGACCGTTGCACGCCTCGCGGAAACCGAGATTCAGCTCACCGAACAGACGCGACTCACCGGGCTTGCGGAAGACGACGCGCTGACGAATCGCTGGTTCCGATTCGTCAATGACGCCCAGCTCGAGATCTGCGAAAAAGGCGGCCGGAAGAAGCTCGGCAAGTGCCGTGAGACGGTGACGGCCAAGGTCGGCAACGACCGCGTCCGCTCCGATTTTGAAGCCTGTGTGCGTAGCGGTGCGGCAACCCCACACGTCGCGGAACGTGAACGCGACGCGGGCCTCCCGCGTTTCGCGCGCGCCATCGACGACGCCGACCGCGTCACCGAAGGCTGGTTTGTGGCGTTCTGCGACCCGAGCCTGCCGGAAGCCGACGGCCCCGCCTTCGGGTCTGTGGCGCCCCCAGTGGGTTCGATCGCCGCGGGTGTGCTTGCGCTGGGTTTGGACGACTGACCTCAGGCCGCTTCGCAAGCTCGCTTGAGGTCCGCCGCGTAGACGTAGACGTCGACCTGCACGTCGACCACCGCCGGCCCGACGAACCAGTAGTGTTCGATCGCGTCGGCGAGCGGTTCGGCCGGGGAGCGCAACTGGTACACGCGGCGACCCAACCCCCGACCGACGGCGCCAAGACGAAGGAGGTCGTCGCGCGCACTTCGCCATCGACCACGAGGTCGAGCTGGTGCTCCCCGGCCACGTGTCGACGCGTCGTCATCGGCTGGAACCCGATCGTCCCCCGAACCTCCCAGGGCACGCCGGGCTTCGCATCGACGACCGAGCCTTTGTACACCCGGCGCCCGCCGCCCGGACCCACCATCGCGACATCCACGACGACGCGGCCAGCCGCAGACGCCATCACCGTGGCCAACCAGGCCGCCGACCCACCCCAGGCCACGACGGGCGTCACCTCGAGCGCCGCGGTTGCCAGCGGCGTCCCTACGGCTCCCAGGAACGCGAGGGCGCCCCGATGGCCTCGTCGGACGGCGCCGCGTAGAGCGTGCGACAACAGGCGGGGGGCGACGCCGTCTTCGCGCCATCGCGTCGCGACCGCCACCAAGCGGTCGGCATCGTTGCGCCCGAGATCGTTGAGGTGGTTCGCGACGCTGCGCCGAACCAGCTCCGCCGGGTCCATCTTCAGGCATTCCAACCAGGGCAAAAACGTCCATGGCGCCGCCCGAAGCCGAGGCGCCCAGGGCAACAAGGGGCGCGTTCCCTCACTCACCAACCGTCGAACATGCGGGTTGGGGTCCACCACCCAGCGATCGAGAGCCTTGGCCCCCTGTTCGGGCCACGCGTCGAGGATGGGGCGCAGGCAGCTCTCCGCCGAAAACCGCTTCGTGACGGCCTCACACGCCATCCACCCGGCCTCTGGCGCGAGCGGCCCCAATTGCCCGATGATCTCGGTCGCCGGCTGGTACCGGAAGGGCGCCATCCCCACGCCGATCAGCTCGTCGGTGGCGTGCTCCGCGCCAAGCGTCCGCACGACCAGCCGCAGCGCAGCCTCCGGGTCCTCTGGCAGACGCCGCCGGAGGGCAGCCGCGATGTGGCGCCCGCGGTCGAGCAACTCACGCTCGGCCAGGCCCGGCACGACCTCGTCGACGAGTCCGTCGACGTCGATGCCAACGGCCCGCCAGGTCTCCGCCAGATCGCGGACCAGCGACTCGGAGAAGAACGTCTTGAGGGGTTCACCCATGGAGCCTCCGCGTCGCCGGGGTCGGGCCACCCTCGCCGGGACCCGACGCCGGGTCCCGTGGTATCCCTCCGACGGAGTTCCCTCTGACCCCGCCCCGCTGGCTCGAGACGCTGCGCCCCATCCCCGCCCAACGCTGGCTGCAACGCGGCCTGCGCGACGTGCGGCGCCCCGCGGAGACCGTCGCCGCCTGGCTCGGACGCGCCCCACACGCCACCGGACCGGCGCCCGCCTGGCGCCCTCGACCCGCGCCCCAGTCGGCACCGCCCCCAGCCGTGGACGCCATCGACGTGCTCGGCCATCCCCTCCGCTGGCCCGTCGACTGGTTTCCGCCGACCACCCACCTCGCCCAGATGCACGTCCAGGCGATGACCTGGCTGGATCAGGTGCCCGACGACGCCCTGTTCGACACGCTTCGGCACTGGATGGAACATTGCCCGCCCGGGGCGTCCCGTGGCTGGCGCGCCGCTTGGAACAGCTACACCGTGTCGCTGCGCATCCTCGCCTGGATCGACACGTTTTCGGCCCGCGCCGACCGCCTTGCCGTTCCCGATGACGTCCTCAGGTCGCTGGCGAATCAGGTGCGATTCCTTTCGACCCACCTCGAGTGGGACATCGAGGGCAACCACCTCGTCAAGAACGCCGTGGCGCTCCTCGTCGCGTCGGCCTCCTTCGACGGCCCCGAAGCGGCAGCATGGCAGACCCAAGGAGGTCGCCTCGTCCATCACATCCTGCGGACCCAGGTCCTGCCCGACGGCATGCACTTCGAGCTGTCGCCGGCCTACCACCTGCAGGTCGTCGCCGACCTCCAGCGGTGCCGAGACGCGCTCGGGCCCGATGCCGCGCTCGACGCCGCCCTCGCCGCCATGAAGACCACCCTGGCCGACCTCGTCCACCCCGACGGGTCGGTCAGCCGGCTGTCGGACGGCTGGCCGTCCATGTGTGTGGCCCCGGCCGCCCTGCTCGCGGACACGCCGCCGCCCGGCCCCCTCGTCGCCCTGGCGTCGGCCGGCCTCTACGGGCGTCGGGAGCCCGGCGCCCTCGTGCTCGTCGACGTGGGGCCCATCGCGGCGCCGTCTCTGCCCGCCCACGGACACGCCGACGCGTTCACCTTCGAGTGGTCCGTCGACGGCCACCCCATCGTCGTCGACCCCGGCGTCTACGCCTACGAAGCGGGGCCGCGGCGGCTCGCCGGGCGGGGGACGGCCGCCCACAACACCGTCGTCGTCGACGGCGCCGACCAGGCCGACGTCTACGGCAGCTTCCGCGTCGGCCGCCGGGCCAAGGTCTCGCTGCACGCAGCGGTCCCCGACGGCGACGCGTTGGCGCTCGACGCGTCCCACGACGGCTTTGTCCACCTGCGCGGCGCGCCCATCCACCGGCGGCGCTGGCGGCTGACGGCTGTGTCGATCGAGGTTGACGACGAGGTCCGTGGCGGGGCGGGCCAGCCCGTTGTCGCGAACATCCTGCTGCACCCCGCGGTTCGCGCCACGCCGACGGCCGACGGCCTCGAACTGGCCGTCGGGTCGACGCGCTTGGCGCTGCGGACCGCGCTCCCCGTCGCCATCCAGCCCGCTGTCTGGTGGCCGGACTACGGCGTGGAGCAGCCCACGACGCGACTCGTGCTCGACCTCGGCCCCGCGCCAGCGCGCGGGACCTGGTCGCTACAGCGAATCAGCTCTTCTGGGCGGCGTAGGCCTCGATGAGGATGTCCGCCGTCTCGCCGCGCATGATCTCGGCGGGAGGACGCTGACCGGTCGTCAGCAGGTCGCGGACGCCCGTGCCTGAGATGTTGACCGGCTTCTCGTCGGGGTGGTTCTCGGTCAGATCCACGCGGCGGATGCTCGCGTAGTAGGCCGCGAATCCGACCTTGACGGCCTGGATGGAGATCTTGCCGGGCGGGTGGTCGAAGATCTCGTGAGCGTCGAAGTCGCCCCAGATGGCCGTCTTGTCGAAGTACGGCGCGTCGGCGTGCTTGCGGCCGATGATGATGTCGGAGAAGCCGTGGTTCTGCCGGTAAATGCCGTGCATGATGGCTTCGGACGGGCCACCGTAGAACATCTTGATGTCCAGACCGATGAGGTCGAAGACTTCGGAGATGGCGTAGCCAGCGGCGTCCCAGACGGCCGGGTCGACGTCGCCTTGACCGATGAGCTCATGGGTCTTGAGCGCATTGTAGGTCCGCATCCGGGTCGGAGCGTCCACGTCGTCGCCCTTGAGCTGGCCAACCAGCGGGTTGAGCACGGCGCCCGCGAAGTGACCGGCGCGGGTGAGCTTCTCGACGCCGTAGACGAGCGCGTACTCGTGGGCGCGGTGCAGCGGGTTGCGGGTCTGGAAGGCGACGGCGCGCTCCCAGCCGCGCGTCGCGATGAGCGCGCGCGTCTGCAGCGGCGACAGGCACTGGTGGCCGTACGCGGCATTCGGCTTCGCGGGCAGGGCCCACAACTCACCGCCGACGAGCTTCGTGCGCGGGTCACCCATGATCATCGCGCCGCCCGGGTGGTCCGTGCGCTCGGTCCGGTAGACCTTGGAAACCGTGCGCGCCTTGTCCCAGTCGTACACCGAGTCGACCTTGACGGTGCCGACGACGTCGCCGTTCGGGCCGACGAGGGCGGCCGTCTTGCCGGCGGAGAGCGCCGCGGCTTCCGCGTCCGTGACCGGCAAGGCGAGCGGAATCGTCCAGGCGTAGCGGTCGCCCTTGGACAGAATCACTTGGTCCGACAGCACGAGGTCGTACTGGGCCTTGGTCATCGGGCCTGTGAGCGGCGACAACGTGCCGTCTGCGATGCGGTAGACGGTCGCGAGGTCCGCCTCCGTGACCGCAATCTTTGGCATCGACGCCGCTTCGACGAGAAGCGCCTTGCGGCGGCGGAGCGACAGGGTGCGGTTGACCGGCTCGTCGAGACCGCCGTGAACGGGTACCAAGCTCATCCAACTCTCCAGGGGCGGGCAAGTGCCCGCGAGAAGGGGGCGCCCGATAAGCCCAGCCCTCGCCATGCGCAACGACCCGCCGCTCCCGATCGACGACCATCTTTCGTCCATCGTCGCCGCAGTTGGCGAGGGCAACGTCGTCGTGCGGGCCACCCCGGGCGCCGGCAAGACGACCCGCGTCCCGCCGGCCTTGTGGACGGGCGTCGGCCGCGTCGTGCTGCTCGAACCGCGCCGGGTCGCCGCCCGCGCGGCCGCCCAGCGCATCGCGTCGGCGTGGGGCACCCGGGTCGGTGAAGGCGTCGGCCTCATCACCCGAGGCCAACGCGAAGTCGGTGCCAAGACCCGCCTTGTCGTCGCGACCGAAGGCAGCCTGTTGCGGCGCCTGCTGTCGGACCCCTTGATCGAGGACACCGCCGTCGTCTGCCTCGACGAAGTGCACGAGCGCACCCTCGAAGGGGACCTCACGTTGGCGCTCCTGCGCGAAATTCAGCGCGAGGTGCGGCCCGACCTGCGGCTGGTCGCGATGTCCGCGACGGTCGACACCGCGCCCTTTGCGGCCTTTCTCGACGCCACGACCGTCGACGTCCCCGGCCTCCTTCACCCCGTCGAGTTGCGCTACGACCGCCACGACGACACCGCACCCGTCGCCGAGCGGGCCGCGCGCGCCGCCCGCGAAGCATGGTCGTCGGGCGGCGGCAGCGTGCTCGTATTTCTCCCCGGCGCGCGCGAAATCGCGGACGCCGCGGCCGCTCTGGCGGATCTTCCCGCCGTGCCGCTGCACGGGTCGCTACCGCCCGCCGCCCAAGACGCGGCCCTTCGCGGCAGCCGGCGCATCGTGTTGGCGACGAATGTGGCCGAGACGAGCGTGACGGTCGAGGGCGTCGACACGGTGATCGACGGCGGCCTCGTCCGCCGCCTACAGGTCGACCCGTCGACGGGGCTTTCCGGGCTCATCACGGCCCCCACGTCGCGGGCGTCCTCCGACCAGCGCGCCGGCCGCGCCGGCCGACTTGGCCCCGGCCGCTGCTGGCGGCTGTTCACGGAGGCCGGCTGGCGCGCCCGTCCACCCGCAGACCCGCCGGCCGTTGCCACCGACGATCTCGCTGGCGCCTGGCTCGACCTGCTTGCCTGGGGGGCGGCGCCGCGCGCCTTCGGCTGGTTCGAGCGCCCGCCCGAACGCAGCCTCGACGCCGCGGACGCCCTGTTGCACACGCTCGGCGCGTTGAACCAAGGGAAGATCACGCCGCTCGGCCGCCGGCTGTCGGCCCTCGGCGTCCATCCGCGGCTGGGCCGCCTCGTGCTCGCCTGCCACGCCGAAGGGGCCACGTACGAAGGAGCCTGGGCTGCAGCGCTGCTTTCGGATCGCGACCCGCTGCGCGCCAACGCGGGGCCGACAGCGGACAGCGACCTGGCTGAGCGCGTACGCGCCGCGATGGCGGGTCGCGCGACGACGGAACAACGCCAACAGGCGGACCGGCTTGCGACGCGGGCGCGCAGCACGGGCCCCGCGGGTCCGCCGGCCGACGCGGACGCGGCCCTGGCGCGCGCCGTCCTGGCCGCCTGGCCCGACCGCGGCGCCCGCCGACGGGCACCGGGGTCGCCGCGCTTCCGCGTCGTCGGAGGCCGCGGGGCGGTGACGGGCCCTCAAACGGCCGTGCGCGACGCGGAGTTCGTCGTGGCCTACGATCTCGACGACGCCGACAAGGAGGCCATCATCCGCGGCGCGTCGGCCGTCGAACCCGAATGGCTGCCGACCGAAGCGACCACCGAGGCGACATTCGAGCCGGGCGCCGGCCGCGTCGAAGGTCGACGGCGCCACCGCTACGGCGACCTCGTCGTCCGCGAGGCCGTCGTGTCGGTCGACGGCGCCGTCGCCGAAGCCGCCATGGCCAAAGGCCTTGCGGCGAACTTCGACGCGGTCGCCGGCGACGGCGTGGCCACCTGGCGGGCCCGCCTCGCTTTCGCTGCGCGCTTCGCGGACGGCCTGCCGGAATGGTCCGAGGACCTGCGCATCGCCATCCTGCTCGACGCGTGCATCGGCCAACGCGACCGTACCGGCCTCGCCAAGGCGGACTGGGACCGAGCCGTCCGGCGAGCCCTCGGCGGCGCCGCTGGCGTCGTGGAACGCATCGCGCCAAGGGCCTGGACGACCCCGCGCGGCCGCACCGTCACCTTGTCGTGGCCCGACGACGCGAACATTCCGACCGCCGCCGTCCGCATCCAGGACCTGCTCGGCGTTTCGCGCGGCCCCACCGTCGCCGACGGCCGCGTGCGCGTACGTTTGGAACTGCTCGCGCCCAATGGGCGCCCCGCTGCGACGACGGACGACCTCGAACGCTTCTGGCGCCTCACCTGGCCCGACGTCCGCAAAGCGCTGCGTGGTCGCTACCCCCGACACGCGTGGCCCGAAGACCCGTTGGTGGGGCCGGTCTAGTATTTCGGTTGGTACAGCTGAATTCGGAAACCCCCCGGGGCTTCCATGAACACGACGACCCCGTAGCCGTGGTCCTCGACCCCTTGGCTGAAGGAAACGCCCTTGGCCTGGAGGCCGGCCATGGTGGCCTCGATGTCGTCGCAGTAGAACGACAGGTGGGTCGTTCCGGAAGGCGGCTCTTTTCCGTCCGTCGGGTGGACTCCGAGATGGGCCTCGGGCACGTCGAAGATCAGCCAACCTTCGCCGATGTCCGTGGCCGGCAGGCCAAGCTTGTCCCTCAGGAACGCGCGAAGCTCCTCCGGCTTGGAGCTGTAAAACAACGAGTGGAGCCCTCGGATCATCGGACGCTCCCGCCCAGCCGGCTATCCGACAGGTCCCGACGGGGTCACTCCGTCGTGGCTTCGGTCGCCCCGTGCAGAGCCGCCTTCGCCGTGTGCCAGGCGAGTGTGGCGCATTTCACGCGCATGGGAAACGCGGCGACGCCACCGAAGACGGCCAGCTTTCCCATTTCCTGAGAGCCCGGCTCGCCGCGAACCAGGGCGCGGACGGCGTCGAAGGCTTGGTCGAATTCCGGGACGGTGTGCCCGCGTACGATTTCCGTCATCAAGCTGGCCGACGCCATGCAAATCGCGCACCCTTCCCCTTCGAAGGCGACGTCCGCGATGGCCTCGCCGTCCATTCGGACCGCCACGAGCACGTGGTCGCCGCACAGCGGGTTGTAGCCGTCGCATCGGTGCGACCCGTCGGGCATCGCACGACGGTTCCGCGGACGGCGCCCATGGTCCAGAATGACCTCTTGGTACAGGTCGTCGAGCTCGCTCATCCCAACCTCCGGCGCACGACGGCCAACCCTGCGACCAACGCGTCTACGTCGCCCGGCACGCTCGTCACGCCGAGACTTGCGCGCGTGGTCGCGACCCGGCCCATGGCCTCCATCGCCGGTTGGGCACAATGGTGGCCCGTCCGGACGGCGATGCCCTCGCGGTCCAACACGCTGCCGACGTCGTGGGGATGGATGCCGTCCAACACGAAGGACGCGAGCGGCACCCTCGGCGCGCCGCGGCCGATCCAGGTCAGCCCCGGCACGGTGTCCAGCGCATCGAGCAAATACGCCGTCAGACCCGTCTCGTGGGCGACGATGGCGTTCCAACCTACGCCCTCGAGCCAGCGTATCGCTGCGCCAAGGCCGATCGCCTCGAGGATGGGGGGCGTCCCGGCCTCGTAGCGGGCTGGACGGTCCGCGTAGGTCGTCCCCGAAAACCTGACGGAGCGAATCATCTCGCCGCCGTGCAGAAAGGGCGGCGTTTCTTCCCAGGCGTCCGGCCGGGCCCAGAGGACGCCGATCCCGGTCGGGCCGTAGAGTTTGTGCCCCGAAAGGGCGTAGAAATCGGCGCCCAATTCAGCGACCCGCGGCGGTCCGTGCACGGCCCCCTGGGCGCCATCGACGACCACCTTCGCGCCAACGGAGTGGGCCATCGCGGCCATTTTCGCGACCGGGTGGACCGTCCCGAAGGCGTTGCTTGCATGGGCGACAACCACGACCGCAGCGCCTCCCTCCAGCAGTTGGGCGTAGCGTTCGAGGTCGTACACGGCGTCTGCCGTGAACGGAATGGCCACGAGTTCCGCCCCAGCCCGCTTGGCCGCCTCTTGCCATGGGACGATGGCGCTGTGGTGCTCCATTTGGCCCACGAGTACGCGTGAGCCCGCCCGCAAATGACGGTCGCCCCAGGCCCGGGCGACGAGATTGAGCGACTCCGTTGTACCACGGGTGAACACGACATCCCGGACGTCGACGTCGCCAAGAAACCGCGCGACATCGGCCCGAGCTCCTTCGTAGGCGGCGGTCGCGCGCACGGCGAGCTCGTGAACTCCGCGGTGGACGTTGGCGTAGCTCGTGGCCGCAGCCACATTCATCGCGTCCAATACGGCCATGGGCTTGTGCGCCGTCGCCGCCGAATCGAGCCACACGAGCGGGCGGCCGTGGACCGTGGCCGAGAGCGCCGGGAATTGCGCGCGAATCGCGTCGTTCACGACCGTCCTCGCACATGCTTCACCAGCCAGGCGGCCGCCTCGTCGACGGCCGAGGGCTGCAGGACTTCGCGGACGAAGCCGTCGACCAGCAATTCGCTCGCGGCGGCGTCGGTGAGGCCCCGGGAGCGAAGGAAGAACCTCGACTCTTCGTCGAGTGCGCCGACGGTCGCGCCGTGGGTGCAGGCGACTTCGTCGCATTGAATGTCGAGGCGGGGTTCGACGGCCGCAATGGCCCCTTCCCCCAACAACAGGTGGGCGAGATGTTGGCGAGCATCGCAGCCGGGCACCTGCTCGGGTACTCGGACGGACGCCACGACGGTGCTGTTGCCGCGCGGGCAAACGACGCCGCGAACGAGGAGGTCCGACACGCTGCGCGCGCCGACATGGTGGGCCTCGACCTGCACGTCGTAGCGCGCGCCTGGCCCCGCAAGCGCCGCCCAGCGCGTCGCAAAGGTGGCGCGTTCGCCCACGCGTGCCACCACTTCGACCCGGACGTGTCCGGTGCCAAGGCCGGCCCCATGCCAGCGGACCGTGGCCCCTTTACCGATGTCGGCCTGAACCCGAACGAAGGCCGGGGCCTCCCCCCGGAACACGTCGACGAGATCGACCGTTGCGCCCGCGGGGACGTCGATGTGGACGACGTCGACTCGCGGACCCTCCAATTGCCGTTCGACGCGGGCGCCATCCGCGGCGACGACGCTGCGGCGGCGCACCGCCACCGCACCGGGAGTTTCACCGGACGTCGCGAGCCACGCGTTGAGCGCGTCGAAGCCCGGCGACACCGGACCCTCCACGTCGTCCATCCCCGGGGCGGCCCAGCCGAACGCGGCAAGCGCGTCGAACAGGCGCCGGGGCGCGGAGAGCCGCCACCCTTCGCTCCGCTGGCCCGGCAATCCGACGTCGGCGACCATTGCGCGGGCAGCCTCGCGCCCAGGAGGCAACGGGCCCGACGGGGAGGGAAGTCCCTCGGGGACGCCGAAACCTCGCGTGTTCACGCCCCGACCCCGGCGTAGCCGGAAGCCTCGACGCGTTCGGCGAGTTCCCGGGTGCCGCTCTCGGCGATGCGTCCACCGGCCAAGACGTGAACCCGATGGGGTTCGAGCGCGTCCAGCAAGCGCGTATAGTGCGTGATGACGAGGACGCTGCGGTCCGGCCGCAACGACGCCCGAACCACGCCCGCCAGTGCCCGCAGGGCATCGACATCGAGGCCGGAGTCCAATTCGTCGAAGACCGCCAAATTGGGGTCGAGCAGCGCGTATTGAAGCACCTCGTTGCGCTTGCGCTCGCCCCCGGAAAAACCCTCGTTCACGGATCGATGGATGAGGGCCTCAGGCACGCCGACCGCGGCCGCCGCGCGCCGCATCCGGACGAGGAAGTCCATCGCGTCGACCTCGGGCTCCCCGCGCGCACGGCGCTGCGCGTTGTAGGCGGCCTTGAGGAAGGTCGAGTTCGGGACGCCCGGAATCTCCACCGGCGCCTGGAAGCCAAGAAACACGCCTTTCCAAGCGCGCTCCTCGGGCGCGAGCCCCACCAATTCGTCGCCATTCCAGCGGATGGACCCCGAAACTTCGACGGCCGGGTGTCCAGCGATGGCGCGCGCCAACGTCGATTTGCCGCCACCATTGGGACCCATCACCGCGTGCAACTCGCCGGACGGCACCACGAGGTCCAGCCCGTCGAGGATCGTGCGACCTTCCACCCGGGCGACGAGCCCGCGAATCTCCAACATCAGCCCACCGCCCCTTCCAGGCTCACTTCGAGCAACCTGCGCGCTTCGACGGCAAACTCCATCGGAAGCTCCTTGAATACTTCCCGGCAAAATCCGTGGAC
The DNA here is from genome assembly GCA_005776945.1 of Pseudomonadota bacterium. Taxonomy (GTDB): domain Bacteria; phylum Myxococcota_A; class UBA796; order UBA796; genus SXOB01. Next base: position 59,515 of record SXOB01000029.1, read on the forward strand.
CACGAGGGCGACGGCGTCTTCTTCCGTCAACCCGCGCTGCCGGAGCGCAAACAGCTGCTCCTCGGCAATGCGCGTCGTGCTGGCTTCGTGCTCCACGCGCGCGGCCGGGTGGCGCACGTCGATGGTGGGGAGCGTCGTCGCCGTGCAGCGGTTGCCAAGCAACAGCGAATCGCATCGCGTGTGGTTCCGCGCCCCCGCCGCACCCGGCATCATCTTGACGAGTCCTCGGTAGGTTTGACGGCCTCGGCCCGCCGAAATCCCCTTGCTCACGATCGTCGAGCGCGTGTTTCGGCCGATATGCACCATTTTCGTGCCCGTGTCCGCTTGCTGACGGTGGTGCGAAAGGGCGACGGAGTAGAACTCGCCCACGCTGCCGTCGCCCTTGAGCACGCAACTCGGGTACTTCCACGTCACCGCCGATCCCGTCTCGACCTGGGTCCACGAGATGCGGCTACCCTTTCCTTCACACAGCCCGCGCTTCGTGACGAAATTCAGAATTCCGCCGTTGCCCTCGACATCGCCAGGATACCAGTTCTGGACCGTCGCGTACTTGATGACGGCACCCTCATGGGCCACGAGCTCGACGACTGCGGCGTGGAGCTGCTGTTCTTTGCGTACCGGAGCCGTGCACCCCTCGAGGTAGCTCACGGTCGCGCCCTCGTCGGCGATATCGACGAGGAGACCGTGCGCGTCGCCGTCGACGGCGGGCCGCCGACCCGCCTGGGCGGCCCGCTCGACGTCACCTCCGGCTATCACCTCCTGGTCGTCACCGCCCCGCGCAAGAGCCCC
>SXOB01000030.1 GCA_005776945.1 Pseudomonadota bacterium
CGGCGATGCCGAAGCCGTCGTCGTCGAGGTCGTCTTCCATGCCGTCGCAGGCGTGGTCGATGAAGTCGTAGGGGACGTCGGGCGCGCCGGGGTGGATGCTGGCGTCGTTGTCGTTGCAGTCGTCGCCGCCCCAGACCTCGCCGTCGTAGCCGTCGTCGTCGAGGTCGTGGTCTTCGGTGCCGCCCGTCCCTGTGTCCGTCGGATCGGGGGGATCCGTCGGGTCGGTGGGGTCCGTCGGCTCTGTTGGGGGCGAGTCCGAGTCCGTATCCGGGGGGTCTGGGTCGATCGGGATGTCCGTGTCGGTCAGCGAATCCGACTCGGTCGGCACCGTAGTGACGTCGCAGGCGACGAGCGCAAGGGTTCCAAGAAGGGTGCTCAGGCGCATCGAATCCCCCACGCCGACCTAGCCAGATGCTCGCCGCCGCGCCCGAAGGCGTCAGACGCGACCCAGATCTTGGAGGGCCACCGGCCTTCCAGGCCGTCTCCGGCGGACGCCGGGGGTCACCCCGGACTCAGAGCGACGCGTTGTCCGTGTCGGGGGTCGCGAGAATCAGGTTCCGCCAATCCTCACGGATGGAACCTTCACCCGACGTCAACGGGCAGCTCGCCCAATTCGCAGGGTCGTCGCCGGGCGCGGATGGGTCGATCCGCTCCATGGAGCGGGCGGCGTTGCCGTCGGGACCCCCCGCAAAGGGCGGGCCGCCGTCGCCTGCCACGTCGATGACGTTGGCCTGCGGGTCGAGGAGACTGAGCTCCAGCGCGTGGTCTTCCAGGTAGAGCCGCAGGCCGCGGTCGTCGTTGAACGGATTGATGACGAGGTCGGCCGTCGTGAGGGCAGAGGTCGCGTCCTGCGGCGCGCCATCCTGGTAGGCTTCGAGGACGTGGTCGGCGACGAGCAGGGTGTCGCCCGCCGGCAGGACAGTGCCCGGCGGAAAGCCGACGACGGTGTCAAAGGGGCTCGAAACCTGCCAAAGGTCCAGAACGAGGTCGCGGTCGGTCATGTTCTTGAGTTCGATGAACTCATCGAAGCCTTCGGGGTCTTCAGGGGTCACGCCGTACCAGTGCACTTCGTTGATGACGACGTCGCCAGCCAGGACTTCGGGGGCGTCCGGCTGGTCACCGGGGACGCGGCCGTTGAACCACAGCGATTCCCACCATGCGGTGGCCAGGCGGGCAGCTTCGCGGTCGTGGACGACGAGCAGGGTCTCATCGTTGGACTGCGTCGCTGACGCCGACCAGTTGAAGGACCCCGTGATGAGGATCGGCTCTTCACCTTCCGCATCGAGGATGATGGTCTTGGCGTGTAGCCGGCCGCCGCCGGCCTGGTAGTCGCCGGGCTGGGTGGTGGCGTCGTTGCCGTCGAGTCGGAGCGGGACCTCGCTGCGAAGGAGCCGGTACACCTCGGTGAACTGACCGTTGCTGTGCATCTGGGACTGGTCCATGACACCCGCGACGCCCGTGCCCTCTGCGACGGACCCGCCTAGGGCTTCGTGTTGGCGCACGAATGCTGAACCGAGCTGGTCCTTCGTGAAGGCGAAAATCGCAAAGCGAACCGACGTTTTCGCGCCGTCGACGAGTTCGAGGATGCGGCCCATCGCGTCTTCGTTCGGCGAAAACCAGACCTCTACGCTCGCATCGCCGACCGGGTAGGTGCGGCCGTTGTCGAGCGTGATCTTGTCTTGGCCGTAGGCGCCATTCCACATTTGTTCGAATTCGGCTGTGAAGTCCGCGGCGACCGGGGGCGAGTCCAGGAACACGAAGTTGTTCGCGTTCTGTTGGAGGTCAGAGTCCGTCCAGTTCGCCGTGCCCGTGAACACGAACCGGCCGTCGACGACGACGAACTTGTCATGCATGATGTGGGCTGAATTGCCGACGCGAAGGGGCACGTCGCGGTCGTACAGCGCGGTGTAGCCGGCGTTGTGGATGTGTCCGCCGTCTCCAACCATTCGGACGGGCACACCTCGGTCGTAGGCGCGGATGACGGCGTCGACGAGCGGTTCGTGGCTGAAGCCCATCACAGCCATGTCGACCGACGCGTCGGCCTGATCGATGAGATCGATCATGAGGCGCACGGCATCGCTTTCCCAGACGGTGTCCAGGTTGCTTCCGGGGTTGTTGAAGTACACCGAGACGGGGCCTTGGTTGGGGACGTCCGGCGCCGCGCAGGCCAGCCAAAGGGCGATCATGGGGCGTCCTCGGCGCCGGCGACGATGGTGGCGACCGCGGCTTCGATGGCGTCGAGTGCGGGCGTCCGACCGCCTTGGCCGAGCAAGCCCCAGGCGAGGCCGTCCACGAATTGGTCGGACGGAATGGCGGCGCCGCCGAAGGTGCGCACGGCGGGTAGTGCGGGGTGGGTCAGCACGAGGGCTCGCGGCCAGGCGCCTCGTGCGCCGGGTGGGACCCAGAGGACGGTGGGCAGCGGCTCGGCGACGGTCAGGTGCAGGACGTCGGGGGCGGCGCTGTCCAGCAGGGCGGACAGGCTGGGGACGCGGGTTCCGAAGCCCGAGCCGGTCACGACGGTGACGCCGAAGCCGGTCTCGGCCTTCTCCTGGAGCGTCAGGATGAGGGCCTCGTCGGCAACGTCGTCCGACAACAGAACGATGTCGCCCCGTGCGGCGAAAACCCCGTCGATGAGCCGTTTGACGAGCCGTTCCTGGGGCCCACACCAGAGCTCGAGCAAGCTGCCATCGGGCAGAGGGTAGGACCAGCGCGGGTCGGCGATGGACTTGTTGAGCGCGTCGTAGGCGTCGGTGCTCGTGGCGTCGACGCCGCCGTGCAGTTGCACGTGTTCGGCTTCGACGTCTTGGGCGACGTCTTCGTAGGTCACGTCGATGGCAAGCTGCAGGCCCGTGCCCGTGCCGAGGGCGGTCGCCGCAAACAGGCGCCGGCGATCGACGATGGCAAAGGCGTCGGACATCACGACGTCCGTGCTGGGCCAAGCGACGTCGGTGTTGAGATCGAAGTCGAAGAGCTCGAGGCCCGCGTCAACCTGGGTGTGGTCGACGCCTTCGAGCGCCGGGAAGACGACGTCGATGTCGGTGACGAGGCGGACGTCCACGCCGGCCGCGGCGCGATCGGCGAGGGCCAGCGCGACTGTGGTGTCGTCGGCTGCGGGGAGGGCCGCCCGCACCTCGTAGGTGGCGTCTTCGACGACTTGAGCCGCGGCGGCGTCGACGTCGATGGCGTCGGCGATCAGCAGATCGAAGGTCACGGTCGACGTGGTCGGCGCCGTGCACGCGAGGAGAACCCCGATCATTCGAGGCTCCCGGCGGCGAACGCGCCCGCGTAGTCGGGGGAGTTGGGCCGGCCTGGCGTCGCGCGCGTGGTGGCCCGGCAGTCCACGTGGACGAGGTCGTCGTTGGGAACGTCGACTTCGGCACCGGTCATGAAGTGCCAAGCCGCTGGGTTGCCGCCGTCGGAACCGAACATGAGCTCGCTGCGCTCCATCGAGCGGCTGAGGGCCCCGTCGTAGCCGCCGGCGAACGGCAGCTGGTCCACGTCGCCGATCGTCTCAAGCAGTCGTTCGTCTCGGTCGCGCAACGTGAGGGCGAATCCGGCGTCCATAGGCAGCCGGAGGCCGCTGACGACGGTGGCCAGTGGCAGGCACCCCGTGTTTTTGGCGGCGTAGGCGACGTGCTCCCCTACGTTGATGAGCCGGCCGAGGTCGGGAAGGACCCACGTTTCCTCGATGGGGCCTGTCAAAGTCAGCCGCCACTGGGACAGGTCGATGGGGCGAACGCCTTCGTTGCGAAGCTCGACGAACACGTCGTCGGCAACCCATACATCGCCCTTCACGGCTCCAGACCACAAGACCTCGGAGATCTTGATGTTGCCGCGTTCGCCGCTCATCCCTTCCCCCTCCGAGAGGCCATCGCGGAAATCCACGCCCTCGTCGATGGGCGGGGGCGCGTCACACGCCAGCCACAGGGGGATCAAAAGCGCGTCTCAAGGCCGAGGGACGCGAGCCAAGGCGTCGCGCCGGCCGCGCTGCCGAGCGCGTCGCCGGCCACGCGGTCGATCGGGGTCTCGTAGAAATTCGCCCCGGCCACCGTGGCGCCCGTGAGCCAGACGTCGACGGGCTCGAAGCGCCAGCCGAGTTGAAGGTCGATTTCGTGTCCGAGGCTGTCCCCGAGACGCGTTTGCGCTGCGATGCTCTCCCGCGCGATCCCGAACGGGGGCGTGAGGCTCTCGACGTCCGCCGGGTCGACGAAGGACACGGCGCGGTCGCTGAGGAACCACCAGCTCGCCTTGACGGACGGCCCTTTGGACCAGCGCCAGAGCGCACTTGCATGCAGCGTGCGGGTGCCCGCCTTGCGCTCCCGGTCCTGAGGGTTGTCCTGAACGCCGCCGACGCCGACGTAGGCCGTGGGATGCAGTCCGAGGAAGCGGTTGAAGATCACACCGCCCGTGTGAGCGCCCTTCATCCCGACGTAGCCGTGGCTGTAGGCGATTCCCTTCGTGTCGAAGGCGCCACCGATCGCGTCGAAGAAAGCGAGGTCGGCGGCGACGTGGTGATCCTCCCCTGTCGCAAGGCGCGCGCCGCCCCCGAAGGCGACGCCGTTGCAGTCGATGTCCTGGGTCGTCGCCGCCTGACGGTCGATGCCGGTCGACGTGTCGAAGGTCAGCCAGGGGCGAACGGGTCCCACTTCGATCGAGGCGCGGAGGCCGGCATTGGCCACCCAGTCGTTGTCCGATGCGTTGCCGAGCAGGCCGTCGTACGAGATGTCAGAGCCACTTCCGCCCGCACCGACACCCGTGAACGCCCCGTAGGGGGTGAGGTCGAGCTTCGCGGGCAAACCGTCGAGGCGCACGACGAGGGCATGCCGGTGCGTGACGGTCTTGCCGTCGAAGTCGTAGGTGGGGTCCGTGGACTGGCCCACGAAGGACACGAAGTCGGCGCCATCAATGTCCGTGCTGCCGGCGACGACGTCGACGGGAATCGCGATCACGGAGCCGAAGTCGCCGAGCGGAATGTCGATGCGGACGGCGTCGATCGTGTCGGACCAGACGTAGTCTGGCGCACCCTGCAGACCGCCGATGGAAAACGGCATGCGGCCGATCGTGGTCACCACACCCCCATCCGCCGCGGTCCGCAACTCGAGCGCGAGACGTTGGACGTACAGGAAGCCGCCGAAGGGGTCGACCTTTCCGATCTGGTCGCTGCCCCAAAGACCGCGGTGGCTCGCTGCGACGAGGAGCGAAGCGTGCGGATGCGGGCGCCAGGCGAGGTCGAGCGCGATGCCGGTCACGGCGAATCGTGCGGCGTCGTCGCTGTCGAGAATGGCCTGGTCGCTGGTGTTGTCGAGCGGCTTGAAGTCGAGGTCGTTCGATGCGAAGCCCTCCGTGCTGAATGTGGCGTCTACGGTCAGTTCGCCGGGTTCGGCTTCGGCGTCGGCCACGGTGGTTTCGGCATCTGCCGCGAGGGCGACGGCAGCGAGGAAGAGGGCGGTCACAGGGTCTCCGCTGGAACGGCGAGTTGGCCAAGGGACATCACCACGATCGCGTGGGCGCCGTAGCTGTAGAGGACGGGGCCGGTGACCTGCAGTCGGTCGCCGACGGCCGCGGTGACGCCGCGGCGCGTGAGCTCGACGTCGAGGGTGACGACGACGTCGGCCCCCGTGTCGGTGGTCAGGGTCATCTCCCCGAAGCCATCGGGGGCGGCTGAAACCGTCCCCGTGACGCGGACGACGCTGGCGTCGTGCGAGGCGTCGAGCGGGCCGTCGGCGAGCTCGTAGTAGATTGGAATCGGCGCTTCGACGGAGATCAACTCGAACGTCGAGACGCGGGGCAGGTCGAAGGCGTTGGCCACGCTGGTGACGTCGATCGTCACCCAACTTCCGGCTGGAAAGGCGGCGAGGCGGGCGTCGCCGAGGACGAAGGTCCCGCCGCTCATGTCCTGAAGGAAGAAAGAGCCGTAGTATTTCTGGTCGCTCTCGACCTCGGACGAGCCCACGGGGACGCAGCCATCGGCCTTGAAGTAGACGCGCGGCGTCACCGTGACGACGCCGGAGAGGGTCGCCGGCAAGTCGGGCGAGATGCCCCAACCGTCGCAGGCCGGCAGCACGGCGTCTGCGGGGAAGGACGTTCCGAAGTCCGGCGCGATCGGTAAGTCCGCGATGGGGGTGGGTCCGGTGGCGCCGTACGGGACGTCGGTGAACTCCATGGCTTCACTGACGTCGAGGGTCGAACCGTCGCCGAAGACGGCGGTGGGGGCGTCGCCTCGCACGTCGACACAGGCGAGGCCGACAAGGGTCGCGAACAGGGGTCACCCCGGAGGCCGGGCGGGCTAACCCCAACCGGCCTGACGACAAGTTGACGACTGATCGTGCTCTGGGTGACGTTTCTGCCCGCGCCTCGGCGCGGTCAAACCTCGACGACGAGGAGCGTCACGTTGTCTTTGCCGCCGCCATGGTGGGCCGCGCGGACGAGTTCGCGCGCCGCGATCCTGGGGTCCGAGTAGGTGTTCAGGATCGACTCCATGTCGCGGTCGTCGACCTCATTCCACAGGCCGTCGGAGCAGATCATCAGGCGGTCGCCGGGCAGAAGTTCGACGCGGAACATCTCGGGCTCGACGTCGTGGTCCGTGCCAACGGTCCGCAACAGAATGTTCGAGTGGGGATGATGCCGGGCCTCTTCGGCCTTGAGCTTGCCCTTGTCGACCATCTTCTGGACCCAGCTGTGGTCCTTCGTAAGTTGATCGAGGACGCCGTCGCGCAGCAGGTAGCCGCGGCTGTCGCCAACATTGGCGAGGTAGCCGACACGACCTTCGGCCACGAGCAGGCAGACCATCGTGGTCCCCATGTCCGTGCCCTTGGCGTCGGCGTGGTCCTTGACGGCGTTGTTTGCGGCTTGGAAGGCCTCGCGCAGGCGCGTCTCGAGGCCGACGGGGTCGCTGGCCCGAACCGGACGGAGGCGTTCAACGATGGTCTCGACGGCGAGGGCACTTGCGATCTCGCCGCAGTCGTGGCCCCCCATCCCGTCGGCGACAACGTAGAACTGCAGCTGCGGCTCGACGTGTAGCCACGACCAGTTGTCCTCGTTGAGCTGCCGCAGCAGGCCTACGTCGGAAAGAACGGCGAGACGCGGCAAATAGGCCCGGTCCACCCATGCATTGTGGACGCGTTCCATCGCGCGGCCAAACCCCATCGTGTCGTCCCAGCTGCCGCGTTCGGCGTCCAAGAACAGGCGCTGCAGCCCGATGGCCTCGGGGTCGCAATAGCGTCGGAGGATTTCCGCGAGGGACGCCAGCGTCGTGACGCGCTGCTCTCGCTCGACCGGGCGACCCACGGAGGCGATGTCGAGGTCGAACAGTCGCATCGTGCCGTCTTGTGCGACAAGCAGGTTGGCACGCTGGAGGCTGGCGACGGCGATTTCGCGCGTGTGCAAGCGGGCCAAGGCGCCGAGCGCACGTTGACCGAGGCCGAAGACGCGTCGATTGGGCAGCGGGCTGGCCTCGTCGACCATGAGGCCGTCGCCCAGGTACGGAATCACGCTGTAGAGCACGTCGGCTTCGACGAACGCAGCGACCGGCGACGCGAGACCCGCGTGGCGCTCGTTGCGAGCGACGAAGTCGAGGTAGGGCTGAAAGCCTTCGACCTTCCATCGCGCCGACACGAGGAAGCGTCGATCGGTGAGCGGGGCCTTGCACCGAACGCAAGCGCGGGCTGAACGTGGGGACTCGTCGTTGAGGCAAGCCCAACACTTGCGGAGGGTCCGGTCTGGTCGAATGTCGTTCGCCAGGTAGAACATGCGGCCTTCGGTCAGCCGCACAAGGCCCTCGATCGTGAAGTGTTCGCCGAGCGGGGTGCCCTGAGGCAGATGCATCGGCCGTTCACTCATCCGGGGTCTCCCGGGCACACGTCACGCGAACGGACGCGCTGCGCAAGGTTTCGTGGGCCTGCTGACGCCGAGCCCGTCGAGTCGTGGCGTTCACCGGGCCGATCCGCGAGCGGCCTTGGCCTTGGGGCGGTCCGGCGCTGGCTCCGCATCCGCCTCCTTGTACCCCAGCGCCTCGAGCGCCTCGTTCATTTCATCGTCGCGCGCTTCGACGATGCCGGCCTTCGGATCGGGCTGAGGAGCGAGGCCCCATGTCAGAAGGAGGTTGCGCCCGCCGGGCAGCGCTGCGCGGCCCAAAGGCGTGCGGATGGCCCCCGGGACGACGCCGTGTGTCGGCGAGGGGACGATGACGTGCTCGGCATCCCCAAACGTCGCGCGGACTTCGAGGGTCGGAGTCGCCTCGGCGAGCGGGGCCGTGGGCGTGAAGAACACCTCGCGCGTTCCGCCGGCACCGCGATGCCAGGTCGCCGTCAGGGTCGGACTTCCTGGCGTGTGATCGAGTGTGACTTTGGAGCCCTCGAGCGGGTCGGCGCCAAGCCAGGCGGCCGCGATCCCGCCGGGCAACGTGGCTGTGACGACGAGGTCGTGGGTGGGGGCTCCCTTTCCGATGGCCGTCACGAGCCGGAACCCTTGGTTGACGGGGCGGTTGAGCACCTCGGACAACACAGCCCGGTAGGGAGCACCTCGGTCGTCGGGGTCCGCCTTCAACGTGTTGGTTCGCTCGGCGGCATCCTGGGTGTGGTCGAAGGCAGCCTCGCGTCCTTCTTCAACCCACCATTTCACGTCGTTGTGAAGCACGCCCCACTGTTCCATGCCGTAGAGCGGGCGCCCGAAGGCGAGGTTGCGGGCCTCGAGGGAGGCCTTGGCGCTGGCGTCCCCCATGGCCACGGGCAACAGGCTGATGCCGTCGACAGGCTCATGAGCGATGTCCAAGGCGTCCAGGACGGTTGGGAAGACGTCGAGCAGGCTGGCCTGGCCGTCATGACGGCCGGGAGGCACACCGGGCGCCCGGACGATGAGCGGCACGCGGAGCAGTTCGTCGTACAACGTGTGCCCGTGTTCGAAGCCCTTGTGGTCCCAGAACTCCTCGCCGTGGTCGGCGTAGATGACGACGATGTCGTCGGGTCCCATGCGGTCGAGCAGGCGCCCCACCTGGTCGGTGGCGTAGCGAATGTTGTTGTCGTACCGGCCTTTGACGTAGTCTTTCGCCGCTTCGTTGTCGTGGATGGCCGCTTGGCGCACGTCGCTGAGATGGAACTGCTCGCGGAGACCACCCTGAGTTTCCCCGGCGAACATGTTCCGGTAGGCGTCGGGCTCCGTGTAGGGCAGGTGGCACGACATGTAGTGGACCTGCAGGAGGGCGTCGCGACCCTCGTGTTCGTCGAGCCACGCCAACGCATCGTTGGTCGTCGTCTCGGCGAGCGGCCACAGGCCCACACGATGAAGGTCCCAGTCCCGGTCCATGGAGAAATTCGCGGACAAATAGACGTTGCCCGCAAACATCGCGCTGGTGTAGCCGTTCTTCCTCAGGATGCTTTGCAGCGTGGCGGTTTGGGCGTACCACTCGGGTTGGCGGCCGGTGAGGACGGTCCGCGCCGAGGGCAGCGTCCAGGGAGCGATGGAGCGCGCTTCGGTGAAGACGGCGGCGCCTTCGGCGAACGCGTCCAGGCGCGGCGAAGTGGGGCGCTCGTAGCCGTTCATCGAGAGGTGGTCGGGCCGCAGGGTGTCGATGAATACGAGGAGAACGCGGCGGGGATTCGTCGTGCGGGTCGCGATGACGGGCTCGGCCAGGAAGGCGTAGTCGAAGCGAGGGGAGGCGCCAGGCGACGTGGTGGCGCGAAGGGTGACGGTCTGTCCGGCCCAAGCGCTCATGTCGGCCCGCAGCGGCGCAAACGTGGTGGTCAGCGGCCGACGTGCAATTTCGGTCGACGTTCCGGCGGCCTCGACGACGAGCGTGAGTTCTGCGCCGTCCGATGGGGCGCCATCGATGACTTCCGGCCGTGCCAAGCCGACGACCATGTGCAGTTCGGCGGCCTTCGGAACCGCGACCGTCCACGCGGCCTTGCCCGGCGCTGGCAGCAACAGGCCGGAGCGATGATCCCAGCCCTCGTTGATCGTCGTGCGCGTAAACGCCTCGGCGTCATCCTTTCCTGACCATGCGAGGTTCAGACTGCGCTCGCGCGCGTCGGCCTTGGGGTAGCTCAACGCGTAGGAATCCGCGGCGGGCTCGTCCGCCTTGTTCGGCGTGTAAACCACGATGTGCTCGCGGTCGTGGCTCCAGGTCGGGGTCTCGGCTTTGCCGAATCGGTCGTAGGCGAGTGCGCGGCCGTCGGATGTCCGCTTGAGGGCAATTCCCGGTTCGGCGCGGTGGAAGAACAGCCCGCGGGGGCGAATCGGAAGGGGCGCCTCCCACCTGTGCATGCCTGCGCGAGTGACGCCCGCGTATTGCCACGGGCCTGGCACGGGAATGTCGGTGGGCGGGACCACGCCGCCGCGGCTGTCAGCGGGAATCTCCAGTTCGGCAAACGCGTGCTCGGTGAGGAGGACCGCGCTGGCCTCCGCCCGATCGAACGGTTGGGGACGCGGGCCGTCGGTGGCCTCGCCGCAGCCCATGGCCCAAGCCCAAAGGCGCAGCGTCACGCCCGACATTTGCCCTCCTCGACGCCCGTCCGCCTAGCAGGCTGCTGCGAAAAGGCCAGAGGGTGCGACGCCGGGTCCGTCAAGGAACCTGGGCGGCGTCTCCCAGCTTGCCTTGGAGGGCGAGCAGGTGCGTGGCGGCGCCGTGCCAGGTGGCGCGGGCGCGGACGGCGGCGGTGCGCGCGTCGGCGGCCTGTTGCCGAGCCCAGAGGACGTCGCGCAGGGTGGACCTTCCAGCGGCGAACAGGGCTTCCTCGGCAGATCGGGCGTCCACGGTGGCACGAACGGCGTCGTCGGCCGCCCGTGTGCGGGCCTCGGCGGTCGTCAGGCGAGCGAATGCGTCGAGAACGTCCGACTCCGTCGAAACGACGAGCTGGTCCAGCTCTGCTTGGCGGCGCGCCACGAGGGCGTGCGCGCGGACGGTGTTTCCGCGCGCTTCTCTGTTCCCCAGCGGAACAGAAAGGAGACCGCCCACGCCGACGTAGGGCAACGGGCCGGTTGCGGCCAAGGTGGTGGCCCCCGCCGATGGGCGTTGCTCGACGACGCCGGCCTCCGCGGTCAGGTCGACTTGGGGCAGCCCGTTGCCTTTCGATGCGCGCAACTCCGCCTCGGCGGCCTCGTGGAGCGAACGGGCCGCGAGGAGGGACGGACGCTGGGCGAGCGCTGCGGCGACGACGGTGGTGGCGTCCACGGTGACGGGCGCCGGGGCCGGCGGCGTCGTCGCGGGGCGGGCATCGGACTCGGGTGGGCGACCCATGGCTGCGAAAACAGCCGCTGCGGCCAGGCGTTCAGACGTGGCCGTGTCCATGGCGGCGCCCTCGGCGAAGGCGAGCGCCGCGGCGAAGCGGGCGCGATCCCCCGGCGCGAGGCGGCCGGCGGCGTCGAGGGCTTCGGCGTTCTGCGCGTCGGCCGACGCCGTGGCGCGGAGTTCCTCGGCAGCCATGCGGGCTTCGTAAGCGACGGCCCAGTTCCAGTACGCGGCTGCGGTCGAGGCCAAGGCGTCCTGGCGGGCCGATTCTGCCTGCAACTCGGCCGCCGTGGCCTCGAGCCGTGCCCCGCGCAGGTCGCCAAGGGCAGCGCCGAGCAGAAGGCCGCGCAGCAGGGGCTGCTGCAGAGCAGCGTCGAAGCGGGTCGTGGTCAAATCCTCGATCTGTACGGATTCGGCGAGGCCCAGATTCGTGACGTACCGACTTTGGTTGCGGTCCAGGCCTCCGGTCAGCGACCACAAGGTGCCGGTGGTCAATTGCCCGTTGAAACCAGCGGTGAGACCCCAGGCGTCCACGTCTGCGACGTAAGGGAAGCCGCTGACCGAGCCGGCCTCCTCGGCCGTCCGCCAATTCCCGGCCGCGTCAAAGGTCGGATCGAAGAGGCCGGCAGCCCGAATCCTCGTTCCCTCCGCGCGGTCAGCGGCCGCGTGGGCCAACCGAGCATCGGGGTGATGAGCCGCGACTTCGGCCAACACCTCCGACAGTGCGACGGGTCGTGCGTCGGCGTCGGGTGAAAGAGCAAGCCATACGGCGGCGATCGGCATGAGCGCGCCGTACGCTGCGCTCCCCGACCATGCAAATCGGCTTGTCATTCGGGCATCTCCGTGGCACGTTGGCCGGGGCGGTGGGTTGGTGGACGAAGCTGCGGAGCGCGACGGGGAGCAAGCCGCGCTCTGGGCGTTGTACCGGGGGCTGCGCGGGCGCACTTATGAGCGCCCAGGCGGCGACGATTTGACGCGGTTGGCGTCGTCTCTGGGGTCCGTCTACGCTCGCCCGCCTCGCCCCATTGAGGGAGAGCGCCCGCCTCGGCGCGTCGCGGTGGCGTTCGCGCTCGCGCTGGCTTCGCTTCCCCACCTTGCGCACACGTTGCCGCGCGCCTTCGCGGTCGACGATGACGGAGTCCGACCGCTGAGCTTTCACCCCGACGTCGTTCACCGCGTTCTCGGCGTCCCCCAATGGGAATTCGACGATTTGAAGGACGAGGCCGATCGCCGGGCCGCCTTTGCGCTGAAGCAGGCGCGATTGGTGGGCTGGCTGGCGAGCCGGTTCGAGTCTGCACCGGCCGAGCGAACCGAGGGCTTGTTCCGCGGGTTGTTGCCTGACGCGCGGGGGCTCACGATCCAGCGATTTCAGACGGTCGGAACTCGCTTGTACGCCGTCGTCAGCGGGCTTCCCGCGCGTCCCCGCGGGGAGGCGTTGGGCTGGGCACCCCACCGAAGCGAGCCCGTACCGCGGGTCCGGTCGCGGTGGGTGGACGCCGGGTTGCGTCGTTCGCTTGCTCGGTCCGTGGGCGCCGAAGCAGGCGAGATTGACGCGCTGCTGGAACTCACCGTTGCCGTTCTCCCGGTCGAGGATGCCGACGAGCTGATTGAACGCGACGGCTGGCGGAGCGCTGGATGGGCGGCGCTCACCGGCATCGGCGAAGGCCATGTCGATGAACAGCTCGCGACGATGGGCGAAGACACGGGATGGCGGCAGTGGCTGCGCGAAGACGCTGGCCGCATCGAGGTTCGCGCCGACGCACGGGCGTTGTTCGACGCGCTTGGCGCGATGCGCTGCAATCAGCTGATGTGGTCCCTGCTGGCGCCCATCCTGACCCGAGGCATCACGGTTGATTTCCCGGAGGTCCCCGACTCCGACGACCTCGACATGCTCGATTTCTCGCATCACTTGGGCGCCGTTTGCCAACCCCTGCTTCGCTGGATCGTCGCGAACGATACCCATGCGACGTTGGCGAGGGAACTGGGAGTTCCGGTGGCGCCTGTGGCCCGCGCCCTCGTCAATGTGGCTGGGGAATGGGTCGGGCAGGCAGACTCCATGTGGCTTGGGCCACCGCGGGAGGATCAGCCGGGCGTGGCTACGCTCCTGATTCGACACGTCCTGGCACTTCAGTCGTCCCTGGCCCGCAACCGTGGGATCGATCGGGACGAGCGTCTCGCGATGATACTGTTTGCCGCGCACCACGCGCGGGAGTCGCGGGTGGAGCGCCTCTGGCGCTGGGCCGCAGAGGGGTCAGGCAGTTCGATCGGGTGGACCGATGACCCCGTTGGCGAGTGGTTCACGACCTTGTGGACTCGGCTGCTCGAAGCCGACGAACCGGACGTCGACCCGACGGAATGGGGCTAGGAGCCTGTTAGCAGGCGGCTTGCTGCTGACCGCCCGGCGTCGTTCGCAGGCGCTCACATCGTCGCGTATTCGGGACCCTGGCCACCTTCGGGCGGCACCCAGGTGATGATCTGGTAAGGGTCCCGGATGTCGCATGTCTTGCAATGCACGCAGTTTGCGAAGTCGACCTCGATGCGCAGCCGGCCGTCGGCCGGGTCGGGACGCATGTTGTAGACCTGAGCGGGGCAGAAGCGCGTACACGGGTTGCCGTAGGTCTCGGCGCACGTGGTCGCGCAGATCTCCGGGTCGAGGATCTTGAGGTGGGCGGGCTGCTGCTCGTCGTGCTTGGTGCCTGAATGGTACACGTCGGTGAGCTTGTCGAGCAGGTAGGTGCCGTCGTAGGCTGGCGGCGGCGCCATCGGCGCGCGCTGGGCCATGGTGGCCATGTGGGCGTGGTCTGGGCTCGTCTTCCTGACCTTGCCCGCGCCAAAGAAGTAGTCGACGCCGGTGCGGACGAGGCCGCCGACGAAGCCGTGTGTGGCGAAGTGGGCGTGCATGTTCGTGGCGGGTGCCATGTCTTGGCGAATCCACGAATTGCGAACGGCCGTGTCATAGGCCATCAGCGTCGACGCGCTCGCGTCGCCTGACTTCAGCGCCTCAAAGGCAGCCTCGGCGGCCAACATCCCGGACTTCATCGAGAGATGGATGCCCTTGACGCGCATCGGGTTGAGGAAGCTCGCCGAATCGCCGACGATGACGGCGCCATCCGTCGCGAGGCGAGGAACGCTGGACCAGCCGCCGATGGTGACGGCCTTCGCGCCGTAGCTGACCACTTTCCCGCCTTCGAGGATGGCGCGGATGCTCGGGTGGGTCTTGAGCCGCTGCAGCTCGCGATGCACGTCGAGATCGGGCGGCGCGGCGTCGAGGGCCACCATGAGGCCGATGCAGGCGCGGTCGCCGCCAAGCGTGTACAAAAAGGCACCGCCAAAGACGTCGCGGTCGAGGGGCCAGCCGATCATGTGGGCGACGAAGCCGTCTTGGACGCGGCCGGCGGGCAGCTCGAGGACTTCCTTGACGCCGAGCTCGTAGGCCATTGGATTCGCGTCGGCGTCGAGCATGCGTCGCTGGATGAGCTTGCGCGCGAGGTGTCCCCGCGGACCCTCACCGAACACGGTGACGAGGGCGCGGAGGTCCATGCCGGGCTCGAATGCGCCCTTGGGCTGACCGTCCTTGCCGACGCCCTTGTCGCCGGTGCGGACGCCGACGACCTGGTCGCCTTCCCACAGCAGGTCGACGCCTGCGAAGCCGGGGAAGACGTTGACGCCGGCTTCTTCGCATAGGCCCGCGAGCCAGGCGCAAAGTCGGCCGAGGCTGACGATGGGCTTGCCCACGTTGTGCAACTCGGGGGCAATCCAAGGCGCGTCGACGTGGCCGTCGGGGGTCAGGAACCAAAGGGCCTCGCGCTCTGCCCAGCGCTCGAGCGGGAAATCCGAGCGGTCCCGCCAGTCCGGGACGAGCTCATCGAGGGCGCGGGGGTCCATCACCGCGCCGCTGAGCTGATGCATGCCGACGGCGTTGCCTTTCTCGATGACGGCAATCATCGGTTCGTCGATCGAGGGACCTTCGGCGCTCCCGTTCGCTACGGCCTCATTGTGCGCGGCCACGAGGCGGGCGAGGTGCAGCGCGCCGGCCAGATTGGCAGGTCCGGCGCCGACGAACAGGACGTGACAGGGGAGTTCTTCGCGCGGCACGGCGCCTCCGGGGGGGGCCTCGGCTAACACGCCAAGAGCGTTGCCCGAGGCGGGGTCCGCGCTTACGGCTCGGCCGGGGGTCGGCGTGTGGTGGAATCGGCGAAACCTGGTGTTCTCGACGGTGACGCTGGTGTCCCTCGTCCTCGATCAGGCAACCAAGGCTTGGGTCGTCGCAAACGTCGATCTGTACAGGGGTGAAATCCAGATCATTCCTGGGTTCTTCTCCATCGTCCATGCCCAGAATCCGGGCGCGGCTTTCAGCATGTTGGCCGACATGGAGAACCGGCACGTCCTGTTCATGGCCATGACCGTGGTGGCGCTGTTCATCGTTGGCGACCTGTTCCGGCAGTTGGAGCGCGAAGACGTGTTCATGTCGGCCACGCTGGGTCTGCTCCTGTCGGGAGCCTTGGGCAACGCCATCGACCGGGCACGCCAACAGTATGTGACCGACTTCCTTCGGTTTTACACCGATGATCCGGGATGGACGGCTTGGCTTGCCCAATACGGGTTGGGCAACGAGTACCCGAGCTTCAACGTTGCAGACTCGGCGCTGGTCGTCGGCGTCCTGATGTTCCTGCTGACGTACACGTTCAAGAAAGACGCAGGACCTGTCAACGAGCCGGCGGCGAGCGCACCGACCTAGCAGGCTGCTGCATCGCGCCGTCCTGCTGCGCCCGCGGGGGCATCCCGCCCCGCGGCGTCACGGGGACCCCTGCTCAGGCCCGAAGACGACGACGCCCCGGACGGAAGCCCGCCGGGGCGTGTCAATGGGCTTGACCGCAGCCAGGATGTCCCTGTTGCGGCCTGCTCGGCGTTCCTACAGGTCGGCCTGAAGGATGACGCGCTGCCAAGCCGTCGAAGCATTCAGGCTGGTCGTCGTGCCGCACCGCCAGCCGCCATTGAGGAATCCACCGCCCGTGTGGAAGCAAAGGCGGGTTTCAGCGGCGGTCGAGTTGGTGTCGCAGGAATTCTTGCTGACCGTTTGGCCGTCAACGACATAGCCCATGGACCAAGAATCGGCGTAGTACCAAGCGGCGCCGTTGGCAGAATGGGTGGTGGTCGAGTCGCCGTTGCCGGTGAACCAGGTGACATCCGAGAACGGCGCGTAGGCAGCCACGGTGTACGAAGGTGCATTGGTGGGGCGGCAGGCCACCATGATGTTGTTGCCCGTGCACTTGGTGCCCCAGAGGCTGCTCAGCGGCTGTGTGGCGGCGTTGTAGTAGTCCACGTGGCAGACTTCCCAGCCCGCGACGTCGGACGCGTCAAAGTCCGTCAGGACGCCTATAAAGGCCTGAGGCGCGTCCTGCACCATGGTGATCGAGGCGACACCCGAAATCGTGAACGTTCCATCGAGATGGGCCTCGACGACCTGGTAGGCGAGCAACTGATCGTTCGCCATCTGGGTGTGAACTTCGAACGTGAAGTCCTCGCTGGCGAGCGTGGAGACGCGCGTGGCGAGCTTTTTGGCCGTGGTGACGCCCATGCACAGTCCGCCAAGGACGGGCGGGCACGGGCCTGCGCCGATGCCGAGGCCCTGGATAAGGTGAAGCGTGCTGCCCACCTCGTGGCCGGAGACGGTGATCGTGGCGCTGTGGCCGCGGCGAAGTTCGCTTGGAAGCGTGACAGTTTGCGCAAGCGCTGCGGTGGCGAGAAGTGTCGTCAACATGGAACCCCCTGGAGGTAGCGTATGCTACATGGGTTGCTGCGCAAGCGCAATAGGGGTTACGATCAACGTCGATCTCGGCGTCGCAGGTCCTGCGTGGAACGAACTGTAGGGTCGTGGTATTCGTCAGTTTGACGTCCATCAATATTCGAGCGACCTGGAGCCATCGTCCGCCAGGTGAGGTCGTTTGGGACCATGGTCACTTCGATCGTCCCGTCGCGGTCCGTGCGCAGCACGTGGACGCCCGCCTGGTCGAGCCGGTCCAACACTTCGGCCGTGGGGTGACCGTAGCGATTGGTGCGCCCAACGCCGATCGTCGCGAGGGCTGGTCGGGTGGCATTCAACAGTTCCGGTCCGGTGGAATGTCGACTTCCGTGGTGCCCGACTTTGAGGAGGTCGATTCTGGGAAGGTCAGGGGCCCAATGGCGCTCTGTAGTGCTCGGAGCGTCCCCGGTGAGCAAGACGCGAACGCCGCGGCTTTCGATGAGAAGGACGAGGCTGGACTCGTTGGGGTCCTGGCTGAGGAAGCCTGGCGGCGGCCAAAGGGCGTGTGGGGGGAACAGGACCGAAATGCCGGCTTCGGCCGCCGCTTGCGACAGAGTGTCTATGCGCATCGGATCGGGGCGCCAGAGCCTCCGGACCTGCAGCGTTTCGATGACGGGATGAAGGCCGCCCTCGTGGTCGCGTTGGGGATGGGTCGCGACGACGGCATCAAGGCGTGTCAGGCCGCGACGGCGCAGCCATTGGACGACGGCATCGCCGGGAGGACCGCCGTCTACGAGCCAGGTCCGGCCGTCGGCGAACTCGACGGCGACGGCGTCTCCTTGGCCAACGTCGAACTGGGTGACCCGCAGGCCAGCTGCCAAGCGTGGGCGGGCGCCGAGGCCGAGGAGGGTGAGCCCAAGGGCGAGTATGTGTCGGCGCGGTGCCCACAGTGGCAACAGCAGGAGGCCCACGCCCCAACCCGACACCGCTGGATGTACAGGCTCCGCTGCGAGCGGCCGGAGGATGGCCAAGAGCACGTCCACGCCGGCGCCGGCGAGTCCGGCCATGGCGTCCCCGACGGGGTTGGGGGCGACGCTCGCGGCGGCGGCGGGCACGATCCAAAGGGACGCCAGCGGCAGGGCGACCAGATTGGCGACGGCTGACGTTGGGGCCAGCTCCTGAAACCACCAGGCCGAAATCGGCAGGGTGCCAAGGGTTGCCCCCGCTGAGACGGCGAGGGCCTGGATGGGCCAGCGACACCAGAACGGGGTGTCCGGGGGCAGAAAGCGGAGGAGCGCAGGGGTGAGCTGGAGGATTCCGGCGACAGCCGAAAACGAAAGCTGGAAGGAGGGTGTGCCGAGAACGGCGGGCTCGTTCACGGCCAAAAAGGCGGCCGCAAGGACCAGAACGGTCAGCGGATCGGGTTCGCGTCCGTGGGACCGGCCGAGGTGAATGACGGCAAAGGTCAGCGCTGCGCGTTGAGCTGTGACCGGGGCCCCGACGGCCCATGCGTAGGCGGCACCGGCGGCAGCGGCCAGCCAGGCGACAATGGCGGGGGGCACGCCGACTGGCCTCAGAATGGCCAGCGCATGGAGTGGCGCCCGCAGCACGGCGGCCGCAAGGGCCGCGATCGTGGCGACGTGGAACCCTGAGACCGACAGGAGGTGGGACGTCCCTGTTTTCCGCAGCGTGTCGGTGACGTTGTCGTCCACGTCGGCCCGCCGTCCCGTGAGCAGAGCCTGCGACAGCGGGTCGAGGTTGGACCCGGTTGAGTGCGCGAGGGGTCGAGGCGGGTCTTCACGGGCGTCGACCCACGTGCGGATGCCGCCGAGGCGCGCGAGGGCGACAGGGTCGGGGCCACCTGGCAGCGCAGTTCGGGTCCAATTGCGCGCATTCCCCTCGATCCGCAATGAGGCGCCGAGAGCCGGGGCGTAAGTGGGGAAGCGAACCCGGACGCGTCCCAATTCATGGTGACCGGGCCGATCATCGACGTCGACGTCGGCCTCCCGGCTACCGGCGACGCTGACCACCGTGCCATCGAACGCCACGGGGCCCCGCCAGACCGGCCCTTCCACCAAGGCGTCCATCCGCCATTGGCCGAGGGTGGCGCCGAGGAGGCCAAGGTGGACCCAACCGAGGAAATCCAGCGAGCCGGGTCCTGTACGCCGAATGGCCCACAGAATGGCCAGGACTGTGGCCGCCGCGAGACAGACCGGCCCCGACGCTGGCGAAACCTGGATGGCCGCGCCGAGGCCCGCGAGGGCGCCGAGCGACAATGGGAGCAGGGGGGAGGCCATGGCGCTCGCCCTCAGCACACTCCGTGCCGGCCTTGGGCGCGCTTGTTGACGGTGCCGACGGCTGGACTGTCGAGAACGGGCCGACGGCCGTCGGCGGCCTCAGCGACCGTAGCGCCGACGAACCTCGGGCAAGAGCCACTCGCGCATCATCGTCTCGAAGGTGAGGCGGGGCGCGTAGCCCCAGTCCGCGCGGGCGACGGTGTCGTCGACGTCCTCTGGCCACGAGTCCACGATGCTCTGACGAAGGGGGTTCACATCGGTCGTCAGGCGTGCGCCTGGGAAGGCTGCGCGGGCGACGTCGGCGAAATCCGAAGCCGTCGGCGCGCAGGCGCCGACTTGGTAAACGCGCTGGCTCAACCGCTCGGCGGGTGCAGCCATGAGCTTGACGATGGCGTCGATGGCGTCGGGCATCGCCATGAACGGGATGCGGGTGTCTTCGCGAACGAAGGCGGCGTAGGGCGTTCCCTGCGCGGCCTTGTGAATGAGCTCTGGGCCGTAGTCCGACGTTCCACCAGTGGGGACCGTCGTCGCGGACAAGAGGCCGGGAAACCTCAACGACCGGAAGTCGACGCCGGGGTTCGGGCCGTCGAGTAAGCGCCAGTTGCGCGCGTAGTAGGCGCCTAGCTGCTCGGCCGCGAGCTTGTTTGCGCCGTACATCGTGATGGGTGTGAGGTAGGCCCCTTCAGGGACGCGGCCCGCCCGCGTCTTCGTCGCCAGATCCGGTAGGCCGTGGGCCGCGATGCTGCTTGGAAAGAAGAAGCGCGTCGGTGTACCGCGGCTGAGGGCCGACCGCGCCGCGAGCTCAAGGAGGTGCAGCGTACCGCCGACGTTGACGCGGTGCGCGAGCAGAGGATTGCGCTCCGAGGCCGTCGAGAGGAGCGCCGCGAGGTGGTAGACTTCTGTGAAGTCCGCCGTTTCGCCGAGGCCGAGGATGGCGTCACCGTCGGTGATGTCGCCTCGGATGCAGCGGTCGGCGTGGCGGGCCACGACGTCGTCGGCCTCTCGAACGTCGAGGGCGACCACCTTCCGCCCAGACTCGGTGAGTTGCTGCACGAGGCTGTGACCGATTTCACCATTGGCACCCGTGACCAGGACGTTCATCGGCCCTCCGCGGCCCGCGGCTATCGCGGGCCCAGGGTCAGCGATACGCTGTGTTCAGTGGCAGTCGTCCCCGAGCGTATCGGTCCCTTTCAAGTCCTCCGGCCCATTGCGGCCGGCGGTATGGCGGAGGTTTATGAGGTGGTCGACCCGATCTCGGGTGGGCGCCTCGCGCTGAAGCTTCTTGTGCAAGTGGAGCCCGCCCTCAAGCGCTTCATGCGCGAATACGAGGCGATGACCCGCCTGAATCACCCAGGCATCGTCCGGGTGTACCACTACGGGTTGCACGAAGGGAACCCGTGGCTGACAATGGAATTGCTGCGGGGAAACCCAGCGCAAAACGCCGTCAAGCGCTTTGGTCCTCCCTCGTCGCCCCAGCGATTGGCCGAGGTGTTGCGGATTGGGCACCACGTCGCGCGTGCGCTGCACTACGCCCATGAGCGCGGCCTCGTTCATCGCGACGTCAAATCGGCGAACGTGCTCGTCCTTCCCGACGAGCGGGTCAAGCTGATCGACTTTGGGACGGCCTTTGTCGTCGACGCCTTGGAGCGCATCACCGGAGGCGACGAGTTCGTTGGCACCTTCGGCTACGCGGCCCCCGAGCAGATCCGGGGCGAAAGTGTGGACGGGCGGACCGACCTTTACGCACTTGGCGTGTTGCTGTACCGGCTCGCGTCGGGGAAGCGGCCGTTCGACGACGACGACCATCGTCGACTCGCGTACAAGGTGCTCCACCACGAGCCGAAGCCGCTGCACGAGCTGGTGCCCAACCTGCCAGAGGACTTCGTCTACGTCGTCGACAAGCTGTTGAAGAAGGATCCGACGCAGCGCCCGAAGTCGGCGGACGTCGTCGGACGGGCGCTCGAACAGCTGGCGGGTGCGCCATTCTCGGTTCGAAGCCGCATCGCTGTACACGTCGCAGACCCCGTCGCACGGCTGTACGAACGGCGCTCCGTTTGGTCCAAGCTTGCCGAAGGGGGCGCCGGACCGTTGGCGCTCGTCACTTCGGTCGATGTCACCGAGCTTCGCACCTTCGTGGAGACCTTCGTGGCAGAAGCCTCCGAGCGGGGCTTGCACGCGGAGGTCGTCGATCTTGAGGAGACGGAGGGCCTCGGCGCCGTGCTGGAGCTGTTCGCGTCGCTATCGGGATTGGTCGCGGACCCCGACGCGTGGGCCTCGGCGATCCGTGGGCTGGGCGTGCCAGGTGGGGCGGAATGGGAGGCGGATGTCCGCAGGGTCGTTGGCGGCCTGCTGTTTGCCGCGTCCGCTCAGCCGTTGGTCCTCGTGGTGCACCGCTGGGAACATGCGGGCGTCGATGGGTTGAGGCTCCTTGCGCTGGTGCGGGCGGAAGCGGAGGCGCAGGGCTTGCCGGTGGCCTGGGTGGCGACGATGGAGCCGACAGCGCCGTTGCGCGAAGCCCACATCCAGGCGGCGGCCGCCTCCGCCACGTCTCAGGTCGATCTCGTCGCCCTGGATGTCCGGGATGTCGCGTTGGCGACGGGCGTGATGTTGGGCCGCCGTCCCCCTGCGGCCGGGATCGCGCGTCGCCTCCGAACCGCGACCGGCGGCCTGCCCAGCCTCGTCGTCGAAGCGGTCGATGCGCTCGTCCAGCGCGGAGAGATCGAGGCCGAAGGGGACGACCTGGCATGGGCCGACCAACACGTCGATGTGCCGATTCCGCCGACCGCGGTCGCGCGGGCCGTGACGGCGATGGCGGGGGTTCCGGCGCCTGTGGCACGAATGGCGCAGGTGCTGGTGCTGTTGGGGGAGTCCTGTGCGGAGCGCACGCTTGCGGCCGGCCTGGACTTGGCACCGGATGCCGCTTCCTATTGGATCGACCAAGGGGTGAGCGCCGGGGTGTTCGCGCGAACAGGCCGGGGTGTCGACCTGCGGCTGCCGGGGCTGGCGCAAGCCGCGCTCGGCCAATTGACGAAGGCGCGTCGACGAGTATTGCTTGCGCGCCTGCGGGGATCTCTGGAGGACGCGGGGTCCGGCGCTGTGCGCGTGCTGGTGGGTGTGTCGGACGTCGAAGGCGCGTTGGCCCGCGCGACGGTCGAGGGCGAGGCGGCTGTGCAAAGGGGCGCCTGGCGATCGGGCATCGAGGTGCTTGAGCGAGGCCTTCACGGCGCGACGGCTGCGACGCCTGGCTACGCGCGGGCGGCGGTCGCCTTTGGCACGGCCATGGCGACGATTCGTCCTACGGACGGCGCCGCGGCACGATCCCTGGCGCGTGCGCGCGAGGTCTGCGACCCCCAAGACGTCGTGTTGCGCGCGTCGATCGACCTTGGCCTGGCGTCGCTGCATGAAGGCTTGGGCCACTACAAGAACTTCCGTCGCTTTGCGAAATCCGCGTGGGACGCCGTGGCCGGGCGAGAGGACGCCGGAACGGTCAGCGCGCGCGCCGCGTTCGAGTTGGGGCGAGGCCATGCCCTGCTTGGCGAGGTGGCCACGGCTGCGAAGTGGTTCGACAAAGCGAAGGCACTTGGCGACTCGGCCTCAGACAACGCCATCGTCGGGCGCGCAATGGTGGCGGCGAGCGTCGCCAGCGTGGCCCGCGGGGAAAACGCCCTGGCTGAACGCCAGGCGCGGGAGGTGCTCGAATTCTCGTCGCGGGTGCCCGACCCGGCGGTGCGTTGGGCGGCCGTCGGGGCGCTGGCCGAGACGCTGCGGGTTGCCGCTCGTCACACCGAAGCGCTTGACGTGCTTGTGCGAGAGTCGCGCGCTGCGAGCCAGGCCGAACATGCGACGCCCTACCTTCGGCTCTTGCTCACGACGGCCCGCTGCGAAGTTGACCTTGCGCGCCTGGGTCGGGCCCAAGAGTGCATGGACGAGGTTCACGCCGCCCTCGAGCGGTCCGCCCACATCGCGCTGCGGCTCGAAGCGGAGCTCGTCGCCGGCTCCATTTTGGTCGCGTCGGGGCAGGAACGGGAGGCCGCTTGGCGCCTGCAACAGGTGATGGACCGGGCACGGGCGGCTGAACTGCCCGTATTGGCTGACGTGGCGCGGGCTAGGTTGGCCGAGGCGAATTGGGGATTGGGGGACCGGGACGCGGCGATGGGCCATTTCCAGTCGGCGGTCTTGGGGCTGTTGTCGACGGGAGACGTCGTTGCCCTGGCGGACGCTGCGGCCTCCTACGCCCGCGCAGCCGGAGACCGAGCGGACCCGACGGTCGTCTTCCGACCCGTCGCGAAGCTGCTCGACGGGCCCGATGCGCCCCCCTTTGTGCTTGTCGAACGGTACCTCTCCGTTGCGGCCCGTGGGGGCCGGGCGGGGCAACAAGCGACCCAGGAGGCCGCCCGCCTCCTCCAACGGATCGGCTCTCGGTTCGGGGACACCGAGCGTGCCGCGCTGCGTGTGCATCCCGTGGCCAGGCGTGTGCGGGCGGGGTTGCGCGGGTGAACGGGTTCACCCCTCGCGCGCCGTCCCAGGTTGGGCCCTACCGGGTCGTAAGGCCGATCGCTCAGGGCGGGATGGCGGAAGTCTACGAGGTCGAGCACGAGCTGACCAATGAGCGGCTCGCGCTCAAGATGTTGTGGATGCCCGGCGTTGCCGCCGCCCGCTTCGACCGCGAATACGAGGCGATGATCCGCCTTAATCACCCGAACATTGCGCGGGTGTTCACGTATGGGGTTCACGAGGGGCAGCGTTGGCTGACGCTGGAGTTGTTCGTCGGCACCCCCATTCAGGTCTACGCAAAGTCCCTTGGTCGGGCAGGGACGCCGAGGCGCACCGAGGAGGTCGTGCGGGTCGCGCACGATTTGGCCTTGGCCATCGACTACGTGCACCGTCGCGGCATGGTCCATCGGGACCTGAAGTCGGCGAATGTCCTGGTGCTTGGCGACGGGCGGGTCAAGCTCATCGATTTTGGAACGGCGCGCATTCGCGACGCCGTGGAGCGCATCACCGGTGAGGCCGATTTCGTAGGGACGTTCGCGTACGCCGCCCCCGAGCAGGTGTCTGGCGGCCGCGTTGACCACCGCGCCGACTTGTACGCTTTCGGTGTTCTGCTCTACCGGCTGCTGACGGGCGTCCGTCTCTTTGACCATCCGGACCCCCGCGAGATTGCGCGACGGCACGTTCATCAGGCGCCCGAGCCGCCCCGGCATCGCGTCCCGACGCTGCCGGAGGAGTTGGACGACTTGGTGATGTCGCTCCTGGCGAAGCGGCCGGAGGAGCGGCCGATCAGCGGACGAATTGTGGCCGAGCGCCTCGAACGGGCCGCGGGGCGGCCCATGCGCGTTGGAGGACCCGGCGCAATGGGCCTGCCGGACCGCCTGATCGGTCGTGAGGTCGAACTCGCCGCGATCGAGCGCTTCTTGGATCGCGCGGCGGACGCTCCCGGAGCGCTCGCGCTCGTGACGGGGCCCCAGGGATCTGGGCGCAACCGCCTGCTCTCGGCAACCGAGGCCTCTGTGAAGCGGCGAGGGTGGACCCCCGTACATTGGTTCGTCCGGCGCAGCGCGAGCGATCACTTCGGGTTGGCGCGCCTGCTTCAGCAGATTGGCGGAACGACCGTCGGGAGTGACGAGAGCGCTGGAGAACGGGTCGCGGCGCAGTTGGCCACCAAGGTGCAGGCCGACGGCCAGCCCATCGTCCTGCTCGTCGCGGGTTTGGACGTCGCTGAAGAGGCCGGGGCTCGCACGTTGGAGGAGTTGCGGCTGTCGCTGTCGGAGGCGTCCGAACCGGTCGTCGTCGTCGCAACGGCCCTCGACCGCGCCGACGAGCCGCTGACACCGCTGCGGCGTCACCACGCGGACGCCATGCGCGTGCGGATCGGCCCCCTGGACGTTCGAGCGGTCGGTCGGCTCGTGGGGGCCTTGCTCCATCGTCGGCCGCCTCCCGCCGCAATTGCGCGTCGCGTCGCGGAGGCTTCGGGCGGACTGCCGGCGTACGTGGAGGAGGTCGTCCGGAGCATGTTGGACCAGGGGTTGCTCCGCGACCGGTCGTCGGACCCGAACCGGGTGGCTTGGCCGGATGCCGAACGTTGGCCGATCCCTGTTCCTCGAGAGGCGGAGGCGCGGCTCTGGGCGGCGTTCAGCGCGTTGCCGTCACACGCACGGAGGCTGCTTGAAGCGTTGTCGCTTGCAGGCGGCGCCGCCCGGGTGGGCGTGTTGGCGGGAGCCTTGGAGCGAACGATCCCGGAGACCGAAGACGACCTCCGCCGCTTGGCCCTCGACGGCTGGATCGGGGTGTCGCCGCGGGACGGGATGGCCCGCTTCAGCGTCCCGCTGGGGGCACACGCGGCGTCGCTGGGGGTTCGGGCCGGTCGGCGTCGCTTGTTGGAGCGGCGTCTGGCGGCCTCGGTCGCGGACGAGCCGGCGCACGAGCGGCAGGCCCACTTGCTGATGTGTGTCGGTCGAACGCGGCAGGCGGGTCGGAGGGCCCGGGAGTGGGGCCTTCACCATCTCTCACATCATCGCCCGGCGACGGCGCTCGCGGTGCTTGAAGAGGTCGTGCCAAAGCTCGCGGAGGGCGGCGCATCGGACGAGGAAATCGCGGGCGCCGCGCTGTTGTACGGGACGTGTCTCGCGCTGGCGCGGCCGGCGGACCCGAAAACGGGTCGCGCGCTTGCGGATGCCCAACGTCACGGGGCTGCGCTGGGAGATGCCTTTCAGGCCGAGGTGCACCTCGTACGTTCGTGGGTCCACCGCGCGATCGGACATGTGCCCATCGCGCGTAAGCAACTGGATCGGGCGTGGGAACTTGTCCTGGGGGCCGACGAGCCCCCGTTAGACCTCGCCGTGGCGATCGCTCTTCAACTCGCGGGGTCCGAACGGGTGGCCGGCCGGCTGGAGGGCGCCGCCGGTTGGTGTGGTCGCGCACGGCGCGAGGCCGCGCGGCATGGCCAAGGCGTGCTCAAGGCGCATGTTGACGTGGCGGTGGCACACTGGGAGGCTGCGAGCGGCCGCGCCGTCGACGCGGAGCGAACCGCCCGAGGTGCCGTGGCGGTTCTCGGCGGCGCTGGCGATTTGCGCGGCCTGGCCGACGGCATGGCGGCATGGGCGACGGCGCTCCACTTGCAGGGCCGCTTCAGCGAACTCATCGAGGCCTGCCACGCGACACTTGGGCCCCTTCGCGATGGCGAGGTCCCCACCTGGTACGTCCGCGTCCTGCTCCCGCTGGCGCGTTGCGAGTTGGCGCTCCGGCGTCTTGGGCGCGCCCAGGAGTGGGTCGACGAACTCGTCGCCATCGTCCGACCGACCGAGCACTTGGAGCTCCGCATCGAGGCCGAGCGGCTGCGTGGGGAAATCCTCATCGCGTCGGGCCAGCCGGACTTGGCCGACGAAGTGCTGCTGCCGTTGGTCGATCGGGCAGGCGCTGCGGGCTTGACCGGATTGGGCGAGGCCTGCCGGGCGGCATGGGCCGAGGCGATCTACCTGACCGGAGCGCGGACGCGTGCGGTTGAGGCTTTCGATACGGCCGTGAAGCGGCTGACGGAAGCTGGCGACGTCCCGGCTTTGGTCGATGCCATGTGTTCACGCGCACGGGCGCTGCCAGAACGGCTGGCCATCGACGACCTCGCGGGCCCTCTTGCGGGGCACTCCGAGTTCCAGACCCTCCTTCCGCTGAGACTCGAGCTGGCCGTGGCTCAACTTCGGTGGGCGCGTAGCCACGGAGGGGACATCGCGGCCCGCCTTGCGGAGGTCCGGCAGCTTCGAGGCGCCATCGATGCGCTCAACCATCCGATGGAAGTGGCGGCCCTGCGCCTGCACCCGTGGGCTCGCGCCACGGCGCTTGAGTGACGCCTGTTGGGCGAGATCCTGGCGTATTGGCGGTGGCGTTGGCAGGCCGCCGGCTCTGCGGCGTGTGTGGCCTTCGACGAAGGATTGGGCGTGGACACTGCGGGATGGACGTTGGACTACGAGCCCGCGGCCATCGCCGATGTGGAGGAGATCCTCGATCACCTCGGCGATCGGCCCGATGCCACCTTTGTCGATCTCGGGTGCGGGAAAGGGCGCGTTCTGATCCTCGCGGCGCGAAGGCGGTTCCGCCGCGTCGTGGGCGTGGAGATCGTCCCGTCGCTCGCATCGACAGCGAGGTGGAACGTCCAGCGTCCCGACGCGCTTCGCCGTAGCCACGACATCGCGGTGGTGGAGGGGGACGCAGGTGCCCTGCCGCTACCCCTGGGTCCGCTGGTGCTGTTCTTGTACAACCCCTTCGAGGCGAGCATCGTGGCCTCCGTGGCCCGTCGGGCCGGGGCGGTGGGCGCCACCATCGTGCTTGCCTACCCAAGGGAGGAGAAGGCGCTGCTCGATGCGGGGTTTCGGGAGGTGGCGCGCAGAGGCGCTTCAGACCTCTTTGACGACTGGCGCGTCTATTCAACGATGCCTTGAGTTGAGGGCCCATGTCCTGTAGGGTGTCGCCATGATGCGTCGTGCCTTGGTGTGGGCCCTTTCGGGGGTCGCGGTTGGGCTGCCTTCGGCAGCGTACGCCCAGTCAGTTTTGATTTTCTACGATCAGTATGTTTCGCCCGACATTCCGCCGCTTCAGGCCGCAACGGCGCTGGGGTACACGGCGGTGGCGACGAACAGCGCCAGCACGTTCCAGACCCAGTACGACGGGGGCGCTTGGGACCTTGTCGTCGTCGACTCTGCCTACAACTTTATCCCGACCGAGATCCGGAACCGGACGCTGGACCGGATCACGGTCGCGAAGCCGCTGATCTTTCACTATTGGAATCTAGACGGGGAGACGGCGGTCAAGTCGGCCTTGGGCGTGACGACGGTCGAGTTCACGACGCAGCGGAACACGCACAAGTGCACGGCGAGCCCAACGGACCTTCACGGCGGCGTGTCGCCGCTGCCGAACCCGATGCTGTTCAAGTCGCCCGACCCGATCCTCGACAACGGCGATCAGCTCACGCCCATTGCGGGCGGGACGAAGGTCGACTGCTTCGACAGCGGCGTGGGACCGGGGTCGATTGCCGTCGTCAACGCGGGCCTGACGATTCTCAATGGCCTGAGCCCCATCGACTACAACGGTCGCGATGGTGACGCTGACGGCACCGACGACATCGTCGAGCTGTACATCAACGAGTACACGCTGCTCATCACGCCGTCGCCGGAAGACTGCGACGACACGCTCGACAACGACTTCGACGGGCTGACGGATTGCGCCGACCTGGTCGACTGCGAGTTGGACCCCGTTTGTGACGAGGTTTGTGATGACAGCCTCGACAATGACTTCGACGGCGACGTCGACTGCGAAGATCCAGACTGCGTGGGCCAGCCCGAGTGCCTGGAGGACTGTGACGACGGCGTCGACAACGACTTCGACGGGCTGACGGACTGCCTGGACAGCCTGGACTGCACGACGGATCCGGCGTGTGCCGAGGACTGCACGAACTTCCTCGACGACGATGTCGACGGGCTCAAGGACTGCGCCGATCCGGACTGCGCCTTGGATCCCGCGTGTGCGGAAATCTGCGACGACGGGATCGACAACGACTTTGATGGGCTCAAGGACTGCGCCGACGGCGACTGTTTCGGCGACCCGGCATGTGGCGAGGATTGTTCCAACGGCGTCGACGACGACTTCGATGGCCACAAGGACTGCGCCGACGCCGACTGCGCCGGCGATCCCGCGTGTATGGAGGTCTGTGACGACGGGATCGACAACGACCTAGACGCGATGATCGACTGCGTCGATGCCGACTGCTGGGAACTCGCGACCTGCTGCGACGACGATCAAGACGGCTTCGTCGATCGTGAGGGCACCTGTGGCGGCGGAGATTGCGACGACCGCGTCTTCGACGTCGGAGACTTGGACTTCGACCTCGTGCCCGACACCTGCGACAACTGCGACGCGGCTGCCAATTTCGACCAGGCCGACGCCGACGGAGACACGGTTGGCGACGCGTGCGACGCCTGCCCGGGTGAGGACGACCTCGACGATGGCGACGGCGACGGCGCGCCCGCGGCGTGCGACAACTGCCCTGTTGACCCCAATCCGTCGCAAGCCGATGGCGATGTCGACGGTGTGGGCGACACTTGCGACACGTGTCCAGGCCACGACGACAACGAGGACGGCGACGGAGACGTGATCGCCGACGGCTGCGACAATTGCATTCTCGACAACAATCCCGATCAGTTCGACGACGACCTCGACGGCGTGGGCGACGTCTGCGACGCGTGCCCCGGCTTCGACGACAACGATGACGTCGACGTGGATGGCGTGGCCGACGGCTGCGACCTTTGCCCGGAGGTCTCCGACCCCGGCCAGGAAGACGCAGACCTCGACACGGTCGGAGATGCCTGCGACGTTTGCCCCGGCGCCGACGACCTCGCCGACATCGACGGCGACAGCGACCCCGACGACTGCGACAACTGCCCGGAAGATCCGAATCCGTCCCAAGTCGACGTAGACGGTGACGGTGTTGGCAACGTCTGCGACACTTGCAATGGCTTCGACGACCTCGACGATTTCGATGTGGACGGCGTGGCCGACGGTTGCGACGTGTGCCCCGACGTGGCCGACCCGGGTCAAGAAGACGCCGACCTCGATGGTGTGGGCGACCTCTGCGACGCCTGCCCTGGATTCGACGACCTCGACGACGACGACCTGGATGTCGTCCCCAACGACTGCGACAACTGTCCCGACGACGGGAATGCCGACCAGGCGGACGCCGATGCCGACGGCGTCGGCGACGTGTGTGACGTGTGCCCTGACTCGGACGACTCGCTCGACGAGGACGGGGATGGTCACGTCGACGGTTGTGACAACTGTCCGCTCGACCCGAATCCGACCCAGAAGGACGACGATGGCGACTTCGTCGGCAACGCCTGTGACGCGTGCCCGGGAGCCGACGATCTCGCAGACGAGGACGTGGACCTCGTCCCCGACGCCTGCGACGTCTGCCCCTCTGTCGCGGACCCCGGCCAAGAGGACGCCGACTTCGACGGGAACGGGGATGCTTGCGACCTTTGCGCCGGGTCGGATGACTTCCTCGACCGGGACGGCGACGTCGTCCCCGACGACTGCGACAACTGCGCCGACGACATCAACGCCGATCAGGCCGACGTCGACGTGGACCTCGTGGGCGACGTGTGCGACGCGTGCCCGGGTTCAGACGATCGGGTGGATGAAGACGCCGACGGCGTCGCCGATGGTTGCGACGCTTGTGTCGGCCACGACGACAACCTCGACACGGACGTGGACGGGGTGGCCGACGGCTGCGACGGCTGTCCGCTCGATTCCGACCCCGGGCAGGAAGATGCCGACTTGGACGGGGTGGGCGACGCCTGCGATCGTTGCGTCGGCTCTGACGACCGCGAGGACATCGACGCGGACAGCGCCCCGGACGCGTGTGACAACTGCGCCGATGATGCGAACGCCGACCAAGCCGACGAAGACCTCGACGGAAACGGCGACGTTTGCGACGTTTGCCCCGGCTCGGATGACTTCCTCGACGAGGACATCGACACGTTTGCCGATGGCTGCGACAACTGCGTCGGTCTGACCAACGACCAGGCCGACGAGGACTTCGACCTCGTTGGTGACGCGTGCGATGTCTGCCCCGGATTCGACGACCTTCAGGACGACGACGGCGACACGGTTCCCAACGGGTGCGATGACTGCGTCGGCGACCTGGTGGACGATGACGGCGACGGCGTGGCCAATGCTTGCGACGTCTGTCCAGGCCACCCCGACGACCTCGACGACGACCTCGATGCCGTCGCTGACGGCTGTGACAATTGTGTGGGCCTCGGCAACGATCAGGCCGACGACGACGCCGACGGCGCGGGCGACGCCTGCGACCTTTGCCTCGGCGTGGCCGACGACCAGAGCGATGGCGACGGCGACGCCGTTGGCGACGCTTGCGACGTTTGTCCGGCGACGCTCGATCCGGGTCAGGCCGATGGCGACGGTGACGGCGTGGGCGATGCCTGCGACATCTGCCCGTCGTCGGGCTGCGACACGCCATGTGGCGACGTCGATCTCGACGGCGACGTGGACGTCTCCGACGTCACCACGTTGGCGACCAAGCTTGCGACGGGCGTTGTCGTCCCGTCAGAGTGCCAGCTTTGGGGTGGCGACCTCGATGGCGACGGTTCGGTCACGGCGGCGGACGCTGACTTGTTGGCCGACCACGTCGTTGGCGGGGCCCCCATCGACTGCCGCGACAGCCAGGCCGACACCGACGGCGACAGCGTGGGGGACGACTGCGACATCTGTCCCGGCGGGGACGACCGCGCCGAGTCGGACGCCGACGGCGTTCCCGACGATTGTGACGCATGTCCGGGTGGCGACGACCGTCAGGAGTCGGATGCGGACACAGTTCCCGACGACTGTGACGTCTGCGATGGTGGTGATGACCGCCTCGACGGTGACCTCGACGGAATCCCCGACGACTGCGACGATTGTGACGGCACGGCGGATGACGCCGACGGCGACGGTGTCGCCGATCCCTGCGACATCTGCGAGGGCTTCGCCGACGACGTCGATACCGACCTCGACCTGGTGCCCGACGGCTGCGACGCCTGCGAAGGCTTCGACGACGCCCTGGACACGGACGAAGACGCCATTCCGGACGACTGCGACGACTGCATCGCTCCCGATGTCGACTCGGACAGCGACGGGCTGGACGACGACTGCGACCCGTGCCCGGATTTGGCCGATGAGGCCGATTTCGACGGCGATGGCGCTTTCAGCTGCGATGACTGCGACGACGATGCCCCAGCGCTGCATCCGTTCGACCTCGATGCCGACGGCGTGAGCAGTTGCGACGGCGACTGCCACGACGGCGACGCGGAGATCGCGCCGGGCCTGACCGAGCTGGCCAACGGGATCGACGACGACTGCGACGGGGTCGTCGACGAGGGAACCGACCTTGGCGACGGCGACGGCGACGGCGTGGCCGAAGCGGGCGGGGATTGTAACGACGCCGACCCCGCGATTCACCCCGGCGCCCGAGAGGTGTGCAACGCCAAGGATGACGACTGCGACGGTGTCGTCGACGAGACCACCGAGTGCTTCGACGACGACCTCGACGGGTTCTGCGAGGGGCCAAACTGCACGGATGGGTCCGATCCGGGTGATTGTGTGGATTCCAACGTCGCCATCCACCCCGACGCGGAGGAGGTGGCCGACAACGGCATTGACGACGACTGCGACGGCATCGTCGACGACGGCTCACCCGATGACGATGGTGACGGCTTTGCCGACACGGTCGACTGCGAACCCGGTGACCCGACGGTGCACGAGGGCGCGCCGGAGTTGGTCGACGGGCTCGACAACGACTGCGACGGCCAGATCGATGAAGGACGCGACAGCTTTGACGACGACGGTGATGGCCTGAGCGAAGACCTCGGCGACTGCAATGACGCCGACGACAGGGTGTTCCCGGGCGCCGAGGAGACCGGAAATGGCGTGGACGACGACTGCGACGGCCTCCTGGACGAGGGGACCGACGCAGTCGACGACGATGGCGATGGTCTGACCGAGGTCGATGGCGACTGCGATGACGACAACGTCGACATCCACCCCGGGGCGCCTGAGCTGCCCAACGGGTTGGACGACGACTGCGACGGGCAGATCGACGAAGGCACCGACGACCTCGACGCCGACGGATGGACGGTCGAAGCCGGAGACTGCGACGACGAGAACGGTTGGGTGAATCCCGAGCGCCTCGAGGACTGCTACGACGGCCTCGACAACAACTGCGACGGCGAGGTCGACTGCGACGACAGTCGGACGCCGGAGGACGAAGAGGAAATCGGGACCTGTGGCTGCCAAGGCGCGCCCAACCTGCCCTGGCCCGCAGCGATGCTGCTTTGGGCACGGTTGCGCCGTCGCAGCGCATCAGGCGCGCAGGTCCGCGGATAGACGCGGCCCGGAGGCGCCGTGTTCGTCGTGTGGTGGGGGTGCCGTGCTGCCGTCGACCAATTTGCGGCGGGTGACGTGCTTGCGTGTCTCGACCGGGCGGCCGACCTCCCGGTGGATGGCGCGTTGCTTCGCGCCGCGCCGGACCCGACGATCGACTGGCTCGCCGAAAGTAGCGGTTTGTGTAGACTCGATGTGGTTCCGACGATGAGCAGCACGGGTGCTGAGGTTTGCGACCGTTTCGTAGGCGCCGATTTGACTGACGCGTCGGCTTGGTTGTCCTACAACTCGCCGGCCGCGGACGACGTAGGCCTCGTCGAGGGCGTGGATTGCACCTTTCACGGAGAAGGTTGGGCGTGTGAGCTCATCTTCCCAGAGGCGCCTCAGGAGGGAGGGACGGCGGCGCTGGCGTTCACCGATCCCGGCTGCACGGAAGTTCATTATGGCGTCTACGCGTACGCGTTCGAGGCGGACGGATCGAGTGACCTGGTCGTTCAGGCGGTGGATTGATGGGCTTCGCTTGGATGTTGTGGGCGTGCGGACAGGCCGAGGATTGCGTGACGCCGCCCGACGCGGACGGCGATGGCCATAGGGCCCAGGGCGCCTGTGAGGTGACGACGCCGGTCGATTGTGACGACGCTGACCCGGCGATTCGCCCAGGCGCGGTCGAGCGGTGCGACGGCATCGACAACGATTGCTCGGGAGCGGTGGATGACGAACCGAGCGCCGACCCCTGGTTCGTCGATGCCGATGCCGATGGCGTCGGCGGCGATTTGGGCTCAGGGTGCCGGCCAGCGGAGGGTGGTTCCGACGTCTCCGGAGATTGCGACGACGCGGATTCCGACATCTTCCCTGGGGCGCTGGAACGCTGCAATGGTCTGGACGACGACTGCGACGGCGCTGCAGAAGATCG
This sequence comes from Pseudomonadota bacterium, assembly GCA_005776945.1. Taxonomy (GTDB): domain Bacteria; phylum Myxococcota_A; class UBA796; order UBA796; genus SXOB01. The sequence goes on from SXOB01000030.1 coordinate 34,095, forward strand.
GTCCGTTCCGGCAGAGTACCCGACGTTGGCAGACGCCTTGGCCGCCGCGGCCGACGGCGAGGTGATTTGTTTGGCGGCGGGAACCCATGTGGGTGGCGCCGATTGGGGCAACAAGGCCGTCACCGTGACGGGCGAAGGGGCAGATCTCACGGTTCTGGAGGGCGGATCCCCGATCGTCGCGATGTCCGGCGATGGTGTGTTGAGCGGCGTCACGCTGCGCGGCGGCGTTGGGGATGTGGGTGCATCCGTGCGTTGGACCGGCGGCTCGCCGACATTGTCCCAAGCGGTCATCGAAGGCGCAAGCTGCGGCTCGACGGAGTCCTGTCAGGGCCTCGCCGTGTGGGCGTCCGGCACGACGGGTAGCCTCGTGGACGTCACCGTGTCGGGCATCGTCCTGGATCGACAGGCGTCGGAACTGCAAGGGGGCGTGTTTTGGCTCGAGGACAGCCCCCTGACGATGGAACGGCTCACGGTGGCAAGCAATAGCTTGGTCGTGGATGGCGAAGGCGGGTTCGACGTTCAAGGCGGCCTCGCGTACCTGAGAAGGAGCGCGGCGACGTGCCTGGGCTGCACCTTTGTCGGCAACGACGTGCTCGGCGAGGACGTGCTCGGCGGACTTTTCGACCTCGCCGACGCCTCCGACCTCTATATGGAAAATGGACGGATTCTCGCGAATACTGTCACGGCGCTGGGATTCGACCCGGAAATCGAAGGTGGCGTGTTCCGAATGGGCGCGCCGGCCACGGTGCCGGAGCTCCAACAGGTCGACATGGTGGGGAACGTTATCGACGGTGGCGCGCTGACGGGAGGCCTGTTCTGGGTCGCAAACGCCGGCCAGGCCGCTTCGCGTTGCGGAGTGATCATCGCGAACAGCATCCTGTCCACGAACGACATCGGAGGCGGGTCGGGACGAATCCTCGCGGTAGAGACGGGCCAGGCGCATTCCGTGTCGATCGTGTACAGCGACGTGACCGACATGGGTGTCAAGGACCTCTACGACCACTTCCCTGGCCCGAACCTGGCGGACGGCAACTTGGACACGCCGCCACTGTTCGTGGACACGGCGAGCGAGGATGCCGGCGCGTGGGACCTGCACCTGCTTGAGGTTTCGCCACTCGTCGACGCCGGGGACCCCGCGCGCTCGGACGCTGACGGGTCCAAGTGCGACATGGGTTCGTGGGGCGGCGCAGGCGCGGGAATCTGGATGGCCGAGTAGGCCACCGCCGGCTCACCACCAAATGGTGGGAGCGGTCGCCTCGCCGTTCGCGTTTTCGCCCCAGCAGGTGGCGACCCCGGCGTCGTCTACGGCACAGGCGTGTTCGGCGACGTCGACCTGCGTGAACGTGCCGATCGGTGGACCGTTGAGTTCGCCGGCGTCGGTGTAGAGACCCCAGCAGTGAATGGTGCCCGTCCCGTCGACGGCGCACGAGAAGTCGTCCCCGCACGAGAGGCTTTCGAAGGACCCCAGGGGTGCGTCGAGTTGGCCCAGGTTGTCGCGGCCCCAGCAGTGAAGAACGCCGGCGAGGTCGATGCCGCACGTATGGCTGGTACCGGCGCTGACAGCGGACATCTTCACGCCGTTGGGCGGGGTGGCCCGGCCGTAGGCATCGGACCCCCAGCAGACCACGTCGTCATCGACTTCGATGGCGCAGGCGTGCTGGAAGCCGGCCGTGACACGCTCGTAGTTGCCGGTCAGCCCTGACGTGTCGGATTGCAACTCGGTGTTCGAACCCCAGCATTGGACGCCGTCGGAGGCGTCGAGGGCACAGTTGAAGAACTGGCCGGCCTCGAGCGCGACGATGGTGCCAACGAGGCCCGTCGTGTCGGCCTGGCCGAGCGAATCTTGGCCCACGCAGGACACGACGCCAAGGGGGTCGAGCGCGCAGGTGTGATTCTTGCCTGCGGTGATCGCGGTGTAGGTCCCTCCATTGAGACCGAGGACGCCGAAGCCGGAGCTGCCCCAGCAGGTGCTCGTCACCGCGTCGTCGATCTGGCAGCTGTGGTCGTAGCCGACCCCCACGGAGACGACGGTGGGTGAGTCCACGGTGACAGAATCTACACCGGGGCTTCCGGTCCCGATGCCGTCGTCGCCGCGAACTTCGCACACCCAAATCTGGCCCGGCGCGATGTACGCAGCGTCGATCGTGTCGCCCGGCCACGTGGTGGTCGACGTGACGTTGAATTCCGAGCCATCGCGCAGCCACTGGAACACGTGGGTGACGTCCTCGCCCTCGGGGTCTTCCGACTCCACATCGATGAGGCAGACGAGGTCTTGCAACGCGTACGGGTTCTCGGGCTCGATGTGTACGACGGGCACGGTGGGCGCTTCGTTGGACACGTCGAGTCGAACGGTATCGGTGCAGGACCAGCCGGCATCGTCGATCGCCTTCATTTCAATCAGATGCGTCCCGCGGATCAACGGCGGAGACAACCAGTCCACGATGCCAACGGCGTCGGGAATGACGGTGTCGAGCTGGCCTTGGATGTCCGAAGACCAGGTGACGGTGAGCAGGAGGGGTCCGACATCCTCGTCGTTAGCGCGCGCGTCGAACAGGAATGGCTGGTCGACCGTCGCAATCTGATCGTCGACGGGGCTGAGAATGTCGCAGGTCGGCGCGTGGTTGTCGCCGCCGACGTCGATGGTGACGGTCGCCTCCCCCGTCTTGCCGGTGACGTCGCGGGCCACGACGGTCAGCGTGTGCGGCCCCTGGGCCAGAGGCGCCTGGCTCGTGCTGACGCCGTCGGCGTCGGCTGGAAGGTCGGTGCCAATTGAACCGGCGATGTCCCCACTCCAAGAGGCCACCAAGAGATCTGGGGTGTCTTCGGCGTCGGCGAGACGGGCCACAAGCGGCACATCGACGTTGCGGTAGTAGCGAACGCCCGCAAGGGGCGCGAGGATGGTCGCGGTCGGCGGCAACGTGGGGGTGACGTTGACCTTGACGTCGTCTTCGGCGATGGCGAGCTCGACGTCCTGAATTTCGACGCGGACCCGATGGGAATCAGCGAGTGGGATGAGGATGCCGCATTCGGTCACGCCGATGGGTTCGGGCGGCGCCTGACAGATGACTTCGTCGCCGAGAAACCAGGTGGCTGTCGATGCTTCTGGGGGCTCGTCGTCGGTGATGTTCGCGCGAAAGTTGGCCACGTACCCCTCGAGCGCAGCGTCGCCGTCATCGTGGGACAGGATGTCGACGACCGGCGGTTCGTTCGGAATGTCGTGGACCGCGATTTCGCTGCAGCTGCAGCCCGCCGCCAGCGCCAAGGAAAAAATAGGGATCAGGCTGCGTCTAAGCACGTTTCCTCCCAATGGCCGCCCCTATCGAGCCGAGCCCGGCACGTCCCGGCTTCGGTTCCTCCCGCTGGAGGGGCCAAGGGAGTTCCGAGCCTAGATGCACTTTTTTTTGGCGGGGTCGATGGCGGTACATGGTAGGATTGCCGGATGCTGCCTCTTTTTCTGCTTCTGGCCTCCCAAGCTTCTGCGGTTGATCTCGTCGTCGACGGAACCACAGTTGTGCTGGGCGGCAGCGCGACGTTCGACACCGTCACCATCCGCAACGGCGGGAAGCTCGTCGTGCCTGACTACGTCGGCGTTGCAGGGACGGGGACGGTGGAGATCACGGCGACCACGCTGACCCTGGACGCCACGTCTTCCATCGTCGCCACGGGCGCGGGCTATCGCGGGATGACCAACGCGAACGGCGAAGGGCCCGGCGGTGGGATTGGTGGCGCCTGTTGTCAGGACGGCGGCGGCGGCGGTGGCCACGGCGGACCCGGGGGCCGCGGTTCGGGGGACGGGTGCGTCGGCGTCGGGCCGCCTGGCGGTCCGGCGGTGCCGGACCTGACGCCCGACATCGCGGACATGGGTTCGGCTGGCGGCGCGGCGGGTAGCGGCGACGGCGACTACGGCGGTTTGGGTGGGGCGGGCGGCGGCGGGGTGACACTTGTCGCCGACGTCATGGTGATCGCCGGCAACGTCTATGCCGACGGAGATGCCGGCCAGCTCTACAACAATGACGCGTCGGGTGGGGGCGCGGGCGGCGGAATCGTCCTGCGGTCCGACGTCCTGACCTGTACCGGTACGTTGTTCGCCCGGGGTGGGTACGGGTCCATCGCGGACGACGCAGGCGGCGGCGGTGGCGGCGGTATCGTCGAAGTGCATTGGGACACGTCGGGCTCGGCCTGCCCGATCGTCGTCACAGGCGGAGCGTCGGGTTGCGGGGCCTTGCCCGGCGTGGGCGGTAGCTTGGAAGGCGACGCCGAGGACTTCGACGGCGACGGCTTCACGGCAGGGGACGGCGACTGCGACCCCACCGATTTCGATGCCAGCCCGATCGGCGAAGAGGAGTGCCTCGGGGGCATCGACGAGGACTGCGATGGCTTGGTGGACTGCGATGATCCGGACTGCGGCGGCGCTCCGCTGTGCGGGGAGGTCTGCGACGACGGGATCGACAACGACCTGGACGGGGCCAAAGACTGCGCGGACAGCGACTGCTTCCTCCACCCGTTCTGCCAGGAGGACTGCTCCAACGGCCTCGATGATGACGTCGACGGCCACAAGGACTGCTTCGATGCCGACTGCATCGGGGACCCGGCGTGCGTCGAAATCTGCGACGACGGGATCGACAACGACACGGACGGGATGACCGACTGCGTCGACGGCGACTGCTGGAACTTCGAGACCTGCTGCGACGACGACCAGGATGGCTTCCTCGACCGCGAGGGCATCTGTGGGGGCGGGGATTGCGACGACCGAGCCGTCCATACAGGGGACGTCGACGTCGACCTCGTGCCAGACGCCTGCGACAACTGCGAGGTGGACCCGAATTTTGATCAGGCCGACGAAGACGTCGACACGGTTGGAGATGCTTGCGACGCCTGCCCGGGCGTGGACGACCGCGTGGATGCCGACGCGGACAGTGCTCCCGACGCCTGCGACAACTGCCCGAACGACCCCAACCCATCTCAGCTCGACGTCGATGGCGATGGCGTTGGCAACGTCTGCGACACCTGCAACGGATTCGACGACCTTCAGGACATGGACCTCGACCTCGTCCCCGACGGTTGCGACATCTGTCCCGAGATCGCCGACCCGGGCCAGGAAGACGGGGATTTTGACGGCGTCGGCGACGTCTGTGATGCCTGCCCGGGCTTTGACGATTTCGCCGACGACGACCTCGATGTTGTCCCCGACGCTTGTGACAACTGTCCCGAGGATGGGAATGCCGACCAGGCCGACGCGGACGGCGACAGCGTGGGCGACGTGTGTGACGAATGTGACGGGGCCGACGATACGGTCGACGAGGACGTCGACGGACATGCCGACGGCTGCGACAACTGCCCGTCGGACGCGAACCCGAGTCAAAAGGATGACGACGGCGACCTCGTAGGCAACGCGTGCGACGTGTGCCCAGGCGGCGACGATCTGGCCGACGAGGATCTCGACCTCGTCCCCGACGACTGCGACCTGTGTCCGCTCGACCCGGACCCCGACCAAGACGACGCCGATTTCGACGGAAGCGGGGATGCCTGCGACCTCTGTCCGGGCTCCGACGACTTCCTCGACCGCGATGGCGACGTCGTCCCCGACGGCTGCGACAATTGCGCCGACGACGCGAATGGCGACCAGGCCGACGCCGACGCCGACACCATCGGCGATGTGTGCGATGCCTGTCCCGGGGCGAGCGACCTCGAAGACGCCGACGCCGACGGCACTGCCGATGGCTGCGACGCCTGTCCGGGGCATGACGACGGCCTGGACTTGGACGTCGACGGGGTGGCGGACGGCTGTGACGTGTGCCCTCTCGACGCGGATCCGGGCCAGGAGGATGGGGACGGCGACGCCGTTGGCGACGCTTGCGACCGTTGTGTCGGATTCGACGACCTTGCGGATTTCGATGGTGACAGCGCGCCGGACGCCTGCGACAACTGCACCGACGACGCGAATGCCGATCAGTCCGACGACGACCTCGACGGTCGCGGCGACGTTTGTGACGCTTGTCCGGGCTCCGATGACTTCGTCGACGAGGACCTCGATGCCTTCGCCGACGGCTGCGACAACTGTCTGGGTCTGGCCAACGACCAGGCCGACGACGACGTCGACCTCGTGGGCGATGCCTGCGACATCTGCCCCGGGTTCGACGACTTTCAAGACGACGATGGCGACGCGGTCCCTAACGGCTGCGACGACTGTGTCGGCGACCTGGTCGACGATGACGCCGACGGCGTCGCCAACGCGTGTGATGTTTGCGCTGGCCACCCCGACGACGTGGACGACGATCTGGATGCCGTGGCCGACGGCTGCGACAATTGTGAGGGGACGCCCAACGATCAGGCCGACGGCGACGGAGACGGCGCCGGGGATGCCTGCGACCTCTGCCTTGGCCTCGCCGATGATCAGAGCGACGGAGACGCCGACAGCGTCGGCGACGCCTGCGATGTCTGTCCGGGGATCGGCGACCCGGCTCAGGCCGACATCGATGGCGACGGGGTCGGCGATGCCTGCGACATCTGCCCTGGCGCCGGCTGCGAGACGCCCTGTGGCGACGTCGATTTGGACGGCGACGTGGATCTCTCGGACGTCACGACGCTGGCGACCAAGCTCGCCACGGGCGTCGTGGTCCCGTCGGAGTGTCAGCTCTGGGGTGGCGATCTCGATGGCGACGGCGCGGTGACCGCGGCCGACGCCGACCTGTTGGCTGAGCACATCGTCGCCGGCGCAGCCATTGACTGCCGCGACAGCCAAGCGGATGGGGACGGCGACGGCGCAGGTGACGATTGCGACATCTGCCTCGGAGGCGACGACCGGGTGGAGACCGATGCCGACGGCGTGCCCGACGATTGTGACGCCTGCCCGGGCGGCGACGACCGCCAGGAGTCGGATGCCGACACCGTTCCCGACGACTGCGACATTTGCGACGGCGGCGACGACCGTATCGACGGCGACCTCGACGGGGTCCCGGACGACTGCGACGACTGTGACGGGGGGACCGAGGATACGGATGGCGACAGCGTCGCCGATCCCTGCGACATCTGCGATGGGGGCGATGACCTCGTCGACACGGACCTCGACACCGTTCCTGATGACTGCGATGCCTGCGAAGGGTTCGACGATGCGTCGGATGGCGACGAAGACGGCGTGCCCGACGACTGCGACGATTGCATCGCGCCCGACGTGGACTCTGACGGCGACGGCGCGGACGACGATTGCGACCCGTGTCCGGATTTGGCCGACGAGGCGGACTTTGACGGAGACGGGGCGTTCACGTGCGACGACTGCGACGACGACGACCCGTGGTTGAACCCCTTCGACGCGGACGATGACGGGGTCAGTACCTGTGAGGGCGACTGCCACGACGGCGATTCGGAGATTGCGCCCGGCCTCAGCGAGGTGGCGAACGGGATCGATGATGACTGCGACGGCCTCGTCGACGAGGGGACGGACCTGGGTGACGGCGACGGCGACGGTGTGGCCGAGGCCGGCGGCGACTGCAATGACGCCGATCCGAACATCCACCCGGGCGCAAACGAAGTTTGCAACAACAAGGACGACGACTGCGACGGGATCGTCGACGAAACGACGGAGTGCTACGACGACGACGGAGACGGCTACTGTGAAGGACCCACCTGCACCGATGGCTCGGCCCCTGGCGATTGTGTCGACGCGAACCCCGCGATCCACCCAGGTGCCGTCGAGGTGCCGGACACCGGCATCGACGAAGACTGTGACGGCGTCGTGGACGACGGGGCGACGGACAACGATGGCGACGGTTGGGGCGACGTGGTCGATTGCGACCCTGAGGACCCGACCGTCTACGACGGGGCACCCGAGCTGCTCGATGGCCTCGACAACGACTGCGACGGCCTCATCGACGAGGGTAGCGAAGCCTACGACGACGACGGCGACGGGTACAGCGAGGACGACGGCGACTGTAACGATGACGACGAAGGCGTCTTTCCCGGCGCCGACGAGACCGCCAATGGCGTCGATGACGACTGCGACGGTGGGTTGGACGAAGGCACGGACGTTGCCGACGACGACGGGGACGGACTGACGGAAGTAGACGGCGATTGCAACGACGACGACGACACCATTCACCCGGGTGCGCCCGAACTACCCAACGGCGTCGACGACGATTGCGATGGTCAAATCGACGAAGGCACCGACGACCTCGATGCCGACGGCTGGACCGTCGACGCCGGTGACTGCGACGACACGAATGGCTGGATCAGCCCGGAACGTCACGAGGATTGTTTCGACGGTCTCGACAACAACTGCGACGGCTTCGTCGACTGCGGAGTCGTCGACCCCCAAGAAGGCGAAGACGAGTTGGGGACCTGTGGCTGTCAGGGCGCGCCGAACATCCCGTGGTTCGTCGCGCTCCTGTTGTGGACTCGATTGCGCCGTCGGTCCCCGTCGGCGGGGGCCGTCGCGGCGTAGTCGGTGCCCAAGAATGCTGGCTGGTGGCACTCCGAGTAAGCGCACGTCGGTCTTGGGACGGGTCTGGCGACGCCTGCGGGTGCGACCCTGATCGGGGACTTTCGTCGAGATCCAATCGGCTGATAGGGCCGACCCCTCAAACGTTTGGAAAACCGATCCGACGGGATTTGGCGAGGGCTCGCACTGACAACTTGTCGGCGACGATGTCTTCTTTCGAGGGGTAAACCATGGGACTCACCGTTAATACCAACCTTGCCGCGATGAATGCGTCGCGGAACCTGTCTCGCAGTTCGTCGGCCCTCAACGGGTCGCTCGAGAAATTGTCCAGCGGTCTTCGTATCAACCGTGCCGCCGATGACGCCGCCGGCCTCGCGGTAGCCAACAACCTGCGTGCCACCGGCGCCAGCCTGAAGGTCGCCGCCCGCAACGCGAGCGACGGCGTCTCTGTCATCGCCACCGCGGAAGGCGCGACGGCCGAGGTCGGCTCCATCGTCGAGCGTATGCGTGAACTGGCCGTCCAGTCCGCCTCGGAGACCCTTGCGGGCGAGGAGCGCGCCTACATTCAAGACGAATACGACCAGCTTTCGGCCGAAGTGGACCGGATCGCGTCCACGACGTCCTTTAACGGCGTAGCCTTGGGCGACGGCACGAACGCCACACTCTCGGTGCAAGTGGGCACGGGTTCGACCGCGGACGACCAGATCGACATCACTCTTGGGGACCTGACGACCGCGACGCTTGGCGTTGGCGCCGTCGACCTCTCGACCGCCGCGGGCGCTGTGACGGCCCTCGACACCTTCGATGCGGCGATCGACACGCTCAACGGCTACCACAGCCAGTACGGTGCCGTGCAGAACCGGCTCGGGACGGCCATCACCAACCTGGAGACCTACTCGGACAACCTGACTAGCGCCGAGTCGTCGATCCGCGACGCGGACTTCGCAGCCGAGGCGGCGGCGTTGGCCAAGAACCAAGTCATGCAGCAGGCCGGCGTATCCATCCTGTCCCAGGCCAACAGCCTGTCGCAGGGCGCGCTCCGCCTCATCGGCTGATTCTCCGCGCGGCGTCCTCGCCCTCGTCGGCTTGCGCCGGCGGGGGCGCTTTCGTTGTGGGGTTCAGCGGCCCTCGTAGACGGTTTCGGAGAGATGGGCGCTGAGAGCCGCGCGGAGCGCGTCCGTCCCCGCCACCTGTGCGCTTGTCATCGCGCTGGCGTCGAGCTCGGGACCTTCGTCGACGGCGCCCTCGACGTAGGCGAACACGGCCTCGCTGCCGTCGGCTCGGCGAATGAGCTTGAAGTCGTCGGAGCGCACGGCGTCTTCGACGATGTTGGCGTCGGCGGGGTCGCCATTTGGCCAGTGGAGGCTGGTAAAAACGTAGGTTCGCACTTCAGCGGCCGGGTCGCGCAGCACAGGGCTCAGATCGACACCGTCGAAGGACACCGGGCCGTCGGGGCCCACCTGGGGTGTCGACGGATCTTCGCCCAACAGCGCCAGCACTGTGGGCACGATGTCGGTCGCGTGTGCGAGGGCGTCGGTCGTCCCCTGGACGACGCCGGGACCGGCCCACAAAAGTGGAACCTGCGTGCCTCCGTCGTACAACGTGGCCTTGCCGCGCCTGTGGTCAAAGGGCTCGACGATCACCGACTTCGGACTGCCATTGTCCGACAACAGCACGATGTGGGTCCGTGCTGCGACGGCGGGCGACAGGGCGTCCATCAGGCGGCCGATCTCCATGTCGAGGGCGCGGATGATGGCCTGATATGCACCGCGGGTTCCCGGGGAGGCCGTGGTCGACGCCAGCCCCGTAGGAGGAAGATCGAACGGGTCGTGGGCCGCGTTGGGGGCGAAGTATAAAAACCAGGGTTCGCGAAGGTCGGAAAGCGTGCTCACGGCGTCGTCGACTTGGTGGGTTGTCGCGTACCCTGACCTGGACCAAAGCTCGGCGTCGTCAACTTGTTCGAACAGGTAGTAGCCTTGGCCAGGCAACAGGCCGGCACCGTCCGTCAAGTTGCCCATCGTGCCACGGAAGCGCCGAAATCCCTGCTCTGCTGGGTCCCCGAGCCATCGGCCGCCGAGCGCGGTCGAGCGGGCGCTGAGGTGCCATTTGCCGACGGCGGCCGTGTCGTAGCCCCGTGCGACGAGCATCTCTGCCAGGGTCCAAGCCTCTGTCGGGAGGTCCACGCGGTCTTGGAGTACGCGAACGATCGAGCCTACACCGGTACGACGGGCCGACCGGCCCGTCAGGAGGGCCGACCGGGCGGGCGAACAGGTGGCGGAGGCGTAGGCGCGGTCGAAGCGCAGGCCCCGGGCGGCGAGCGCGTCGAGTTCCGGCGTCGGCGTCGCGGAGTCCGAACGCTCCCACGTCGCCACCTGATCGACGCCGATGTCGTCGAGCATGAGCACGAGGAAGTTGGGCTGCGCGGCCATCTGCGCGTCGAGTGTGAGCAGCGGGGGGGGCTCCGCCCGAGGTTGGCGGGTGCGTTGCGGAGGCCCGTCTGCGAGGGCGCAGGCCAGAAGCGAAGCAGCGATCACAGTCCCTCGTAGATGAAGCCGGACTGGACGTGCGTCGCGTAGACCCTGAGAGAGTCGAGGTTGGCCTGTTGGTCCTCCGTCAGCGGGACGCCGGACAATAGCAGGTCCTCACCCTCGTCGATGACGCCTTCGGCATACTCGTAGAGCTGTTCGACGTCTCTGATGATGATGTAGCGGTGGGTTGCATTTCTCGCGGTCACGTGGTGTTGGATAGCCGTGGCGGGATCACCGTTGGGGGAGAATCGCTCGTTGTAGAGCGCCTCGCGGGCGGTCGCCGCCGGATCGAGGAGAACGGGCACCAGCGAAGCGCCATCCACCGCGACGTCGGCGGCCACATCGGGTGGGTCGATCAACGAAATTCCGGACAAGTGGGCCAGCGTCGGAAGGAGATCCACCACGTGGACGAGGGCTTCCGTCTCGGAACCAGGGGTCGGAATCAACGGGCCCGCGACCACCATGGGGACCTTGGTTCCACCGTCGAAAACCGTAGTCTTGCTGCGTTCAGGGTCGAACGGTGGAAGCACCGATTCTTCGGGCGTGCCATTGTCGCCCAGGACAATGATCCAAGTATTTTCGATGGAATCTTCGGGAATATGAGAGAGCAGGCGGCCGAGCTCGGTGTCGGCAGACTCGACCATGGGCACGTAGTAGTCCCGCTGTACCAGTGGGTAGGCGGGGACGCCGTTCGGGACGAGCTCGGCCGGAGGGATGTGGTTGGGGTCGTGTGCGGCGTGCAGCGCCACCAGGCTGAACCAGGGCTGCGGCGCATCGGCCATGAAGTTGATGGCCTCGTCGACGATACGGGTCGTCGCGTAGTCCTGGGTCCAGTTGATGACCCCGTTGTCGTTGAGTTCCCAGTTGAAATAGGAGGCCTCATCGAGACTTGGCGTGATCGTCACTTGGAGATTATCCAAGGTCCCTTTGAAGGTGGAAAATCCAAATTCTGTCGGGTGGGTCGATGGGCTGGGATGCAAATCGGCGACCAAGTGCCACTTGCCGAACATGCCACTCATGTAGGGCACGGGCGCGACGGCGAGGAGATCGGCCAGCGACAACTCGCCTTCGGAGAGCCACGTGGTCTCTTCGTAGTAGTCCATCGCGGAGCCGATGCCGGTTCGGCTCGGGTAGCGGCCGGTGAGGAGTGCGGCGCGCGTGGAACTGCATCCCGGGTGGGCGTAGGCGTTCCGGAACAGCAGTCCTTCCGACGCCAGGGCGTCGAGGCTCGGCGTGAGAGGTGCGTCGGGTTGCAGGCCATAGGTAGACGTGGAGTCGACGCCGACATCGTCCAGCAGGACGATGAGGAAATTCGGCCCTGGCACGAGGTTGGTCGCTTTTTCGATGGGGATTGGGCCCGTCGTTGACGATGCGGCCGCCGCACCATCGCTCACGGTGGCGGTACACTGCCAGGTATCGTCGACCCGAGTCGTTCCGATCGGGATCGTGTCGGACACAATTTGGGCCAAGGGCTCATCGAGCGCAGAGTAAACTTGATCCCAGCGGTAGGTGACCGAGAGGTCGTCGCCGTCGGCGTCGAAGGGGTCCGGCGCGGCACATACCAGCGCTTCCTTCACGATGGCCGGCAGTGGCGCGACCACGACCTCTGGCGGCTGCGGCGGGGTGTTGTCGATCTCGAACGCCAAGACGCCCGCGCTCGACTCCAGCTTGCCGTCTGACAAGACAACGCTGACGGTGACCGGAGTTCCGCGGCTCGGCGCCTCAGCGTAGACGGTGCCCTTCGTCGGCTGGTCGACGCCGCCAACGGTCCAACGGATGTCAGCCGTGACGAGATCATCGTTCGGATCTCGGCCGGTCCATGCGATTTCAATCGGCTGGCCGACACCGGTGGATCCGACGAGCGTCACGGTCGGTTGACCCGGCGGCGCGTTCTGGAGACAAGCGAGGATGAGTAGGCTTGCGAACACGGTATCCCTCCTTTGCGCATGCTAGCACGAGCGGGCGGGGAGTCTGTGGGTCGAACTGGGTTTACGGTGTGGCTGGTCGTCTTTCTGGACTTGCTGGGGTTCGGCGTCGTCATTCCGCTGCTGCCGTTCTACGCGGAGCGGCACGGTGCCTCAGCGATGGCCGTGACTGGCCTGATGGCGATCTACAGCCTGGCGCAGTTTCTCGGGGCCCCGGCCTGGGGGGCACTTTCGGATCGGGTCGGTCGGCGCCCCGTGTTGCTCTGGAGCATCGCGGCGACCGCAACTTGCCTCGCTGGCTTCGCCGCGGCCGACAGCTTGGCGATGTTGTTCCTGTGGCGAGGGCTCCACGGCCTGGCCACGGCGAACTTGTCCGTGGCGCAGGCGTCCCTGGCGGACGTGACGCCCCCGGAGCGTCGGGCAGCGGCCATGGGAATGATCGGGGTGGCCTTTGGCCTCGGATTCACGGCCGGGCCGGTCCTCGGTGGGCTCGTTTCGCGGTGGGGCCTGACGGCGCCGTTGTGGTTGGCGGCCGGCCTCTCTGCGCTGAATTGGCTGGTTGCACTCGCCACGCTGCGTGAGACCCGGCACCCCGGTGGCCCTTCGACGGAGCGTTCGCTGCGGCCGGCAACCTGGGTTCGCGCGCTGCGCCATCCGCGCGTTGGGGCCTGTATCGGGCTGACCGCGGGCCTTACGGCCGCGTTTGCGCTGATGGAATCGACCTTTGCGCTCTTTGCGGGTCAGCGATTGGGAATGGGGCCGTCGGAAGTCGGTGGCCTATTCGGCCTCGCTGGCCTCACGACGATCGTCACCCAGGGCTGGGCGGTTCGGCGCCTCGTGGACCGGTTTGGTGAACAACCCCTCGTTCCGATCGGGATGGTCCTGCTCGCCTTGAGCGTCGGCGCTTTGCCATTTGTACCCGCGGGCGGGGTAGCCATCGTCTTTTGCGCGATGGCGGCAGGTCAAGGCCTGGCCAGCCCCTCGCTGTCAGGCGTGATCAGCCGCGGAGCGGGAGAGGATCAGGGTCTCGTTTTGGGGGTCAACCAGTCGATGGCCGCGTTGGGGCGTGTGGTCGGGCCTGCCACGGGCGGGTGGCTGTTCGTCGCCTGGGGCCCCGAGGCGCCGTTCGTTGCCGCGGCGGTGCTCCTTGTGGCGACCGGGGTTGCGTCTTTCCCAGCGTTGAGCCGCACCCGTGAAGGCATGACGGCTAGCGGCGTTTGATCGGCGGCCTCAGCTGCCGTCGATCTGCTTCTTGAGCGAGTTCGCACGGGTGGCTGCCGCCCGGCGCATGCGCTGGGCGGCTTCGAGTTCGCGTTCGCGGGCCGGCCGCTCGGGTGCGCCAACGGGCGTCCTGCCAAGCAGCGCCTCTCGTGCTCGAACCCGCTCTTCCGCTGTGCTGAGTTCCCGCGCGGCGAGGTCGGCGTCCCGAGCGAGGCGGTCACGGTGGGTGCCCGCCATGGGGGTCGCCGTCCGGTTGATGGCCGGTGCATCGGTCGCGATGTGTCGCGCGGTGGGCGGCGTATAGGTGACGTATTTGTCCTCGCCGTCTCGTTCGGCGGGGGGTTGGCTCGCGCCACTTCGCTCTGGAGCGGGCGCAGGTGTGGCCCCTGGCTGTTGAATCCAGTCGTCGAAGCTTCGGATCAGGAAGAATACGACTGCGAGGGTGATTTGTTGCGCGAGGTAGCGTTGGTCGCTGCGTACATAGGCGCGCCCTCTGGCCGCGACCATCGCATCGACGCGCTTGAGCCAGTCTCGCGCGAGCACCACGCCACGGGCTTCGTCGGAGGTCCCAGCCAGGAGGGCGGCTTTCGTTTCACAGTGCTCTCGAGCGTCGCGAAGGCGTCGTTCGATTTTGGCAATGTTCTTTTCGCGGTCGACGATGTCGTCGATGGGCGAGATCAGCCCCATCCGCCGAAACGTGCCGCCAGTGAAGCCGTTGTGATGGAATCGCACCGGGACGAGCTTGGCTGCGAGCCGGGCGAAGTTGCTCTGCCAGACCCCGAGGACGAATGCGTCGGCGACCTCAGACCTGTACGTCGCGAACTTCAGGTCGTCCCAGAGCGCAACGTCGTGTCCTGCGCTTGCCCAAGCATCCGTAAGGTGCGTCAGGATAGGATGCAGGTCGCGATCGGCCACGACGATGAGTCGCATGAACCATGGCTATCGGGCCCGCCTGCGTAGCGCCCGTGGCCTCAAGGGCAGGTGTCGACCACACGCCGGCAAACGGTGGGGTCGTGATCGTGGGCCTCGGTGACGACGATCACCAGGCCACCGCCGGGCGCGTCGCACCCCCCGCATTCGGAGCCGTCGGAAAAGCGAGCCTCCAGGTGGACCGTCCCCTCCACGTCGAACAGGCCGTGCCCGTCGAAGACGGCATCGCAGGTGTCCCCGACGTACCAGGCCGCCAGGGCCATCTGAAGGGTGAAGTCCGGCGCTGGCAACGTGATGCCAAGGCCGGTCATGAGTTCCTCCCAACCGGTGTCGTTGCGGACGATCTTGGAAGGCAGGAACGCGACGGCGTCGGTGAAGTAGTGGTGGTCGGTGGCTGCGAGCACTTCGTGTTCGACCTCCGGGGCCAACACGAGGGACGGGCAGGTGCCCGACACGTCCTCGTGCAGGCCAGGGTCCGTTTCGGGGGAGGCGCAGGCGAGGGCAAACAGCAACGGCGACATGGCCCGACGTTACCGCGAGCGACGCCCCCTCGCACGAAGGAGGCGGATTCGTGACGATCGGCTGGCACCTTGTCGGAGGGGTTGCCGGGGTCCCGAGGGAGCGGCTATCCCCAACCCCTGGGCTCGTTCCAGGCGGGGGTTCCATGTTCGTACGTCGTGTGGCCGGCGGCTTGCTGGCGTTCTGGGCGTTCGCGCAACCCGCGGCGGCGCAAGTCGTCACGACGGATGAGTCGTCCTACACGACCGACGACGTCGCCGTCGTCGACTATGCGTTCCTGTCCGGCACGACGCTGCAGACGTTCATCGCGATCGCGCGTACGGACATGGCGGACGACGTCTACTCCTGGTGGCTCGGGGCCCCGTTCGCCGTAAACGGGACCGTGGTTTTCGACCACCTGCCCGTAGGCGAGCACCTCGAGATCCGGGTCTACAAGGACAATGGGCTCGAGATCCTGGTCCGGTCGGCCGAGTTCTCCGTGGAGTACGGGCCGGGCATCACGCCAGACGTGGAGGCCGATCAGGCCATCTACGATCCAGCCGAGGAGATGACCTTCTCCTGGGCAGGGGCACCTGGCTACTTCCATGACTGGATCGGCGTGTCCTTGGCGGGGTCGGCGCCGAACTCCTACATTGGCTTCGCCTATACGGAAGGCGACTACGAAGGCGACGTCACCTGGTCCGCCATGGACCACACCGCTGGCGTCGAGTTGCTTCCGCCCGGCGACTTCGAGGTGCGCGGCTACGTCAACGACTTGTTCGATGTTTTCGCGTCGGAGACGTTCTCCGTTGAATTGCCCGCGGATTGGACGTCGACGGTCGCGGCGGACCGGACCCTTTACACGCCTTCGGACCCGGTCGAGGTGTGTTGGACGGGCGCTCCTGGCAATCCGCTGGACTGGGTCGGAATCGCGAAACGTGCGCTTTCCCCAATTGAATTGTACTCTTATGTGGGGATCGACGGAACGCCGACCTGGGCCTACACCGACGGCTTGGTGGAGGGGTGCCGGACGTTCGAGACCGAAAAGGTGCTTGGTCAGTACGCGGCGCGCGCGTTCATGGACAACACGTACGCGGCCTTCGCCAATCAAGACCTCTTCACCGTCAACTTTGAGCCGGTCAATCCTGCGGTCCCGTTGGCGGGCTCGGTGTCTCCTGATCTGCTTAGCTACTACTCGGGCCAGCCCATCGTCGCGACCTTTTCGGGGTTGACGGGCGAACTGACTGATGTGCTCGCGGTCATGGACGCGACAGAAGCCCCGGATGACCCGAATGCCGTCGTCTGGTGGACCTACCTGGACGGCAGCGACAGCGGCGTCGAGACGATCTTGGAAGTCCTCGACGAGGGCACGTACGTCCTCCGGGCGTTGCACGCGGACTCTTTCAGCCTTCTCGCCGAATCCGCGGCCTTCGATGTCGTTTACGACGCGGAACTCGCGCCAGCGGTGTTTTCGTTGCCCCACTGCATCGCTCCGGGAACGCCGTCGCTCTATGTGGCGTATGAAAACGTGTCTCTCGGTACGGAAGCCTGGGTTGGGATCTTTGAGGCGGGTTCGCCCGCCGACGCCTTCTCGGAGGTTTGGGCGTACGTCGGCTCGTCGCCGTCGGGTCACGGCGACTTTGCCGTGGATCACCTCCTCGAAGGCGAGTACGAAATCCGGCTCCTCAACGCCGCTCGAAAAATCGCCGCGTCGTCGCCGTTGACCGTCAGTGCAGCCTGCCCCGTGGCGTCGGTTTCGGTCGACAAGACCTGGTACACGGTTGGCGACCTCATCGAGGTGTCGTTTTCAGGCCTCCTGGGGCACCCCCACGAAAACGTCGGCACGCTGCTGAGCGGCCTTGACCCGACCACAGGCTTGTACTCCGAGGTGGCGTCTACGTTCTCCCAGCCGAGCGGCATTCTGGAGCTGGTGGCTGAGGTCGGCACCTACGAGGTGCACGCGTTCCTGGACCCAGACGGCACGTCATTGGCGACGTCATCGACCTTCCCGGTTTGTCGCGTCGGCGAGGTCCCGGACTGCGAGTTCGACTGCGTCCCGGATTATCTCATCCCGCCTTTTGCCTGCCTCAACGACACCGGTTCTCCGCCTGTTTTCGGAGGGTCGCTTCGGATCAACGAGGTATTGGCCGACCCGCCCAATGTCATCGGGGACGCGAACTGCGACGGCGTGACAGACTTCGCCGACGATGAGTTCGTCGAACTCGTCAACGACAGCGCGCTTTGGGTGAATCTGTCGCTCGCGACAATCTCGGACAGCTTTGGTCCCCGGCACGTCTTCCCGACGGGTGCGTCGCTGGCACCGGGCGAGACGGTTGTCGTGTTTGGTGGTGGTACGCCTACGTTCGACGGCAGCCTGCCGATGAGCTGGTGTGCAACGCTCCCGATTGGCGCCTCTGCCGAGACGGCGTCGACGGGGACGCTCGGTTTGAGCAACACTGGCGACATCGTCACGGTCGCGGATGGCGACGGCAACGTGCTCGACACGCGGACCTATGGATCGGACGCCAATTTCGATCAGAGCATCGTGCTGAAGCCCGAAGTCACGGGCGCGTCCATGGTGCTGCATACGACGATGCCGTCAGCCGTTTCGGCCTTCAGCCCAGGGACCCGTGCTGCTGGCGGTAGCTTCCAGGACAGCGCGCCGGACACGTCGGATCCGGGCGGCTCGAGCGCCGGCGGGCTGATCAACGAGGTGTTGGCTGACCCGGACGCCGTCTTGGGCGACGCGAATTGCGACGGCGTGGTGCATACGTCGGACGACGAATTCGTCGAAATTGTCAACCACACGACGGAGGTCGTCGATCTCACGGGGTCTCGCCTGGAGGACGGTTTCGGGCCTCGCCACGTGTTTGGCGCCGGCTCGGAGCTGTCGCCGGGCGACGCCATCGTCGTCTTTGGCGGCGGCAGCCCCTCGTTCGATGGCGACGCGTTCAAGGATTGGTGCGTGCCGTTGCCGGCTGGCGTGACCGCCGTTGTGGCGTCTACGGGCAGTTTGGGTCTGAGCAATGCCGGCGACGTCATCTCGCTGATCGACACACATGACGTCGTGATCGATACGACGGCCTGGGACGGCACGGGGGGCGAGGACGAGAGCCTCACTCGAAGCCCGGAATTGTTGGCGTCTTCGCCGTTCATCAAGCACCTGCTCATGGAAGACGCCACGACGTCGCAGTCACCCGGACGGCGCGCGGCCCTCGGCACCTTCCTCGATGCACCGCCCGACACGAGCGACACCGGGGACGGAGGCGGTGGGGGTCCGATCGACCCGCCTGTCGTGGACACGTCTTACCTGCAGGCGATCATCAACGAGGTGCTCGCCGACCCGGACGCGGCGCTTGGCGATGCCAACTGCGACGGCATTCTGAGCACGACAGAAGACGAGTTCGTCGAGATTGCGAATCCGGGACCCGACCCGATGGACCTCTCGCTGGTTGTGCTCAGCGATGGGGCGCTTCCGCGGCACCAGTTCGCTCCGGGGACGATCGTCCCCGTGAACGGCGCGGTGGTGGTCTTCGCCGGCGGCACGCCGACCTTTGACGGGTCAGGCGCAGGGGCGTGGTGCGATGCACCGTCGGCGGGCGTGACGTTCGAGACGGCCAGCACGGGCCTGCTTGGGCTCACGAACACCGGCGACACCGTCACGCTGATGTTTGAGTCGACGACGATCGATTCGGTCACCTGGGGCAGCGAAGGCGGACAAAACGCGTCGCTCGTCCGTCAGCCCGAAATCGACACCGACGCCGACCTGTTCGATCACGGTGATCTCGTCGGCAGCTTGGGTGCGCAGTCGCCGGGCCGCTTCTTCGATGGCACGCAGTTCGACGGGACGGGGGGACCCGAGCCCGTGATCGGTGGCGTTGCAGTGATCAACGAGCTGCTCGCGGACCCCCACGCGACCGAGGGCGATGCCAATTGCGACGGCATCGTCAGTACGACGAACGATGAGTTCATCGAGATCGTCAACGCAGGCGACGATGACTTGACCCTGACGGGGGCCACAATTTCGGACGCCATTTCGGTCCGGCACACGTTCGGGGCGCTCGTGCTCGGGCCGGGCGACGCAGTCGTGGTGTTCGGGTCTGGGACGCCGTCTTTCGGCAAGGAGCTGTCGACGTCGGTCTGGTGCCACGCGCTGCCCCAAGGAACGACGGCCATCGTGTCCAGCACGGCCACGGTGGCGCTCAACAATACGGGCGACACCGTGACGCTCAAGGACTCTGGTGGCGTGGTGCTGGATACGGTGGTGTATGGCTCCGAAGGCGCCGCCGACACGAGCCTCGTCCGGTCTCCGGACCTCGATGGCGCGACATTCGTGCAGCACAACTCGGTGGCCGCGGCCCGCTGGAGTCCTGGTCGCGCCAAGGACAACGTCACGCCGTTCAGTGGCGACGCTTGGGCGCATGCCGTCACGATCGATGGCTCCGTGGCCGACTGGTTCGACTTCGACGAGCGCTTCGACACGACGCAAGGCGGGACCACGGGAACCTGGGCCACGTGGGACGAAGACAAGCTCTACCTGGCGGTCAAGAACTCCGACGTCCAGTTCGGGGGCAACCAGCACTGGGTCGTCATCTACCTTGGTGACGATGAGCCGGGCACGATGACCGGCATCACTCACAACACGCAACAGCCTGGCCTGCCGTTCGAGGCGCGCTACGTGATTCGGTGGAAGGCCGACGACAGCTACCAGTCGCTGCTGACGTGGACCGGGAGCGCTTGGGCAGAATCTGCCTTCTACCTTGGCACGAACGGTAGCCTCGAGGCGGAACACAACGTCAACCAGGTCGTGGAATTCCAGTTGGACCGGGCCGCGCTTGGGCTGGGGTCGGTGATTGGGGTCCACGTTTCGTGGGTGTACGAGGGCTCGTTCTTCGAGTCGACGTATTCAGGGAGCCCTGGCTCCTCGTTCGTCAATGGCGCTTATGACCCGAACTTCTCCGACTACCTTGCGTTGGATCTGTCGTCCTCGCTGTGGCCGGTGACGCAGACGGGGCCCTGAGCCGGCAGCGGACGGCGCTCGCCCGTGGTAGCCTGGGCGAGCGGAGGCGTGATGCGGCTGTCATGGATCGGTGTCCTGGCCTTTCTGGTGGCATGTGGAGAGGATCCCGGGGCCGGGCCGGCTGCGACGGACGACCCGATTGGCGCAGGCGGCACCGGCGGCACGGGCGGCGCCGGCGGAACCGGCGGCACGGGAGGCACGGGAGGCACGGGTGGCACGGGTGGCACGGACAGTACGACGGACCCAGATGACGACGGCGATGGGCTTTCCAACGCAGATGAGGAGGATTTCGGCTCGGACCCGAACGATCCGGACTCGGACGACGACGGCCTCGAGGACGGCGAGGAGGTCGACGAGGACACCGACCCGAACGACCCCGACTCGGATGACGACGGGTTGACCGACTTCGACGAGGTGGATTTCTGGGGTTCGGACCCCAACGAGGTCGACTCGGACGAAGACGGGGTCGAAGACGGTGAGGAAGTCGACCTCGGCACGAGCCCGACGGAAGACGATACCGACGGAGACGGCCTAGACGACGGTGAAGAGACCGGGTCTGACCCGCTGGTCGCCGACACCGACGGAGACGGCCTGGACGACGGGGACGAGGCCGACCTCGGTACCGATCCCTTGCTACCGGACACCGATAGCGATGGCCTGACCGACTACGATGAGTTCCTGTTGGGCTTCGATCCCCTGAGCGGCGACGGGGACAGCGACGGCATGCCGGATGGCGTCGAGTTGGCCGAAGGCACGGACCCGGAGTCGGCAGACTCCGATGCCGATGGCATCATGGACGCCGATGACTGCCTGATCGAGGACTACCCGGTTCTCGACTTGGCGGATGACATGGTTCCCGCGGCCGAGATGGACTCGCCCGAGTACTGGCTCGTGACGATGGAGGCGGGCCTGAACAATGGCTTGCTGCACGACTTCACGCTGTCAGACCCGGTCGCGGGGACGATGGAGCCCGTCAGCGGCACGATCACTTACGAAATGTGGGACGACCCCAACGGCGACGGCATCCTCGATGATGGCGTTTCCGTGTGCTCCGTTGTCTTCGACGCCTCGTTCAGCGAGGCGATTCCTGAGGCCGAGATGCCGCTGACCGTCGACGGGTACTTCAACCCCGTTGCCATTCCGCCGATCAACTATTGGCGCCTCTCGGTGTCCAATCCGACGACGGACTGTGGGCCGGTCGACGACTACTACTGGGGGACGGACAACCTCGTCACCTACTTTGAGAGCCAGGACCACGGCATCGGCTTTGGTCCGCCCAATACGATCGACGACACGATTGCGGCCGTCGATCCGACCTACTTCAACGCGTACAAGAACTTCCTCAATGGCGCCTACTGGTCGTGGAACGTCGCCGACATTGGGCTGGAAGTCATGTACGGCTTTGAGTGGACGACGCCGGATGGGTGCGGCATCTACAACACGGAAGACAGCCGATTCCGCAACCGCTACGCGGCCGGACCGTCCCAGGATGGCGTCCTGCTGCTCTTCTCCTTCTACTTCCTCGGCCCATGAGTCCCCGCCCCTTGTGGTTGGCGATCTGGCTGGCCGCCTGCGCTGGGTCCGACGATGACAGCCCCGTTGGCAACGGGGAGGGGTCGGACCCCGCGTCAGAGGTGCCGGACCCGCCGGACGCCGACGACGACGGGCTTTCGGACACCGAGGAGATCGAGGCAGGCAGCGACCCGAACGACGCCGATAGTGACGACGACGGTGCCGACGACGGTGCCGAGGACGACTGGGGGAGCGACCCCAACGACCCCGATAGCGACGACGACGGCCTCACCGATGGAGAGGAGCTCGAGTTCTGGGGAACCGACCCTCTCGATCCGGATTCTGACGGCGATGGCCTGGACGACCTGTTCGAGACTGAATGGGGTTCCGACCCGACGGACGACGACCCCGACCGCGACGGGCTGGACGACGGTGCCGAATTCGACGCCGGAACCGACCCCAACGAGAAGGACTCCGACGGCGACGGCCTCGAGGACGGCGAGGAGGCCGACCTTGGCACGAATCCGCTGGCCGAGGACACCGACCTCGACACGCTGAGCGATGGCTTCGAGATCGACATTGGAACGGATCCACTGCTGTTGGACAGCGACGGTGACGGGCTCGGCGATGGCGAAGAGATCGACCTTGGCACGAATCCGGCTCTTGCCGACTCAGACGGAGACGGCGTCCTGGACCCCGATGACTGCTTCGCGGAGGACTTTCCGGTGTCCGGCCTGACGTGGTCGTGGGCGCCGGGCGTGGACCTGATCGAACCTGCGTACATCTCAGTGAGTTGGGACGCGGTGTACGACACCGGTGGGTACCACGACTACTACATCGGTACGCCACCGGACACGACCTTCGCGACGGGGGCGCGCTTTTCGGCCGTTCTGTACGGTGAAACCGCGGTTCCTGGCGCGGTTGGCCCGTACCTTTGTTCCGTGGATTTCGACATCGTCGGTAGCGACCCAGTTTACGACATGATCTTGATCACTGGGAGCGGGAACGGCATTTCCGGCGACGCCTTTTCCATGGAACGCCTGATTCTCGGTGAGGCCACATCGAATTGTGGCCCCGTGGACGAATCGGTTTGGGGGACGACGTCGATCATCGACGTCGTGGCCGCCGCGCCGTGGTCGGTGGGCGTTGGACCCGACGTAGAGATGTTCACACTGCTCGAGACGTCGAGCCCGTTCCTGATCGACAGTGATGGCGAGGTCCTTCAGGTGGGGTACGTCAGCTTCGACGACCAAATCGCTTTCGAAAGCCAGTACGGCTGGATTCGGCAGACGTCGGAATGTGCCTGGTTGGACTACGCGAATTTGGTCGAGTACCCCACGGTGATGGCGCCGCCGTTGCCGGGTGGCCAGCAGGCCTTCTACGGGTACTACGCGTTTGCGCTCTAGGTGGCGGATCGCGGGCTCTCAGGGCCCGCTGAGCGCGCACTCGGACGGCAACGGGAGCGTGCCGTCGGCGTAGGGGGACGCCTCGCCTCGGCGGTTGAGCGTCATCCAGTCCAGGGAGAACTCCCACTGGCTCGTGGGGACGATGTAGTGACCCAGATTGTGCTCACACCGGGCGGTCGTGATGCCGTCGGCGACGAGTTGGTCCTCGAGAGAGGACGTGCTCGCCTGAAAGTCGAGTACGGCGGCGGACGGGTCCGGCCAGACGTCGGCGTCGCCGGCGGTGGACAGGAAGTACGGGATGTTGGGGGCGCCGATGTAGTTGACCCAGGGTCCTTGCAGACCTGGAAGCCCAAGGGTGACGTCAGAGCCGCCAGACCATTCCGTGGCGCTGCTGAAAACGTCGGGGCGCGCCATCGTCAACAGGCTCGTCCACAGGGCCCCGCCGGAGTGGCCCCAGACGGCGACGGCATCTTCGTCGATCGACCAGGTGTTCGTGGCACAGATCAGCAGGTCGTCGACGAGAACGAGGTCCTCCTCTTCGTCCCCCAGGATTCCCCAGAGCAGGAAATCCCCGAGCAGAGCGAGGCTCGTCGGCAAGGCTTCGGGCACCAGGAACATCAGGTTCCGCTCGTTGGCGTGCCGCGCCATGTCGTTGTCGGCCGTCGTCTTGGTGATCGGGTCGGCAGACGCCGGGTTCAGCCCGTGAAAGCCGAAGATCAGGCCCATGCCCTCCTGGGGGGCGTCCGGCAGGACGACCTGCACCTTTCGTTTCTTGCCACTCGACCGGAACTCGGATTGGATGGTCTGAGTCACGTCCGGGCACTGGCCGTTGGACAGACCTGGGAAATCCGAATTGGGCTGGATGCAGCCAGTCAGCACGAGACCTAGAAGCACGGCGCGCTCACGTTGGGGGCTTTGTAGCCTGCCCATGGCGGGCCGGCCGATCAGGGCGTACCGAACAGGTCCCGTAGACCCGTCGCCAAGGCTACGCGCGCGGTCCAGCCGAGTTCGTCGCCGGCGCGTCGCACGTCGGCCGTGCTGTGGCGGACATCGCCGGCGCGCGCGGGCGCAACGACGGGTGAACGGGCGGGCGGCTGGTGGGCCCCCGCCTCACCCAGCGCGGCCCAGAGGGCCCAGAGGTCGATGGGGCGTCCGGTCCCGACGTTGAACGCGCGTCCCGCCATTGCGGACGGTGCGGCGGCGGCGGCGAGATTGGCTTCGACGACGTCCGAGACGTGGCAGAAGTCGCGAGTTTGACGGCCATCGCCGAAGAATGTCGGGGATTGGCCGTCCTGCAAACAGGTGACGAAGCGTGGAATGGCTGCGGCGTAGTCGCCTTTGGGGTCCTGGCCGGCCCCGTAGACGTTGAAGTAGCGTAGGACGACCGCATCGATGCCATATAGGGCGCCCGCGCAACGCAGAAGAGCCTCCGCAGAGGCTTTCCCCACGGCGTAGGGCGAGCGCGGGGCGAGCGGGGCCTCTTCCGGGGTCGGGACTGGAGCGTCATCGCCGTAAACGGCGCTCGAACTGGCGAAGACGACGCGACGGAGGCCTGTCGCTCGCCCGACTTCGAGAAGCCGGGCCGTCCCGACCGCGCTGACGTGCATGCTTCGGGCGGGGTCCGCGACGGATGCCGCGACCGACGCGATGGCGGCATGGTGAAAGGCGACGTCGACGCCGGTGAGCACACGCTGAAGTGCGCCAGCGTCGCAGATGTCCCCCTTCACGAAGTGGAGGTGGGGGTGCGGGGGGAGCCGGTCCATCCGCCCCGTGGACAAGTCGTCCAGCACATGGACCACGTCGCCGCGGGCGAGCAGCCTGGCCACGAGCGCCGAGCCGATGAAGCCGGCACCGCCGGTGACGAGGACCGCCATGGTCAGGCGCTAACGCGGACCGTGTCGTACAGGCGTTCGTAGGCTGCCACGGTCTGGCGAACGTCGAACCGCGCGATGGCCTCCTGGCGAGCGGCGTCGCCGAGCGCCCGGCGTCGCTTGGCGTCGAGGGCGAGGTCGCGAAACGCCTGGTTCAAGGTGTCCGCGTCTCCGGGGGGAACCAACAGCCCCGTCCGTCCATGGTCAAGAACGCTTGGCAGGCCTCCGACGGCTGGGGCGACCACGGCTCTGCCGACCGCCATTGCTTCGAGAATGGACAACGGGATGCCCTCCCGTTGGGAGGACAAGGCGACGATGTCGACGGCATGCAGCAACTCGCGAACGTCCGTGCGATTGCCGAGCAGGTGGATCTGGTCGCGGTGCGGGTGGCGGGCGATGCGCTTGGTCACAGCATCGCGTTCTGGACCGTCTCCGGCGACCGCGAGGTGGACGCCGGGAAGACCGCGGAAGGCATCGAGCAGCAAACTGTGGTTCTTGACGGGGTCGAGGCGCGCGACCACGGCGATGACCACGGCTTCGGCAGGGAGGCCGACCGCCGCGCGCCACGCGAGGCGGTCGACGTCAGGCGTAGCGAGGGAGGCGATGTCGACGCCGTTGAGCACCGTTTCGACGTCGTCCCTTCCGTACAAATCGCGTAGCGACTGGCTCACCTCGTCGGACACGCCGACGGGGAGGGTGCCGCGCGCAAAGGCCAAGCGGTGCAGGAAGCGGCCGCGGCGGATTTCCGCGTGCGCCAGCGTGTGCGTCGTGTGGACGCTTGGACGGCCGCCAAGAAAGGGGGCCGCGTAGCCGAGCGCGTAGCGGTGGGTGTGCACGACATCGGCCCCGGAACTGCGCAGGGTGGCCCCGAGGCGCACCGCTGCGCGGAGGTCTGGGCCGCGGTGCTTGTGATGCCAGAGAATCGGGACGCCTGCGTGCTTGAGCTGCTCGACGAGCTGCCCCTCGATGGGTCCGAAGAGGGAGGCGACGACGGGCTCGTAGCGGCCGGCGGCGCAACTCAGCCGGGTGACGAGGACCTGGCCCCCTCCGAGCGTCAGATCCGGAGTGACATGGAGCACGCGGGGCACGAGGCAGGCTATCCTCATCGTGGGGGTCGCCGTGATTGTCGCTGTGCTCCTGGCCTGTGCGGCCGCACCGTCCTCGTGGGTGTCCGGATCCGATCCGCTGACGTCGGCCCCTGGGCCGTCGGCGCCGGACGTCGTGCCGGAGGGCGATGTCGATGGCGACGGCTACTTCGCCGAAGACGATTGCAACGATGCGAACGCCGCCGTGCACCCCGATGCACTCGAGGTTTGGTACGATGGCGTCGATTCAGATTGCGACGGCGCTTCCGACTACGACAGCGACTTCGACGGGTTCGATGCGCTTCCGTTCGGGACGGACTGTGACGACACGGATCCGTGGACCTACGTTGGCGCGGACGAGATTTGGTACGACGGCCTCGATGAGGACTGCGCTGGCGGGGACGACTTCGACCGCGACCTCGATGGCGACCGCGTTCCCGAAGGGGGTGGGGCCGATTGCGCCGACGAGGATCCTGCCGTGACGGGGTTGGATGTGGATGTCGACGGCTTCTCGGGGTGTACGGGCGACTGCGACGAGGCC
This sequence comes from Pseudomonadota bacterium, assembly GCA_005776945.1. Taxonomy (GTDB): domain Bacteria; phylum Myxococcota_A; class UBA796; order UBA796; genus SXOB01. The sequence continues at coordinate 61,066 of SXOB01000030.1, forward strand.
GATGCGAATTCCCACCCTGGCGCCAGCGACGTCACCTGCGATGGCGTCGACCAAGACTGTGACGGGATGGACGGGCTGTGTGAATGGCTGTTTGCCGTCGACCTCGTCGAAGCCGAATGGGTGCAGCCTGCGGTCATGGCGACGTTGGCGCCCCTGTTCGCGCTCGACGGCCTCGGCATCCAGTTCGAGGGCTTCGACGCGTTGACAGGCACAACCGCGGCCACCGTGGTCCTTGGGACGCTTGGTGTTGGCCTGAACCCGGCGTGTGCCACACGCATCGACCTGCCCACCGGCGTGTGGCTGGACCCGGCCTTCGCGCTTGGCCCGTTTCCTCTCGACCTCGACATTCTTGGGCTCGACGTGCGCGCGACCGATGTGCAAGTGTCGGGGGAGCTTGTCGGGACGGCGCTGGAGAACGTTGTCGTGACGGGGCTCTTCGACACGCGGGGTCTCGCGGCCCTCCTGCCCGACGCGTGTGTGCTGGCGGCGTTGACGGGCGACGCGTGTATCGCCTGCCCCGACGCCGTCGTCGCCTGTCTTGCGCTCGAGGCGGTGGCCGACGTGGCGCCGGGGGAGACCCTGGATCTCGACGTCGCCTGCCCCCCCTGATTCGCGCTGAAGGACGGCTCGGTTTAGGCGCGCGCCGTGCCGTGGAAACCCGCCGCTCGCATTCTCGGGGCCGCCCTTGTGTTGGGCTTGGCGCTTGCGGCTTTGGGCGTCCTCGCCAGGGAGCCTGTGACGAACGCTTCGGAGGCGTTCGTCGGGCACTTTGGGCTGGGTGGCGTGGCCTTCATGGTCTGGGTCATCGACTCGTTCTTCATTCAAAATGAGCCCGCACTGTTCGTCGGGTACACGGGCGGGCTGGGTTTCGTGCCCGTCTGGCTGACCGCATCGGCCGCCAGCGTACTGGCCGGTGCGACCGGTTGGTCGATGGGGCGCTGGGTGGGTCCTCGGGGTCCGATGTTGTGGCTCATCGAGCGCACTGGGGCGCGGTCGCTGCTGGCTGAGTACGGAGGCTGGGCCATCGCGGTTGCGGCCGTCGGCCCCTTTCCCTACGCGCCTACGACTTGGGCGGCCGGCGCGGCCGGGGTGCCGTTCATCGAGGTCGTGATCGGCTGCCTCTTCCGGGTGCCGAAGATTGCCTTCCTCCTCGGAGTCATTGCGCTCGGGTGGAATGTCGGGGTCGCGTGATGGGCCTCTTCGACGTCCACGCCCACTTGACCCACCCGCAGATGCCGGTCGAAGCTGACGAAGCCGTCGCGCGGGCGCGAGCCGCCGGTCTGACGACCATCGTCGTCAATGGACTCCATCCGGCAGACAACCTGGCCGTTCGCGCGCTGGCCCGTCGGCACCCCGAGGTGAAGGCCGCGCTCGGTTTTTACCCTGTGGAGGCCGTGCGCCTGGCGATGGCTGCCAACGGACAAGATGTGCCCGGTGAAAAGGAGTTGGCCGTGGCGCCCGAAGAGGGCATCGCGTCGGTCCTGGACGGCTTGGGCGAGGCGGTGGCCGTCGGCGAAATCGGGTTGGATGGGTATTGGGTTCCGCCCGCCTACTGGGACGCACAGGAAGCGGTGTTCCGCAGGCTCGTGCGGGCTGCAATGGACGCGGACTTGCCGGTCATCATCCACAGCCGAAAGCGGGAGGAGCGGACCTTCGAGGTGTTGAGCGAAATGGGCGCGACGAAGGTAAACTGGCACTGCTTCGGGGGCCGCGTAAAGCTCGCAGTGCGCATCGCCGCCGCCGGCCACCGCCTGAGTCTTCCAGCGAACCTTCACCGCAGCCAGTCGTTTCAGCGGATGGTGGACCTGCTCCCTCGGGACGCGTTGCTGACGGAGACGGACTGTCCGTTCCTTGGGCCGGAGGTAGGCATTCCCTCGACGCCGGCCGACGTGTCCCGGACCGTCGACACCCTCGCGGCCATGTGGGGCGTGTCGCGTACTCAAGCCATCGACCAACTCGCGAGCAACTTCGAGGGGCTGTTCGGCTTTCCGCCGTAGGGGGAAGGGTCGGGCGTTAGGGGTGGGGCATGTGGCTCTTGTTTGCCGCGCTGTCGTGTGACGACCCCCCGGTGGCGACATCGTTGACGAGCGACGAACGCGTCAACAGGGTTTCGATGGCGATTCGCGGTGTTCGTCCGTCGGCCGATGAGCTTGAGGTGGTCCGGCATGGGGGCGACGCTGCGTTGAGCGCGCTCGTCGACGGATGGCTCGCGTCCGACGCCTTCGGGGCAACAATTCGGGACCTCCACAACGAGCTGTTCTTGCTTCGCTCGGATCTCGTGCCGATGCTGCCCGAAGAAGGGCCGCTCGTGGGTACTGAAGTCGCGGACCGCTACGCCTCGACTACGGAATCGGCCCTTCGGCTGGTCGAGGACATCGTTCTGGGGGGCCGCCCGTACACGGAAATCGTCACGGCCACGGACTTTCGCGGAGATCGAATTCTTGCGAATGTTTATGGGTTGGAATTCGACGACGATGGCGAGGATCTCCAAGCCATGACTTGGATGGACGGACGCCCCATGGCCGGCGTTCTGTCCGACAGTGAGATGTGGCGACGGCACGTGTCCAACGGTTCCAATTTCCATCGCGGACGCGCAGCGATGGTGGCGCAGGCGCTTTTGTGTGACGACTTCGAGGACCGCGACGTCGTCGTCGAGGGGGGGGTGGACCTGACGAACGAGCTGCTTGTGGCCGAGATGGTGGCCACGCAGCCGTCCTGTGTGGGCTGTCATCAGACCCTGGATCCACTGGCTGGTTTCTTCTGGGGATTCAAGGAACAGCTGATGGGCCTGGCTGTGACGCAGGCCTACCGGGAAGGCTGCCACTGGCCAAACGATCTTGAATTACCGCCGCCTGACGGGGGTTTGCCGGAGGATTTCTGCTACCCGTTGAGGTTGTTTGCGCCCGAGCATGAGCTGGGATGGATGGACTGGGGACTGCGGGAGCCAGGGTACTATGGAGAATCAGCCTCGGGACTCGACGAACTCGGCAAGCGCATTGCGGAAGACCCCAGATTTTGGGACTGCACTACGCGCCGATTCGCATCGTTTTTCAGGCAACAGGACATCGACGAGTTGAACGTCGCCGACGTTGCGCGGTGGCGCAAGGCCTACCTGGACTCTGGCTTCGACGCGCGCGAACTCGTCCGGGCGGTTGTCCTCGACGCAGAGTTTGTGGACCCGGGGGATGGCCCTTTGAGCTGGCTCGCGGTGCGTCCCGAGGCCCACGCGCGCGCCATCGAGCAATTGACGGGGTTTCGCTGGCGCGCCGCACCCGCGGACCAGGGGTGCCTGGAAAATTGCTGGCGGGACGTGGACCTTTTGACGACGGATCTCTACGGCTTTCGCGCGATGGCAGGGGGCGTCGACAGCACCTACGTCCTGCGCGCCACGAACACGATGACGCCAACGCGTGCGCTCGTTCACATGCGCGCTGGGTACGAATCAGCCGCCTACGTGGTGAAGGCCGACCTTGCAGCCGCTGTCGGGGAACGGCGGCTGCTTGGGGATTGGGAGACCGCCGCGCCGCCGACGTTGACGCGCCGAACCATCGCCTCCCTTTACGAGCGGATCTTGGGCGAACGCATCGATCCGGACGGGGCCGAAGCCGATGCAGCCTTCGCGCTCTTCGACGGTACCCGGGACGTCAGCGGGCCAGAAGCGGGCTGGACGCTGCTCACCGCCACGCTCCTGCGCGACGCGCGCATGGAGTACTACTGATGAGGCGCCGAGACTTGTTGCGGGCGGTGCCGCTGTTGGCGGCGTCGCCGGTTTTGAGCGGGGCCGCCACGGGACCGCGGCGACTGATGGTCGTCTTCGCGTCTGGCGGCTGGGACAGCACCTACTGCTTGGACCCCAAGCTTGGCGTGGTTGGAATCGAGGGCCCTGAGGTGGACTCGGACCCTGGAGACCCGCAGGACGTCGAGGTCGTCGAGACGTTTGACGGCATTCCGATCGTGACGAATCCGGTACGGCGGCCCGCCGTGGCCACGTTCTTTGGCAATTGGGCGCGATACGTAGCGGTCGTCAACGGAATCTGGGTGGGGAACATCGCCCACGCGCCATGCCGTCAGCGCATGTTGACGGGTCGGGCGTCGGGCGTGGTCCCCGACGTCAGCGTGATCGCCGGGAGCGTGCTTGGGGGTGACGCCACTCCGCTTGGGAGCGTGGATGCCTCGGGCCTTGGCTACGCTGGCGACCTGGCGGCCACGACAGGGCGCGTGGGCCGGCAGAGCCAATTGGCGCTGTTGTTGGACCCAAGTTCTTCGTTTCCGCCGCCGTTCGGATGGGACGCCAACTACCCGGGATTTCTTCCGACTTTCGATGACGAGGCAGCGGCCACGGCCTTCCTGAGGCGGCGAGCTGAAGTTGCCGAAGGGCTGAGGGGTGGCGGCCACGCCATGGCGCGAATGGCCGACTATGGTGAGAGCCTCAACCGACTTGAGCGGCTCGTGCCAATGGCCGCCGAGATCGTGCGCGAGCTGAGTTTGGGCGCTGACCCTAGCTTCGCGACGACAGCCGGCCTGGCCATGACGCTGTTCGAGTTGGATGTCGCGCGTTCCGTGCTGCTCGACTCGAATTTGCCGTGGGACACTCATGCGTCCAACGTCCTCCAACATGGCTACTACGACAGCCTGTTTGGCGGGCTCAACGAATTGATGGCGAGTCTCGATGAGCGCAACCTGCTGGAAACGACGACTGTGGTCGTGATGTCCGAAATGAACCGGACCCTCCGGCGCAACCGGTCTCTCGGCAAAGACCATTGGCCGTGGGCGAGCGCATTGATCCTCGACAAGCGCCTCAACGGCGGCCGGGTGCTCGGGTCGACCAACGATCTCATGGAGGGGAATGCCATCGATCTAGCGTCTGGCGTCGAAGACGTGCTCGGCATTCCGCTCGGCTACGACAATTTCGCGGCTGGTCTGCTCGATTTTCTCGGGGTCGATCCTGAGCCTTGGCTCGAGGGCGTGCCGGTCTGGCGCGGGCTGTCGTCGTGATCTTGGCTTGGCTTGCGTGTGCCGAGGAAGCTCCTGCTCCGACCGATGACACCTGTGCCGACGTGGGGACCTGGGAGCTGGACCATCAGGGTTTTTTTCGGACCTGGTGCACGGGTTGTCATGCCGCAACGGTGCCGGTGGAACTCCGGCAAGGGGCCCCGTTGGGGGTCGATTTCGACACGCTGGAGGGCGTCCGGTCTTGGCGGGACCCCGTGGCTGCCTTGGCGGAGATGGACGCCCCCACGATGCCTCCGGCGGGCGGGCCCGACGCGGACCAGTGGGATCGCCTCGCCGCTTGGTTGGACTGTGGTCTGCCGGGCGAGGACCTGGTCGCGGTCGACCCATGTGATCAGGCCGTCGACGTGGCGGGGGGCGTCACGTGGTCGACGGTGGACGACGCTGCGGCGTGTGGGGCGGGCTGTCGGGTGGAGGGCGACCTGACGCTTGGCGAGGCCGTCGGCTCTGTGAACCTGTGCGCCGTCACGGGCGATCTGACGGTGGAGAATGGTGGCGCCGCCCCTTTGCTTGGGGAGGTGGGGGGAACGTTGGCGCTGTCCGGCGGCGATCTCGCTTGGTTGGCTCCTGAACTGACGTCTGCGGGCGCGGTGGTTGTCCTGGGCGGCGGTGAGGTCGATCTGAGCGGGCTCGCTACGGTGGCCGGTTCGGTCGAGGTCGGGCCAGCACCTGACTTGCACACGGTGCGCCTGGATCGTCTGGCGACCGTTGGCGGCGACCTCGCCATCGTTGCGACGGGGCTGACGGCGTTGGAGCACCTTCCGTCGCTGGTGGCGATCGGCGGGAATTTGCGGGTGGCCGACAATGAGGCCCTCGCGGTCATCGCGTCCGTCGGCGAACTCGAGCACGCGGGCGGCGACGTCGTGTTGGAGGGCAACGACGCCTTGGAAACGATGTCAGCGTTTCTGCGCCTCACGTCGGTCGAGGGCGACCTCGTGATCTCTGGCAGCCCCAGTCTGACGTCGATCGTCGGACTTGGTGACGTTCAGACGGTGGGCGGCGATTTGTTGCTGTCCGGGCTCAACTCGTTGACCGCCATGGACGCGCTGCAGGACCTCACGTCCGTCGGGGGCGAGTTTGCGATCGTGGGACTCGTCGCCCTGAGTTCGGCGCACACGTTCGAAGACCTGGTTTCCGTCGGCGACTTGAAGGTGGAAGGTGCGTTGGAGATGCCTCTCCTCGTCGGGTTTGACGCTTTGACCACCGCAGGGTCGATTCGTTTTCTCGGCCTGACGAAAGTCCAGCAGATTTCCGGTTTCTCCGAACTGACCTACGTCCAAGGGGATGTGGAACTGAGGGACCTTCGCCGGTTGGACGGCCTGGAGGAAGCGTTTCCCGTACTGACAGACGTCGGCGGGGCGCTGACGATGGAGGCGCTCGACGAAGCGGTCGATCTGGCCGTCTGGTCCAGCCTGACGTCGGTGGGCGGGACACTCACGGTTCGCGAGAATGAGACCCTGGCCGACGTGACTGCCCTTTGGGATCTGAGTCACGTCGGAGGGGACGTGATTGTGGAAGGAAACCCGGCCCTGGCCAGTGCGGACGTGGACGCGTGGTGCTCCGCGCTGACGTCCGTCGTCGTCGGCGAATGGCTCGCCAGCGAAAACGGAACCTAGCAGGTTGTCCTTTCGGGGCGGCTAGCCTTTCTGGCGGTCCATGATCGCGCGGCTGACCTTGGCGGCCCGCTCCATGCCAACGAGGCCCGCGCCAAGGTCCTGGAACAAAGCGTCGGCCTCTCGGCGGCGACGCCAGCCGTCGACGATCTCCGTGAAAGGTCGCCAGAGGGACGTTCCGCTGGAGGTCGTTTGGTTTCCGGCCAAGGCTTGGGCCTTCGCGCCGGCCTCCGTCTCCAGCTGGTCGGCCAGCTGACGGGCCTCAGCTTCGAGGCCCCAAGTCGCAAAGCGGCCGGTCGAGTACAGCTCGCGGACGCGGTCGGCGGCAATGCGAGCGTCGGCGGCCCCGTATTCGTCATACGACCCCAGTTGGCGCAGAAGCGCGGCCGCGCGCTCGCCTTCGGCTGTCTGCAGGCTGCGGCACCAACTCTGGACCCGGTCCACGCTGAGGCACCGCATCACGAATCCGAAGCCCGTGCCTTTGATGTTGGCCGCACCCATGATGCGGACGGGAATGTAGGGGGGCGCGATGTGGGCGACGTGGTCGAGGACGGCGTCGCCGTTCAGCGTGCTGTCCATCAGCGGATGGAGCCGGCCGTCGAGGATTGCGATGGCGCGCTGGCTCACGGCCTCGACGTCCCAATCGGCCCGGACCTGCAGGTGGTGCAGCCAAGCCACTTCGCGAACCCAGCGGTGCGCGACGTCGGCCCGGCTGGGGTTGTGGGCAAGGGGCGACAGGTGACCAAGAGGGTCTGCAGTGCCATAAGCCTCGCGGAGCGCCTGTTCGCGGGCCATCTCATCGAGGGCGCCTGAGCGGGTGAGGAGGTTGCGCGCCGCTTCCTCGTCCATCGGATGTCGGCGCAACCGGTCTGCGATGTAGCGAACCAATGCAGGGCGTCCACGAGCCGCTTCGTCGTCGAGGCGCTTGCGAAGCGCATTGCGAAGACTGCGTCTCGCAGCGTCCGTGAAGGGGCCTACATTGGTGCCGATGACGGCGACGGCATCCGACGACACGTCGAGGGCGACGATTTGAGCGAAGACCTCTTGGCGTGCTGGCCGGTCCGCGCGGTTGTTGACGAGCGTCAGGCTCCAATCCAAGAGACCCGACCCGGGCTCGACGCGGTCAAAGGCCATACGGCGCCAGTTCGAGAGGAAGCCCGCGCGTTCGTTGGCCGAGCAGCCGTTGATGAACGACACCTGCCGACCCGCGTAGGGGAAGGGTCCCCAGGTCTTGAGTACGCCGAGGTCCGGCACGACGTGGTCGGCGGCGGCCTTGAGGGCGACGTCCGTCGGGACGCCGAGGCGGTCGGCAAGGGCGAGAACCATCGCGATGTTGCGCGGGTGTTCAGCGTAAGGGAACCGGGCGAGGAGGTCGCGGGGCAGCAGTCGCCAGGTCTCTTGGGCGACGGACAGGAGGGGCGCTCCCGCTTCGCGCGCGCGGGCCTCGAGGAACGGCAACATGTGCTGTTCCGTCGTCAACACTTCCGACGATGGGCCGATCATGTGGCCGATCGACCTGGCCACGTCGACGCCGGTGGGCCCCTGGATGTCCTCGTGGTCGGGGTACGTGTTCGTCAGGGTCGTGAAGTCGTCGCGCATCCAGTCTTGCTGAAGGATGTCGACGTACTCGGTGCGGAGACCCATGCATTCCCAAAGGAAGACCTGTGGCGAAAATGCGCCGGCCGTGGCCATCACCTGCTTTTGCTCGACGATGGTCGCTTTGTCGTAAGGCCGGTACAGCGGGATCTCTGTGGGGGTGCGCCCGGGAATCGAGGTGACGATCATGGCTTCGCAGCCCGTCGTCTTGGCGACGACTGAGTAGCCAAGGCCATGGAAGAAAGCGGCTTTCAGGCGTTCCGAGCCAGACTTGCCGCGCGAACCCCAACCGCCGATGACGAGCGGCAGCTTTCGGCGACTGGCGCGCACTTCGCGCTGCTCGAGGACCTTCGAGCCTGCCCAGGCCAGGGAGGCGACGCCGACGAAGAAGCCGAGCTGTCCGATCGTGTTTCCGTCCATCACGAAGACTTCGCTGGCGAATCGTGCGGGGGAGAAGAGAGGGAGCGCCGCGAAGGCCTCGACGGGGCGCCGTACGACCTCGAATCCCATCCGATGCAGCGCGCGGTCGTAGTCCTCGATGGCCTTGAGGCCGGGGTGGGCGAGGAGGCGGTCTCGCAGCTCGGCCGTTTCGGCGTAGCTTGCGTGGGCGCGGACCCAGGCAAGCGGGCGGGGCAGCGTGGAGCGGATGAACCAAGCGTGGCGCGGCGTGCGAACGCGGAGGGCGCCGTGGGCCGCTGCGGCGACGAGGTGGCTCGGCAGCGGCAACTCCGCGCCCCAGGCCACCTGGGTGGGGCTTCCGACGCGGCGTCCCGGCACGGACGTCGGCGTGACCTCGGAAAGGCCATGACTCAGGGCGACGAGGTGACCCGCCGGGATGCGGTCGACGACGTGGGTGTGCCCTTGGCGCTTGTCGGGGCGAGGGTGCATGGTCTCCCACGCGACGCGCCATGGGCTGAATGACTCCTCCGTGCCCTGATGCATCACGTAGTCGCCGAGCGAGCCGCGCTCGGCCGACAGGTCGAAGCCGTGGGCGGCGACGAGGGCCATGGCGTCGAGCAGTTGGCGCTCGTCGAGGTCGGCAGTGGGGCCTGTACGGAAGGCACGCGTAGCACCTTCAGGTGACCGGGCCGCCCAGTCGCGGATTTCCTCCCAAGCTGCGCGCGTCGTGTCGTCTTCTTGGACCTGGAGCCAGAGGAGCGTCCACGCAGCGTGGTCGGCGAGGTCCGCTTGGATTCGGACCTGCCGCCAGTAGTCCAGCGAGTCACCGCAGGCGGCGAGGCACTGGCGTGCGGATTCGGTGGAAACGAGGTCGGCACGGCATCTGCGGACGAACGCCTCGAGCACGGTCTCGACGACCCAGGGGCTCGGTCGATGCTCTTGGTGGAGCCGGCCGTCGATTTCGCCCGTCAGACAGGTGTACAGCAGCGGGATCCAGTGCGCCGGGGCGTCGACCGACTCGGGCAGAGCGGCGATGACGGCGGCCGCTTGTACGCGCTCCGACGGGTCGCGCCAGGGACCGGCAATTGCCTGGGCGAGCGCGGTCGTTTCGCTCATGTCGGGAGATCGGGCCAGTGCGCGGACGACTTCGATGCGAACGTGTTCGCTCGGGTCGCTACGCGTCGCGACGGCCCGGCGGAGCACCGCCCAGGAGGCGTGGTCTGCGGCGATTCGTGCGGCGCGCGCCCGAAGAAAGGCAGCGTCGGCCGACATCAGGTCGAGCTGGGCCTTGCGCGGCGACAGGATGCCATCGAGCAGGACGTCGACGTCGTCGGGTTGGTCGAGCAGCGGAAGGTAGGCCTCGAGCGCCTCGGAGCGGACCCAAACGTCCTCGCTTTCGGCCCAAACGAGGTTGAGCAGGGCCTGGCGGCCTCCAGGGGCGCCCTCCGTCGGGCGCACGACCAGTTCGCCGAGAAGCCGCACAGAGGCCACTCGGACCGTGAACGCGCGGTCGGCGCGGGACAGGATGCGTTGGGTAGCATCGATGCCGTCGATGAGGTCGAGGTCTCCAAGCGCGTCCACGGGCTCGTTGACCGCGGCGATGGCGAGGAATTCGACCCGTTGGGTCGCCAATTGTAGCTCGCGGGCCCAGCGGTCGAGCAAGGCGCTTGCGTCGAGATTGCGGTCGTGAGCGGCGTTCCAAGCCGCCCGATCCCCGCTCGGGATCGTCGCGGCAATCAACTCTTCGACGGCGGCCCGCTCGGCCCCTCCGGCCCGGCCGGCGTCGAGGTTGGCCACACGTTCGTCGTGGTTGGACTCGATCTCGATCAGGCGACGGACACACGTCGCGTAGGTGCGAACGAGTGTGACGGCGGGCTGCTCGGCGTCGCGATCTTGGGCTTCGAGCTCCGCCGCGAGGCCGGCGACGACGTCGCGACCGGCGCGTCGCGCCAGTTCGGGCAGGGCGTTGGAGAGGCGCTGGGCCCAGTTCATTGGACCTCCCAGGTACGTTCCGCGGCCGCGTCTTGGCCCCAGTCGTGCAAGTACTTGAACGGGGCGGACAACGGCCTCAGATCGTCCATGGCCCGATCGCGGTTGCCAAAGGCTCGGATGCCGCCGAAGAGCGCGAAATCGCCGTCCCCGAGGTCGGCATCGAAGCGAACGAATGCCTGGCCACCGAGCCAGCCGGTGGGCCAAATTGTGGCGCGGCCTTCCAAGTCGAATCCGGGCCGGAGGCGGTCGTTGGCGCGGTCGTCGTCGTCCACTTCGTAGGTCAGGTCGAAGCCCGCCCGGCCCGTCAGTCCCGGAAGGCCTGCAAAGCCGTACACGCCGACGCGTGCCCGATCGAGCGGATCGTAGGACAGGTGCGCATTGCTGACGAGGTCGGCCGTGGCGGCCACGCGGGTGAAGGGACCGGGCACATACCGACCCTCGCCGCCCAGCCGCAGTCCGACCGGGTGGTCGTTCGCCGTGAAGTTCCACAAGGGGTAGCCCCCGGAGAGGTCGACGCCGCCTGCCGGCACGTCGTTGACGACCCCGCGGGCAAAGCCACCGAAGCGGCCGAGCACTTGCCAACGTGGCGCGACGAAGGTCTCTTCGGTGAAATCGAGTTCGCCACGGGCCACGGTGAGCGGTGTGCCGTCGATGGCCTTGCCGCTGGACAGCGAGGCGTCCAAGGCCGTCCACAGGCGATGGCGGCTGCGGAGCCACCGGATGTCGGTGCCTGCTTCTCCCGTGAAGACGCTGCCTGTCGGGCTCGTCTCGTGGATGCCTGCCGCTTCGATCCAGACGGGCGCTGTCATCGGGCGGCTGGCGAGGCGGATTTCCTGGAGCCAGTGGACCAAACGGAAAGGGTCGCCGTCGGCGGGAGCGGGGTCGCCCTCGACGGTGCCCACACCCAGCGTCACGATGCCCGTGAGGGGAGGAGAGTCGGGGGGCCGCGCGGTCGGCAGGTCGGGCGGCGCCACGGCCGGAGCGCCCCCATCGAGGTCTGCGAACGGGAACGCGATGGCCGTCAGTTCTGTGCCCGTGCCGAGGAGGCGCCGGTCGGACCGGGGCTCGACGCTGTCGTCGTCGGCAACGCGGACATCGACGTCGATACGCGTCGCGCGGGCCGGCTGGATGCCAACGGTGACGGAGCCTCGGCCATCGACTGGCACGAGGACCTGATCGCGGGCTGCCATCTCGATTGTGGTCGGGTCCAGGCCAGGGACGGTGACGGTGAGCTCATTCGTCGTACTGGCGACATCCCAGGTGGAGATGCGCAGGACAGTGGGCGCGAGCACGTCGAAGGTCATGCGACCTGCGGCGGGGACCCGCCAAGCGCCGCGGCCCGTGTCGGCGCTCGCGATCAGGTCAGGGGCGAGGATTTCGGCGTCGACAGCCCAACTCGGTCGGACGTGGAGGTAGGACCGGGTGGCGAGCGGGGGAACTTCGAGCGTGTGCGGCTTGCCCCAGGGGTCGGCACCCAAACGGGCGACGACGCGGCCCTGGGGGTCGGTCACTTCGAATTCGCAGGCGTCGAGGTCCTGGTAGGCGCGCCTTACGCGGCACCGTACGGGGTACGAACGAGATGTTTCGCTCGGAGGCAAGGCCAGGTCCCAACCGTCATCGAGCGCGAGGACCTGATCGGCCGGCCAGGCGTCCGGGTACAAGCTGCGTCGGATGACGCGGTCGTCCCGAGCCGGCCAAGCCTCCCTGGCGTGGCGCACGGGACCCGAGGCATGGTGCAGCGGCTCCCACGTGGACAGCACCTTGATCGGCCAGGTCCAGGGTTCGTCGATCTCCTTGGGGGCCCGGGCGAGGTCTTGGTACATCGCGATGCGGTCCCACACGTCCGGGATCTGGCCGGACAGCACGGCCTTGCGCCACCAACCGCGCGCCGCCGCGGGGTTCCCCACCGTGTCCAGAATCCGGGCGACGGCGAGGTAGTCGCCGTCGTGGGCGCGCTGGGCGGCGTACCGGACGTCGACGCCTTCGGGCACCCACTCGTCTTCGACGGGCGCCCAGGCATCCGTCCCGATGGTGCTTTGGGCCTGCGCGAACCAGAGGACGAGCTGCGCGGCGTCCAAGTTGGCCCCGTCGGCTGGCTCCAGGCGGGCCGCCCGGTTCCAATCTTCGAGGGCCAACGCGTTCTGATCGAGCGCGAGCAGGGCGCGGGCTCGGCGCCGAAGCGCATCCGCCCGTGAAGCGGCATCGGGGGCGTTGGCAATGGCGCGGCTGAGCGCGACCAAGTCGCCGGGCTGCGGGACCGTCTGCGCGACCCGTTCGGCCTCGGCCGCTTCGTCGGCTCCCGGGACGTACACCTGGGTGAGGCGGAGGGCCACGGTTTGGTCCGGCAGGGCTGTGGTGGGTCCGGAGATCGTCCCCAGCGGGATGCGCAGCGGGTTGGACCACTGGCGGCCGGCGCTGTCGCGAATGGGCGTCTGGACGGTCCCGAGCGGAATGAACTCGTAGCGTTCGCGGCCCCGGCCAAGCATGTCCAGGTCGATCGCCAAGTTGCCGTCGTGGCCCTGGGGGAAAGCGATGGAGAGCGTGGCGTCTTCCCCGACGCGCGGCGTCCACGTGAGCGACCGGGTCGGCGTCGCGGTGTCGTACTTGGAGGCTGACCGGGCGTCGTGCCCCGCTTGGGCCCCGACGACGCGAAGGTACGCTTGGCAGCCGTCGACGGACGGGAACTCTGCCATGTCGATCGGGCCGGGACCCGTCCAGCGAAAACGGTGGATGGCGGACCGGGGAATGGCGTGCCAGGAGCGGTCGCCGATCGTGAGGGTGCAGACAGTGTCCGCACCGGCGTCGAGCCAGACCTGCCAGGTCCCGTCCGGCGCGACCCAACGGCCGCCCGCCCGCTCGGCGACGTCCATGGGGAGCCAGCGGGCTTCGGTCTCCGCGAAACGGGTGCGGTCGGTCGGCAGGGCGAGCAGGGTCGACGGGGGATTGCCGAGGGGTTCGGCGGCGGCGGGGGCCGTGATCGGCTCCTCTTCCTCGTCGGCGACCGCGGGAGCGTAGACCTCCGTGCCGGACGGGTCCCACTCGACGCCGTCGCGGAATGTGACCGGGTCGTGTGCGCTCAGGTTCACGAGCGCGCGACTCCCTGCCGTCAACGCGTGTTCGCCGTCGGCGAGCAGGACGTTGAACGTGATGGGCGCCATGACGGCGGCCCCCTCGAAGGAACCGTGAGCGCGCTCGATGACTCCCTGGTTCACGACGGTGCGCGTGTGGGGGCCCGTGGGAGTGCAGTGCCGGGTATCGTCCAATTCGATGCAGGTCGTTTCCGCATCGCCAAGGCCCCACATCGTGAGTTCAAGCGCGAGCGGGCCGCGGATGGTCCATGTGGTCCCACCATCGACGTGGCGGACGGATTGGGGGCCGTTGCCCCACGGGTCGTAGGAGGTCGCCTCGCCGATGCCGGGCAGCGTCCCGAGGTCGGCGTTCCACGGGCCGGGGGGACGAAGGGCCAGCCACCGGTCGTTCGGGTCAGCGCCAAGCGCGATCCAACCGGCGTGATCGGGTAGCAATCCGTCGGTCGCAAAGGGCTCGCCCTCGTCGGTGTGGTACTCGTGGCGCGCGAGGCCGTCGGGATCCAGCCGCGCGGGGTTGCGCTGCAGGTCGCAGCCGTCAGGTACCAGCCAATCACGGAAGGGAAGGGCGGATGGCGCGAAGCTGGCCCAACGGTCCGTCGTGCTGGCCGGCGAAGAGAACGGACCGCGGACCAGCACTGTGGTCCCATCCGCCGCTTGCGAGACGGCGAGGCGTTCCGGAAGCTCGTCCCGCGGGCACCGTATGCGGACGGCGTCGTCGGGACCGGTGCGCGCGAGGTGGTAAGACCGTCCTCCGACCGTGATGGGGCCGTCGCTTGATTGTGGCGTGACGGGTTGCCAACGGGCTTCCCGCAGGACCGGCTCGGCCGACCACGCCAGCGCAGCGCACCAAGCGATCACGGGGGCACCCCGACGGCTCGGATGACGAGGGCCCGCGATTCAGCTTGGGCGTCCAGCACAGCGCGAACGTCGGGCGAAAACTCGAGGTGGAGGAATCGCGGAGGATTGAATCGCGAGAGGGCCCGTCCCTGAACGTTGGCCGTTGCGCCAAGGAGCTCTGTGTCGGAGCCGAAGGCGCCGATCTTGCCCAGAGGTGCGAGCGCCGCGGCAACGGGGTCGGGCGGGCGACGGGCGTCGCCCGTGCTTACGATGGCGTCCCAACCGCCGGCGCGCTCGGCGAAGCCGTGGATCTGGACGAAGCGGAGGCGGGTGTCGGCCATCGCGGCGGCGGCCGTCATCGCGTGGAAGCTCGAGCCGTACTCGCGGGTGACATCAGCTGGATGGACCGAATCGTCCTCGGTTTCGTCGGGGCGACTGCGGTAGCGGTGGATGGTGTTCCAGAAACCCAAGCGAGCGCCGGACTCAACGAAAAGCTGGCGCGTGATGCCGCCCGTCTTGAGGTCATAGAAGCTGTGGGGCGCTTGCCATGCGAGCGGGGAGGCGATGCCGCATCGAATGACGAGAAGGCCGGTGCCACGGCGTTCGACGCCGTCGCTGACGGCGATGCCCTCGAAGCCGGCGACACTGATGCGGGTGGCACGAAAGTCGTGCTCGGCCAGCCGCGCGTTGGCTTCGTCGATCTCGTCCTGAGGGCAGGAGCCGGCCGTACGGACGAGTCGATCGACGGCATCCTGAAGCGTCGCGCGCTCTCGTTGCGTTGGCGAACGCCACACGGCGCCCTCCGTTTGGGCGCGCCAGAGGTCGTAGATCGCATCGACGGGGTTGGCGAGCGCCACCAAGGTGAACCACAGCGCGATCACGGCGCCTCCGTGCTGCGGACGCGCAAGGGCGAAACGCGGCTGCCCTTGTGCTGGGGCGCGTCTTCCAGAGCGGCGCGGACCCAGACGAGGCTTCCGGTCGGGTTGGTCACCGTGGCGGAATGAGCGCCTGAGGTCATGTCGTGGCCAATCCAAATACCGCGTGACGCGAGGACGGGGAGGACTTGGTCGGGGTCGTCCAGCGCGGTGGCAGGCGGGCTGGCGGACTGGGGAAATTCAAGTTCGCGGCTGGGGCGGGTGTAGCGGTCGAGGAGGCCCGTCTCCGAGCGCCGGATGCGGCCCGAGTCCACGTCGACCTGCAACGCCGTGGCGTCGAAGGCGACCGCACCAAAGACGAGGATGTGCTCCGACTGCGTCTTCTGGAAGGGGAAGGTGATCGAAGCGCCGGGCTCGATCGGGTAGAACAACATCGGGCGAAGGGCATCGGGGCAGCCGTCTTCGGGGCGGCCCCACGTGCGAATCCAGGCGGACGAACCCTCGGGGCCGACGAATCGCGCAGCGGCGTGTGGGGGTTCGCGGTTGGCGGACGCCCGGCCCACGCGCTGGATCATCGTGCCTTTGCGCCACTTCACGCCGTCGAATTCGATGCGCCACGACTTGCCGAGCGCGCCGAGGTCTGGCGTCCAGATCCAGGCCTCCAGCACGTGGTTCATCGCTGCGGCCGCGCCCAGATTCCAGGCGAGCGGCTGCTGGTCGGCGTTCGCCAAGTACCGACAGACCAGCGGACCCGCGGCAGCGGTGTCGCTGGGGGTGACCAGCCAGATGCGCCCCTCGCGGACAGTGGCCGGGTCCGTCGGGTGGATGGAGGCGTATTGCCTGACGCCGTCCGCTTTGGAGGCTTCGCCGGGCCCCCCCTCGTCCATGTACTCGAGGCGAACATCATACGCGACTTGCTCGAGCTGCCCGGCGGCGACGAGGGCATCCGCGTTGATGGCCTCGACGCGATGCCAATCGCGCAATGGCCGCCACTCGTACCGGACGTCGACCTCACCGAACGGCAATTCGTAGATCGATCCGCCTTGTTGCGGGCCTTGGTGGCGGGGCGTGACGAGGGCGTCGTCGTCGGTGGAGACTGTGATTCGGTCGAGGGCGGGGCCGTCGGGAACGTACAAATCGACGGGCTCGGAGATCCACGAACTCACGCGGCCACCGGCGGTGTGAAGATGCTCGTCGATGCCCGGCAGGCGGTACTCGTAGGGCGCCGGCTCGGGGATGACCTCGATGGTCTCGGTCCACGCCGTTTGTCCGTCGACGCGGAGGGCCGTCACAGTGAGGTGACGAGGCCGTCTGTCCTCGTGATCGGTGAGCAGGAAGCGTGTTTCCAACATCGCCAAGGCGCCGGGATGACGCGTCATCTCGACTTCGATGGGGAGCGCGTTCTTCCAGGTCCGAAAGATTCGGTGGAAGCGGTACTCAGGGCTGACGAAGACCGTTTGGAGGTCCATGCCCGCTTCCGGCGGGAGGATGTCTTTGGAAGCGGCGCCGACCGTCCACCCGAAGAAATCGGACTTGGCCGGATTGTCGACGGCCAAGATGATTGGGCCGACGGGGCGATCGGTTTCGTTGGAGAGGGTCAGTGACGTCGCCGTCCCCGCTGGAAAGTGGAAGACGCGCGCCTCGATGGCGCCGTGCAGCGGGATGGGCGGGGCCGCCTCGACGAGGATGGGTTGGACGTCGTCTTTGTCGCCTGGCGGATGATCGGAGACCTGCGACCACGCGAGGCCATTGGTGCCAGGCGGGCCGTTGACACGGAGGGCGACGGGCCCGTCGAAATTGATGGCGACCTTGCGGTGGGGTTCCAGGACGAGGCCGCCGATCATCTGGTGTTGAAACGTGACCGCAAATTCGGTGTACTGCAGCCAAGCGATCTCCACGTCGGGACCCGCGGGCTTGATCGTCAACCAAGCGTCGCGCGCCACGGCGGTGCGCTCGGCCCAGACGAGTTCGCTCCAGTCGGCAACGCCTACTCGGCGCACGAAGTCGCGACGTTGGGCTTGGGTGGGCGTCAACGTCATGCGCTCGGCTTCAATGGGGTCGCGCGGCTGTTCGCCCCAAACGCGGATGAACAGCGTGCGGCCTTCCGCTGGGGAGGCGACCCGCAACGTGCCACCGCCGGCGCCAAGGATGGCGCCGCCTGGAATGACCGTGGCTCGGCCGTCCGTGATGATTCGCGGGTCATCGCGGAGCCAACTGCTGCGAAGGGGCTCGTTGGTTTGGGATGGAAAGCGGCTGAGCCGGCTGCGCTCCACGATGCGCCGCTCGCCCAGCGTGCGACCGTCGTGGTCGAGCCAGGTAAGATCCAGGTCGTAGTCGGCTCCCCAGGAGGGTTGCTCGAGCGCCTCCGGAGGGGCCTCCATGTGCGTCGAGATGCGGATGCGGTCCACGTCGGGCGGGATGGCGAGGTCGATGGAACGACCCGGCTTGAGTTCAAATACCACGAGGGTGTCGATGGCCGGGCCCACAGGCGCATCGCCCGGACGAAGCAACAGCAACATCGCGACGATGAGGAACGCGGTGGCCAGCAGGATGGCGGAGATCGCGCGACTCAAGGGGCGCTCCAGCATCCGTACAGGGGCCAAATCGGCTTGTCGGACTCTGCCTTGTTGGACGCCGCGCAGAGCCAGTCGTCACCGCGGGCCACCACGGCGAGACGGAGGCCCGTGTCGACCACAGTGATGGACGTGGCTTGGCCGCGCAGAACCTCGAGCGAGCCCTCGGCTCGGGTCTGAGCATGGTGCCACAACGCGCGCCATGCGGCGGGGTGATTTGGGGCTGCGATTTCTCGCCAGCCGTCCGGCACCCCCTCCGCCTGTTCCACTGGAACGACGGGGATCTTCTTCTCGTCATACCAAGCCGTGCGTTGGGCGTGGTCGACTGTTCCGCGGACCTCGTCGAGGACGTAAGGGGACACCCAGAGGACCGCAGCCTGGCTCTCGGAGATGGCGTTGACGTAGTACACCGGAAACTCGGAGTACACGTTGAGGGCGGCGGTCTCCTGGCGGCCGTCGTCGAGCCCGACCTGTGGCCATGAAGCGAGCTGGCGTTCCAGCTGCTTCACGAGCGGCTGGCGGTCGCGGTCGAGGACGAGCTCGGCACCTTGGGAGAGGATGACGACCTCCATCGGGCGTCCGACATCCTGTTGGCGGCGTACGACGAGCAGGCGGGTTGGCGGGTCGGCGAAGCTCGCCTCCCAAGCGGGATCGGGCTGCAAGGCCACGCGCATGGCCATCTGCTCGTTCGCGGCGGTCTTGAGGCGCGGGAAGTGCGGATTGCCGTTGCCGAAGCGGTGTCCGTGGCCGCTCAGCCAGAGGTTGGCGCCGTCCAGCGACTCCCAGAGCTGCCATGCCGCTTCGGGCGTTCCAGGTTCGTCGGTGCTGAAGGGTGCGGTCACGGTCCACGGACCCGACGCGGCCCCGGTTCGGATGAACCAGGTGCCCCATCCGCGGGGGCTCTCGGGCGTTTCGTAGAGCACCCAGACGCGGTGGCCCTTGGCGTCCACGGCTTGGTCGACCCCCACGCGATGGGCGTCGGCGTAAGCGCGCAGGATGCCGGGGACTTCGATGTCCCCGGCCCGAGCGTGGCGGACGGCCGTGCCGAGGACTTGTCGGACGGAGGTCCAGCGCGCCTCGATGGGCGCATCGTCGTTGGGGATGCGGTCCTGGGGGGTAGCCGCAATGCGTTCGGCCACGATGTCGGCCATGGGCCGGGGCGGCGCGAGCGGCTCGATGGGCGCGATGCGAGCGGAAAGATCGGCGACGGCGACCGTGAGGATGCCGTCCTCCGGGCGCAGGTCTGACCACAGGTGTTGCAATTCGCCGTGGTCGGCGTCGAACTTGACCTCGACCTGGCCCAGCGCGGCGACGGCCTTGGCCAGGACGTGGCTGGCGTCGGAAGAGCGGCTGTCCAGCGATGTCTGTCCATTCATCCGCGAGCGGACGAGGAGCACGGACCGGTCGCCGAGGGCGGCCCGAAGCGCGCGAAAGCGGACGCCATCTTCCTGCAGCGGCGGAACGTCTGGGGCCGTTGCGAGGCTTTCATCGACGCCTGCGATGACGATGCCGGAGACGTCGGCGCGCTCCGCAAGGAAGTTCGCCACGGCGAGCGAGTCCGGGTCGCCAAGCGGACGGGGGACAACGAGGACCGGGCCGCCGCCGCCGCACCAGATGATGGCGGGCAGGCCGACGGGCAATTCGCTGGCCTCAAGCGGGGGGTGCGCGCCCACGCAGCGGCGTCCCGAGGCCGTCTGCTCCGTGGTGATGGCCATGCCGCGCGCGCGCAGCTGGCCGGGGCCGGTCAGCGTGGGCGTGTCGACCAGGTCTGCGACGCCGCGGAGCCAAGCTTGCCAGCGGGGGCTGGCGTCGACGTCCTCGGGCCAACTCGGCCTCACGGAAGCGCCGGCGAGGAGCAGGCTGCGTCCAAGCGAGCGAGGCGTGTTGCCGATGGCCGGCGGTGCCTCGAGGGGTAGGCGCGGCGGGAAGAGGCGGGCGAGGGCGACCGAGATCAACAAACCGACGACGAGCCCCTGGGCGGCCGTCCACACGGCGGGGAGAATCGTGCCGATGATGCCGCGCTTCTCCAGCGCCTTGCTCGCAAGCAGCGTCGTGAGGAGGTAGCCGAATCCGTAGGCGTCCGAAACGCGGACTTGCCAAGCCATGGCCTCGGCGAGGAGCGCCAAGCCTACCTTCAGGAGAAAGGCCGACAGGTAGATGGCGGCGATGGCTCGTGGACCGCCGAGGTTCACTCGTCGCATGAAGGGAATCAGACCGATCAGCTTCCACAGAGCCACGAGGACGAGCACCTCGCAAAGGGTGGCGAGCAGCTTCAGGGGTTCCAGGGCGGTGATGGCCAGGAGGGCAGGCACCATGATTCCGCCGCCGTCCCATCCGTACCTGGCGTTGTTGCGCGATGCGATGGCGGCCGTGACCACGAGGAGGATGTACGCTTTCGGAACGCTCAAGAAATCGCGCGCGATGTGCTCGAACGTCAGCTCAAAGGCGCCGAAGTGGAAGTTGGTAAACGGGATCAGGACGAGCCGCAGGAAGGCCCAAGTAAAGCCGGCGATGAGACTAACCTGAAGCGCGCCGCGCGACAGCCCCAGCTTCCAAAAGATGTTGGCGGTCAGGGGGACGAGAACGACGCCGATGCTGTAAAAGCCGGTTCCGCGAACGAAGTCACCAGGACTCCACGCCTCGAGAACCGCTTGGGCGTGCGGTGTGACGAGGCTCTCGACGAACAGGCGGACGGGAACGGACAGCAGCACGACGGCGAGGAAGCGGTCGCGGCCGAAAATACGCGACCAGAGGCCCGTTCGTGGCGCCCATTCGCCCAAGAGGCTGACGACCGCGTGCGTGAGCACGGCCTCAAGCAGGATGGCGAGCAGCGACATCGGCGCGGTGATCGCGATCGCCGCGAGGTACCCGGGCACCACGAGGCCGACCATGGTGAAGCCAAAGGTCTCCGCCGCGATCCATAAGAAGAGAACGCCGACCAGCACCGCTGTGTGAACCGACCCGTCGAGCATGCGCTCCGGGAAGATGTTCAACGCGCCTCCTGGGTCGGACCGTGGTGCATGTGAAGGCTCACAGCCACGCCGCCGCCCGGTGTACCCTGGAGATCGAGGTAGGGAAAGCTCCGGCGCACTCTCGCAAAGGGTCGCAGGGCTTCAGGAAGCCGTTCGGGGCGGAGGTGCCAGTTGCCCGTACAATATTCGCGAACGAGCGGGTCGAGCCCAGGCCCTTGCCACTCGACGCGAATCGAACTGGACTGGTGGTCCTGGTCGAGACGGAGAACCACTTCGGTGCCGGGGGGCGCCGTGGCAGCGGCTTCGCGAAGCAGTGCGGCAAGCGCGTCGCGCGCATCGTCGGGAACGACGCGGATGGGGAGTCCTATCTCTGGAACGAAACTGCGGAGCGTGACGTCGCGTTCGTCCGCGAGCGGAATCACCTCGTCCAGGACTGAAACGAGCAGGCGACGGGCGTCGACCGTGATGGTCAAATGCTCGGCTGCGGCGAGTTGGCCGACGGCTTTGAGGTCCTCAAGCGCCTTGTTCACCTGCACGGCGCGTTCATGAACCGTGTCCATCATGACGCGCGTCGTGCTGTCGTCGATGCGGTCCCGCGCAAGGCCGGCGTATCCGATGATGACGGTGAGCGCGTCGCGAACGCGCGCCGAGGAAAACTCGACGACGCTTTCGCGAAGGTCGTCGAGCCGAACGGTGTCCGTCCGGTCCTGGAACCAGGCGACATACCCCAGCACGGCGCGCTCATCCCCGGCATCCTGGGCAAGCACCGGTTGAACAGAGACAAACCAGAGGCGGCTCAACGGATCCAGGTAAGGAATCCGCAACGGTTCGAGACCAAAGAAGAGCGCGCGCATGACCTCGTCGAGGCCCGACTCTCCGCGGAGTCGGTAGACGAGTTCTCGGATGGACCGGATGGGCCCGAGCTCCGTTTCTTCGATGAGCTGGCTGAGCGAGCGATTCACGAAGAGGGCCTGACCCGTGAGGTCGGCCGTCATCACGGGTAGATCGACAGCGTGGAGCGTTTGAACCTGGCGACGTCGCTCTTCCGAGGCCAGGACGAGCAGGTCGCGTACGCTGGCGGTCTCGGCTGCGACATGATCGAGCAGGCGTTCGTGCAGCGCGAGCGGGCGGTCGTCGGCTTGGAGTTCCACGTTGCGCGACAAACGGGTGATCATCCGGCCAAGCTGGGAGTGGTCCGGCTCCGGCTCGTCGGCGTCCCAGGCGATCAGCCACCAGCCTGCGATGCCGCGACCCGATCGCACCGTGAAAAGGCGAGCCTGCAGGCCGTCGCTCACGAGTGCGTCGGCTGGGGCTCCGCGGGGGCTCCGCTGCGCGGTCCGGAGTGTTTCATCGTCGATTTCGGCGGGCTGCTTCGCCAGCGTCAAACGGTAAGGGGCGTGGACGGCGAATTTCCGACCGTCGCGAGTGAGGAAAGCGGACCGGTGGCTGCGCGTTTGATTGCGCGCCAACGCGGCGAGCTTGTACGCCAACTCCGTGTGGCTCTTGACCTGAGCGCTGCGCCAACCGCTGTCCCACGCGTCTTGTGCAACGAGGAGTGCTGCCTTGCGGAGGACGGCAAGGGCAACGCGGCGACCGGCCAACGCGGTCAAGAAGGGCGGGGCTGCAGCGGCGGTGGTCACCGCTCCGATCGGGAGGATGGCCAGCCCGAAGTAGGCGAGACCGAAGGCCAAAGCGAGGCCAGAGGCCGGAAGGACGAGCAATCTCACTTCGACGCGAAGGCGGCGTTCGGCGGCTTCGAACAAGCCCGCTGCGACCAGGACGGCGAGGATCAGCGCTGCATCGCCAAGCGCGCCAAGCGAGAGCGCGGGCGATCTCGCATTGCTGGCGCCGATCGCGCTGGCGACGGCCTCCACGAGAGGTGCCCAATGTCCCGCGTCGCCGACTTGGACGCGCTCGGCCCATGGGCTTGCCGTGATTCCAATCAGCGCAAGGCGCGACGTTTCCGTCGACGCGAGCGCCGAGCCTCCTGCCACGTCGGCCAGCGACAACACCGGAAGTTCCGCCGAGCGATGGAAGGGCAAGGCGAGCGGGCCGCCGGAGGGGCACCGATTCGTCCAGGTGCAGAACGTGCTGTCGCCGAAGAGGTCGCCGGCGCGGGCTTCGCGCGAGAGGCTTCGAAGGACCCCGTCCTTCGCCAGTGGGAGGTAGAGTGCCGCCGACGACGCCGTGAATGGCGTCATCGCCTCGGGCAGATCCAACGGGGTCGGGAGACTCGCTTCGTCGGGCGCAGGCAGCACGTGTCGCGGAACTTGAAGGCGGACGGAGGTGGCGTGGCCCGCGGGTCCGGTGGGGTCGATGGCTCGCACCCAGGGATCGACGAGCCAAGCTTCGCGTACGCCTGCCTGGGCAAGACCCTCAGCGACTTGGGTCCAGGTCGCCGGGCTCCATGGCGGGGGGCCCCACCGGGCAATGGAGCGGGCGTCCATGGCCAGGACGAGGGGCAGATCATCGCGCGAAATGAGCGGTCGGAGGCGGTCGGCTTGCGCGACGACGCTGCGATCGAATGACTCGTAAAAGCCCAGAAGGTGCAACAGCGCCACGACGCCCGCCACCCAAAGGGTACGGACGATCGTGGTCAGTGGAGCGGCGCCGAGCGGGGCGGGCTCTGACGCCTCTTCGTCGGACGCAGCCATCGCTAGGGGATCACGGCGGGGCGCAATCCGCGAAAGGTCAGTGTGACTTCCAGCGGCCCGGGATCGGTGTGGATCAGAAGGAAGTCGCGGTCATTCGGCACGGCGAGCACTGTGGGAGCCCCGATGGAGAGCACCTCCTCCCAGCTCACGATGGCGACGTCGTCAATGACGCCTACGGATACGCCGCGACTCGGCGGCTCCATTCGGAACCCGATGTCGAGCGCGCGCGCCTCGGCCACGCTGGGCGTTTCGAGGTGGGTCAAGAAGGAGGTCCATGTGGTTGTTCCACCGGGGAACACCCTCGTGGTGGTTGTGCCGTAGGACTCGGTCCCTTCGGTGGGTCGCCACGTGACGTTGAGGTCGATGGGGGAGGACGCGTCGCCACGGGCCCACCCGATGACGGACAGGTCGTAGTTGGGTGCGTCGATGGCGTCGCCCCAAACGCGAACCCGGTGACCAAAGTTCAGGACAGCGTCTTCCACGTTGTCGAGGGTGCGGGTCATGCACATGGCGAGCGCGCCGCGATGAGGCCTGTCTGCGCAGACGAAACTCGCGGAGCCGGCCGGCCAGTGGCTTGCAACGTAGATGTCGTCGCCGTCGCCGTCGATGTCCTCGTCCTCGAAAGTGCCCCAATCGAGGAGGTCGCGGCCCGGCTGTGCGTCGGCGGGACGGTCGGCTGAGACTTCAGCGAGCGACTCGCCAGGAAGCGCGAACAGGCGGAGGTCGAGAACGGCTTCGCCGGTGAAACCGATGTCGACTTGGGCGGTGACGATACGGTCCAGGCGCTCGACCGCGCCGTCGTCGCGGGGAATCCAACCGCGGCCGAGCCAAGGTACGACCGTGACGCCTTCGGAGAACTCCCCCATGCGACGAATCAGCCCGCCGCTCATTTCACCGGTGGTCAGCGGACGGGGGGTGTAGTCCTCGCTCGCGATGGGGATCGCGACGGCGTGGCGGTCCCCGTCGGTGGCGAGGTCGACCTGCGCGACGATGCCGAGGAGGGTCTCGTGGCGGTCTTGGTCGAACAGGAAGTTGCCGAGGGAGTGGAAGCCGAGGATACCGTCGACGCGTTCGACGCCTTGCACCACATGTGGATGGGTGCTGACGATGAGGGCGGCCCCGGCTTCGGCCGCGACGCTGATCGCGTCGCGCGTCGTGTCCGACGCTTCCGGCGAGTATTCGCGTCCGCTGTGGAGCAGGGCGATGGGGACGCGTCCTTCGAGGCGTTCAGACTCGATCGCGTCAACGAATGCGTCGCTGTCCCGCAGATCGGCTGCGCCGCCTTGTTCCTCGGTCGCTACGAGCAAGAAGCTTGGGTTGTCGCTGCCGGAAACAGAACTGGCCGCGATCGCCGAAATCTTCAGGCCAAGCGGCGCCTCTTCGCGGTGGGGCTCCCAGGCTGAAGTGGACTCCATGCCCGCGCCGCTGTTGCCGAGGCCGAAGGCCTGAAGGTGCGCCAGGGTGTCGGCAAGGCCGTCGGAAAGGAAATCGAAGCTGTGGTTGTTGCCACTCGAGACGTAGTCAATGCCCAAAGTCACGAGGGCGCCGAGGCTGTCTGGCAGCGTGAACAGGAGGAAGCGCTGGTCGGGGTGCGGAGTGAACGGTGCGTCGGTCACGGCGCATTCGAGGTTGAGCGCCGACCAGTCGGCGTCGACGAACAACTCCGTGACGTGGGTCAACAGCGCGGTGCTGCCGGGTTCTGGGTCGGACGCTCGAATCGGCGCCAGCGGATCGTCTTCTGGAACCTGGCCATCGGGCAGAATGCCGTCGTGCTGAAGGTAGTGGCGACCGAACTGGGTGTCGCCGCCGATCACAAGCCTTGGCACGGCCGCGTCGAGCGGCTGCATCCACATCGGGCCGATGTCGAGTACCGCGACGTCGGGGGAAAGCACGAGGCCAAGGGCAACGCGCGCGTCGCGCCGCCCACTCGCGCGCGCGACGAGCCAAGCGTTGGTTCGAGGGAGGTCGTCCAGCGTGAAGGTGCCCGTGACGTCCGAGGTGGCCACGCTGTTTCCGATCGTGACCGCGGCGCCCGCGATGGGCGCGCCGAGGTCGTCGAACAGTCGGCCGCTGACGGTGATGGGCGTGTCAGCCAAGCGCTGGCGCGCAACGGTCTCCGACGGCGGAAGGCCATCGGATTCTGGGACCGTGCAGGCGAACCTGGCGATGAACCCGATCACGGCGTGGCGAAGGCCTCACAGACGCGGAGATAGTCGTACTCCGCGGCCAGGTTGAGGACGGAGAGGCCGGTACCACCGCTCGTAAAACGGTCGTCTTCGGCATCGGCGCGCCAATAGTCGCCGCCTTCGCCCCACATCTCGCAGACGAGCTCGTTGTCGACCACCCAGAAGGCGAGCGACGCGGTGTCGCCGACGAGAAGGTCGGTGCGCTCGTCGCGGTTCGTGCGGTCGAGTTGATCGAAGCTGGTGTTGGGCGGGCAGTCGCCGTCGCATTCGAAGGACAGGTCGTCTTCGCCGACGTCGAGGAAGGCCGCGATCTGGAGGTGAGGGCCGGGCTCGAAGCAGTCATCGCCTTTGTTCTCGGCGACGGCGCAGCGGTAGCCGTGGTAGCCCTCGTCCTGATCCGCGTCGTGCGACATGCGGGCGAGGACGCCGGCGCGGTAGCGCTCGGTCGGGTCCGGACAGTCGACGCAACCGGGCCAGGCGCCTTCGCCGGACAGGTACGTGTAGGTCACCGTGTTGGCCCAACGCTCATCGGGGCCGATGTAGGCCTGTTGGCCGTAGCCGGCGGTGTTGATGTACCCGGACTCGTACCACCATGGGTCGAGCAGCGTGCTGCTGTTGTTCAGGTACAGGTCGTTCGCGCCGAAGGTCGCCTCGTAGAGCTCGGCGCCGACGCGGTCGTCGTTGTCGTCGCAATCCAGGCCCTCGCCGACGCCGTCGCCGTCAGCGTCGATCGCGCCTTCCTCAGGAGGGGTCCACGGGTCGGTGGTCTCGGTGTCCCCCTCGGGCGCCTCGTGTTCACAGGGGTCATCAGGATCGCCGGTAGAACCACCACTGTTGCCGTGGCCACCATCAACGTCCGACGTCGTGTCGTCGACGTCCGGTAGGGGAGCAGGCATCATGTCGCCAGACGACCAATCCTGGATCGGGTCGATGTCGTTGCAGGCCATGAGGGCGGCGATCAGGGTGACGGACATTGGAACCTCGAAGGTGTCAGTCGCTGATATGCAGGAAGTGTGCCAGCCAAAAAAGTAGGTTCAACCGATCCGATGAACAGGGGCGCTATTCCAGATCGGAACACGCAGAGCGCCGATTCGCGGCGCGATGGGAACATAGCGCGCTGGGGGGGCGGCGCTACCAACGCCCTTGAACGTTGCGGATGAACTCGTAGGGGTAGCCGAAGTCCGGCTGGCTGACGGCGTCCAGGCGAGCGGCCGCGTCGTCGGGCAGCGCCAACGTGGCGCCAGCGAGGTTGGCGTCGAGTTGAGCCGCCGTGCGCGCGCCAAAGATGACGGAGCTGACGGAGCGCTTCGTCAACAGCCAAGCGATCGACACGGCCGTCGGCGTGCTCGACAGCTCGGCGGCGACTTGGCGTACGACCTCGAGGATCGCCCAGTTTCGAGGCCGGTCCAAGCGCTCGAACCGACCCGCCATGACCCCGAGCCGATCGGTGGACGGCGGCGGGGCTCCTTGAACGTACTTCCCAGACAGGAAGCCGCCGGCGAGCGGGGACCAGGGCAGGACCCCCAGTCCGTGCGCCTCGCAAGCCGGCACATGCTCGCGCTCGATGGACCGTTCCAGGAGGCTGTACTGCATCTGAGCGGACACCCAACTCGTCAGTCCTTGGCGGCGCGCAGCGTGAACCGAATCCACGAGCCGGTAGGCCGCGTAGTTGGACAAGCCTGTGTACAGGACCTTGCCGGCGCGGACGAGGTCGTCCAGCGCCCTCAACGTTTCTTCCTCTGGCGTCTCAATGTCCTGCATGTGGATTTGGTACAGATCGATGCGGTCGGTACGCAGGCGGCGCAGGCTGGCTTCAGCGGCAGCTAGGATCCGGCGGCGCGAGGCGCCCGTCCCGTTGGGTCCGGGTCCCATCCGGAAGCGACATTTGGTGGCGAGCAGCACGTCGTCGCGCCTTCCGTCGCGTGCGAACCACTCGCCGATGACGCGCTCGGACAGGCCGTCCTGACCGTAGACATCGGCGGTGTCGAAGAAATTGACCCCGGCGTCGACGGCGCGGTTGGCGATGTCGAAGGACGTCGCCTCGTCGGAACCCGCCCGGTGCATGAACGACTGGGCGTCGGCTTCCCCGAACGTCATCGTGCCCAAGCAGAGCGGGGGCACGAACAGGCCGGACGATCCAAGGCGGCGAGGTTTCAAAGCGGTTCCAGGCGCCCCGCCTAACTGTGGCCGGGCGAGCTAAACGGACTGCGGAGGCGGTGTGCGCCAATCGGGCTTGAGGTGGGTCGCGGCCGCCCTTGTCACGGCGCTTGCGGTCGCCTGGCTCTCGCGCGTGGACACGGCTGCCGTGCAGGCCGCGGCGGGCGCGCTTGGGCCCCAACCGTTGCTCGGCGCCGTCGTCGTCTTCCTGCTCGTCCATGACCTGAGGTGTCGCAGATTTGCGCACCTGATGGGTCAGACCGACATCCGCGCCGCCTGGACGGTGGGCGGCGTCGGGTTCATGGCGATCAATACCCTGCCGCTGAGGTTGGGCGAGGGCGTCCGGCCATGGCTGATGGTCCGGCGCGGGGGCACCTGGACGGAAGGCGCGGCGGCCGTAGCCGTAGAGCGACTTTGGGATGCCGTCGGGCTGGGTGCCTTGGCCGTCGTCAGCTTTGGTGGTTTGGGATGGGCCCGCCCGGAGGCGGCCTGGGTGGCCCTTGGCGTAGGTGCCGTGGGCGTGGGGGCCGTGGCTTGGGGCCGCGAGGGGATTCAGCGGGGAATCGAGCGCGGCTCACCGACTTGGGCGGTGACGCTCCGTCCGGCCTTCGATGTGTTGGCGCGGGCGTCGGCGGACCCGCGTGAGGTGTTGTGGGTCGGCGGCCTCACGGTCGGAATTTGGCTTGGTAGTGTCGTCTGGGTGGGTGCCGTGCTGACGGGGATGCCTGGGATGCCGCCGGGCCCGGCGGTCGTGGGCGCCACGTGGGTGTCGACGTTGATGGGGATGGCCGTCGCGCCGACTCCTGGCTTTGTTGGCGGCTTCGAGGCCGCGTGTGCAACGGCCCTCTCAGCGGCGGGACAGCCCTGGGAACAGGCCATGGCTGCGGCTGTGGTCCTTCACGGGGTCCACCTCGGCTTCACGGTGCTCGTGGGCCTTCCGTCTCTCGCGATCGAGGCGCTCCGCGGGCGGTGACTGCAGCGAGCCCTGCGAGGACCGCGGCGAGGGGCTGTGTGCCCAACGCCGTGGCCAACAGACCTGTGAGCCCGGCCCCCCATCCGAGGGCGACGACCGACCCCCAACCTTGGGCGGCGCACCACCAGAGCGAAAGCGCACCGAGGCCAGCGTCGTAGAACATGCTGTGCGGGGGCACCAGGACGAGGGCGGCGGCCGTGGTCGCGAAGCGTTGGTCCGCGTCGGTCGTGCGCGCCCACAGCGCCATCAGCCAGGCGACGCACGCGGCGGTCAGCAGGCCGCCGACGCCGAACGCGAGTGGGGTGCCAGGTCCGAAGATCGCTTCAGCCGTCCCGAGGAGGCCAACGCTGTTCGCGGCGTTGACCGATTGATCGAGCAGATGGAATCGCGCAATCTGGGACCACCACCAGCCGACCCACCCGGGGCCCGCGAGCCCGACGCCGACGAGCCAGAGCCCCGCGGCCGTCGGCAACGCTCCGCGCAGCACACGACGATCGGCCAGGGCGAGAAGGCCGAGGAGCGGGATGCCGAACTGAGGCTTGTAGAGCAGCAAGGCCGCGCAAACTCCGGCGGCATCGCGGCGGCCGTCGACCCACAGTCGCCAGGTGAACGCAAAGAGGACCAAGGTGAGCGGCGTGTTCTGGCCGCCGAGCAGACTTCGGAACATCGGGTACCAGGTGACGGCGAGCGCAACGAGCGCTGCTGTCCAGACCCCAAGCGACCCCAGCCGCGGGCGAAGGGCGATGGCGGCGGCGGCGAGGCACGCCGCCATGAAGCTCGTATGGAGCGCCCACGCGAGCGGGAACGGCAGGAGCGACAGCGGCGCGTAGGCGGCGGCCACGAATGGCGGGTAGGCGAAGGCCAAGAAGCCCGTCGGATCGTCGGGATGCAGGCCGGTTTGCGCCGCCGCCTGTCTCTGCCAGTCGTACAGCTGCGCGGTGTCGCCCGAGGCTACGATGCTGCCGGCAGCGTGGAACGCCGCGTAGTCGCCGCCGAGCCCTCCCCCGGTGGGGCCCGAGGCGTCGCCGAGCGAAACGAGCAGTCCGGCGGCGACGAGGGCCGCGAGGACGGCCCGCGGGTAGAGCGTCAAGCGCTCGTCGGTCCAGAACGTCGCGCGTGTCATTCGGCCTACCTTACACGCTGGAGCTTGGGGTGAAGTTCACGATCGTCGTGCCGTGCTTTAACGAGGAGCAACGTCTGGATCCGGAGCCATGGTGCAAGTTCGTCCAAGGACGACAGGACGTCGACTTCCTGTTCGTCGACGACGGCAGTTCGGACGGAACCTATGACGTCCTCCTTCGCATCGTGGAGCAGTGCCCGCAGGGGATTCGGGCGATGAAGTTGCCGCGCAATGGTGGGAAGGCGGAGGCCGTGCGCCAGGGCATCCTCGCGGCCGTCGATGCAGGTGCGGAGGGCGTCGGGTTCTGGGACGCCGACCTCGCGACGCCCTTGGACGCCATCCCGCTTTTGATCGCCCCGTTCGTGCGAGCGGAAGTGGGGGTCGCCATGGGTTCGCGCGTGCGCCTGCTTGGGCGGCACGTCGAACGCGAAGCGGCTCGCCATTGGTTTGGTCGGGCAACGGCGCTCGCGGCGTCGCTCGTGTTGGGGGTGCACGTCTACGACACGCAATGTGGCGCGAAGTTGTTGCGGCCGGGACGACACGTGGTCGCGCTCTTTGGTGCGCCTTTCTCGTCGCGATGGGCGTTCGACGTCGAGTTGCTCGCGCGGTGGATCGGTGCGGTGGGCGGGCCTGAGGCGGCTCGCGAGACCCTCGTCGAGGTTCCATTGCCCAAGTGGTCGGATGTGGCGGGCAGCAAGCTGCGGCCAAGGGACTTCGCCATCACGCCATTGGAGCTGGCCAAGATCGCGTGGCGCTATCGGTCGGCCGCAGGCACGGGGGTCGCCGCAAGGCGATCGGCCAAGGAACGGTGAGGGAGGCGGAGCACGAAGGTCGCCCCGCTGTTGACCGAGCTGTCGAGGTTCAAACTGCCGCCGTGTTGCCAGGCGACCTGTCTCGCCATTGCGAGGCCCATGCCGCTGCCGTCAACCCGTGTCGTGAAAAAGGGCGTGAAGATGCGGTCCCGAACGGTCGCAGGAATGCCGGGTCCGTCGTCGGACACGGTGAGGACGACGCCAGCGTCGTCTTCGCGGGTGACGAGTCGGATGTGAACAGAAGGTCCGCCCGCTTGTCGCGCGTTGACGACCAGGTGGAGCACGAGGCGCTCCACGGCCGTCCGCATCATTGCAACCGGTCGGGTGTCACCGAGGACCGCAGCGATACCGCCGCTGGCTCCGACCAAGCTGAGGATCTGACGAACGGCGTCGTCGATGGAGCATTCTGTCCACGGCGTGTCGTCTTGGGCACCCTGGGCGAATCGGCGAAGGTCGTCGACGGCGGAACGGATGCGGTCGACGCCTTCCGTCGCAGCCTCGAACGCCTCCTGGGCCTCGGCTTCGAGCGCGTCGGCCTCAGGACCCACCCGCGTAGCCAGCTTGCGGGTGGCCTCGCGCAGCAGCCATGCGCCGCTTTGAAGGAAGCCGAGGGGGTTGAGAATCTCATGAGCGATGCCGAGGGCCAGCGTCCGGACGGCGTCGTTCTCGGCATGCCGGGCCGCCTCGGCGTAGCCGAGCTTCTTCTGGATCGCGTTGCGGACAACGAGCAACAGTTCCGTCCCGAGGAAGGGCTTTGTAAGGAAGTGGTCGACGCCGTGGCGTCCCGCCGTGATCTTGTCCGTCGGGTCGCCGCGGGCCGTCAGCATCACGATGGGCACATCGCGCAGGGCGGGGTCGCGCCGCAGTTCGGCGGTCAGGCCAAAACCGTCCAGCTCGGGCATCATGACGTCGGTGAGGACGAGGTCAGGAACGTGTTTCCGCGCCATCTCCAAAGCCTGCCGGCCGTCGGTCGCTACGACGATGGCGTAGTCGCTCGCCAACTGGCTCGCGATGAAGCGCGCCATGTCGTGGTTGTCTTCGGCGACGAGCACGATCGGCGCGGCCGCGAGATCGCGACCGCGGGGGGCAATGCGCCGCTCGGTCGCGTCCTCAATGGCGCCGAAGCGGTAGCTGTCGGAGCGCCGAATCGCGAGCTGCCACTCGGGGAGGCCGCTGGCGCCTTCGTCGTCGATCCGGCGGGCCGCGTCGCGCGGGGGTTCGTTGGGGATCCAAAACGAGACCGTGGCGCCGGAGCCAAACACGGATTGCGCCCAAATGCGGCCGCCGTGGAGTTCAACGAGTTCTCGGGCGAGCGCGAGGCCGATGCCGCTCCCGCTGTGCCGCCGTGTGGCCCCAGAGTCGACTTGATGAAACTGATCGAAGACGCGGGACAGGTGTTCCGGGGGAATCCCGATCCCGTTGTCGACGACCTCGACCGCGGCACCGCCTTCTGATCGGCGGACGCGAACGATGACGGAACCGTTGCGGTGCGTGAACTTGATGGCGTTCGTGAGCAGGTTGAGCAACACGCGTTCGATCTGGAACCGGTCCGCCACGCAAGCCACGGGTCCATCTGGCCGCTCGACCCGGACCTGCAGCTGCTTGCGCTCCGCGAGGGGACGGACCTGTTCGACGAGCTGTTCAGCGGAAATGACGAGGTCGAAGGTCTCCGTGTCGAGGAAAAATCCCTTCGCCCCAAGCTTGGTAAGGTCCAGCAGCGTGTCGAGTTCGTGGAGGAGTCTGACCGCGCTGCGGTGGGCCATCTGGAGGTTGTTCCGACGCGCGTCCGGACCGAGCAAATCGGTGTCTTCGAGCACCGCTTGAATCGGTGCGAGGATCAACGTGAGCGGCGTGCGCAGCTCATGGTGGAGATTGGCGAAGAAGCGACTCTTCGTCTGGTCCAATTCCTGGAGCCGTCGGTTGGCGTCTTCCAGGCGGTCCCGGTCCAAGAACTCCCGCAGGCGCGCCTCGCGGCTCCGGTCGATGGCGATTACCGCGACGATGCTGCTGAGCGTCAACACGGCGAGGTTGGTGAGCCAAACGGGAATCTCATGGCGTTCGTAGGCCATGACTCCGTAGGCGCCGGTGAGCGTGAAGTAGATCATGGCGGCCGGCCGAGGTCGCCACGGAACGATAACGGCGAAGCCGATGAAAATGATGATCAGGGCCGGATGGTACTGACTGTGAACGCGACCCGTCAGGAGAGTGACGGCGAGCACGCCGAGGCCAAGCGACATGAGCAGCGTGGCAGCGAGCAAGTCGGAGTGGTTGGCCGCGTCGTCGCGCCAAGCGATGCACGCGAGGAAACCGAGCATCCCTACGATGACGGCCCGGCTGGCCCACAGCATCTGGACGTTGGCCACCAGCCAGGGGTCGATCGCAGCGAAGGCGACGAAAGCGAAAATGCCGAGCAGGGCTCCTAGCCGGATTGCTGGCAACATCTGGTGCGCTTCGCGTCGGGCGAATGCCTCCGACACCTCCATCATGGCCGGCGAGCCAACAAGATGATGGCTTGGGCAGGCTCGCCGAAGCTCGCGACGGCCTGTTCGACGACGAAGCCGGCGCGAACGAGCATGTCGCGAAGCTCGGGCTCATCGTAGAAGTGGAAATGGCCCTCCTCTTCAAGACGGAAGAGGTCTGACGCGTTGTCGAGGAAGGCGCGGCCGTGCTCCAGCATCACGTCTCGGGTCGTGCCGGGGATGTAGTCGAGTTGACCATTCGCAATCATGTCCACGAGGTCGCTGAACAGTTTGGACGTGTCTGCGGCGGACTTCATGCTCGAGGCGAGGATGGCGCCGCCGGGCGCAAGCACGCGGTGCAATTCGGAGAGCAGGTCGTCAGGGTGGGTCAGGTACGACAGCAGCAGCGAGGCGTGGATCGCGTCGAATGCGTGATCCGGAAACGGCAACGGCGTCCCTACGGCGTCGGGCGAGAGAACCCGCAACGCCGGTACAGTTTGGCCGGATCGCGCGGCGGCCGCCAAATCGGCGAGGTCCATCCAGGCCGCCTTCGGAATGCCTGAGCCAAGGGAGCTGGCGAACGTGGTGTCCCCGGTGAGGACGCGCCTCCAAGACAGGTCGCCGACGGCGTCGCGGGCAGCCTGCCAGGGCCGCCGATCCACCTCGGCAAGGCGCAGGGCGAGGTCCACGTTCCCTTGGCCGAGGACAGTACGCCAGACGGCCAAGAATAGATTGCCCGAGGCGTCGCGAGGCGTGACCCTCGCCGTCACACCGTGGCCTGCTGCGCGTTTGGACGCGCGTTCGAGCGCGCTAGGGACGAGGTCGACGAGGTCGAGGGTCGAAGGGCCCGCAGCGGCGATCCGCGAGCTGATGAGGCCCGTCCCGCAGCCAATGTCGAGCGTTCGCCGCCCGTGAGGCGCCAGGAGGCCGACCTGGGTGTCGGCGAAGGTCGCGAAGTGGGGGCTGAATTCGAGGATGTCGAAGCCGAGCGCGCCGTCGCCGAGCAAGTAGCGCTGCCACCACCCGGCCAGGTCGCGAATGGGAGCGGACCGCACGCGTGCAAACTCGGCGTCGGTGGCGAGTTTCATGGCTGCCGCCCCCGGCACTGTGTGCGCCGGCAGGGGACCGCCGTTGAGGTGACGGTAGATCGTCTCGGTGAGAACTCCGAACTGGCGCAGCGCTTCGGCGCCCGACGTCGGAACGTGGCCCGAGTCGAACACGTTGAGGGTGCGCTTGGCGCCGTTCGCGTCGATGCGTAGCAGGCTGTCTACCCGGCGCGGGTCCATCCAGGCGTCGTGCTTGCCGACGTTCCAAACGATCGGAATTCCAATCTTCGCCATCTCGCGCTGGGAATCCTGAAACGTAGCGGCCTGGCGCGTCAACAAGTCGGCGCAGAAATGGTCTCCATCGACTTCGCAGCCGATGAGCATCACGCGCCCAATGCTGTGGCCGCTCGCGTAGCGACCGATGGCGTCGATGCGTCCGGACACGTGAAGGACCGCGTCCTTGGCGTCTGCCGCCCCCATGTGTGCGATCCACATCTCCACGTCTGGCCAGCGCTGGGTCGCGAGACCGTGGCGCACTGCGATGGACGAGAACGAAACAC
The DNA here is from genome assembly GCA_005776945.1 of Pseudomonadota bacterium. GTDB lineage: Bacteria > Myxococcota_A > UBA796 > UBA796 > SXOB01. The sequence goes on from SXOB01000030.1 coordinate 95,989, forward strand.
TCATCAGGAGAATCGAACTCGGGTCGACGTACGGGTTGCGACGCGCCCAGTTCAATGCGGCATCCACGTCCTCCAAGACGCCGCCGATGGTGTAGTGTTGCGTGTCGAGCCCGACGCCGCGGAAGCCTTCGTCGTTGTCGGATTCCCCGATGTTGTTCGTTCCGTCGAGGCGGAGGACCGCGAGGGGTGCGCCCACCTCACGGAACACGTCAAGCGCGTAGCGAGAGAGTCCGGCCATCTGCTCCTTGCGTCCACCGAAGCCAGCGACGATGATGAGGAGCGGGGCACGTTCGCGAGCGTCGTCGGCCCAGGTGGCCTCAAAGGCAGAGGCGACCGCAAGGCCGCGGGCGTTGCGGAAGCGCAGCTGTCGGACGGTCCGGTCGACGGGCTTTGGCGACGGCAACATCCGTTGCCAGAACAGACTCAGCGCCGCCCGTACATCGGTGAGGACACGCTCGGCGCGGCTCGGCGCGTCCACGGCGCGCACCGCAGGTTCGGCCGACGAGTTTGGCGCAAAGGCCAAGCCGAGGCGCCAGCGAGGCGGTTCCTTGGAAACCTCGGTCCGGTTGCGGACAACGAGGGGTCCGCTGGACATGGAGCGACCGTCTTGGGTCATCAGCGAAGCGTGGTCGAGGCGGTCGCCGATGTCCGGCGGAGAAGCGATGTCGGCCCAGACCGATAGTCCGCGCTCCGACGTTTCGATCACGTCGAAACGGTGCGGCTCGGAATGTAAGATGAGGCCGTCGGCGGACCTGCGCACGTCGTCGCGTCTCTCGTTCGTGTAGATCCGGTCTGGGATGCCAAGAACGAGGGACTCGCCGGGCACGCGCTTCGTGGCGAAGCTGTAGCAGACAAAGTCGAGCGTGAGCGCAGCGTAGGCGGCGTCTCCCACCCCCAGAGCGCCTGGCCCGTGACCGACGACGATGCCCGCCGGCGACACGTTCGACAGGCGGCCCGTCAACGTGAGGGCGCCGGGCACGAGCGTGACGACGTCGACCTTGGCGTCTTCCCGGTTTGCACGCTCGAGCAACTCTTGGATCTTCGCGGGATCGACGAGGGCTGGGCGAGTTCGCTCGATCTTGGAGACGATGTCATCACGGAGTTCGTCGGCCTGTTGAAGCGCGTTGACCACGCCGCGCAGGCGACGCGCGTCGACCGCCTCCATCTCGACGAATCGCACACCGAGACCGCCGGGACCCGCGTGACAGACCTCCGCCCGGCAGGGAATCGGACCGTCGGGCGCATCCAAACGGAGCGTGACGATCGCCCCGCGGGGCAGCTGGGGACCCGCAAGGAACATGCCAGTGCGGCTGATGTTGCTCGCTTCCCAACGCGCGTCACCGTCGTGCACGCCGATTCGACATCCGACGCGCCCCGACGCACGTTTGTCCGAAGCGGAACCGGTGGGTTCGGTCCGATCGATTCCGAGTGTCATAGGGGCAGCACTACCGTGAACCGTGCGCCCCTGCCAACCTCGCTCTCGGCATAGATTTCGCCTTTGTGGCCAGCCACGATGCCCTTGCAGTTGTGTAGTCCGATGCCGCTGGAGCCTTTGTCCGACCAACCTCGCTCGAATATCCACGGAAGTTGCAGTGGGCTGATGCCGTTGCCGTTGTCGGCGACGACGATGCGTACATTGGCGTTGTCGACTTGGGCCCGAATCGCGATCCGACCCCCGTCGAGCGTCGCCTGCTGGGCGTTGCGGATGAGGTTGGTGACGACCCGCACCAAGCGCTGATGCATCATCGGCACGGGGGGAAGGTGTTCCTCGACGTCGACCTGGAGCTCCCGGTCCGCCAGGAAGGCCCGGCTTAGGTCTACGGCCTCGCCAATGACCGCGTGGACGGAGCCCGGAATGAGCGTGTAGCGGGGCGTCTTGCCCATCGACACGGACTGTAGCTCTTCGAGGAGGCCGGTCATTGCGGCCGAAGCGGTGTCCAGCGTTTGGGCGATCTCCTCCGTGGAGGCGCCATTGCGCAGCTCCCAGCCCGCTCCTTGGACCGGGACCATGTAGTTGGCGAGGTCATGTGCGACGTCGGCCGCCAGACTGGCGACCCCAGCGGCGCGCTCGGCGATCGCGACCTGGCGCTGCAAGTCGCGGTGTTCGACGGCCCTACGGACGTCGAGCCGCAGCGCGGCGGGGTCGCAAGGCTTGGGGACGAAGCGGTAGACACCCGATTGGTTGATCGCCTCGCGCAACACGTCGGCGTCGATGAAGGCGGTCACGAGGAAGCGGACACATTCGGGCTGAAGGTTCCGCAAGCGGGACAAGGTCTCGACGCCGGTAAGGCCGGGCATCTTCTGGTCGACGAGCGCGACGTCAAACACGCGCTTGCTGGCAACTTCCAACGCCTCGTCGCCGCTGCTCGCCGTGGTCACCTGGCATTGGTCCAGGATGGCTGGCAGCAACATGCGCTGCTGGCGCTCGTCGTCGACGACCAGGACCGAGGGGGGCAGTTCGCGGGACACGTCCGCTACTAGCACGCTGGTAGGGGTTCGGTCGTGCTGAAGATTACCACGCTGGTAGGGGTTTGGTCGTGCTGAAGTGGCTGCGCGGGGCGAGGATCCTGTGCGCGACGACATGGGTGGCCTGTGCAGAGCAGCGCCAACCCTACCTGGGGGGTTGGCCGCAGGATGCCTGCGCGGAGGACACCGTTGGCATGGGTCACGGCGTTGGACAGGTGGCGCGCGACTTTGCACTCGTCGACCCCTATGGGGAGGCCGTCCACCTCCACGACTTCTGCGACCATCAGGTGGCGCTTGTGGCCGCTGCGGCGTGGTGTGAGCCTTGCCTTGTGGAGGCGCCGGAGCTCGGTGAGGTCGCCGAGACCTACGAAGAGGAAGGCCTGTTGTTGGTCGTCCTCATGGGCGAGAATCGTGCGGGCGACGTCCCCGACGTCGATGATCTTGGCAGCTGGGCCGTCAACTACGGCGGCCACGGCAACGTCATCGTGCTCTCAGACCCGGGCTTCGCCACGGTGGCCGACTTCGAGCCGTCGGGCTTTGAGCTGCCGACGATGGAGCTGATCAATCGAGAGTCTCGCGTATGGGCGGTCGGCCAACGGCCGCTGGACTTTGACTTCGGGCCCTTCGTCGCCGATTGACCCGCGAGTTGGCCGATGGCGCCACGGGGGCTACGAGGGCGCAGGTCGGGGGGAGCCATGTGGTGGGTGGCGGGATGTGTGGGCGGCTGGACGCTCCGTCTCGTGCCTCGCACGCTGGATTCGCAGACCCCGTTTGACGGGGCGCCGGAGCTGACGCTGGTGATGCCCGGAGACGGCGAGACCTCGACGGAGGTTGTCTTGGGGCCCGCGGATGGCGAGTTGACGTTGCCGGACCTTGGGCCTCTGCCCCTGGACGGCACGATTGGGCTGCGTGTCGCGGAGCCGGCCGACGGCGCGGCCTACCAGGAGGGCCTGCGCGCGTGGGGTCGGTCTCCGGTTCCTGGCGGCGTTCAAGGCGGACGTGATGAGGTCACTCTCGAGGTTCTCGTTCCCGAATCCCACCGGGTGGGCCTTCTGGGTCAGTTCGAGCCTAAGGACGTGCGCCATTTCTCGGCGGCGGCGATGATTCCGGGCGGCGACATCTTCCTGTTCGGTGGCGCGCAGGACCCCCTGGCGGATGGCTCGCTGTCGACGATTCTCGCTCTCAGAGGGACGGATTTCGGCTCGGTGGCCCCCGAGGTTCTTGGTGCGAGCCTTCCAACGGTGGCCGGAGGCAGTGGGAGGGGTCGCGTGGGGGCCGTCGCAGTCGTCGTCCTCGAGAACGACAAGCCGCTCATCCTCGTGACCGGTGGGCGTCCCACCTACTTGGACACGGCGGGCAACCTTTCGCAGGCCTTCCTGTTCGATCCGGCGTCCGAGTCGGTCGTTTGGGAGGGCGAGATGGCGGTTGGGCGTTCTCAGCACGTCGCCGTCCCGTTCGCGAATGGCGAAGTTCTGCTTGTGGGCGGGTACCAGGGAGACGACGGTCTCGGCACCGGCTCTTACGAGTACTTTGACGTGCCGAATCGACGCTTCGTCGATGGGGACGACGCGCTCGCTTTCGGCAACAGGGGGGTCGGCGTCGCCGATCTTGGCGCTGAGGGGGTACTCATGTGTGGCGGCGCAAGCACCTGCGCCCAATCCGACGTCGATTCGGGCCTGTGCGACAGTGGCGACCTTGGCGCCATGGTGCCGTCGGCGGGATGTTCGGTGATCACGCCCAACCGGACGGTGGTCGAAACGGAGCCCTTGCCGGTGGCGACGCAGGCTCTTTCTCTCGCGCCTGTCGGCGATGGGCGGGTCTTGGCCGTGGGTGGTGTGGCCACGTCGGCGGCCGAGGGTGTCGCGGTCGAGGCCACCGCCCGTGCCTGGGTCCGATCCGAGAATGGTGAATGGCGCGGGATCGGCGAAGCGCTGCATGCGCGCGCGCACCACGCGCTGCTGCCGATCGGCAACGGCAACGTCCTCGTCGTAGGCGGCACGACCGAAGGTGGAAGCGTCCTGCCCGACCCCCGCGATGCCGTGACCTGTATTGAGGTGTTCCAGGGAGACGGCGAGGGTTTCTTCGAGCCGGTCAATGGCTGCTCGCCGGTTGGGGCCGGAGCGGATCCCGTGGTCGCGAGTTGGGCAGGGGACGGTGCTTTCGTGTTGACTGGCTACCGCGTGGTCGATGGCGAATACCGAGGGGCCGACGCCTACGGCCTCATTGGACTCGGGCCCTAGCAGGCTTCTGCAACGCGCCGTCCTGCTGCGCCCGCGGGGGCATCCCGCCCCGCGGCGTCACGGGGACCCCAGGCTCGGTCGCCGTACGCTCGGTACGGCTTTCCTCGCCTTGCACCCCGTTCCTTGCGGGATCGGGCGCCCTCGCGGGCTCGCAACGGACGGCGCCGGTCATCACGCTCGCCGGCTCGCCGGCGAGCGTTTCGCCCTTTTGCAGCAGCCTACTGGATTCGCCCTTTAGGGCCAGTGGTTGACGAGGGCTCCGTCCTCGAATGCCTCCGGTAGCCGGGCGCCGCGCAGATCGGCGCCGGCGAGATTGGTGAGGCCTACCCGGGCCCCTCGGAGGTCGGCGTCCACCAGAGTCGCGCCGTAGAGCAAGGTGCCGCGCAGATCTGCGCCCCGGAGGTCGGCTCGCGAAAGGTCGGACCACGACAGGTCGGCAGCCTGCAACTGGGCGTTCTGGAAATTCGTGTCCGATAGGGCGGCGTAGCGCAGGTCGGCGCGTCGCAAGTCAGCCCCAGTCAGCGTCCCGTGGGCCAGGTCGACGGCGCGCATCAGCGCGTCCTGGAGGTGGGCCTTGCGAAGGTCCGCCGCAATCATCGAAAGGCTCGAGAGATCGAGCCCGTCGAACCAGCCGCGCAGGGTCCCGCATTCGCCGGTGCCGGGGTTGAAGCCCGCGCGCCCGTCTTCGTCGACGCACCGGGCTTGGCCCGCGTCGAACTTGTAGTCGCCTGCCGAGGCCGTTGGCCCACCCAGCAGAAGCGCGATGGCTCCGAACATGAGAACCCCCGCGTTTCCCCTCGGCACGTTGGGCCTTTGGATTGACGGCCTGCCTGCGGCGGGCCAAGGGCAGCGATGGACCTTGCAGAAAGGCTGGCAAGTGTGCGAGACGGGACCCCTCCGGATGCAGGGTCTGTCCGCGCGATGGTGGCCGCGGCGGTAGACGGTTCGGCGACCCGACCTCAACTCGCGGCCTGGCTCGCGTGGGTCTTTCGGACTGGGATGTCCGACGACGCGATGGTGGCGCTGACACAGGCGATGGCGGACTCGGGGCGCCGCATGGACTGGGGCGACGTGCCCACGATCGACAAGCACAGCACCGGCGGCGTCGGCGACAAGGTGAGCCTCGTCTTGGCGCCGTTGTGGGCTTCGCTTGGGCGCTCGGTCCCGATGATTTCGGGCCGAGGCTTGGGGCTGACGGGGGGCACGCTCGACAAGCTGGAAGCGATTCCCGGTTTTCGAACGGACCTGGATGCCGACCACCTCCGCAAACAGCTGCGCGAGGTTGGGTGCTTCATTTCGGGACAGACGTCGGAACTCGCGCCGGCCGATCGGGTGTTGTACGCGCTCCGCAATGAGACCTCGACGGTCCCGTCCATCCCGTTGATCGTCGGCTCGATTCTGTCAAAGAAGTTGGCGGCGGGCGTGGGTACGCTCGTCTTGGACGTGAAGGTCGGCAGCGGCGCGTTCATGCAGTCGGTCGACCGCGCGCGGGCGTTGGCCGAGGCGTTGGTTCGCGTGGGGTTGGGAGCGGGCATGGCGACCGAGGCCCATCTGACGGCGATGGACCGCCCGCTTGGCTTGGCCGCGGGCAACGCGGTCGAGGTGAACGAAGCCGTCGCCTGCCTTCGCGGCGGCGGACCGGCCGACCTCAGGGCGCTCGTGTTGGCGTTCGCTGGGCCAGGCTCGGAGGCCGCATTGGACGATGGCCGCGCCTTTGCGTGTTTCGAGAGGATGGTGGTCGCTCAGGGCGGCGATGCCGCTTGGCTTGGCCGCCCTCGCGATCCCTCAGGCATCCGCCGGGTGGTGGTTCGAGCCAACCGGACGGGTCTCGTGGCCAAGATCGACGCGGGTTCCGTGGGTCGGGCTGTGTTTGGGCTCGGGGCGGGGCGGGCGTCCGCCGAGGAAGCCGTCGACCCCGAAGTGGGCGTCGTGCTTCAGACGGCGTTGGGGGCGAAGGTCCAGGTGGGCGACGAGATCGCTCACGTCCTGCATCGCGACGGGCGAGGCCTCGAGGCTGCGCTCGCGCATTTGGACGTTGGGATTCGGGTCGACGACATGGGACCGGTTGGAGCCCTTGACCTCATCGTGCGTTGAGAATCAACGTCGGTTGTCGTCTTCCACGAGGCCGGGGATCAGGAACAGGTCGAGGACTGTGCCGATCATGCAGAGGCCTCCGGTGAGCAGCCACAGCAGGCCCGTGCCCCACCGTCCAACGTAGAAGCGGTGCAAACCGGCGAATCCGAACAAGCTCGGCAGCCAGAGTAGGTAGGCCGTCGAAGTCGATCGTGTGCCAGCCATGGGTCCTCCAGGGGCGCTACGTCCGCCGGCCGGGTGCTAATGCATCGCCCGCGGGGGGTCGTGTGGTCGAAGCGCTGCGTGATTGTTGGCCTTCGATCGACCCGAGCGCGTACGTCCATCCCCGCGCAGTCGTCATCGGCGATGTCGTGATCGGTCCGCGGGCCTCGATTTGGCCCACGGCGGTGATCCGCGGCGACATGGGGCGGATCACGATCGGCGAGGACAGCAACATCCAGGACGGAGCCGTCCTACACAACACGCCCGGGCGCACGCCGACGGTGGTGGGCGCCCGCACGACTGTGGGCCATCGGGCGATCCTGCACGGGTGTGTGGTAGGCTCTGATGTGCTGATCGGCATGGGCGCCATCGTGCTCGACGACGTCGAGATCGGACCGCATTGCCTCATTGGTGCAGGCGCCCTCGTGCCGGTCGGCCGTCGCGTTCCGGCGGGCCGGCGGTGGCTGGGCATGCCGGCTCGCGACGTGGGGGCCGCCACGGCCGCCGACCTCGCCCAGATTGCGTCGAGTTGGCGGTCCTACCGGGCGCTCGCCGAAGGGCGGTCGTGAGGATCCGGCGACTCGAGTTGATCGGTTTCAAGTCCTTTCCCGAGCGCACCGTTCTGACGCTCGGGCCTGGGATGACAGGCGTCGTTGGCCCGAATGGATGTGGCAAGTCCAACCTCGCTGATGCGATGCGCTGGGTTCTCGGTGAAAGTTCGGCGCGGTCGATGCGCGGGTCGGAGATGGGCGACGTCATTTTCGCGGGTTCGACTACCCATCCGGCGATGTCTGCGGCTGAAGTGCGGTTGGCCTTTTCGGCGGATGGCGGCGAGCCGTTCCCCGGGGCCTACGCGGCTTTGAACGAAGTCGAGGTGGCTCGGCGACTTCATCGGAACGGCGGGAGCGAGTACGAGATCAACCAAGTTCGGGTCCGCCGTCGCGACGTCGTCGAATTCCTACTGGACGCCGGCATCGGGTCGGAATTCCATGCGTTCGTTGAACAAGGGCGCGTCGATCGACTCGTGCATGCGACGCCTCAGGAACGGCGCGCGATCCTCGACGACGTGGCCGGCGTCGCCGCTTGGCGAATCCGTCGAACGGAAGCCATGGGCCGCCTGGCGGCGACGGGCGCACAACTCGATCGCGTCAGCGACGTCGTGGACGAGCTGGACCGTCAGGTGCGTGGCCTTGCCGAATCAGCGGTGGCCGCCACGCGTTGGCGACGCGCTCGAGCGCGGATCCGGCTCGCCGAGATCGCCGTGTCCATGGTTCGGTACGAAGAGCGGGCAGCGGATCGGCGTGCGCTTCGAGAGCGATTGCGCGAGTGGATCGCGAAATCGGATGCGGCGGAGCGGGAACTCGCCCGGCGTGGGAAGGAAAGGGCACAGCGAACGGAAGAACTGGCCGTCATCGAGGCGGCAGAGACGACCTGGCGGGACGAACTCGCCGAGATCGATGCTGCGCTCAGTGCGCTGACGGCCACGGAGGCTGGGCACCGAGATCGGGCGGAGGCTGCGGCGGCTCGAGCGGTCGGCTGTGAGGAGGACGTCACCGAGGCGACGGCGAGGGTGGCTGCGCGCGAGCGCGAGCTGGAGGAGGCGACGGCGGAGGGCGAGGGTGCTGCGGCGGACGGGGTGGCCGCGGAAAGGCGGTGGCGGCAGGCCGACGAGGCCCGCGTCGCAGCCGAAGGGCGCGTCTCAACTGACGCGGCTCTGGAAGTTGGCGCGCGGGCCGCGCTCGCGGAAGCCGACCAACGCGTCACGGAGGCGAGGAGCGCGGAGCGCGAGGCCGATGTGGCGCGGGAGCGTTGGCCGGCCGAGTGGACCCAGGCGCTCTGGTCGCTCGAGCGCGCCGAAGCCGACCGGCAGGCGGCCGAGTCGCGCGTCGTCGTGGCGTCGTCGGCCGTGGCGGCGGCGACAGAGGTTCGGGCGAGCGCTGGGGCGGCGTCCAAGCGGCAGGCCGACGTCCGCGAGGAGCTTCGCGCGCGGTGGGCGGTTTCGGAGGCCCAACGTCGGCGGGCGGAGGCGGAGCACATTCAGGCGGTCCAGGCCGCTGCGGATCGGGCGCGCGCACATTTGGCTGCACGCGAGGCCGCGGTCAACGCCTGGGATCGCGAACGGGAGCGACGGTTCGGGGAGGTCGAATCGTTGCGCCGTCGTGCTCTGGCTGACCTGGAGCGCGCGGCCGCTCACGAGCGGGATGGGATTGCCGCAGCTGCCGCTCGTCGGCGGGAGGCCAGGCTGCAGGAAGCGGCGGATGCGGCGGCCAGGCACCGCCAGAAGGTGGCCGGGGCGGCATCTGCCGAGGCTTCGGCTCGCACGGTATTCGACGCTGCAGACCGCCACTTGCGTGACTTGCGGGGCGCCGTCGATGCCCTGCGGACCGAGGTGGCGGCTTTGTCGGGGGCGCGCGGCGGCGACGTGGCACGGATCGCCGAACGGGAGCAACGAGGGTTCGTTTCGTTGCGAGAAGCCGCCCGCGCCGCGGGACGGCCGCTCGGGGCGGCTTGGGCCTGGGCCGATCTTCCGTGGATTCCGCGTTCGGAGCTGCCTTGGTGGCAGGCGATCGTGGGGCCCGACGAGTGGGTCGAGTGTGTCGTCGGCGACGGCCTCGAAGAGGTGCTCCTCCGTGCTGGCCCTGAAGGCGAACGCGATGCGACCGGCGTGACCCATCTTGGGCGGCCGCGGACCCTGGATCGATTGGACGCCCTGGCGGATGCCGAAGGGCGCTTGGCCGACGCCGAACGGGCCCTGGCGCTGGCCACCGGCGCTGCCGAGGACGCGCTCCGAGGGCTCGAACTGGCCAGAGCTGCGGTGGCCTTGGCGATGGCGGAACCGCCGCCGATCTTCGCTGAGCCGGACGGCGATGACGACGAGGCAGCATGGTCGCGTGTGGAGGTGGAACTCGCGGGCGGTCGGCAACGGGTCGAGGCGGAGGCGCGCCGCGCACGGGACGACATTGCGCGCGAGGCCCGCTTGGATTTGACGACCGCGGAGGAGGAGGTGCGCCCCGACCGTTCCGAGGTGGACAGACACGCCGCCGCCAGCCGGGAGATTGCCGCGGCCGTGGACGTGGCGGACCTGGAGTGGCGGCAGGCGTTCGCTGTCGCTGTGCGTGCGGAGGAAGGCCTGGCCGCCGCCGTCGCCGAATTGCAGCGGACCGAGGCGGTCCTGAGCGCGACCCTGGTGGCGGTGGACGACGCCGCGCGCTCACGGGACGCCCTGGAGGATGGCGGGACGCGCGTCGCCCGCTGGCAGGAGGCGGCCGACGACTTGGCGGCGGCGCTCGCCGAGCAGCAGCGGCTGCAGGCGTCCGCAGATGCAGCGCAACGCGCGGCGGACGATGCCCGTGCCGCCAGCATTGCCGCTCAGGGTTCCGCCTTGGCGGCGTCCGCCGATCAAGAGCGCGCGGCGGCCCGAACGTCGGCGGCGCGGCGGTGGCTGGACCGGGCACAAGCGTCGTTGAGTGAAGCGAAGGCCGACCGCGACGCTGCGTTGTTGCGGAGAGGAACGGCGGCTGAGGAGGCCGAGCAGGAGGCCAGCCATGCGGGGCGGGTCGCGTCCGAGCGGGCGGAGCGGGCGGAGGCACGGTTGGCGTCCAGGGACCGATGGGTTCGCGACCGCGACCGGGCTCAGCGCCTTCGTGCCTCAATCCAGGCCATTGACGTCGCCGTGGTGGGGGCTCGCGCCGAACTCGACGCGGTCGCCGAAGGTCGACGGGACGTCGAGGACAAGCTCAGGCTCGCCCAGGGTGAGGTCGAGTTGCTCAGGCGTACGATGGAGGACCGCTACCAGGCCAACCTTCCTGGCCTCGTGGACAGACTTCAAGGGGCTCCCGTGGTGCTGGAGCCCGACGAAGGTGACACGGAGGTGGCCGATTTCGAAAACGGCGTCGTCATCCCACCGGTCCCGGCCCTACGAATCACGTCGTTGCGCGACGAGTCGGCGATTGCGGGTTGGGTCGCCGATCTCGAATCTGCGCGCCGCGAAGTGGCGGGTATCGGCGAGGTGCACGTGGGCGCGGCGGCGGCCTGGGCGGACGGACGCCGCCGGCTCATCGACATGATCGCCCAGAAGGCCGACCTCGAGGCGTCGGTCGCCGATCTCCGGGCCGCGATCGCGCGCTTGAACCGAACAAGCCGCGAGCGCTTTCGCGAGGCTTTCGACCGAATCGACGAGGCCTTTCGGGAGGTCTACCCCCGGCTTGTGGGAGGGGGGTCGGCCCGCCTCGCCCTGGACGACCAGGACGACGTGCTGGATGCCGGCGTCGAATTGCACGTGCAGGCGCCCGGCAAGCGGCCCCAACACCTTGGTTTGTTGTCTGGCGGAGAAAAGGCGATGGCTGCGATTGCTTTGTTGATGGCGATGTTTCGCTACAGGCCGGCGCCGTTTTGCATCTTCGACGAAGTGGATGCGCCGCTTGACGAAGCGAATGGCTCACGTTTCGTCGAATTGCTTCGTGAACTTGCCGGGCAGACGCAGTTCGTCATCGTCACCCATCATCGCCGAACGATGGAGGCGGCCGACGCGCTCATGGGAGTCACGATGGGCCGTCCCGGCGTCAGTCAGGTTGTGGGCGTGCGGCTGGGGTAGGCGATAGCGCCGCGCCATGGACGGCTGGGGAGTTGTTGCCGCGGTGGCGGTCGTGCTGGGGACGGCCTTGGCGGTCGCGTGGACGCGGCGCAAGCCCTCGCCGACCCTGCCAACGCCAGCGGGTCATGGACCCAAGCCGCCGCGGCCAAGCGAACCGAATTGGTTTGAGGCAGCGCTCGGCCGGACACGTGCCCTCTTGGGCGCGCGAATCGCCGCGTTGCGGGAAACGGCGCACGACGGTCGGGCCCAGGCGCTGGAGGACGTGCTGCTGCAGGCCGACGTGGGGCTCAAGACGGCCCAGGCGCTCGTCGCCCGGGCGGGCGCGGCGGATGACCCGGTGGAAGCCATCCGACGCGAACTCCGGGCGTTGCTCGGCGAACCCTCCGAGTGGACTTTCCCAACGCGGCCTGGTCCTTTGGTCGTCATGATCGTCGGCGTCACCGGCAGCGGCAAGACGACGACGATCGGCAAACTCGCCCGTCGGTGGACGAATGAAGGAAAGCGCGTCCTGATCGGAGCTGCTGACACGTTCCGGGCGGCGGCGACGGAGCAGGTGGCCGTTTGGGCGGAGCGCGCCGGAGCCGACCTCGTGCGCGCCGGCGAGGGAGCCGACCCCGGAGCGGTCGCCTACGACGCGACTTCCGCTGGCGTGGCCCGAGGGATGGACGTCGTCCTGATCGACACCGCCGGGCGCCTTCAAACCGCGCGACCCCTCATGGATGAGCTGTCCAAGGTGCGGCGGGCGATGAACAAGGCTCGTTCGGGCGCTCCCGACGAAGTCTGGTTGGTGCTCGACGGCACCGTCGGCCAGAACGCCATCTCCCAGGCCCTTGCGTTCCATGAGGCGACGGCGCTCACCGGCGTCATCGTCACCAAGCTGGATGGGACGGCCAAGGGCGGCGCTGTCGTCGCCGTGGCGCATCAGACGGGTCTTCCGATCCGTTGGTTGGGGCTGGGGGAGCGGGCGGAGGACCTGCGCCCGTTTGACCGCGACGCCTTCGTCGACGCGATCCTGGGGCCAAAGCCATCGTCGGCCGTTAGCCACACCCCGTGAAGGTCCAAATCAGCATCCGCGGCCGTTCGTACACCGTACGGTCCGACGACGACGAAGATCCCGTCTCAGTGGCGGGCGCCCTGGATCGCCGGATGGCCGAGATCTCGGCGCGTGCCCCGGCCTTGGACGACTACACGGTCGCGATCCTCGCAGCGTTGAACCTGGGTTCAGAGCACGATCGCGTTCGTCGCACGCTAGAGTCCGAGCTCGAGCGCGTAGACCACGACCTGGCATCCGCGCTGTTGCTGCTGGGCGAAACGAGCCCGCCGTGATCGGGACGCGGCCAGCCCAGGCCGTCCTTGGTATGGCGACGACGGGCCTACTAGCGGTGTCCACCTGGTTGGAGCCGAGTGTGAACGGCCACGGGACCCACCTGCAGCTGGGGCTCGCTCCGTGCACCTTCCTCAGCCTCACGGGTTGGCCGTGTCCCATGTGCGGGGCCACAACGACCTTCGCGCTGTGGGCGGACGGCCGGCCGTTCGACGGCGCGGTCAACCATCCGTTCGCCAGCATCCTGTTCGTGGCGACGGCCGCTGTGGCGGCAGTTGCGTGGTCCGAAGCGTTCGCACCGCGGTCGCGGTGGCAGAAGATCCTCGATGCGATCGCCCCTTATGAACTGCGCCTTCTAAGTGCGTTTCTAGGTCTCATGGCGACGTCGTGGGCGTACTCATTGGCGTGTTGGAACCCGGGCTGACCTTGACGACACCGTAGGGGTCTGCTATCTTGGATGGGCTGCCGGACGACGGTGGCTCGGAACGTTCGATGAGGCCGTGGGGGCAACCCCCGCCACCCCTCGAACCACCCGAAGCGGCTACGAGCCGCACTTGACGCGTACGGCGCCTAGCGCTAGACGCGCCGGACGCTGCGGTTGACCCCGCAACGTCAGCCCTCCGGGGCGAGTCGCTCCTTGAAATGCAGTTGGAAGACAGTTGCGTCACAGACGCAACAAGCGAACCGTCAATCCGTTCAGGATCGCATCTGCGATCTCGTACGAGAAACAATAGAGCATGATCGAACTGGAGAGTTTGATCCCGATCGTCCGCGTGGCGGCGCTGGTGGAGCAAGCCTTTGCCGACGATATGGACGCGGCAGGCCGCAGAGCCATGCGCGAGATGAGGCTGGCCGGTCAGTGGTTTGGCTGGATGGATTTCTTCGC
>SXOB01000031.1 GCA_005776945.1 Pseudomonadota bacterium
CCCCAGGCTCGGTCGCCGTACGCACGGTACGGCTTTCCTCGCCTTGCACCCCGTTCCTTGCGGGATCGGGCGCCCTCGCGCGCTCGCAACGGACGGCGCCGGTCATCACGCTCGCCGGCACGCCGGCGAGCGTTTCGCCCTTTTTGCAGCAGCCAGCTAGGCGACGTCGTGCCGACCAGTACCTCTCGCTACCGATTTGAGTATCGCCTTCTGGAGTGGGCCGAGTCGCTGTGCCGGGACCTTCACGGAGGTCGCTCTGGCCTCTTCGTCGGCCTTCGTTCGGACGGCACCGTTCGGCGAATCGTCTTTGCTGCGCCAGACGAGCGCCTTGAAGGGGAGCGAAAGGCGAAGCTGACGACCGGAGCCGACTCCTGGTTCCTCTTCGCCCCTTACGACGAACCCGGCACCGGCTACCTCGAGTGGCTCGACCTGCCGGCAACGACCGTCGAACGGTGGCTGCGTCGACCCCTCGAAGTCGTCGACTTTCAGGACGTCCGGACGGGGACACCGTTGGGCCAGTGGCCTCCCGGCTGGCGTGTCATTATCCACTGAAACCCGTTCGGAGCGCTGTTGTCCCCGCTGTCTGACGCCGAACTCGCCTCGCTCGATCCATCCTCGGCCGAGGGCCTCGTCCACACGGCCGGGTTGGGACGGCGTTGGTTGGCCCATCCCGCGGCCCCACAACGCGCGCCACTCGTCGAGGCGCTGCTCGCCGGCATCAAAAACGGCGTTGGCGACGCCCGCGAGCGGCTCGAGGCCGGGGAAGTCCTGGGTCTGCTCGGCGACCCGCGACTCCGGCGTCCTACGGACCCCAACTACTGGGTGGCGATCGAGGGCGATGCGAACCTGTCCATCGGTCGGTACCCGGTCACGAATGACGAGTACGCCGCTTGGGTGGCCGCCGGTGGGTACGAACAGCTCGAACACTGGTCGCCCGAGGGCCGCGCCTGGTTGTCGGCTACGGCCGATCCGTGGCCCGTCCGTGCTCGCGGCGACGGTAGCCGGCCCTTCGTCGTCCCTAATCAACCGGTCGTAGGCGTCACCGTGTTCGAGGCCGAGGCCTATGCGACAGCTCATGGAGCGCGCCTGCCCCGTTCCGACGAGCGCGTCTGGACCGTTCGCGGAGCGCCACGTCGGCCCTACCCGTGGGGCAGCCCTTTCGGCGAGGGATCGGCGAACACGCGCGAGGAGGTCCTCGGCCGACCGTGTGCAGTCGGGCTGTACACACGCGACGCCACCCCCGAAGGCGTGTTCGATTTGGCCGGCAACGTGGCGGAGTGGACGGCCGACGGCGTTGGCACCCGGCGCCTCATTCACCCAGGCGCTTGGGACCAACCCTCGATGGCATCATGGGCCAAGGCGGCCGTGCTGGAGCGCCCGGAGGCCCGCTGGCCGGGTCTGGGCTTCCGGCTCGCTCGCGACTGACGTGGCCCGCCGGACTGCCACGGCTGTACGGCACCCCGCCTGGCTCAAAGCCTGGCTCGGCGACGGCGATGAAGACCGCCGCAGGGTGCGGCTCCGCGCGCTCAGCGACCTGAAAGAGGCCGGCTTCGCTGCCAAGTCCGTCGACGGGCACGGTGTGCTCGTGGGTGAAATGGCCAAGGGGTCTCGCCTCGACGTGGCCGTCTTGGACTTTCCCTGGGCGAACGTGGACGTCGCCGCGCCGCTCGCCTTGGCCGACGCGATCGGCTCCGCAGCGGGCCAGCGCGCCTTTCTCTTGCACCTTCGCCGTGAATTGCCCCCGCAGGTCGACGTTGCGGCCGTCCAGCGGGCCGTCGCGCTGTGGATTGCCGCCATCGAGCGCGGAGAGTGGGAAGGCCGGGAGGCCGTTTACGAGGACGGCGACGTCGCCGTCGATCTCGTCTTGCTGCCCACCGGAGGCCGCCTGGTCCTTCGTCCCGCGCTGTCCCACGCGCGCCTTGGTCGCGTCGACGACGCGCTCGTCGACCTTCTCTTCTCACGCCCCGGCGACGGCGTTCCGCTTGGGATCTACATTGGCTCGCCTGGCGGCTGGGTCCCCTCCCGGGGCTTCGCCGAGCAGGCGCTCTATGGGTTGCCCGTGTGGAGGGAGGTTGGGGCGGACGGCTACCGAGCTGCTTTTCGGTCTTCGGGTCAGGCCGTGTTCTCGGACAGCAGCTTTGCTCACGTGTGCGCTCTGTGGTGGCGCGGGGCCGAGGGAATCACGAGCTGGACGAATCCCTGGGCTCCGCCTGTTTCGCTCAGGTTGGGCCGTTCCTTCGTCGCGTTGCCCGAGCCGCAGGAACGCTTGACGGTCATGGCGTGGAACGGATGATTCCGCGCGCGACTCCAGTGGGAACGGGGTGGATCGAGGTCGTTTGCGGCTGCATGTTTTCGGGCAAGACGGAGGAGCTGATCCGGCGCCTCAATCGTGCCCGGTTTGCGACCTCGCGGGTATTGGTCTTCAAGCCGGCGATCGACGTACGCTTCTCGGAGGGCGACGTCGTCTCCCACAGCGCGCTTCGCTACCCATGCATTCCCGTGCGCGCGGCCGGCGAGATCTTGGAGCGGGTCGGCGACGCGGTTGTCGTTGGAATTGACGAGGCTCAGTTCTTTGACATGGACCTCGTTCGGGTCGCCAACCGCCTCGCTGACGAGGGCCGCCGGGTGGTGATCGCGGGCCTCGATCAGGACTTTCGGGGCGAGCCCTTCGAGCCGATTCCCCAGCTCATGGCCGTCGCCGAATACGTCACGAAGACGTTGGCCGTTTGCGTCGTGTGCGGATCTCCCGCCGACCGAAGTCAACGACTCGTCGAACGCGATGCCCGCGTGGTTCTCGGCGCATCTGACGTCTACGAGGCGCGTTGCCGCGGGTGCTGGCGCCCAGATCCGCAAGAGGCGCGTCAGCAGGTCTTGCCGCTCGGGTGAGCCGACGACGGCGGTCATGGCGGGCTCCAAGGGTTGTGCAGCTATCCGCTGCACCCGGTGCGGATGCAACGGAAGAACGCCGAGTTCCGCGAGTTGGTCCTCGGCGATTCATGCCGTCTTGCGCGATCGACGCGCGGACACTGGACGCTTTGGCCCTCGACCGGGTAGAAGGCCGGCGTCCAGAGGTCGACAACCCCGGCGTCCGCCGCGTACCCCCTGGCAAACGAGGAGACGACCATGAAGAACCTGACCCTGTTTGCTTCCGCCGTCCTGTTCACCGCATGCGGCTACTCCGAGGACAAGTTCGCGGAGGACTTCGCTGACAAGCTCTGCGAAACCTGCTCGGACTACTGCGCCACGGCAACCACCACCGGCACGACGACCGGCGGCACGGATGACGCTTGCGACTTCGATTCGAAGGCCGCCAAGGACTGCATCGACGGCGCTTGGACCTGCGAAGACCTCTACGGCTTCCAGATCCCCTCGCTCCCGGACGCCTGCGCCGACGTCTGTGGCTCGGCCACGGGCACGACCGGCACGACGACCACGACGACCTCGGGCACCTGAGTTCGTTTGCCGAATCCCCCGGCAGGCCTCGTGCCTGTCGGGGGATTCGTGTTTCTGGCTCGTGCGTCCGTGAGCGTGGCCGACGGAATTCGTCGATCGGTTTGCGTTGAACCGTGCTCCAGGGCGGTTCCGTTGCGGCCAGCTGTAAAGCGCCTGCTTGGCCTGGGGCCTGGGCGCGGCGGACCGGGTAGAGCGCTGCGCGGGGTGGGCATGTGGTTCTGGCTTCTGGCCTGTGGCCCGTCGGACGAGGCTTTTGTGACCCGGTACACCGAAGAATGGTGCGCCCTGGTGATGGCGTGTTCCGATCCGGCCGCCCTGGCCTTTGATGGCATCGAGTCCGTGGAAGACTGCGAGGCCATCGTGGGTTCGCAGGTCGAGGTGGATGCGTCGACGTGTAGCTACGACCCCAAGGCCGCCAAGACCTGCTTGACGGCCCTCAACGATCTTGCCTGCGATGGCGGCCAGGCGCCGGTCGAGCCTTCGACCTGTGGCGTCGTGTTCATCGAGTGTACCGAAGGGGGAATGAATGCGACTGGCAGCTGAGGCAGCCATTTTGGGACTTGCGCTGGCGGCGGTTCCCGCCTCTGCGGCGACCGTCCAGGCAAGCAGCACGGCCCCGCCGGACGAGGGCGTGCGATTCGATGCCGAACTCGCGTACGACGGCCTTCTTGCGACGTCGTGGGCCGAGGGCGAGATGGGCGACGGCGCCGGAAGTACGCTCACTCTGCGCTTCGACCGAGCGATCGACGTGGAATCGGTCACGATTTGGCCGGGCTTGCTTTCGGAAGGGCAGCGCTCCGCGCGCGAACAAGCGCGGCCCCACACCGTCACGCTCACGTTGACCCTGGGGGACAAAAGCAAGGTCACCCAAGAGGTCCGGCTGCCGGATCCTGGCGAAATCGGGCCGCTCCGGCAGGACGTCGCGGTCGCGGCCAAGGGGGCGGTAAGCCTCGAAGTTCGCATTGATCAGGCCTACCGGGGCGCCATCCGTAGCGACTGTGCGATTGCGGAGGTCGCGATCAATCACGCCGGCGGCGCAACCCCTGCGGTCTTGGACCGGTTGGCGGCGTGGCAGCAGTCGGACGCAGGGAAGAAGGCCGACGAGAAGGACGTCGCCGACGTCGCCGCGCTCGTCGCCCTGATTCAGGCCGCCCAATTTGGCGACCGCGACTCGCTGCGGGCCTTGATGGATCGCGCAGGCGATGGCGCTCCCTACCTGCGCAGCCAAGTGCGGAGCCTCGTCCCCGCTGGTTTCCGCCTTGCCGCCCTGCCGCCAGACCCGCATGCGATTCAGGCGCTCCTCGGGCTGGCCGACAGCAACGCGATCCCAGCCATCGAGCGCGCGGCTCTTCGCGTACGCGGCCGCGAACAGGCGCGCCTCGAAGACGTCGTCGAGCGCTTTGAAGCGTACCAGGAACTCATCGGCGGTCGCAACCGGAACATGCCGGCGTTTGGCGCCTCCGGAATCAGCCCGGGCGGTCTCCGCGGTCTCGGCGAGCCACTCGGACTCGCCATCGACCCGTTTGGCAGCTTGTGGGTCGCGGACACGGGCAACCACCGCGTCCAGCGCTTCGGCGACGACGGAGCGCTCGAGAAGGCCTGGGGCAGCGCCGAGGCGGACATCACGAACGTCTGGTTCCCCAAGACGCGGAACTGGTACGCTGCGGGGGCGAAGCCCGGAACCGACAAAGGCCAATTCACGGCCCCGGTTGCGGTTCGGGTCCTGCCTTCGAAGACCGGCGCCACGGCGGTGGTCCTCGATGCGGCCGGTCGGGTCACGGTCATCGGCGAAGATGACGTGGTTCGAGCGGTCTGGGACATCGAGGAGACGGCGCCGATCAGCGCAGGAGTGGGCGGAGAAGGTCACCTGGTGCTGATGGGCAAGCGCATCGTCGTGATTTGGGGCAACGAGGGGTACTTGTTCTCGATGGACGGCGAGGCGATGGGCCAATTTGCCATCGAGGACGGATCGCCGGTGGGCGCTGTCGCTTTGCCGGGTGGAAAGCTCGGGTTGATGTTCGACAAACAGCTCGTCCAGTACAGCCTCGACGGCTTTCGTCACGGGGAGCTGCTTGGCGACTCCATGGGTCGCGGTTTTGAGTCGTGGGACCTGACCTACGACGAAAAAGGCAAACTGTGGGCCGTCACCGACCAGGGTGTTGTAGTCAAATTCAAGAAGCTTGGCGTGCCCGAGTTCCGGGTCCAGGTGTCCGAAACCTCGTTCGAGGTTCCGCGCGTCGCGGTCTGGGACGGGCACGTCTTCGTCACCAGTCGCGACAAGATCCTGCACTTCGACGCCCTCGAAGCGCGACGGCTTGCTGAGCTGGCCGACGAAGAGGCGAAGACGGACGACAGCGAGTGATCGCCCTCTTCCTCTGGGCCTGTTCGGGGTCGGACGCGGGTCCCGTCCCCGAGCCGGCGCCGCCGTCCTCTCCCTCCCGTCCGGTCCTTGCGCCCTGCAAGCCAGGCGTGACCTCTCCGGCGGCGGTTGCCCCATTCCCCTTGGCGGAAGAGACGGCTCGGGTGCTGGAGGGCGTCGTGCGCGCGCACGCGGCGGACCCGGCCAACCCCTGGGCCATTGCCCACGCGATGTTGGCGCTCGGCAAGGACCTGAAGTTGTCGGACGGCAGCGACGCCGTGGACACCTTGTTCTCCAAGTACGCACGCCGGACGACCGTCGGCACCCAGGTCGTGATTGAGTTTCCGCCCAAGGACGGACAGGTGCGCATCGAGCCGCATCGCGAGTTGCTGCTCAAGACTCTGGTCGATGCCGGGGTCGAACCTCAGCGCGAGGTCCAGGTCGAGGGACGCCCTGCGGTGATCGCCGACCTTTACGTCCGGGCCCTGGACCGGGCTTGGGTGGATGGCGAGCGCCACGGCTACGGTTCATGGAACGATGCCCCCTGGTCGGTGGGCGGCATTTCCGGTTGGGCGAGCCCGTCGATGGCTTGGACCACCGCGGACGGCAAGTCCGTGACCCTCGACGCGCTGACGCATGCGCTCGTCGTGCAGCACCGTCAAGAGACGGCCTTTCTGCACGAAGCGGCGGCGACCGGGGCCGACTTCAAGAAGCGGGGCCAGGGTATCTTCAAGTACACGTGTGGCGGCGCCCATCTCACCCAGGGCGCCGTTGCGGCGGTCTCGCGCGGATTTGGGTCGGACGCAGATCGGGACGCTGTCCGGGCCGAGTTGGACGCCTGGGTCTACAGGTACCCGCGCGAGTTGTCGCAGACGGACGCGGCCCTTGCACAGCACCCCGAGCACGGCGTCGTCTTGATGGTGCAGCGCCTCAAATTCCTTGGCCATTTTCTCGAGACGACGCATCGTGCAGCCGCGGCCGGCGTGTGGTCGCCCGACGACGCCGCGAAGGCCCAACTCGCCCACGCGTTGCAGGAGTTGATCGTCACGGTCCAACTCATCGAACGGTCGGGCGCCTATGCGCGTCTCGCGGAGATTCGCGCATCGAGCGAACAGACTTACCTCGACTACGTCGGCGACTCGGCCCACGCTTTGCGTGGGTTGAACATGGCGATCGGGCGCGACGGAACGTGCCTCTGATCAGGCCCGAGTGCGCTTGCGCAAGTCCAAGCTCTGGTTGACGGTCCACGTCGCGACGTTCACGATTTCTTGGGTGGACGCGAACAGCGGCGCGACGTTGACGGGGGCGCCGACGCCGACGAGCAGGGGACCCAAAGCCTCGGCACCGGAGAGATTTTCGAGCAGTTTGTAGGCGATATTGCCCGATGTCAGGTCGGGGAACACGAGCACGTTGGCCACTCCGGTGAGCGTCGTGAACGGGTAGCCTCCCTGCAGTTTTTCGATGGACAACGCTGTGTCCGCCTGCATCTCGCCGTCGACCTCGAGGTTCGGGGCGAGCGTGCGTACGCGCTCGAGGGCCGCGCGGACTTTCGCAACGGCGGGGTCCTGATGGTGTTCGCCGAAGTCGCTGTAGGACAGCAGCGCGACGCGCGGCTTGACGCCGAAGCTCTCGGCGACGCGTGCCGTATTCAGCGCGATTTCCGCAAGTTCGTCCGGCGTGGGGTCGATGTTGACCGTGCAGTCCCCGAAGAAGTAGTGCCGGTCCTTCCAGAGGATCGCGTAGACGCCAGAGGCGACTCGTGCGCCGTCGGCGCGGCCGAGGATGCGCAGAGCCGGGCGCAGCGTGTACTTGTATGGGCGCGACGGGCCGCCAACGACGCCGTCCACGCGACCCAACTTGAGCAGGACACTCGCATGGTAGGCCGCGTCTCCGATGAGGGCGCGGGCCGCATTGAGGGTGGTGCCTTTGCGGGCGCGTAAAGTCCAGAGCTCGCGCGCCAACTCTTCGTTCTCTTCGGGCGTCCGGTCATGGATCTCGATGCCCCGCAGGTCGATGCGGCTGGCCTCTGCACGGGCGCGAATCGCGTCCGCGGATCCGGCGAGAACGGGGATGCAGATGCCTTCGTCGGCCAGGATCTGGGCGGCACGAAGGACGGGCAGCTGCACGCCGTCGGTGAACAGGATGCGGCGCTTTCGCCGGCTGCGGGCTCGGTGAATCAGCGGCATCATCAGGCCGCGAGACCGCTCGACGAGGCCGTGGAGCCACTCGCGGTAGCTCGAGATGTCGCGGACGGGCTCGCGTGCGACGCCCGACTTGGCGGCAGCTTCGGCGACCGCAGGTGCAACCCACAGAAGCACGCGCGCATCAAACGGTTTGGGAATGATGTAGTCTGGCCCGAACGCCAGTTCTTCGAGGGCATAGGCGCGGAGGACCTCGTCCGGGACGTCCTCCCGAGCGAGAGCCGCGAGCGCATGGGTGGCCGCCAACTTCATCTCTTCCGTGATCTTCGACGCGCGTGAGTCGAGCGCGCCACGAAACACGAAGGGGAAGCCGAGGACG
>SXOB01000032.1 GCA_005776945.1 Pseudomonadota bacterium
CCGTCGGCGACCCCTTCAAGGACACCTCCTCGGTCGCGTTGAACCCGATCATCAAGTTCACGACCCTCTTCGGCCTGCTCGCCGTCGAGACGGCCGTGAAGATGGACCCGATGACGACCCACGTGCTGAGCGTGGTGTTCTTCCTCGTGTTCTGCTTCTTCGCCTGGCGCTCGTTCTACGGAATGCGCATCCGCTCGGCCTGAGGCATCCCCCTCTTTGGGGCGCAAACGCCCGGGCAGAAGCCCGGGCGTTTTCGTTTGGGGCACCTGCGACCGACTAGAGTCCGGCTTGGAGACGCACCCGCTGCGACCATGTGCTCAGTTGGCTCAGCAACGCGACGCGGGCCGCTTGTACTTCTTGGGGCGTGTAGCTGCGGTTGTCGTCCACGTCGGTGACCGGATCCACAAGCGAGATGGCGGCCTCCGCGCGGGCCGTGGCGCCGTAGGCGTCCCATGTCGTGGCGGCCTCTGCGACCTGCGCCAGCAGGGCGGCATTGCAGGTGGGGTCGTACACGCAGCGTACGCCAAGCTGGCCCTGCGCGGCGTTGTACAGGGCTTCTGGGACCCAGCCTTCGTCGACGTCCCACGCGACTGGAAGGAACCGGTCTCCCCGGGAGGCGTCTGAGATGAGGAAGAAGTCGCCGGTCTCGTAGGGGTAGGCCTCGAGATGGCCCGTCATGGCAAGCCACGCCCACAGGCGGGTGAAGGCCGTCATGTCGATGTCGGCGTCGGTCCGCGCCCAGAAGTCGTCCCCTGAGGTCGCCACGCTGTCGACGAGGGCGTCCACCCGCGCAGTGCTGAGGCCTTCACCCCGAACGAGCGCGATCTGGGAACGTCCGCTCACAGTGAAATCGCCGCCGTCTTGGCCTTCCCAAAGGTCGGCCTCGGGGTTGGGGTTGTGGCGGCCGACGAAGACCTTGTCCACGGGTTCTACGGCTGTGTAGAGGCCGCGGCTTTCGCCGTCGATGACCAGCTCCACGAAGCTCGCGCGCGGCGTCGGCAGACCGCTCGTGGCGAGGAACTCGTGGGCGAGGACCTGGCGGATGGTCGTGGGGTCCGACGCCTGGTTGGAGAGGCGCAGCGTCTCCAAGCCGCCGAATTCGGCCCCGTCGAGGAAGGCGTCGAAGCCGAGCTCGAGCGGCGACTTGCCCTGCCAGCCCAGGCCGCGGTCGTCACCGGTCAGCCGGACGCCTACGTGGTCGAAGGCGATGCCATCGATGGTGACGAGACCCTCGGACCAGTCGGAGCCGTCGGTGGCGAGGAGTTCCCAAGAGGTGGGGTCGAAGGTCAGCTCGACGCGGTGGAGGACGTCGACGGCGAACATGACGTCGTCGTAGGTGGGGTCGTCGATCCAGGGGGGCGGCAGGACGGGCACGTCGGTGTCGTCCGTCGTGATCGGCGGCTCGGTCGGGTCGCCCGTCGTCAGGGGGGGCGGAGGGGGCTCGGTGGTGCTGCCGATGGGAGGCGTGTCGGCGAACAACGTGAGTGTGCCGCCGGGCCCACAGCCGCCAAGCGCAAGAGACGTCAGGATTGGCAGATTGGTCACGTGAAACCCGCCCGAGGCCATTATCTTGCGGCATGACCTGGCTGTGGTTGGCATGTGGGGGTTCGGACCCGATTCCCGCCGCGACGGAGCGGTTCCGCGACCGTGCGCCGGCCGTTCTCGACCTCGATTGTGGCGGCGGCGCGGCGTGGGCGAACCTGCAGGACGCGATCGACGCGGCCAGGAGCGGTGACACGATCCGCGTCGCCGCTGGCACTTGCTACGGTTCGATCGACTTTGTCGGCAAGACGGTCCGAATCGAGGCGCGCGACGGCGTCGGCACCACGACCCTGGCGTCGTCGCCGGGCTCCGCCGCGGTGAGCGTCAAATCGGGAGAAGGGCCGGGCACCGCCCTCGTCGGCCTTCGGATCACGGGCGGCGGCGGATTGGTGGACTCGGCGATCGAGGTCTCGTTGTCGACGTTGCTCCTGCAGGACGTCACGGTGGAGGGCAACGTCGGCGTACATGCGCTGCACGCGCGGTCGACCGACATCGACGTCGTCCGGACGACCTTCGTCAACAACACGGCGTCCTCCGGCGTGGTCGTGTTTGCGCAGCGAGGTCATGTCCTTTGGAAGGACAGCACGCTGGTCTGCGGCGGCATCGGCACCGGCCTGGAGTCGAGGCACGGGGCCTTCCTGCTCGATGGGGGCACCCTGAACTGCGCTGGCACCACGGGCTTCCTCAGCGAACACAGCGTCGGCCGGATGATGCGTGTGGTCGTCGACGGGACCACGGAGTTGCAGGGCGAGTTCGACGACGCGATGGCTGTGATCAATGGCGTGCAGCGCGGCCCTGTTGTCGCCGACGCGGTGACCCTCGTCGTCCGCAACACGGTGTTCGACGGCGCGGCCCTGGACGTCAGCAACGTCTCGGGCGGGCCCATCGAAAACAACGTGTTCTTCGGCGGCGCGTGTGGCGTCGACGGGGCGACAGCGGGCTTGACGGTGCGCAACAACACCTTCTTCAACGTCGTGGACCCGCATTGCGGGAGCGTGGCCGACTACGTCGGTGTCAACGGCAACTTGGCCGACGACCCGCAGTTCGTCGACGCCGCGGCTCACGACTACCACCTGCTGCCAACGAGCACGTTGATCGACGCCGGCTTCGACACGCCGCTGAACCTGGACGTCGATGGAAGCCGGGCGGACATCGGCGTCTATGGCGGTCGCTTCGGGCTGGGGGGTGGCTGGTGAAGAGCCTGCTGCTCCTGTGGGTCGGGTGCTCTGCGGTGGGTACGTTGGGGACCATTCCGGTCAGTGACACGCCGACGGGCCTGACGACGGACGGGGACACGGATCAGGTCACGGACCCTCCGATCGACCCGCCCGTCCCGACCGATCCCCCCGATCCAACGGATTCCACGACGGGCGACACGGACCCCCCAGAGCCGACCGACCCGACCGAGCCTACGGACCCGCCAACGGTGCCCACGGAGACCGGTGAACCTGAGGACACGGCCTGCCCGCCGCCGCCGGTCGTCGTCCCCGACGTCGACCGGGTCGTCGATTGCAACGGCGGCGGCGACTTCCTCACGATCGGCGAGGCGATTGCCGCCTCGACGTCCGGCGACGTGATCGGGTTGGCGCCGTGTACGTACAACGAGCGCGTCGACTACATCGGAAAGAGCCTCGACATCGTCGGCATGACCGGCCTGGCGGCGGACGTGGTGATCGACGGCGGTGGGGCGGGCTCGGTCGTCACTGCGGCTGGCGGCGAGTCCTACGGGACGCGCATCGCCTGGGTGACGTTGACCGGTGGGGACGATGACGCTGGCGCGGCCGTTTGGGTGACGGAGGCCACCCTGGACATGCAAGGGGTGGTCGTGACGGGCAACGGGCCGAGCGCGACGATGGTTGGCGTCATTGCCGGGCGCCTGCGATTGCTGGACTCGGTGGTCGACGGCAATGCGGTCACGGCCGGGGGGCAGGCGCTGGAGGCCACGGCCGGCAGCTTTCATGTTCGCAACAGCCTCGTCGACTGCGACGGCGGCGGGCAGGGAATTGAGCAGCACAATGTGACGCTATTGGTCGACAGCACGGTGACGTGTGCCGGCACCGCGGCCGTCCTCATCGACGGCGGCGAAATTCACGCCGTTCGCAGTGAGTTGCACGGTGGCGACGTCGGTTTGAACGCGCTCGACAATGCCGACGAATACAATGAGCGCAGCTACTTGCGGAACAGTGTGTTTTCTGGGACGGAGCAGGGCGCGCTGCTGCAGTTCATGCACGCGGAGATTCTCAACAGCACGTTCATCGGCGAGCGCAACGGGCTCGAATACGACGGCCTCCGGTCCGACAGCTGGATCGCCAACAGCGCCTTCCTGGGCGGGCCGTGCGACCTGCTTGGCGACGGCGACGAATATTTGTTGGAATTCAACGGCTTCGACAACGAGAACGACTGCGACGTCGTCGGCGCGACCTACACTGTGCTTGGCGAGCCGTTGTTCATCGCTTCGCCGCTCGACGTCCAACTGGAAAAGGGAAGTCCGTACATCGATGCGGGCGACTCCGACCGCGACCACGACGACCGCGACGGCAGCCAAAACGACATCGGGCGGTGGGGCGGGCCGTTGGCGCGAGAGCCGTAAGGCGAATTTTCGCGGGGGCCCCAGACCTCGGAGTCAGCGGGCTCGTTCGCCCCTCATACCAGCAGGGCGTTCGTCCGCCTTTCGGCGTCTTCGGTGACGGGATCCCCGTGGGCCGGGACGACGATCGACGGCGGGTGCGCCGCCATCGCTTCGCGGACGCTCGCCTTCCACGTCGGACGGTCCTTCAGGTAGGCCATTGCGGGCATGTTGTTCAGTCGGAAACCCGGCCCACCCCCGACGAGGGTGAACAGCCAGCGCAGGGGCGCGACGAGGTCGGCCGGCGTCGTGTTCGAGATGACGTCGCCCGAAAACCACACGATGCCCTTCGGTGTGTCGACCCGCAGCATGAGGTCGGGATTGCGCATGCCCTTCGGTTCGAAAAACCCGACGTGACTTGGCAGGGTCAGTTCGCGAATCGAACGAAAGGGGACGTTGGGGCAAACCTTCGCGAGGCGCGGCAGCGCGCCTTCGGGCGCGTAGGAGACGGCGCTGGGGAAGCGCGCCCGCCACGTCGTCTGGCCGAGATGGTGGTACGCGTTGGGCGCGATGAGCGCGGTGGCTGCACCTTCGCGATCGATTTCGTCCAGTGCCGCCTCGGGGGCACCCGCGCTTGGGCTGATAATGAGCCAACTCCGCGGCTCGAGTCGGACCGCCAGGGTGTTCGCACGCCCAGGTCCGAAGCTGTAGGACATCATGCGTACGCCGTCGGCGATTTCTACCCAGGTCGACATCGACCCTCCGGTCCCTTCCCGCTGGCGAGCTCGCAAGCGGATCGGTGCGCGCGGGCGGGCAGCGGACGGCGCCGGCCGGCCGTGACCCGTATTGCGGCGAATCGCCCGCCTCAAGATGCGGTGGCGGCCTCCGGGGGCTGACGCGCTCTCGGGCACGCAGGCTCCGCTTTGGAATTCGACGGACGTGGAACGGGTGGCGACCTGCTCGTATTGCGCCGTCGCGCGTCGTTCGTGGCGTCACTTGTGCGGACTCGAACGCCACGGCCTCTCGTCAACGCTCGACGCGAATCCGCGCCAGCAGGTGCGCCAACAGCCCCGATGCGTGCCGAGCGACGAAAACCCCAAGCTTCCCGTGCCCCGTGAACACGAGTTCCCGCCGACGCGCGGCAATGCCGCGGAGCATGGCGGTGACGGCGTCCTTGGTCGTCCACATCAGCTGTGCCGGTCGCCGGTCGGCCCGCTCGGGGTGGAAGGTTCCGTCCCGGTCGACTTGTCCGATTTCGGATTCGACGAAGCCCGGGTGAATCGTCGTCACATCGACGCCAAGCGCGCGGCCTTCGAGCCACAACGTTTCGCCGATGGCGCGCACGGCCGCCTTGCTCGCCTGGTAGGGGCCGTGGCCCGGAAAACTGACGAATCCGGCGACGGACCCGATGAGAACGAGCTGGCCACGGCGCGCGGCGAGATGGGGCATGGCGACTCGGGACGTCGTTGCGAGCGCAACCACATTCGTCTCGAATTGCCGTCGCCAATCCTCGGCCCGGAGGTCGCCGATGCGGCCGCCCACAGAAAAGCCAGCGTTCGCGATCGCGAGGTCGAGGTGGCCGAAATGCTTGGCAACGCGATCGGCCGCCTGCTCCTGCCACGCCTCGTCGCGGACGTCGCCCGGAAGCGCCAACGCGCGGTCGGCCCCCATCTCTTGGACGAGGGCGTCCAAGCGGTCGACGCGGCGGCCGCTGATCGCGACGCGCGCCCCTTCGCGGGCAAGGGCTTTCGCGAGACCCGCGCCAAGGCCGCTGCCCCCGCCCGTGATCCAGGCGACGCGGCCGTCGAAGCGGCTCATGTCAGCTGCAAGTTGGGTCCGTCGTCCCCGATGCCGAGCGCCTGCAGGATGCCGCCGGTGAGCGCCTCGAGTTGCAGCGTCTCGCCGGCGTCGGTCACGTCGCCCGTCGAAAGGTCGACGGGAAGGCCGGTCAAGCCGTCGTCGGTGGCCCCGATGACGCGGTCGCCCGGCAGGCCGCCGCCCATCAGGAGCGCCGCCGTCCAGGGCCAGTGGTCCGTTCCGAGTTCGTCGTTGCGCCAAGGTGTGCGACCGAGCTCGGACAGGACGCAGACGAGCGTGTCGTCGCGAAGGCCCCGGAGCGTCAGTTCGTTCATCAGCGTGCCGAGCGCGATGAACAGGCGGTTGTAGGACCCGTGCATCTTGCCTGCTTCGGCGTGGGTGTCCCAGGTGGCCCGGCTGTCGACGAGGGCGGCCGTGGCGAGGCCGGAGCTCATCAACTCGACCGTCGTCATGAGGTCCAGTTGCAAGGTCGTGTTGCGCGACGTGTCGGGGGCCGCCTCGCGCAGGGCCGCGGCTTGGCGTTGGGCATCCGCAAGTTGGTTGCGTTGCGTCACTCCCCACCCGCCCCAGGCCGCGTCCAGCCGCGCCAAACGAGCGGTCGTCGCCGCGTCGAGGGCCGCCTGGGTCAAAGGTCCGGCGGAGCGCGTAGACACCGTTGCGCCCGTGGCCGCGGGTTCGGTCGCAGGGTCGACGAGCCAGCTGATCTGCCCCTGGGTTCCCAGACGGGAGACGCGGTCGGGCCAAGGACCCGGCCGCGCCATGGCCGACAGGTCGACGGCGCCAAACGGCGTCCAGGCCCCCATGGCCCCAAAGGTCGTCGCGAGGTCCGCCATTCCGCGTCCCATCAGCGTGCGGTCCATACACGGGACGTGGCTCAGGCTCGACGTGTACAGGCCGCGGACGACCGTGGCATAGGCCCCCCAATTCTCGAAGAACTGGGCGACGGCCGGGCGCTTGACCGGGTTGTGAGCGATGTCGATCGCGCCGATGACGGCCGTCGTCTCCCGGTCGAGCGGGTCGCCGAGGTCCTCGTCGGGCAGACCCCCGGCGATGCCGTCGACGCCGATCTTCGGGTCGAGCGCCATCGTGGGGTCCCAGCCGCCGTTGGCGATGACGACGATGAGCTTTTTGGGCGGGGTCGCGGCGGCGGCGGGCGACGCGAGCGCCACCCAGGGCAGTCCGGCCAGGACGTCGCGGCGTCGCATCAGAACAGCTCCACGGTGGGGTCCGCGAGTCGCGCGGCGACGACGGCCCGCCAGGCCTCGGTATTCGACGCGTGCCCGGCGACCTCCACCCACAGGTCGACGTCGGCGGCGACCTCCTCGGAGTCGGGGTCGAAGGGCAGCCCCAGCCAACGGCTATGCAGGTGCGCGATCTGCTCCTTGACTTTGGCGGTGCCGTGGGTGCTGGGCTCGACGAGGGTGAGCAACACGCGCTCTTCGGCGGGCAGGGCAAAATCGGTGGTCACCAAGTGGTCGGCCGCCTTGAAGGCGAGGCGTTCGCGCGCCAACAGCCGCGTCGCGGTCGGCGCATGGACGGGGTCGAGGACGTCCCAGCCGTCTTGGCCGCCCGCCAACGTGCGCTGGCCCCACAGGTCGTCGTTGAAGACGTCGACCTCGCGGCTGCAACCGAGCAAGGTGCAGCCCTGGGGGTTGGGGTCGATGTGCCAGCGGAAGCCAGTGAAGAACTCGACGCTCCGCGCGAGTGCCTCGGGACGCACGAGCAACGGGCCCGGCGCGTCGGTTCCCGTGACGGCGGGTTCGAGGACGATCGACTTCCACAGCGCGTCGAGGCGGTTGCCGTGGGCGTTGAGCGTGGCCACGTCGGCGTCGACGACGGCGGACGGCAAGGTCAACGGGTCGGTTTGCGTCAGCCAGCCGCGCAGGCGGCGCGCCGTGCAGGCGAGGAAGCGCGGGTCGGTCGCGACCGCGGAAGCGAATGTTGCGAGGTCCTTCGTGGGCAAGTGTTCGAAGCCGGGCGGCGGCAAGCCGGCTTCGGACCAGCCGGTCGTGTCTTCGGGTTCATACCAGGCGAGCGGGTAGCAGTAGGTCGGGTCAGCGCACGCATTCAAGTAGGCCTGGGTGACCTCGTTCTGTAGGGCGTAGCGGCGCCAGCCGAAGAAGTTGGCCGCGGCGGGGTCGAGCACGTCGTGGCAACCCGTGCACGCGGGCTCCGTCGCCACCGCATTGGACGCCGGCGACAGGTCGCCTATCGGCAGGGGCAAGTCCGTCAGTCCGTCGCAGAGGAGCCGGTCGTAGACGAACTCGGCGCGGGAGCGCTGGGCGTTGGCGTCGCCCGTGATGTGGCGGAACCACAGCGGGTCCACGGAGAGAATCCCTGCGACGGGTCGGGAGCCAGGATTCGGCGCCTGCCAGAGCGGTCCGGCGGGGTCGTGTTCGAGACCAAAGACGGCGGCGACGTGGGGGTCGACCCAAGCGCCTGTCGTCGTGAGGACGTCGGTGAACGGCCGGCCCTCGAGCACGACCTGTTCCGCGAAGATGAGCGGGGCTTCGCCAAGGCTCGTCGCGACGGCGCCCCGGTCGACGCCTTCGAGCGGCCCCAACATCGGCAACAGGTTGCGGTGGGTGACGCGCGTGCGCCACCATTCGTTGAGCGCATCGCGGACGTTGGCGCCGAAGGTGGGCTCGGCCATCCAGGCGTCGATCCGGTCGGGCAACGTGTAGGGGGCGGCCCGAAACTCCGCGAGTTCGGTGGCGCTGGGCCGGTGACCGCGGACGAGCAGGCTGGCGCGCACGAGCCGCGCGCCGGGGTCAGCGAGCGGATGTGCGGGCACGACGGGGTCGGCACACGCCAGCGCGAGGAGAATCACGGGGGGATTGTAGCCGTCAGACGAGGACCAGGTTGTTGATCATCGCGACGATCACGCCGACGATGCTCACGCCGGCGATGATCCCCGACGCGGCCGGGACCGTGTAGGCGTCCGCCATCTTCGCGTCGGTGCGCTGCCAAGCGAGGGCCAGAACGGCGCCTGCGAACATGCTGACCGTGTTGTAGGCGGGCAGGATGAAGCCCAAGCCGAAGCCCGTGGCGCTGGGAATCCAGCGGCGCCAGGGCTTCGGGGCGAAGGTCTCGAGCAGCGTGATGACGGCGCCGACGAGCAGGCCGGCGAGGATCGCGCGTTGGTGCAACGGGTGCATGTTGCCGATGCCGTCGCGGAACACTTCGGCCACAGCGCGCCACGATTGTGCGGCGGGAGCGGAAAACTGCGGCGCGACGTCGCCGACGCCGTTGAGGACGGTCGCGTCGGGAACGAGCGCGTAGAAACCGATCGTCGTCGCAATGGTGCCGGTGAGGATGCCCGAGGCCTGCGCCAGGAATTGCCGGCGCGGGTGGGCGCCGAGCAGGTAGCCGGACTTCAGGTCGTTGAGGAGGTCCGCCGAGCAGGAGGCGCTCGACGACGTGATGCCCGCGGTCATCAGGTTGGCCGTGGCGTTCTGCGGAATGAGGACGCCGTAGGTCAGCTGCATGATCTTGCCCATCGCGCCCGTTGGCGTGATGTCGGATTCTCCCGTCGCGCGGCAGGCCACAAGCGCGAGGAAGAACGTGAGGAAGACGGCGAGGACGCCGTAGTGGGGCGGCACGCCGAATTCCATCCAAGCGATGGCGGCGATGGCCGCGCCCGACACCGTGGCGCCGCCGACGAACCAGCTCGTGGGCACCTCGACCGAAGCAACGCGGTCGCTGTCGCCGGACGCCGCGCTGCCAAACAAGCCCGAAAACGCGCGCAGAATCGTCTTGTACTGCAGCCCGAAGGACAACAAGCCGCTGGCCACGAGGATGGGGGCGCCAAACCAGAGGCCGAGTTCGCGCCACGCCTTGGCGGGCGCGGTGACGGCACCGAGCACCCTGCCGTTGGGGGCCGTCCAGATGGCTTCGAGGCCCGACGGGCCGATGCCGTAGGCGAGCACGATGGCGCCGATGAACATCCACGTCGTCATGCGAAGCCCGACGATGGCTCCGGCCGCGACCATGACGGGGTTCACTTCCCAGGCGAGGTTCCAATCCGACGGCTTGACGGCGATGGGGGCGCCGTTTTCGAGGATCGGCTGGCCGTCCTTCATCTTCCGACCGAAGGCCGGCAGGAAGTCGAAGACGTTGAGCAGGCCTGGGAGGAAGGTGGATCGAGCGCCGTCGGTGCCGACCTTGGCGTTGAGGTCGACGAGGACAGGGAAGACGGCACCGAGACCGGCCGTCGCAAGCAGAACCTTGCCCTTCTTCGCCGCTTCTTCGCCCGACGCGTACAGCGACTGGAGCGTGGTGGCGGCGGCGAGACCCGAGGGGAACTTCAACCGCTCGCGGTTGATCATGTTTCGCTTCATCGGGATGGCGAGGCAGACGCCGAGGACCGCGGTGAAGAAGGTCCAAGAGGCCAGCACCGGCCAGGACAGGTGCTCGCCGGCCGGATTGTCGACCGTCGCCGACAACATGAGGAGTGCGCTGATCGCGCTGACGACCGTGCCGCCGGTGCTGTAGCCAGCCGCGCTGGCGGTCGACTGCATGCAGTTGTTTTCGAGGATCGTCATCTGGGTGCGAACGAGGCCGGCCGTGTGCATCGCCGTCCAGATCACGTAGGACAGGATGCAGGCCGTGATGGCGACGCCGAGGTGCCACCCCGTCTTGAGCCCGATGTAGACGTTGGTAAAGGCGAGGGCGAAGCCGAGCACGGACCCCATGCCGACGGCGCGGAGCGTGAGCTGAGGCGCATCGTCGCCGCGGAAGGCGCGCTCGTACCAGGTCGCTTCGTCCATCTCCGCGACCTCTTCGGGCGGGATGGCGAGCGGACGGGCGGCCTCGAACTCGGCCTCCGTGGCGGGGGCGCGCTGAAACATGGCGTCTCCTGGACGTGTCGCTCTATCGGAGTCGACCCTGTGTGGCCCTTCGCGGCAGCCTGTTCAGCGAAGGGTCAGACGATCAGGGTGCTGGAACGGGCAGCTCGGGCACGACCGGGGTCGTCAGCGGCTCCATGCGCGCCATCTCTTCGGCGAGCAGCGGCCATAGCGCCTCTGCGACCGGGTGATCGGGGTCGTACAGGTCGGTCAGATTCTCGGGGTCGCTGACGTCGTCGTAGAGCTCCAACTTGGTCTTCCAGTCGAACATGAGGCGCCAGCCGTCTTTGAGAATCGCCTGGTCGACGCCGTTGCGGGCCCAAGACCAGATGAAGCGCGCCCGGTCTGCCGGAGCCGTGCCCACGGCGTAGCCGGTGATTTCTTCGGCGAGTGGGATGTCCCACAGGCTCAGCAGCGTGGGGGCCAGGTCCAGGGCCTGCGTGGGCCCCTTCCAGCTTCCCGGCACGATGTTCTTGGCCCAGAACACGGCAAACGCGTCATTCTCCTGGGTGTGAAGCGTCCAGGCGTGAGTCTGATGGCCGTGTTCCCAGAAGGACTCGCCGTGGTCGTTCCAGATGACGACGAGGGTGTCGTCGAGCAGGCCGCGCGAATCGAGGTCGGCCCACGCTGCCGCCAACTGGTCGTCGAAGTAGCGAATTTCGCCATGGTAGCGGACCGTGAGGTGCTCGAGCAGCAGCGCCTGTTCTTCGGGCGTCAGGTAGGGCCAGGCGCCGGTCGCGTCGTAGTGTTGCTCGAAGGACGAAAGGTCGAACGGGATCGGGTCGAGGCCGTCCAGGCCGTCGAGGTAGCTCTCGGGCGGGTTGTAGGCCGGGTGTGGCTCGATGCCGTGGATGTGGACGTACCAGCGCTCGACGCCGGCGGCCTCCGATGCCTGGATGGTGGTCGCCGCTTCGGCGATGAGCGTTTCCAGGGCGCCACCCTTGAGCGTGGTCACGTCAAAACCCTGGTTGCTCCGCCACTGGCCGGAGAACCAGGAATTCGTGGTCCACAGCGCCGTCTGGAAGCCGGCATCCTTGAGCCAACTCGCCAGCGTCGGCGTGTCGGGCATGATGGCCTGGAATTGGATGGGCAGCGCCGGCAGGAAGCCCATGTCGGTGTGGCTGCGCCCAAGTTGGACGCAGGTGGTCCCCGGGTAGGTCCAGTTCGAACATTGGGCGTGGTCGTCGAGCGTGTACCCGCCCTTCATCAGGGAATCGAGGAACGGGGTGAGGCCGAGGTCGCCGTAGGCGCTGATGTGGTCCTTGCGCGTCGTGTCGATGCTGATCATCAGCAGGTTCTTCGGCGCCTCACCGAAAAACGCTGGCAGGGTGTCGGTCGGCCGCGTCGCGGTCGGAGGCGGAGCCGGGCGGTCGACGTGTCCGTCGTCCGTGATGAACGTCGCCGTACCCGCACATCCCAGCCACATGGTCCACATGGCGCTGCGCTAACGCCGCGAGGCGAGGGCCGGGGCCCCGCGGGACGGCATCGATCCGGCGTCGCTTCCGTGGCCCCGTGCGCTCGAGCGGGCGCGGAAGCTAGGAGGAGTCATGCCCGGCCCCGTCACGCTGATTCTGCAAGATGCCGGTCCCGGCCTGTCGACGGCCTGCGACACCGCGATGTGCCGCGCCCTGGTTGAGCTGATCGACGAGGCCGAGAGGGACGTCTCATTCGCCCTGTACGGCTACCGGCGGCAGGCGGAGGTGGTGGATGCGCTCGAACGGGCGCGCGCCCGCGGCGTCCGCGTGCGGGGGGTCGTCGACATGGGCCCCGACGGCACGAATCCATATGACGGGACCGAGGCGTTCATTGCGCAGTTCGGCTTGCACACCGACCGCGCGGCGGATTTGGCGGTGGCGAGGAGGGACGCGCCGCCGTCGGCCTGGCGTTGCCCGGGACTACCCGAGCGCAAGGGCCCTCCGCAGTGTGTCGCGCTGGACGTGGGGGACGCCTGCGTCGTCGGTACGTTGCAAGCCGTCGAGACGCTGGAGGAATTGGGCGGGATCGTCCACGACAAGTTTTTCGTCATCGACGGA
The DNA here is from genome assembly GCA_005776945.1 of Pseudomonadota bacterium. Classification (GTDB taxonomy): domain Bacteria; phylum Myxococcota_A; class UBA796; order UBA796; genus SXOB01. The sequence goes on from SXOB01000032.1 coordinate 12,807, forward strand.
ATTCGCGTGTGGACGGGATCGGCGAATCTGAGCGACACGTGTACGGGCGGGTACAACGCCAATGTCGTCGCGGTCATCGACGTTCCGGAAATCGGCGCCGCCTACCTTGCCGAATTCGAGCAGATGTGGGCGGGGCATTTTCATCGGGACAAGGTCGCCGTCCGTCCTCGTTACATCGATCTGCCTGGTGGTGGGCAGATTTCGGCGTGGTTCTCGCCGCAGAACGACGTGATGGACGCTGCGATCATCCCAGCGGTGCGGCGGGCGAAGACGCGAATTGACGTCGCTGCGTTCTTCCTCACGCACACCGGCCTCGTGCGGGAGTTCTTGGCCGCCCATGCGCGGGGCGTGGCCGTCACGGTCGTGATGGACGCCACGGGCGCGAGCAACGAGTACAGCAAACACGACGTCCTGCGCCTCGCCGGCATTCCGGTGCGGGTCGAAGATTGGGGCGGAAAGATGCACGCCAAGGCGATGGCGATCGACGACGAGATCGTCGTTCTCGGCTCGATGAATTTCACGAGTGCGGGCACGCGGGACAACGATGAAAATACGCTTCTCATCCGCGACGAGGCCGCGGCGCGAGCGCTGCGCGACTGGGTGACCGCGTCGTACGCGTCGATCGACCCGCGCTGGGGGCAGGGCCGTCCGGATGCCGAGTCGCTCCTTTCGCGCGGCTCGTGTAGCGACGGTTCGGACAACGACTTCGACCGGATGCGCGACGGCGACGACCCGGGGTGCGCGCCTGGCGCAGTGCTCCCGTCCGAGTTGGTGCAGTTGAAGCGGGTGCCGAAGGGTCCAGGCCTCGTCCGCGGCTATGTGGATGGCTACCGTGGGCGCCGGTACGCGCTGCCCGGAAGCGCCGGCTACGACCTCATCGAGGACCAGGGGAGCGTCTGGTTCTGCTCGGAGGCCGATGCCAAGGCGGCGGGGTACCAACCGCCTTGAGGGAACGGCTTGGGACGGCGAGTCCCGGACGGGCCCGTGGACGGTTCGAGGTTGCCCGACGCTCTCTCGCCACCCCGCCGTCGTGAGGTCGAGGGTCCGCTTGGGTTGGGGTTAGGGGGGCCTGGGGGCCGATGGCAGAGCCACCTCATAGTCGCCTTGGTCGCCTTGCCAGGATCGGCCGGATGACCGGCCGGGTGGGCGGCAGCTACCTCCAGCATGCCGTGCGTTCGCTCGTCACGGGTAAGGACGACGGTTCGTCGGCACATGCCGACGCCGCGATGCGCGTCGCCGAGGCGCTCGGCGAGCTCAAGGGCGCCGCGATGAAGGTGGGTCAGGCCGTCGCGATGGGCCTCGAAGGGATGGACGTTCCGGCCGACGTCAGCGCCGCGCTGCGGCGCATGAACGACCGCGGGGAACCCGTACCCTTCGCCCAGATCAAGGCCTCGGTCGAAGCGGAGTTGAACAAGCCGCTCGACCTCGCCTTCCTTGAATTCGATCCGAGTCCCCTCGGCACGGCGAGCCTTGGTCAGGCGCACGCCGCGCGACTGCCCGACGGGTCTGAGGTCGTCGTCAAGGTCCTGCACAGCGGCATCGACGGGTCGGTCGGCGCGGATTTGTCGGCGCTCAAGGCGGTGTTGATCTCGAGCCGGATCCTCCGTCGCGATCGATCGGAGGTCGACGCTTGGTTCGACGAAATCCGTGAGCGGATCGAGGAGGAATTGGACTACCTTCGCGAGGCCGAAAACCTCGATTTCTTTCGTCGTGCGCTCGCCTCGGACCGCGGCCTGCGCGTCCCCCGCACCTACCCCGGATGGTCGACCCGCCGGGTGCTGACGATGGAGCGCATGTTCGGCGAGCCGATCGACCGATTTGTCGCAACGGCGGATCCCGCGTTCCAGCAGCGCGCTGGCCTCAGCGTCGCCCGCTCCTTTCATCGGATGCTTTACGACCTCGCGACCCTGCACGCCGATCCGCATCCTGGAAATACGCTGTTTGCGCCGGATGGGACGCTTGGCCTTCTGGATTTCGGGTGCGTCAAACGCTTCGAGCGCCCCTTCGTCGCCGCCTACGCGGGGATGGCGCTGGCGGTCATCGACCGGCGACGGCCCGAAGCGTTGGGCTACGCCGAGCGCCTTGGCATCTTGGCGCCCGGGTGGCGTCCCGAGGCCGGCGATTTGTTGTGGGAGTTGGCCGACGCGATGTGCGATCCGTTCCGCCGTGGCCCCTACACCGCCGGCTCGGGCGAGGACAATGTCATTGCCCGCGTGAAAGCGCAGTCCGCAGCGGTGCTCCTGTACCCGGAATTGCGTTCGCCACGGGAGCTCATCTTCCTGCACCGGGCGCTCGGCGGGATGTACACGATGGTGCGACGCCTGCGGACGCGCGCGGATTGGGGCGCGATGTTGCGGCCCTGGCTGGAAGGCGCCGTCAACCGAGGGTAGCCGCCCTTTGCAGTCGCGGGCTCGCCGCCGAGGCTACGGGGCGGCACCCTCGATGACCCGACGGGCGGGCTCGTCGGCCCAAAAGGCGCTCAGGACGTCGCGAAAGGTCGGCTCCGGTCCTTCGGAGAAGCCCTTTTCGAACGTCACGACATGGTAGGCGTGAGCTCGGCTGTAGACCCAGGGCAGGGGCGCGAGGCTGGCGATGGCGTTGCGTTTCCACGTCTCCGCCGCGTCCGCCGATCGATCGGGGACGAACACGCGCGTCTGCGTCGTATCCAGCGCGCTGATCTGGACGAGGACATCGACGCCCGTGGACGCGACGTGGGGCCACCAATTGGGGCCATAGATGCACGTCGTCGGGTCCCGGCCCTCGGCGCGGGCTGCGGCGTCACAGGCTTCCTGGACGGGCCCCCAACGATCAGCCGCCGGCAACAGCGGGCTGTCCACGGCGGGAATCCAGCTTCCGTCGAGCACGACCTTGAGGCGGCCTGACGCGGCAGCGGAGGGAAAGGCGGCCGTGAGCGTCGACAGATTGCCGACGACGCCCGCGCCGCCCGCGGAGTGGCCGACGACGAGGATGCGCGCTTGGGTCTCGTCGAGCCCGAGTGCCTTGAGGGCGGCGACGTTGGCGGCGAAGACGGTCCGCCCTGAGAAGTACCAGCCGTCCGGGCTGGCGGGCGTGGCCTGGCGTTCCGTGGACGTCCCCAGCCAGAGGTCCGACGAGCAGTACTCGAATTGCACGTGGTGGGCCGTGGCGAAGAGCGGGTTGGCGGTCGCGTCGCGAGAGAAGAGGCCGATGTCGCTGAGATCGGCGGGGGCGCCGTCTTGGCCGGGGGGGCCCGTCGTCAGCCGCCGCTCGCGTTCCGCACACGGAATGCGCTCGTCTTCGCAAAAGAAGCCGCCAGCCACCTTGATGACCCAGGTCGTCGAACCCTCGGCGCCAGGCCGGTGGCGCAGGCCGGCGGGAGTCCCGTCGTTGCACCGCGCGGCCGCCCATTGGGGGTCGCGAATCGCGGGGAGGACGACGACGGCGTCGCCTTGGCGCACCCGCGTCTTCGTCTTCACCTTGGTAGGTTCGACGACGGCGGGAGGAGGCTCGGGATTTTGGGCGCAGGCCAGCCAGAGGGCGATCATGGGGACGGCCTATTCGACAGGCGGGGCCAGGTGCTCGACGGCGGGCCGGCGCGTGTGTAGGGGCGGCTGCTTGGGGGGCGTATGGCGTCGTGGGTGCACAAGGCGATCGGCGCCGTCCAACGGGTGGTCCAGGGGCCGCCCCCGATCGACCGGCCCGCGTCTCTTGCGAAGGTTCCGCTCGTCGGGCTGGACGGCGCAGCCGTCGGTGACCTTTCGGGCCGGGTTCTGCTCTTCGTCAACGTCGCCAGCCGGTGCGGATTCACACCCCAATACGCGGGACTGCAAGCGCTGTCGGTTCGGTTCCGAGAGGCCGGCCTGACGGTGGTCGGCGTCCCGTGCAACCAATTCCTGGGTCAGGAGCCGGGCACGGCGGACGAGATTGCGACGTTTTGCTCGGTGCGATTTGGCGTCGATTTTCCGCTGCTCGAGAAGGCCGACGTCAACGGTCCCGGCCGGAGCCCGCTCTACCGATGGCTCGTTGGCAGCGAGGCGGGTCGGGGGGAAGACATCAGTTGGAATTTCGAGAAGTTCCTCGTAGACCGCACGGGTGAAGTCGTGGCGCGCTTTTCACCGAACACTTCGCCGGACGACCCCGGGCTCGTGAAGGCCATTCTTGGGGCGCTGTCATGAGGGACCGGCGGGCTCACGTCGAGGGTTTGCTGCTGTTTCATCGGCCGGTCGATGACGTGGAACGTGCCCACAAGACCGCGATGTTGCAATGGCTTGGCGCCGGGGGCGACGTTTTCGATCGGTCGCGTACGGAGCCGGGCCACTTCACGGCGTCGGCCTTCGTGGTCTCGTCGGACCTCAAGGAAATGTTGCTTATCCACCACCCGAAACTGGGTCGGTGGTTGCAGCCAGGTGGCCATGTGGAGCCAACGGACCCCGACGTCGTGTTTTCCGCGCGGCGAGAGGTGGCGGAAGAAGTCGGCCTCACGGATATCGAGTGCGACGGCCGGCTATTCGATGTCGACGTCCATCCCATCCCAGGGCGCCGCGACGAGGGTCCTCACAACCACTACGACCTGCGATTTCTCGTGATCTCTCGTCGAAGGGAATTCACGGTCGGAGACGGCGTCCGGGAAGCGCGTTGGGTGCCGATTGACGACGTCCACAAGACGACGGACGACGAGAGCGTGCTTCGGGCGGTCCGGAGGATGCGGTTGGGTTGAAGGCGACGCTGGCGGGCTGCTGGCGCCCCTTCACCAGCACCGATCCCACCCCGCGAACGCGCCCAGCTCCCTGAACCCCTTGTCGGCGGGGAAGGGAACGGGTTCGGGTCGCCGGTTCCCTGCGGAGTGAACGGTCCACGTTCGCGGCGCGGGCAGGATGCCAACGAGCCGCCGGGCCTCGTCCGCGTCGAGAGCATGGGCTGGCTTCCCGAACGCGCGGAACGCGCCGGCTTCCGCGCCGAAGGTCATCGGTCCCGTCTCTGCGACCTGCAGGTACAGTTCGAGGATTCTCTCCTTGGGCACGAGCAGTTCCAACCACGCCGTGTAGATGACCTCGAGGCCCTTGCGAACCCAGTCTCGGTGTTGCCAGAGGAAGACGTTCTTCGCGACCTGCTGGCTGATCGTGCTCGCGCCTCGCGTCCCTTTGCCTTTTTCGTTCGCACGCACGGCCGTGCAGATCGCGCCGACGTCGAAGCCGTGATGGTGCCAGAACAGCGCGTCTTCGCTCGCCACCGCGGCCCTCGGAAGGTGGGGTCCGAGATCGCCGAGCGGGGTCGGCCGATGGTCCACCCATCGCCATTGTCCGTTGTCCAGGCCGGCTTCGACGACCCGTTGGACCATCGTGAGGGTCAGCGGCGGATCGACGAAGCGCACCGCGAGGACCTGCGTCGGAGGGACGACGAAGGCAAGCAGAAGGGCGAAGCGGAGTCGCGAGCGGCGTCTGGCCACGTGCGGCGGTAGCACGTGGACGCACCTTCGGTGTCTAAGGGTTGACCGGCCGCCCGGCGTCGATACTAGCGGTCCTCAGCAGCAGCCCTCAAGGAGGAACGATGTGGTGGTGGCTCGCGTGTACGTCTCCGAGCGACGAGGCCCCGGCCGACGCTCCGACCTTTCATGAGGACGTGGCCCCGATCCTCGCAGACAGCTGCACGAACTGCCACCAGGACGGCGCCATCGCGCCGATGCCGCTGACGACCTACGACGAAGCGTCGGCTTTCAGTGAGGTCATCGCCGCCGACGCCGCGGCCCGGATCATGCCGCCCTTTCTCGCGGACAACGCTGGCGCGTGCAACACCTTTGAGCACGCGAATTGGCTTTCGGACGAGGAGATTGCGACGCTCGAGGCGTGGGCGGAAGCGGAGGCCCCAGAGGGCGACCCGTCGGCGACCCCCGCGGAAATGACGCCGCCCATCGAAGGTCTGTCCGACTGGACCCACGATGCGTCGATGGCGGAGACTTACGCGCCCGACTTCGGCGGCGCCGCGGATGACTATCGGTGCTTCCTCGTGGACCCCGGCCTGGACGACGACGCGTACCTCACCGCCTACGAAGTGCTTCCGGGCGACGCGACGATCGTCCATCACCTGGTGGCCTACGGCCTCTACGACCAAGCCGGCTTCGACGAGGCTACCGCTCTGGACGAGGCCGACCCGGGTCCTGGCTACACCTGTTTTGGGGACGCCGGCGTCGATTCGACCTTCCTCATCGCGGCCTGGGCGCCGGGGGGTGCGGCGTGGGAGTACCCGGAGGGGACAGGCATTCCCCTTGACGGCGACCTGCCGCTCATCGTGCAGATGCACTACAACGACGGCGGCGGCGTCGAGGATCAGACGGCCTTCCGCCTCCGCATGGCCGATGTGGTCGAGCGCCCGCTGAGCGCGTTCTTCTGGGTGAATTCCGACCTGAACATTCCGCCGGGCGTCGACGGCCACAAAGAAACCGATCGTACTAGCCTCGCGTCCTACACGGGCTACCCGGCCGACCTGATTCCTACGCAGGAAATCCTGGCGATCGCGCCGCACATGCACCAAATGGGCAAGTCGCTCAAAGCGACGATGTTCCGCGAAGATGGGTCGAAGCAGTGCGTGGTCGACGTCCCCCGTTGGGACTTCAACTGGCAGTTCGTGTACACCTACACCCAGCCGATCGAGTTCAACGCGCTCGATGAACTGAAGTTGGACTGCATCTACGACAGCAGCGAAGCCACGGAAACGGTGAATTGGGGCGAAGGGACCGGCGCCGAGATGTGCCTTGTCGCGCTGTTTACGGCCGACAAATTGTGATTCGACCCGACGTGCTCGTTGTCGCCCCTGGGGCGGGAACGTCGGTTTGGGCCCCGGCCATGACGCGTTGGACGGCACGCCTTGGGGCCCACGTGCCGGTCGTCGCCTTCGACTACCCTTACCGCCTCGCCGGTCGGGGTCGCCCCGACCCGACCGCGGTCCTCGAGGAGGCGCACATCGCCGCCATCGATTCGGCAGCCCGCGTCGGGCGCGTCGGGCTGTTGGGCCACAGCATGGGGGGCCGAATTGGAATCCACGTAGCCACGCCTGAGCGCGTCGTGGGCGCCGTGGCGCTGAGCTACCCGCTCTTTGGCAGTGGCGACCCCAACCGTTCGCGCGCGCCGGCGCTCGTCGCAGGATCGGTGCCGACGCTCTTTGTCGCCGGCGACCGCGATCCGCTCGCGCCCCTCGATGCGCTGCAAGCGGCGCTGGCCACGCGGCCGGCGCCGTGGACGCTGCATGTCGTCGCGGGCGGGGACCACAGCCTCAAAGTCCGCAAGGCCGAGCAGGCGGCCGCCGACGACGGCGTCTTGGCGGCCATTCTGGCGTTTTTCGGAATCTGACGCGAGTGCTCAGCGAACCCACATCGCCTGGGCCGCGCCAACGGTGCCGTAGGTCACAGTTTGGGTGGCCCACGCCCCGTACATGAAATTCGATCCGTCGGCGCCGCACAGGGTGAGGCCGGCGTTGGTGCCCGCGCTTTCGGAGAAATCCCAACCGGACCCCAAAAAGCCGTGGCCCTTGCAATCCGGCGGGGCGCCGACCGGGTTGTTCACGGCGCCGACGCCGGAGTCCGTGTACAGCGCTTGTCCCCCGCACCAATAGTAGCCGGTGACGCCGCCGTAGAGCTTGTAGCCGTCGTCGCCGAAGTTGGTGAGGAACTCGGACCTTGGGATGGTGCGGCTGCGGTAGCTGTTCGAGCCCTGGTAGGCGGCCGTCAGGACCAGTTCGTCCCATGAGGCGGCGTTCATGTCGATCCAGGCCATCGTGGGAATGGCGCTGGCCGACGCGATGGCGGGCGCCGCCCCCAGCAGCTCGAGCCCGACCTCGCCGGCGCCGAAGTCGCCCTGGTTGCTCACCGATGCCGTGTTGCGGACGAAGGCGAGCGTCCACCCGCCGCCGTCGGTCTCGAGGTCGCACCAGATTTCGGCGAGGGAACCGGACGCCAGCGCCATCCAGTAAGGCCCCGATTCCGTCTCGCCGTCCGCGAGAATCTCAGCGCAGGAACTCGCCGGGCAGTCGGGGCCCGCACCCAAGCCGTCTTGGGCGAAGCCGTCGCAGTCGTCGTCGATGAGGTCACACGACTCGACCGCGTCGGGGTGACGGGCGGGGTCGTCGTCGTCGCAGTCTCCCCCGACCAACGCAACTCCGGCCGAGTAGGCACAGGCGAGAAAGATCGCGTCGCTGCCGTAGCCGTCTCCATCGGCGTCTTCGAAGAACGGCAATCCGTCGACGACGCTGCCAGCTTCGTCGATCGCGCCGTTGCAATTTTCGTCCTCGCCGTCGCACGTCTCCAGCGCATCGGGATGGCGGAAGGGGTCGTTGTCGTCGCAGTCGCCTGGCACGAGTGCGGCCCCCTCCCAACAATCCGACGGAACCGTGCCGAAACCATCGAAATCCTGGTCGACGAAGCAGTTTTCGGTGGGTTCGGCGGGTGGTGGCGTCGTGGGGGGTGTCGTCGTGGGAGGTGTCCCGGTCGTGGGATCGTCCGTGGAGGGGACCGTGGGTGCGTCGGTGGTGAGGGTGGGCGTTGCGGAGCCGCCCGCGCACGCCGCGGCGGAGAGGGCGAGCAGCGGTCGGCGCCTGCGCAGGGCCAGCCAGAGCAATGAAAGGGCGACGAAGGGCCTGCCGTCGGTGTGACAGCCGCAACCCGCCGGCTGCGTCTCGGGTGGATCGACAATTCCGTCGGGGTCCGTGGCCGTCCCCGTGGGCGGCGTGGAGCCTGGCTCGGTCCCTGGGGTTGTCCCTGGCGTGGTGGCCGGCGTCGTCCCGTCCGTGCGGGTGGGCGGGACCGGCTCCGTGGGCTCGCCCCGTAGGTGGTCGAACTCCTGGTCGCCGTCGCCCCAGATATTCGCATCCGCGTAGGTCGATACTTCACAATCCCCGTAGGCCTGATCGGCGCGGCGGACGGTCGCGTCGGGGTCGCGCTGCAGGCATCCCGTGTCAGACGAACCGATGCCGGACCGGGGTTCGATCCCCTCGCCTACGGGCCCGAAGATCACGGTGCCGTCGGCGTGGCGGAGCGTTGCGGTCCACGCCTCGGGCGTGACGTCGAACCCCTCGCTGACCGCGTAAATGCCGTCGGGGGTGGGCGTGATGTGGAAGCGCCAGTCGCCGATCGTCGGATCGAAGGCCGGGTCCTCTGGTAGCGTTTCGGCGATCGTGAACAGAGCGCCCGCAGGGAGGTCGGCCCAGAGCGTGTCGGCTGTGAATTCGATTTCGCCGGCGGAGCCGCGGCGATCCCGCAGGCTCAGGCGCGCGCCGCGGAGATCGGTCCCATCGGCAATGACGACGAATTCCAGCCAGTTTCCGCCATTTCCCGCGACCGCCCCGAGGGCCGGGTCGGGGCCGAGGGCCAGCTTGTCCGGCTCCACCGCATTCCACTCGTTGAGCACGACCGTGGGGTCGGCGTCGACTTCGTAGAACGCCTTGTGCAGCGGCCCCCAGGTGGGACCGGTGCGGCTGCGGACCCAAATGTCGGTGCTGGCGTTGATCTCGACGATGGCGGATCCGGACGCGACGATCACCCCTGGTGCAAGGTCCCCGCCCGGCAGCCGGGGGTCGGTTCCGTCCAAGGTGTAGCCAAATTCCGGCGCGGTAATCGTGATGACCGTCCCGTCCGTGACCACCCCTGGAGGGACATCGATCTCCGCCGCGCGCACCGGGTACCAGCCGTTGGCGATGAACTGGCCCATCGTCGCGTCGGTTCGAACGGGGAACCAGGTATCGAGCATGCGGGTGCGCTCAGGAATCCAGTCGCCGGCGCGATCCCACCAACCGGCTCCCCATCGGGCCGATTCGGCGAGGATGGCGTCGTAGACTCCGTCCGACATGACCAGGTAGCGATCGCGCGCCCGCGTCGCGTCGAGCGGGCCGCCGGCCGCCATGTTGCGGTGAATCGCGTCGGCCAGGGCGACGATGAAGTCAGGGTCTCGCTCGGCCACGAGCGTGTGGAAGACGTTCTGGGGGCCACCCAATGCGGTGATGTCGGTCGTCGCTGCGTCGTAGACGAGGCAGATGTCGCAGTCGTTGCTGTGGAAAGTCAATCCGCCCCGGTCGTCTTGGGCCGACGGCCCGCCGGTCATCCAATTGTGGTCGTACCACCAGTCCCAGGCGTTGCCCGCGTAGAACATGAGGACCATGTAGTCGAGGTACTGATCGACATCGACCCAGGTTTTGAACGTGTCCCAATCCGATGCACTCGCCTGGGCCGCGGTCCAGGCCACGCCGGATCCGTCCTCCAGCGCGTACCCCGTCCACGCCTCGTAATCGTCCTCCGAACCTCCGTAATAGGATTCCAGAAAGCCCTTCGCGAACCGCTCCCGGACGTGGTAGAGGCCGTGGTACACGCCGTTGACGTAGGCGTGCGCATAGCGGCCGTGGGGCATCGTGTGGCCCATTTCGATCTGCGTCTGATCGATCCAACGGTTGCGCAGGAGCTGTCCCTGGGTGCCCAACCAGTACAGGGTGTCGTGGTTGCCAGATCGGAGCGTCAGGGCGTCGAAGGCGTCGACGGGCGCCGTGCCGAGACCGTCGTCCACGTAGATTTCAGCGTCGAATTTCGGGCTGCCATATTCGGACCGGAAATTCAGGCGGATGCTCGACTTCAGGTAGACCCAGGACGTGCCACCGACGATGTGAACGCCACAATTCGTGGAGGCCGTGTCTCCGAGGGGGTCGATCCACTCGACGGAACCGGCTTCTTCGTACAGATTCAAGCCATTGGGGGCCACGACGGACACGGTAGGCAAGTCGCGTAGGGACGCGGCGATGGAGAGCGCCGAGAGGGGGTCACCCGCGATGACGGGGTCCATCACGGGGCTGGTGAGCACGTCGTCGACGAAAACATAGGTGTGGCTGACGGGTTGCGTCTGGGTTCCGTCGGCGAAGCGTTCGACCGCGCGGACGACGACGGTGTGGTCGACGAGAATCGGGCCCGCGTACGGAATCGACGGGATCGAACCGTCGAAGCTGACCAAGATGTCGCCGCCCTCGCCGCCGGTCACGGTGAGTTCGAAGGGGGAATCCACCAAGGCGCGCTCCACGTCAAAGACGGGGGCGGCGATGGCGAGGGCTGTGAGCCAGATCATGGGGCTTCCGGCGGAGGCAAGGTCATGTGGCGGAGAAACACGTCGCTCTCGGCGGCAGCGGGGCGATAACTCTCAAACGTGATCGCCGCCGTGGATCCGTCGGGTGAGACGCTGAGGGACGGGCGTTCTTGGTGGCCGTCGACGTCGATTTCGTTGATTTGTACGGGGTCGCTCGTGGGCTGGCAGTCGAGATTCCACAGTTGGGCGAAGATGTCGCCCGACAAACTGTCGGGGCCCTCCGCCCAAACGACGAGCAACGCGTCGTCGCCGACGAAGTTGGCGACGGGCTGCTCGGCGCTGTCGCCTTGCCCGATGGGCGCCGAGCAGATGGGCGCGTCCACGAACGCATCGAACATCCACAGCGTGGCGCCGTGGGGCGTGTACGCCAGTTCCTGGTTTTCGAACGTGGTGAGGGCGAGGAGGCCACCTGCGGTCGCGTCGAGCATGGGGCGGCCGGGGTGAGCGTGGTCCGTCGCGACGTCGAAGGGCCCCCAGCTGGGCTGGCGGTCCTCCTGCCACGCGCCCATGACCAAGCGACGTTGCCCCTCCTCGAACACGACCCAGGCCGCTACGACGCCGCCGTCGGGAAGGGGGGCGACGGCCGGCGGGGTCGAGCCGAAGGGGGAGTCCCCGAATTCGAGGACCGGCGTGAGGGTCTCCTCGAACGGGTCGAAGACGAGCATTCGATAGACGGCGTCCGTCTGTTCGAGGCCGCGGAACGCGGACCAGACGACGGCGATGTGACCGTCGGTGCGCTCGGTGAGGTCCTGGGCTGCCTCCTCGACGTCGAGGGTGGCGTCATCCGTGACCGGACGGGGGTCGTCGATGGGCGTGCCGGTCGAGGCATATTGGCCTAGCAGGATGAGTTCGTTGTCGACGGCCCAACTGATCCACGTCGAGGTCTCGGCGCCTGCGATGATCGCCGGTCGTGCAATGATCTCGACGGGTGACAGGCCGCCGGACGGTCCAAGCGCCTCGCCGGAGGCGTGAAATGGGCGGGCGAGGGCCCAGTGCCCTTCTCCCGTGCCGTTGTCCCAGGCGACGACCGTCCGGTCGGCCAACGTGGCGACGGTCGCGTGGTGCTGGGTGCCAAGCGTCTCGTCATCGACAGGCACTTCGGCGCCGAGGACGAGCGCGCCGGCCTGGGTTTGGGTGGCTCCCGTCGTCGTTGAGTCCGATGTCTCCTGTGGCGTCCGCGTCGGCTCGCCAGCGCAGGCGGCCAAGAACCACGAGATCATGGGGTCGTCCGCGATAGTCGCGCTGCCGAGAGGTGGGGCGTGGCGCGCTTGTGGGTCTGGCTCACCACGCCTTGGCGTGCGCTGGACGAGGCATGGCCGACGCCTGTGCGTGCCGACCCATCGGCGGCCGTGACCATTTGGCTCGTGTGTTGCATCAGCCTCTTTGCAAGCAACTATGGCGCGCGAAACCTCTACGACTTCCTGCCCAACGACGTCATTGTGGCCGATGAACGCTACGCGCGCAAGGTCTTTTGGGCACTTGGCGTCTTCGTCGTCTACACCGCTCCGGGCGTCATCTGGGCGCGCGCGACGTCGACGCCGCTGCGCGACGTCGGGATTCGCGTCGAGGGCTTGCGCGGGCACCTCGGCATTTACGTGGCGTGCCTCGCGTTCATGTCGCCGCTGATCTACGCTGCGAGCCTGACCGAGGCTTTCCGACGGACCTACCCGATGGCCAAGGGCGCAGGCGATTCGCTTGGCCGGCTTCTTGGGTGGGAACTTTCGTACGGGCTGCAGTTCGTCGGGGTGGAGTTCCTGTTCCGCGGCCTGTTCTTGTTTGGCGTCGCTCGGGCCCTCGGCGGTCGCGTGGCCGTGGCCGCGATGGTCCCTTCCTACTTGATGCTCCATTTCGGCAAGCCGCCGGCGGAGGCGCTTGGCAGCGTGATTGCCGGTCTGGTCATGGGGACGCTCGCCTTGCACAGCCGAAGCATCTGGCCGGGCGTGGCCTTGCACGTGGCCGTCGCATGGTCGATGGACCTGCTCAGCTTGGCCCACGCGGGTCGGCTCGCGCAGCTATTCTAAGCGTTGGCCCTTGGGGGCTCGCCTGCTCCCCACGAGCCTGCTAGACGCCCGCCCTTCCGAGGTGTCATGTGTCCGAGCCGTACGCCACGACGTCCAAGGCCTTTCTCGACACGGGGCTTGCCCTGTTCGGGGGCCTGCCTCACCGGGTGGTCGACCTGACGCCGGCCACGGTGACCTTCGGCCGCAAGGAGCTCGAACTTGCGCTCCACGAGATGCCGGGCCTCGCCAGCCTGCGCGAGCAGTACGGATCCGAACAGCCGCTCCGCGGCGCGCGCATCAGCGGTTCGCTGCACATGACGATCCAGACGGGTGTCCTCATCGAGACGCTCGTTGCGCTCGGCGCCGAGGTCCGGTGGGCGAGCTGCAACATCTTCTCGACCCAGGATCACGCGGCCTCCGCCATCGTCGCGGGCCCGTCTGGCACGGCGGCGGCGCCGTCTGGCACGCCGGTCTTCGCGTGGAAGGGAGAGACGCTCGCCGAGTACTGGTGGTGCACGCTGCAGGCGCTGGTTTGGCCGGGCGACGGCGGCCCCAACCTGCTTCTCGACGACGGCGGCGACGCCACATTGCTCGTCCACCTCGGCGCAGAGTTGGAAGAGCGGGGCGAGACGCCGGATCCGTCGAAAGCCGACAACGACGAGTTCCGCATCATCCTCGAGCTGCTCGCCCAGGTGCGCGCCGAGCGCGGTGCGGGCTTCTTCCAGGCCATGGCGCGCGGCATTCGCGGCGTGAGCGAAGAGACGACCACGGGCGTGCACCGCCTGCACGAGCGCGTCACGGCGGGAACGCTCCGCTTCCCGGCGATCAACGTCAAATATCGCCGTCGGTATGCACAATTCGCGGATGCCCGTGACCACCTTCGAGTCCCAGCGAGACCCGTCCTTGCTGTCCACGGTCGAATCTCATTCCAGATTTGATGAGCCACTCAATTTCGCCAGGTCCTTC
>SXOB01000003.1 GCA_005776945.1 Pseudomonadota bacterium
ACGGACGTCGCGTCCGCCTCGGGGAGGATCCGCACCATCTGCTCGTCACTGAACCTGCTCTTCCGCATCGTCCCTCTCCGTCTCTGCGACGACGAGGCCGATCCAACGCTTCAAGTGGACCGAAATTCCGGGAGCAGGTCACATCTCGACGCGTTTGGCGGGGATCCTATCAACGGCATTCTTCTCGCCGGATTCCAAGCTGCCGGTACGCGGGGAGCTACGCTGGCGGCCAGTGACAAGGTGCTGCGCGTCCATGGACGCGACATTTCGATTGAGGCCGAAGTCCATCGAATCGGGTCATTGTCTGGCCATGCGGATTGGCGGGAGCTGATCGATTGGGCGCGCGGGTCGCCCGCCCCCTCGCAAGTGCTCATCAACCACGGCGAGCCGGTGGCCGCCGACACCCTGCGCCGGCACCTTCGAGACGAGTTGGGCTGGGACGCGGAGGCCGCCCGAGAGGGACACGCCTACGAAGTGTAGGTTGTCTGAGCCAGGTCGATTGGCCGCACCCTCCAGTCCCCTTCGGGTTCGCGAGGCCGGTGCCGCTGTCCGCGTGATCTCCTTACAACTGGCCGCTCCGGCCTGGCGGTCCCTGCGCTACAGTCAGACATGCTCTTGCAGTTTGCGCTCGCCTGTGGTCCCGGAGGCACCTCCGTCCAGGACACGACGCCCCCACCGAACGTTGAACCGACCGACGCTCCGACACCGACGTCGCCACCCACGTCGACGCCAGGGGGTGGGACTACGGGGCTCCCGGTTGTAGGGCTCACCTCGCTGTCCGCGGAAGGCGTCGTCCTCGCGCCCGCGTTCGATCTACTATTGTACCGTTACAACAGCGCTATCGTGAATGGGCGCGTGCACCTCGAGGCGATTCCGACGCCTGCCGAAGCCGTAGTCTCCATTTCCCACGCCACGCTGGACGGAGACGTGATGGGCACGGGCCCCGATGTGGATCTGCTCCTGACCCCGCTCGTCGTCGTCGACGTCACGCTGGGCGAACAAAGCGCTCAGTACCAGCTGTTGGCGGTTCCGCCCGATTTTCCCCAACTGGGTACGCTGGCGGCGTCCGGTGGCGAGGAAGTTGTGTATTTCGGCCTACAAGGGCCGGCGGCCACGCCCTATCCGTTTGCTGCCGACTCCCACGGGACCTTCGTTTGGTACCACCCCGTGGTTGAAGCCGTATGGGATGTGCGGTTGGGGCCGGCCGGTCGGCGCACGTGGATTGAGGAGCACCTTGTCGAGCCCTATTCAGGCGTCGTCTTGGACCCCGCGACGGGAGACATTTTGACGCCCTGGTTTTCCAGCATGACGTCGGACGGTCGTGGGACCAGTTTGGATGTACACGAATTGATCGATTTCGGCGACCACGCCATTCTGATTGCGACGTGGGCGGAGGTCGCGGACCTGCGCGATTTCGGAGGCGATATCGGATCGAAGGTGCGCCATTTCGAGGTTCAGGAGGTGGGTTCCGACGGGTCCATCGCCTTCCGCTGGTCCACCGAGTCCATCTTTGTGCCGGAAGAAATCGGCCTGTGGGTCGAGGACGAAGGGTCCGGTGAATTGGACTATGCGCACCTCAACGGCGTCGACGTCGACCCTTACGACGGGAACTGGGTCATCAGCCTCCGCCTTTTTGATCAAGTGATCAAGGTGGCGCGGAACGACGGCACGTTGAACGGCGTCGCCTACCAGGCCGGCGATGTTCTTTGGCGCGTCGGCGGGCCTGACGCCACGCTCGACTTTGTCGATGATGACCGGGACAGCGGGTGGATCGGCTTTGCCGGTCAACATAGTCCGCGGATGGTCGCCCCCGATCGGCTCCTCCTCTTCGACAACGCATTTGGCCGCGAAGCCGTCGGCGATCTCAGCAACCAGGACATCTCGTTCTTCGCGACCGGTGGCACGCGGGCAGTGGAATATGCGCTCGATTTGGTGGCGGGGACGGCGACCCCGGTCTGGTCCCATGACTTGGAGGACGGCGTGTTCACGCTGGCCGGGGGCTCAGTTCAGCGCCTGGCCGACGGCTCCACGGCGATCGGGTGGGGGACACGCTACCTCGAATCCGGCGGCCCCGCGATGACGCGCGTGGCCGACGACGGAACCGTTCTGTCCGGGTTGACGCTGCCCAAGGACGTGTGGTCCTACCGCGCCTGGGTTTCGGTGGCGGAATAGCGGATATCGGTTTGCTAGCCCGCCAGGATGTCGACGATTTCGTCGACCGCGCGCAGCCCTGTTTCGATGGCACCGTGGACGGTGGCGAAGTGGCCGGCCGTGTGGGTGGCCTCCCCCGCGAAGAACACCCGCCCGTCGAGCGGTGCGGCAAGCAGCTCGCGTGCGGCGGCGGAGCCGGGCGACGGGAAGCTGTACGCGCCACCGATGAATGGCTCCTCGGTCCAGTCGACAATGACGGCGTCGTCGAACGCCGCGCTCGCTCCACCGGCGTATAGGAGATCGAGGTCCGCCAAGATGTCGCCGACGAGATCACTGGACGCGCGGAGGGCCACTGCGTCGTGACCCATTACGAACGCAGTGAGCACCGGTGTGATCCCGCGACCCTCCGCCGTGGCCCAATACTCCGCCACTTTTGGCCCTCCGTAAATCGAGCCCACGCCCGCGCCGAAGAACTCGTTCTTGAATTTCAGGAGGACTTTCATCCCAGGGCCCATTCCGATCGTCTGGATGGCGTCGAGGCGATCAGAGGGCAGTTCCATCGCGATGTCGCCACGTTTGAGCACCGTGAGCGGCACCGTGATGACCACGGCATCGCCGCGTTCTTCGGTGCCCTCGGCGGTCTGAACCCGAACGCCGTTCGCGTCCCACTCGATGCCGACGACGACGGTGCCCGTTCGCGCGATCGCCGCTGCGCCTGCGAACGTAGTGAGGAGGGCATCCTCATAGCTGCTCGAGAGCGTGAAGTTCTCGTTGCCCGACGACCAGGCGTTTTCGGATGCGGCAAGGCTCGCCGCACCGAGTTGGTCGGTTGACGTGCCGTACTCGTTGCCGAGCCACGCATCGAGGGTGCGCCATGTGCGTTCCGGCACCTCCGAGGCGGCGAGGACGACGTCCATCGCCGTTTCGCCGCCATCCCACTTCCAGAGATCATCGACGAAGGCCTCGGCGGCGTCGAAGTCGGCGTCCCACACAGCAGCTTCGTCCTGGAGCCGACCGTCTACAAAGTAGTGATCCGTCGTTTTCGGGGCCGTGAACTCCGCGCCGGCGTCGCGCGCCAGCTCATACCACGTGGAGTTTCGGCCGTGGATCTCCTCCGCGCCTAGCTCAATGGGGAAATCGGCGAAGTCATGGAGGGTCCGCACGCGACCGCCAAGGCGGTCGCTGGCCTCGAGCAACGCGACGTCGGCCCCCGCGTCGAGCAGGGCCTGCGCGGCAGCGAGCCCGGCGGCACCGGCGCCGACCACGATGACGCGAA
Source organism: Pseudomonadota bacterium (assembly GCA_005776945.1). Classification (GTDB taxonomy): domain Bacteria; phylum Myxococcota_A; class UBA796; order UBA796; genus SXOB01. Next base: position 3,428 of record SXOB01000003.1, read on the forward strand.
ACCCTGTGAGCTTGTGAGAGGCGCAAGCCGCAGCGGGCAGGATGAGGCCTGCGCCGAGCGCGCGCGCCACGGTTCGGCGAGTCAACCACATCCACAGCTCCGGGGTTCGCCTCAGTATAATCTATGGGGCGTTATGCCGTTGGCCCAAGGACCCCGCCGTCCCCGCTGCGCCCAGGATAGGTCTGGGCGCAGGAGGCGCGATGCCAAGACCCGCGAGTTTGCTGGCTGCGATGGGTTGGGCGGCCTGTGCCCCCGATCCTCAGGCACCTGCTGTCGGCCCTGCAAGTGGCGGACCAGGGACCCCCCCTGGCACCCTGCCTGGAACCGTTCCCAACGTCACGGTCGAGACCGTGTCGGGAATTGCGCCGTGGCTGCGCGACGAGGTGCGCTCGCTGGGCTCCGCGACCTTCACCGAGATCCTCTACCACCACCCAGACGGTCCAAGTTTCGAATGGGTGGAAATCCACAATCCGTTCGTGTACGACCTCGACGTGTCCGGTTGGAGCTTGACCGGTGGCATCTCCTACACCCTGCCCGAGGGAACGGTGGTGGCGGCGGGCGGCTACCTCGTCGTCGCCGCCGACCCCGCCCAAATCGGTGGCGGCGCCCTTGGCCCCTACGACGGCAACCTGTCCGACGCAGGCGAACGAATCGACCTCGTGAGCAACGGCGGCCGCAGGATGGACTCCGTCGCCTGGGGCGAGGACGACCCTTGGCCGGTCGCGGCGGACGGCTCTGGGCTTTCCCTCGCAAAATCGTCTCCGACTTTGCCGTCGGACCGTGCGGAACATTGGGTGACCAGCCTGGCCATTGGCGGTTCGCCTGGCGCCGCCAACCCCAAAGCAGGCGTCGCCGACCCCTTCGACGTTGCGCTCGTCGCCCTCGACGAGATGTGGCGATACTACGACGCCGGATTCGCGCCGGATTCCAGTTGGGCCGTGCAAGGGTACGACGACGGGGACTGGTCCGAAGCCGAGGCGCCCTTTTTTTTGGGTGAGGTGCTCGTCGAGAGCCCGGCCACGATTCGCGTCGCCGCCGACAATTACTACGCCGTGTACCTCGGAGAGGCCGATGGCACGGAGTTGCGTCTCATCGCCGCCGACGTGGACGGCTCCTGGACCACGGTGGAGACATTCTCCGTGGATGTCTCCGTCCGCGACCACCTTTGGCTTGCTGCCTGGGAAGCGCCATTGGACAACGGCGGGCCCCAGATGCTGATCGCTGAGGTCGAGGTCGACGGTATGTTGGTTTCGACGACGGCGACCGACGTCGAGTGGGTTCTCGGTCCCGACGAAGGTTGTCCAGGTGTGACCCCGCCAGATCCGCCGCCCGACATTTCCGAGCTCGTCAGCGTGATTGCTGGCGGCACCTTCGCCCCGCCTCTGGTCGAGGCCGACCCGTTTGCATCGCCCTGGGGATCGACCCTGGGCGACGATTTCGACTCGTCGACACGCTATATTTGGCCCGACACGTTCGCGGAAAATTCGGTCACGAACGATCGAAATACATACGCGTTATTTCGGACGGTCGGTCCCTTACTTGGCGCCGCGGGCACCACAGAGTTGTCGGGAGATGGGGCGACAACGTACTTTCGAACCGAATTCGAACTGGATGCCGACGCGCTGACGACCGAATTGTGGGCGACATGCGAAATCGACGACGGGGCGGTGCTGTACCTCGATGGCTCCGAAGTGGGTCGACTGAACATGCCGGGAGGGCCGGTGGGGTCCGCCTCGCTTGCTGCCGGGGAGGTTGTGCAGGTTGCGCCCGTCACTTTGGCCCTTTCCGCCGCCGCCCTCATGCCGGGAGCCCACGTCTTTGCGGTGGAGGTGCACCAGGCCGAACCTGCCGACCCAGACCTGTGGTTCGCCTGTTCGCTGACGGCGCGCATCCACCCCGCGGAGGCCGTGGCTTCGGTACGCATTGACGAAGTGTCGTCCGGCGCGTCCTCGGACCCGTTTGTGGAATTGCTCAACCCAGCGCAGGTCGCCAAGGACCTCGACGGCGTCCTCCTACGCTCGTCGGACGGCGTCGTGGTTGACGTCGGTGGCGGTGTTCTCGAGCCTGGGGCGCGGCGAGTTGTGTCGACGCCCGACGTGGGGGCGGGCGGCGTCTGGTTCCTGCTTGGCGACGGGGAGAACGCTGTATTGGACGCCGTTCGCGTCGGAATGGTGGTCCGCGCGCGCAATGACGATGGCGCGCTTCGCGTCGCCGAGGAGGCCACACCAGGAGCGCCGAACGCGATTGTGGTGAATGACGACATCGTCATTCACGAAATTGTGTACCATCGCGGCCCGCTCGGGACGGACGCAGGCCCGGTGGACCGTCCGGAGCAGTGGATTGAGTTGTACAACCGCGGCGTGCAGCCCGTCGACCTCAGCGGGTGGATGTTGGCTGACGCGGTGGCCTACGCGATTCCTGCAGGCACCGAGATTGCGCCTGGCGGCTACCTGGTGGTGGCTGGGGACGCCGCGGCCATCGGGGCCGCGCATCCCGACCTGGCCGTGGTTGGCGACTTCGATGGCAGGTTGAGCCAAAGCAGCGACCGGATTCTGCTGCTGGACAATCGCGGCAATCCTGCGGACGAGGTGCGGTACTACGACGGTGACCCGTGGCCTGTGGCGGCGGATGGGGGTGGCAGAAGCCTGGAATTGTCCGATCCCTGGGCCGACAATGCGGCGCCGCAGGCCTGGGCGGCCAGCGACGAATCTGACCGCGTGGGATGGGCGAGCTTTGAAATCCGCGGCGTGGCGGAACCGAGCGCAGTGGGGCCCGACGGCGTCTGGCACGAATTCGTGATGGGCCTGCTCGACGCCGGCGAGGTTCTCATTGACGATGTCAGCGTCATTTCTAATCCCGACATCAACCCGGTGGAGGTCATCGAGGGAGGCGACTTCGAGGCGCTCGACGGCTGGCGCGCGTTGGGGACGCATCGGCACAGTCTACTGGTTCCGGACCCGGAGGACCCGTCGAACACAGTGCTGTCGCTCGTGGCGACGGGCCCGGCCGAGCACATGCACAACCACGTCGAGACCACGCTCCTGCGTCCTGTCGTGACGACGGAGTACAGCATCACCTTTCGCGCGCGCCACGTGTCGGGCAGCAACCAACTTCACACGCGCTTGTATTTTCAGCGGCTGGCCGCCACATCCCACATTCCCCAGGCGGCGGTGACGGGCACGCCTGGTGCGGCGAATTCTCAGGCTGTCGCGAACCTCGGACCCACGTTGACGGACCTCCGTACGGACCAAGCGTCACCGGCTCCCGGCCTCCCGGTCGCGATTTCGGTGCGGGTCGATGACCCCGATGGGGTGCAGCGCGTCCAGTTGCACTGGGCCGTGGACGGCGCACCCTTCGATGCTGTGGACATGATTGATTTCGATGGGTTGTGGACCGGCGAGCTGGCCGCGCAGCCCGGCGGAACGTTGGTGCAGTTCTACGTCGAGGCCGAGGACACCTTGGGGGCGACGTCGTTCGGCCCTGCGGCAGGGCCGGCGTCGCGCGCACTGCTTCGTTTCGACGACGGTCTCGCCGATGGGGCCGGGCTGCACGATTTTCGGCTGTTGATGACCGACGCCGATGCGGATTGGCTGTTCGACCAGCCCAATCGCATGAGCAACGACATGCTCGGGGCGACGGTCGTTGTGGACGAGTCCGAGGTCTATTGGGACGTCGGCGTCCGCCTCAAGGGCAGCGAGCGGGGGCGTCCGGAGGACGTTCGCGTCGGCTTTGCGCTTCGTTTCCCGGCGGATCGACCGCTGCGCGGCAGTCACACGACGGTGCACATCGACCGGTCAGAAGGGGTGGGATACGGCCAACGCGAAATGCTGACGAATCTCGTGTTGATGCGAAGTGGCGTCGTTTCCGCAGAGTACAACGACCTGGTCCAACTGCTGCCGCCGCGACCGGAGCACCGCGGACCTGCGGAGATGCAGTTGGATCGGTCTGGCAACCTCATGTTGGACGCCCAGTTTGAGGAGGGTGGGGACGGCGAGACCTACGACTATGAGCTGATCTACTATCCGCTGACCACCGTCGACGGGACGCCCGAAGGCGCCAAACTGCCGTTGCCGGACTCCGTGATTGGCACGCCCTTTACGTGGCTCGGCCCAGGAGAGGAGGATTACCGATTCAATTTCGGGCTGCAGAACCGCCGTCGCCTGGATGATTTCGGGCCAATCATCGGCTTCAACGAGACGTTCGCGGGGATTGGCTCGCCGGCGTTCTTTGCCGAGCTGCCCGCTGTGATCGATGTGGACCAGTGGCTGCGCGCATTTGCCGTCGGCACGTTGTCGGGCGCGGTGGACCACTACGCCGGAGACGGGTCCCAGCACAATGCGCGACTTTACCGACGCCCGAGCGACGATCGAATTTTGTTGTTTCCCCACGACATGGACTTCTTCGGCAGTTCGCAGGCCGCCGTCATCATCAATGGTAATCTGGCCACGCTGTTGACTGACCCCGTCTACGAGCGGATTTTCTATCAGCACCTCGAGGACTTGTTGTCGCGAGCCTATGGGCTGCACTACCTGCAACCTTGGTGCGATCAACTCGGCGCATTGATGCCCGCGCAGAGCTTTGATTCGCACTGCGACTTCATCGACGACCGTGCCTGGTGGGTGGCGGTTTCAGCGCCGAATTCGCTGCTGTCGGCCTTCCCCGTGGAGCCCTTTGTTGTGACCACGAACGGAGGCGGGGACTTTGCGACGCCCGACGATGTGGTGGTTGTGGAGGGGCGAGCCTGGGTGGACGTCGCCACCATCCGACTCGACGGCGAGGTGCTCGACGTCGCGTGGATCGACGGCAACCGCTGGCGGGTCGAGGTGCCGCTCGAACTCGGAGACAACGTGCTCCTCTTCGAGGCCTATGACCTTGGGGGCGAGGCGTCGGGAATCGATGGTCTGACGGTGACCCTGGAGCCGTGAGGCACCGGGACACGCACGTGCCATGTCCGCGTCGTTCTTGCGGATGGGCGGGATTTTTTCATTCGTTCGGTCGCAAGGCTGAATCAGCGCGTTGTCGTCGACCAAGCCGTAGACGGCTCGAGACAATGCTGGTGACGGTGCGCCCCGTGTGCGAGGTCTTTCGTGGGTTGATCATGACGGCCGTGCGCACCAGGGGGCAGGACGCCGTCGGGGAACATTTCGGTGTGGGCGCCAAGGTCGATGACCCGCGCCATCACCCTTGACGAGGCCGCTTCGCGGCCGCCCCACGCGCCAAGGTCGGGCATGTGCAAGCGCGGAATGGCTGTGACGCAGACCCCGATGGCGGGTTGAAGCACGGTTGGCGACTACCGCTCCTGGTTACCGGCAAGCAGTGAGGTGTCGATGATCTGGCTGGGTCTGATGCTGTTTTCTTGCAGGGGCGATCCCAAGGCGTGCGTACATGTGGGGTGTGACCAGATGTGTGTGGACGCGCGCGATGCCGACGACGCGACTTGCGCCGACACGGCGAGTGCGAAGGAGGCGTGCGCGACCGTCGGCCGGGTCTGCGAGATCCAGCCCGACGCGACCTGTGGTTGGACCGTGGTGGACGCGGCGGCCTACGATGAGTGCCTCGTCGACGTGCGCGGGCGCTGAGCGTCGCGCCTGGGATTCCTGGCGGCGTGCGACGGCTTCTGGCAACGACCGCGGTTGGTGAGCCTCGAAGGACGCTTCACGGGCTGGGTCGTCGAGGCGGGGAGCGAGGTGAAGCGGGTCGCGGATGACGCCCTGACGTTGGTTTGTGTAGATTCTATATAAGTGTAGAGCGTGGCTTCAATGTCTACGATCCAAACCTCCGCCCACATCCCTGAAGACCTGAAGGCGAGCCTCGACCGCCAAGCTCGCGCCACAGGTACGACGCGGGCTCACCTGGTGGAGGAGGCGCTGCGCCACCATCTGCAGGCCCTCGCGGAATTGCCACCAGACGCGATCGTGCCAAAGCGCATCGTGCTCACGCGCGAAAGCGCAGAACGCGTGCGGGATCTCGTCGAGCGCCCGCCGCGCGCCACTGCCGTGATGAAGCGCCTCTTCGATGACCGTTGAGATCCGCGCGCTTCGCGCAGACGCCGATCGGGAGCGCTTTCACAGACGACGCCCTCGACCTCTACTTTCGCCGCTATGCGGGGCAGAACCAGTTCCGTCACCACGTCGGGGTCACCTATGTCGCCGTCGAGGTCGGACGCGTCCTCGGCTTCGCGACGGTCGCGGCAGCCTCGGTGGATGCGGACGATCTGCCAGGAGCCAGGCGCATGCCGCCGTACCCGATGCCGGTCCTCCGCATCGCCCGGCTGGCGGTGGCGGAGGTCGACCACGGCCGCGGCCTCGGAAAGGCGCTTCTCCGGTTCTGCGTCGAGATCGCCGAGCGGATGCGCGACGAGGTCGGCTGCGTTGACGTCGTCGTCGACGCGAAGGCTGGCGCCGTCGAGTTCTATCGGCGCTACGGTTTCGCTGCCGTGGATGAAGAGGTCGGCGGGGTCGCGGGGGTACCGCGACCCACGCTGCTGTTCCTGCCGCTGGGGTCCGTGCCACGAAAGCGGTGACCGGGCGGGCCGCGTTTGAGCCCGTTCGTGTTCGGCCACTCCGACCCCGGTCGAACGCGGAGAATGCGGAGTGATGGGGTGGGGACGGGGGGCAGAACTATTCGGATGGGCGTCGAGGTGCGGACGCGGTGGGCGGCTCGGGAGGTTCAGCCGGCGGAAGTCGTGGATCGGGAGGAGCGGCGGGAGGCGTGGGCGCGGTGGCTGGCGGAGGGGCGGTACCGGTCGCGGCGGGAGCTGGCGAGGGCGGTGGGGGTGGATGCGAGCGTGGTGACGAGGGTGTTGAAGGGGGGGAGGTAGGTCGCGCTGAGCCCGCTGGCTCCAGCACAAACGTCCTCGCGACCGCCCTTTCAGCTCACCTCGGCCGCGCGAAGGGCATCCGTTGGTCGTGTCGGGCCAGGCGACGCTCATCCCAGAGGTCGTGCTCGCCAAGATCGTACGCGATGCCCATCACGCGAGTGAGCGCCGGCTCCGAAGGCTCTCCGGCCCGGTCTGGATCGAAGAGTACCAAGTTGAACCCACCGTTGAACTGCGACGACGGATACCGGATCCCGTCGTAGCCAAGACCTTCGATGACTCTGGCGACGCACTGGGTGAAGAGGTAGTGCCTTGCACCGTTGGAGCCGACTGGGAGCGAGAATTCGTGCCCGATCTCCCGGGCCAGGGTCGTTCGACGGAGCTGGATCAAGCTGGTTTCGACCGTGCCCGACGGCGGTGGTGGCGGTGTAAGGTCCACGATTCGCAGGGCCACAGGGAGCACGAACGCCGCGGAGGAAACCATATCGCCAATCGCCGGGCGCACCTCGGCAACCGCAGCTTCGCGAGAGTCCGCTAGAAACAGCACTCGCTGGCCAGCCACGCCCACGCGGTCGCCGCGAGCGAGATGTGGCGGTGGCGCCGCGATCTTTTTACCGGTGTACGGTGCGGTTACCCGCCCGAACACTCCAGTTTCCGCGTCGTTTTCGCCTCCGGTGCGCGCCCGGTAGAGCTTCGTGCCCGGGGAAACGACGTGCTCGAGGTGCGGAAGGTCATCGACCAGACGGCCGCGGGAGGGCGCCCCAGCAACGAACGCCAGACGTGTCTCGATGACGTGGTCGAGCGAATGCCCGTATTCGCCAACTGCGCGCCGAAGGTCGCTGAGGTACCATCGGACCCCTCCAGGGAACACTGGGACTTCCCTCCGTGTCCACCGGTCGAAATCGACTGGTTCTTCGTGGTGATCGTGACCCGAACCGAGGATCGCCTCCACCAGGCGGTCTGCCTTTCCGGACTCAGCCACCGCCACCGACAGCACCTCGTCCTCGGTCAAGTAGTCGGAAAGGGGCGACGAACTCTCCCACGCATACTCTACCGGCTGGAAGAACCCCCAGGCAAAATTGTGGACCGCCTCCGCCACGGCGCCAGCCGGTGCCGAACGGACACGCGATCGCCCGCAATGGGCGCACGTTCCGATTCCGGGCGCGAGGTTTTTCCGAACGAGTTGCCGGAGCGACTCGTCCCCGAAGCAGCCCAGGCAGACCCGGTCCAACCCGTGGTTCATCGGTGCCCTCCGGCACGCCCACCGCAGTCTGTGCCGACGCGTGATGGCGAGCGCGAAGTCACCCCGCCACCCGCCCGGCTCGCGCCAGCGAGCCCGGCATCGGATACCGCAGCGCCCATTCGATGGTGATGGGGCGCTCGCCGTGGTCGCCGTCGGGGTCGACAGGGCCCAGGTAGCGAAACGCCATCGTCACCTGCGGGCGGTCGTCCGCACGCTCGCGCACGAAGAGCAGGGCCGTGCACCCTTCGCCCGCGGGTTCGAGAAGGCGCCGGCCGTCTTCCGACGATCGTCGCGTCCGCGCCTTGGACTGCCAGTGGAATCGCTGCTCGTGCAGCGGGAAGTCTCGGTACTTGAGGTGTTCTTTCGTGGCAGCCGACTTCTCCAGCGTCACCAGGAGGATGTCGTAGGCCTTGTCGCCAGCGCGCTCCACGCCCGTGTAGTAGTCACGAAATACGCCGGCTTGCGTCCGCTGGTTGAAGGCGACGCTCAGCTCCACGCCGAGGTACCGCTCGTGAAGTGCCAGCGGGTTGTCGGCGGACAACCCGTCCGCGTCGGCGAGGGTGGCGTTGCGGACCTGAAGCACGGGGATGAGCTCGGCCAGCTCCGCCCGCACCGCGGCGTGGTTCGCGAGCAGCATGCGGCAGATATCATCGTCCGCGGCCGCTTCCTTGCCGTACAACACAGCGAAGAGCATCCGGGCGCAACGTCGACCTGCCTCGTCGCGTGGCCATCCCCCCGTCTGAAGCAGCGCCCACGTGTCGAGCCGCGCCCCGCCGACGTGGAGCAACTTGTGGACGTTGGCAAGCGCCTCCGCCTCGCCGTCGCCCAACATCGGTGGGACCGCGAGCCCCGCGGACAACCTGAGCGAGCGCCATGACTGACGGTGCCGGTAGATGTCCTCAAGGAGCACCTCCGTCTCCTCAAGGAAGCCCGCCAGGGAGAGGTGCGTGTGGGCTGGCTCCGCGAGCAGGGCGCGAAGGCCCGCGAGATTATCAGGGATTGACCGACGTAGCTGGGCGAGGATGTCGGCGCGCGAGCGCTCACCGAAGACCACATGACAACCGGCCGGGAGCCGTCCGAAGCCCTGGTCGACGAACTCGCGCAGCTGCCGGGGGGTGTGCCCGAGGAGTCCGCGAAGCCGTCGATCGAAGCGGAACTCGGCCCGCTGGCGTCCAGTGAGGTCGAACACCACCAACTCGGCCTTGTCCCGGGCGCGGCGGAGCCCGCGCCCGAGCTGCTGGAGAAAGACCGTCGCACTCTCGGTCGGTCGGAAGAACAGGAGGGTGTTGACGTTGGGGACGTCGACGCCCTCGTTGTAAAGGTCGACGACGCACAGCACCTGCAGGCTACCGGCGTTCAGAGCGCCTTGTGCCGCTTCGCGCTCCACCGTCCCCGTCTCTCCGGTGAGCACCTGCGCCCGCAGCCCCCGAGCCGTGAGACACGCGTGCACCGCCCTGGCGTGGGCGACGTTCACGCAGAACGCCAGCGCGCGCATCCCCTCCGGCCGGGCGACGTACTCGTGCACGGCCTTGACCGCACGTTCCACAAACACATCTGCGGCGGTCACCAACTTGCCGGCCAGCGCCTCCGGGGCATACCGACCCGCGACCCAGGCCACGTCAGCGAGGCTCACCTCGTCCACGTCGATGACGTAGTAGCGGAAGGGTACCAGGGCATCGGGGATCGCGTTCCACACCCGCAGATTTCCGACCCACGGCGGCGGAAAATGGAGGGCGTAGGACCAGCCGTCCGTTCGCTCCGGCGTGCCGGTCAAGCCGAGCAGCTCGCGGGGCGCGATCCGACGGAGAAGCGCGTCCCACGTGCGGGCGGCTGAGTGGTGGGCCTCGTCCACGATGACCATCTCGAACCCGCTGACGTCCTCGTCCCCGAGCGACTCGATCGATGCAAAGACGTGCCGGCCTACCGCCGGCCGGAGCCCGTCAACCCAAAGTTCCCCGAACGTCGCGGAGCGTAGAGCCGCTCGGAAAGTCTGTCTCGCCTGCACCAGAATCTCCTTCCGGTGCGCGACGAACAGCAGCGAGTCGAGCTCTGCCGCCTCCCGCAGCGCCCGGTAGTCGAGCGCGGCCATGACGGTCTTCCCGGTCCCGGTGGCGGCCACGAGCAGGTTGCGGTGACGGCCCAGCGCGCGGGCTCGGGCCAATTCAGCGAGGACCGGGCGTTGGAAGTCCTTGGCCTCCAGGTCGAACCAGGCGTTCACCGCCTGGGACTCCTCGGGCGCGAGCGCCGCGCGCAGCCGCGACCGGTGGGCGGTAGAGCCGTCGAACCGCTCGAACTGGTAGGGGTCGTTCCAGTACTGCTCGAAGGTCTCGACCATCTGGGCCACAACGGCCGTCTGGTCCTGTTCGGTGAGGCGCACGTTCCACTCGAGACCGTCCGTCTGGGCGGCGTGCGACAGGTTCGAGGAGCCGACGAACGCGGTCGAGTACCCGCTGTCACGGTAGAACACCCAGGCCTTCGCGTGAAGGCGCGTCATCGAGGCGTCGTATGAAACCTTTACTTCGCAGCCGGGCAACGCTGCGAGGCGCTCGATGGCCAGGGCGTCGGTGGCCCGCATGTACGTGGTCGTCAGCACTCGCAGGCGGCGGTGGCGCGTCTCGCTGTGGCGCTCCAGGGCGACGCGCAGCTTCTCCACCCCACTGAGCTTCACGAACGAGCACAGCAGATCGACGCGGTCTGCCGAGTCAAACTCGCTGCGAAGGTGATCGAGGAGGGACTCGCCCTCCGCGTTCACCAGCAACCGCGAGGTGTGGAGCGACCCGAGGGGGAGCTCCGGCGCGGCGGACGGACGCGCGACGATCGACCGAATCCGCTCGGGCAGCAGGCTGACCTCATCGGAGGTGCCGAGGACGTGGTCGGCACCGCTGAGAAGTCGCAGGACTGCCTCTGCGAGCGCCAGACTCCGCGCCGGGTCGCTCCGGAGCTCACCAAGTGCGAGGCCGATCGCCTCGGTGAGCAGGCCAGTGAGCGGGGAGACGAGGTCCTCTTGCGCGCCTACGGCCTTTCGCACGACGTCGTGCCCGCCGGTGAGCGCGCCGAGCAGGGCGGCCGAGTGCCGGGTCACGATCTCGTCGTACACGCCGGGAGTCAGGTGGGGACGGCGAAAGGAGCCCATCCCGAGAACTAACCAGGCTGCAGGCGTCGCCGCTCCCCGACCACCAGTGGCGCAGCAGAATCGACCTCAAGCCGGTTCAGTTTGGAGCAGAGACGGGCCCGAGAAAACGCTCCGCCGATGGCGCGCCTACCCGTCCCGCGAGCGTCGCCAACTCCTCGGACCACCACTCACGCCCAGCTTCCTCCAGCGCGCCGACATCACCGGCCCCGGGCAACGCCACGACGGTGATCTGGCCGACCCCGCCACGTAGCGACCATCTCCGCACGCGCGCGGGGCCTACCGCGCCGACTCCGACGAGGTAGCCGTGACGGCACCCCGTGGTCGCCATGTACGCGACGAGCTGGTGCACGTCGTTGCGATCCGGCGTGCCTTCAGCGAGGTCCTTGTTCTTCGCGTCGATGATCGCGACGCGCCGGCGCTCGTCATCAAGGATCACCGTGTCCATGACCCGGTTGATGCGTTCGTCACCGGCCGTGAGCGACCACCCGACGCCCCCCTGCGCCGACCACCCGGCGGGAAGTCCCCGACCGACTAGACCCAGCACCCATCGCTCGTAGAGGCGATCGGCGTCCAGCAAGAACCCGCGAACGCGGGCCTGACCGGGCTGTCCCCCCGTCACCCCTAGCCAAATCAGCTCGGAAAGGTCAACGCTCTCGGCGTAGGCCGCGAACAACCCACCACGGCGCAAGCTTCGGACCCCGACTGGGCTGGGCGGCGATGGATCATCTACGCCGACGCGGGCCGCGAGGGCGCCGGCTCGCAGTCGTGTCGCCTTCGGGAGCAGGCCGTCGCGAGCCACCCAGCGGAGCGCCCAAAGCAACATGCGGTGCTCGGGAATGTTCAGTGTTCGTTCGCGGACGCGGCAGATCGGGCTGCCTCCGTCCGGGCTCGCGGGGCCAAACCAACGGTCCAGCACCAGCTCTCCACGAATCGTGTCGAACCGCCCCTCCCTCTCGGCGTACTCCCGAACCAGGCCGCGGGAGACCAGCCGCGCGGCGGCGTCACAGAACGCTCGCGCGATCACCGTGAACAGGTCCGCATCGGGGGAGTCGCTGGCGATGTATCCGCGAAGGGCGAAGCGCCCGTGTGCACCCGCCAACGCGAGGACCGCCGATCGTGAAAGGGCTCCCGCATTCACCTCGACCCGCAATGCACCTGCACTCGCGACTCCGACGAGCGAGGCGGCCCGGACATGCGCGAGGGCACCATCGAACGCCTCGACCCGCACAAGTTCGGGCAGCATCGCCGCCGCCGCGACATCCTCAGCCGATGCCGGTACGCGAGCCGTCCCGTGCGCGCGGAGCCGCCAGGTGCTCACGTCGCGGCGCCCGGCTCGGCACCAGCCTCCGCGAGGTGCCGGTCGAACTCGGCCTTGATCACCTTCCACTCAAACGCGCGCAGTCGGTCCGCGTCGTAGTCGAGGTAGTCCTCGATGCTGGGGTACACCTCCCCGCGCCAAACCTCCTCCAAGCGGTCGACTCGGGAGATGCCCAGCAGGTAGGCATGGCCGATTTGTAGCCCTCCTCCCGGTAGCGCTTCGCGAAGGCGATCATTGATCAGCGCAAGGATGCTGCCGAGCGCCGCACCGAAGGCAACGCCCCCGGCCGCGGCGGACGCAAGCACGCTCGGCTCGGGCTTCACCAGAACGAACCGAAACCGGCGACGAAGGGCGAAGTCGCCTTCTACCGTGAGCACAACAGCAGCTTCGGCCCCTACCTGCGCGACCTCCGCGACCGCCACGGGCTCTCGCTGCGAGATGCCTCGGACCAGCTCGGCCTGACGTTCGCCAAGCTCCAGAAGATGGAGACGGGAGGCCGCTTCCGCATCGACAGCCTCTCGCTCTTCGGCTCCATCGCCGACCTCTACGGACGTCCCCGCAACGAGGTGCTGGAAGCCGCGGGGATCAAGGTGCTGGCGCCCGAGCAGGTGTCCAGCGACCTCGACGGCGAAGGCGCATTCGCGCGGCTCGTCCTGAACCCCGCCCTGCGCCCGATGCGAATGGACGACCGCTGGCTGGAGTCGTTCTCGTCGCTCCAGAAGAAGCAGTGGGTCGAATTCGCCAGGCGCATGGAGGCCTTCTTCCACGCCGGTGGCTCGATCACATCCATCCTCGAGCCTGCACCCGACGGGAGCGCCGAATGACCGCGCCGACCGCCCGACCCGCCATCCCGCGCGTCGCCATCTACGCCCGCTGCTCGGCCGACAAGCAGGCCGAGAAGGACCTCTCCATCCCGGCGCAGCTCGACTGCTGCCGCCTCGGCGCGAAGCAGCGGGGGTGGGAAGTCGTGCACGAGTTCGTCGACGCCGCCGAGTCCGCCACGACGGATGACCGCCCGCAGTTCCGGGAGATGATCGCGACTGCGAAACAGAAGCCCACGCCGTTCGACTTCATCGTCGTCTGGAAGTTCAGTCGGTTCTCCCGCAACCGCGAGGACAGCGTGCTCTACAAGCGCATCCTGGAGCGCAACGGGGTCCGCGTGGTCTCCCTCAACGAGCCCGTGGACGACTCGCCCTCGGGCAAGATGCTGGAGGCGATCCTCGAATCGGTGGACGAGTTCTACAGCCAGAACCTCGCCCAGGACATCGTCCGCGGCATGCGCAAGAACGCCACGATGGGCTTCCGCAACGGTGGCCCCGCGCCGATCGGCTACCGGAAGAAGCGGACCGGCGCGACCGAGGCGGCTGCGCGCGTTGTGCTCGAACCCGACCCGGCGTGGGCCCCGCTCGTGCAGCGCATCTTCCGCATCGCTGCCGCCGGTGAGGGCGTCACCGCCATCGCGGCCAAGCTCGAAGCCGAGGGCATCCGCACCCCGCGAGGCAAGGCGCTGGTGAAGACAACGGTCCACAAGATACTCACGAACGACCTCTACACGGGCATCACGAACTTCGGGATGACGAGGACTGGGCTCCAAAAGCACAAGCCCACCGACCCGATCAAGGTGGCCGACACCCACGAGGGCCTCGTCACCCGCGAGGAGTTCGACCAGGTGCAGCGCCTCATGGCCGAGCGCGCCCCCGACCGGACGCCGCTCAACACGCACCGCAGCGACTACCTCCTCGCCGGGCGGCTCTTCTGCGCCCATTGCGGCTCGCCGTTCATCGGCCAGCACACGCGCCACGGGAAGTACAGGTACTACCAGTGCCAGTCGAAGAACAAGCTGGGCGCCAAGGGCTGCGAGGCGAAGCAGCTCCCGAAGGAGGAGACCGAGGCTGCGGTGATCGACCTACTGCGCCGCGACGTGCTCTCCGCACGCTACCTGCGAGAGCTGCTCGACCTCGTGAACGCCGAGGCCGACACCGTGAGCCACGCCGCCGTCGCGGAGACAGCCGCTGTCGCCACCCAGCTCGCCGCCGACCGGAAGAAGCTCGACAACCTGTACCGCGCGATCGAAGACGAAACGCTCGACATGTCCATCCTCGCCCCGCGCATCCGTGAGGTGAAGGGCCGTGTGGACGAGCTGACGGCCAAGCACGCGCTCCTCGCCACCGCGTCGACCCCCGTCGTCCGCATCGCCGACGCGGCGACCATCGCCCGCTACGTCGAGCGTCTCCACGCGGTGCTCGCCACCGGCTCACCCAGCGCGCAGCGGACCTTCCTCCGCGCCTGGATCCCGCGCATCGAGGCCGACGGGATGAAGCTCACCGTCACCTTCACGCTCCCCGGCGACCTGGGCGGAGAGGCGGCGAACAACGGGAACTTCCGGGACGAGCGCGATTTCCTGCGCCCCGTAGCAAATGGTGACCCCAACGGGATTTGAACCCGTGTCGCCGGGATGAAAACCCGGTGTCCTGGACCTGCCTAGACGATGGGGTCGGAATGGGCCGCACTGGACTCGAACCAGTGACCCTCGGCTTAAAAGGCCGGTGCTCTACCGACTGAGCTAGCGGCCCGGCCGCACGCTCCTAACGCGGGTGGCGCGAGCGTCC
The DNA here is from genome assembly GCA_005776945.1 of Pseudomonadota bacterium. Lineage (GTDB taxonomy): Bacteria > Myxococcota_A > UBA796 > UBA796 > SXOB01. Next base: position 18,548 of record SXOB01000003.1, read on the forward strand.
AAGGGTCAGTCGCCGGAGGGCGACGGCTGAGCCGCTTCCAATCTTGCCGTTCGCTCGAGGCGGGCCTCGATGGGTTCGCCAAGATCCGCCTCCAACGCAGCTCGAAGCTCGGCCGGGTCCGCGAGAAGGGCGTCGAGCGACCAGGTTCGCACCGTGCCGTCCCACCCGGCGGACACCAGCCAGTGGCCGTCGACGCTGAACCGAACCGCGCCCACACGCCCCCTGTGCCCCTCCAGCAGCGCGAATGGCTCCATGTCGCCCATGCGGCGGATGGCGATCGGCGCCGATCGGTACCCGATCGCGTAGAGCCCGGCGGCCTCGTCCGTCGCCAGCTCAATGCCCTCCGTCCCGACGCCGATGGACGACCGAACCTGCCCCGATTCGTCCAAATGGGACAAACGGTCGTCGTGCAGCAACAGCAGGCCGCCTGCGACGCGCGCGAGCTTGCCGATGGCCGGCGCCGTTCCCACCCTTTCGGCTTCACCGGCCAGGGCCAGGCCGCCGCGAAGGGCAATCATCTGCAACCGGCCTTCGCGCAGGCTGATCATCGCGTGGGCCTCTGACACGCGCGCGTCGGCAAGCGGCATGGCAGCGCTGTCGAGGCGCCCGATGATGTCACCGGGAGCCAATTCGAAGGCTCCGCCGTCAGGGTCTTGTAGGGTCACACGAGCGAGCATGGGCGTCCCTATGGTCGGCATGTCGGGGCCGTACCTTTCTCTTTTCTGTCATCGAAGGGTCGAGACCTCGGCGACGGTGTCGTCGAGCGCGTCCAGCAGCACTGAAATGTCGTCGTCGGTCGTGTCCAGGGCGCCGACACTGATGCGGACGATCGGACGACCCCGCCACGAAACCTGCGTGAGCAAGTGACGACCCGTTCGGTTGAGGGCCGCGACGATGGCGAGATTGGCGCGGTCGGCGGCCGCGTCCGAGAGGTGCGCCGGCTGCCAGCGCGCGACGACCGTCTGAAGCCGCGCCGGTGCGAGGACGCGCCAGTCTGGGCGCGCGCGAAAGTGATCGGCGACGCGTGTGGCGCGGTGGAGGTCCGCCCGCAAGCGGGCGCGGAGGCCGGCCAGCCCTTCGACGCGGGCCACCGCCCACAACTTGAGCGCCCGGTTGCGCCGCCCAAGCGGGATGCCGAGGTCCTTGCGCGGCGTGACGAGCGCGTCGAAGGGCGTGCGCAAATAGGACGGGTCCGTCGCCATGATGGCCCGCATCGCCTCGACGTCGCGGACGAACAGGACGCTGAGGTCGAAGCCCACGCCTAGCCACTTGTGGGGGTTGACGACGATGGAGTCGGCGCCCTCCACGCCATCCCAGAGCGTGCGGCACTCCGGCAACAGCATCGCGTTGCCCGCCAGGGCGGCATCGACGTGGTGCCAGGCATCGGGCTGGCTGGCGACGATGGCCGCGACGGGGTCGATGGCCGTCGTCGTCGTCGTCCCGATGGTGGACACGATGGCGCTGACGGGGCCGACGGCAGCGATCCGGCCGAGGGCTTCGACGTTCATCGCCCCATCGGCGTCGGCGGGAACAAGGTCGAAGGGCAGGTCGGCGAGGCGGGCGCCCTTCGCGACGCTGCTGTGAGCCTCCTCAGAGGCGAGAACGCGCCCCCGCGCCCGTGAGCGGGCGAGGAGCAGGGCCGTCAGCGTACCGGTGCTCGCCGTGTCGGTCGCGATGCCCGTCCAAGCGTCGCTCAGGCCGATGGCGACCCGAAAGGCGTTGAGGACGTGGGCTTCGAGTTCGGTAGACGCGGGGGCCGAGTGCCACGTCATCGCTTGTCCCCCTAGACCGGCCGCGACCAGGTCCGCGAGAACGCTGGCGGGGTGCGTGTTTGCGGGGAACCAGGCATGAAAGCCTGGGTGGTCCCACCACGTCGTGCCCCGGGACAGCCACTCGGCCAAGTCGATTGCGGGGCCAGGTTGGGGCGACTCTGGAAACTCCGACGGCAGCTCACGGGTCAGATCGCCCGGCGCAATGTCGGGGCAGACGCGCCGCTGCCGTCTCGCCGCCCATTCGTCGGCCAACCAGTCGATGAGGGCGTGGCCCTCGCTTCGGAATCGCTGGGGGTCCATGAGCCTCCTGACCGCACCATGACACGGCCGTCGCAGATACGGGCATACTCATCGCGAGAGGACGTCCAATGTGGATCTGGCTGCTGGGCTGTACGGCGGGGCAGGGCGGTTTCACGGTTTCCGAAAGCGACCCTTCGACGACGAAGCCCCCGCCGAGCACGGACGAGCCGACGTCGACGACCGGCATCGTCCCGACCACGGACACCCCGGGAACGACAGACACGGGCACTCCACCTGAACCCACCGCGACGACGTTGCCGCCGCCCGACTGTGCGAACCTCGAGCCGGAGCCGCTCGAGATCAACGAGTTGGGCAATCCGCGCGGGTACCACGGGCTGGCATTCGACCTCGACGGGCGCATCATCGGTTCTGACAACAACAACCTCGCGGGGGTCACGCACGACGATGTGTTCACCGTTCTTGGAACGGGTCTGGGAACGCTCCAGCAGATGGACTGGTTGCCCGACGGCAACTTGGCGTTCGCCTCTCAGATTGCGGGCGGCATCATCACGTTTGATGTGGCCACCGGAACGGGCGAACTCCTCAACGGCGACATGGCCAACGCCTATGGCGTGGTCTTGGGGCCCGACGGCAAGCTGTGGACGGCCGACAGCAACAAGGTCGAGCGGATCGACCTTGCCACTGGGGAAGAGGAGACCTTCCTCGACAACGGTGCGATTTCACCGCACGCCATTGGCTTCAACCTCGACTTCTCGCGGCTCTACATCGGGACGATCGGTGGCGATTTGTGGTATGTCGAATTGGACGAATTCTACGAGCGCATCGGGGAACCGGTCGAATTTGTGTCGAATATGGGCGGCTGGCACGACTGCGTCGTCGTTGACGCTTGCGACAACGTGTACGTGTGCGATTTCACAACGTCGTCGCTGTACCGAATCTCTCCAGACGGCCAGGAAGGCACATTCGTGAATTGGAACTCGGACACCTATGGGCACGGTGCCGTGTTCGGCAACGGCGTAGGCGGCTGGCGCAAGGACGCCATCTACCTGCCGCAGCCGTACGACGACAACACCGTCGTCGAGGTCGTCCTCGGCATTGGCGCGGCGCATCCCTGATCGGGCTGGCGGGCCTCCGTAGCCGGGCTGGCTTGACTCCGGAGCGGTCCGCTTGCTTGGACCGACAGGTCGGGGCGGATTGGACCGACAGGTCGAGGCGGATTGGACCGACAGGTCGAGGCGGATTGGACCGACAGGTCGAGGCGGACGGCGCCGGAGCTATTGGGCGCGCGCGGCTTTGACTTCGTCGGGCAGGGCGATGCCGTCGGCGTTGCCCCACGAGTTGCGCTCATAGGTGACGACGCTTGCGATGTCGTAGTCCGACAGCATTGCCTGGGGCGGCATCACGCCGTTGTACGCCACACCTTGGACCGTGATGGGGCCGCTCAGGCCCGCGAGGACGATGCCGATGTGGTTGGCGTTGTCGCCGTAGAAGCCGCCGGAGCCGGCGAGGGGGGGGAAGGACCCGGCCGTGCCTTTGCCGTCCGCACCGTGGCAAACGGCGCAGGTCTCCGTGTAGACCTTCTCGCCGCGGGCCATGAGGCTCGCTTGGTCGATCTTCGTGGTGTCGATGATCTCCGGCATCTTGGGCTTCTCTGGCAGAACAGCCGTGAACGCAGGGCTGGCGCAGTACGGGAAGCCGGTCTTGTAGCTGTACAACCACGAATGGCAGGTGGTGTCGACGCGGTGCGGGTACCGCGCGATGACGCCGGCGACGTCGTGGTCGTAGGTGGGTCGGCAGCCCGCGAGGACGACGAAAAGCGCGACGGGACGCGTCACGAGGGACATGGTTCCTCACCTCCCGGGCGGATACCGGGATTGAAGTGGATTGGGTCCGCATTCACCGCGTGCACGTGCTCATTGTCGCGGTGTGCGTGATGTTGGGCATGGCCGTGGGCGCCGTGGCCATCGTCGATTGGCAGATGCCCCGCCGCCTGGTCGCTGGCGCCCTGCTCGGAGCTGGAACCGCTTTGATCCTGCTGGCGAATCGCCTGATCCGATGACCGGCGCGACTCGCGCACGACCCACATGACGAGGCCGGCGATGAAGATCAGTGGGAGAAAGCTGAGGAATCCGGTGCTACCAAGGTAGACAGCCTGCTGGGCCGGCGTGACCGTTCCACAAACCGAACAGGCGAGCAGGACGTCGGTCACAGGTACACCCGCCAGTAGAGGACGGGCCAGAGAAAGACCACGAAGACCCAGTAGAGCCGAGCGGCCAACATGGCGTCGCGCGACACGCCGACCGTGCTCGCGGCCCGCAGTGTCCAGCCAAGGGCGGCCAGGCCGGCAAGGGCGTGCAGCGCGTGGGCGCCGACGATCAGGTAGAAAAAGCCGCCATAGGCCGAGGACTGGAGCGTCAGGCCCTGGCCCAACAGGCGAACCCACTCGACACCCTGGAGCAGCACGAAGCCGAGGCCTGCGGCCGTTCCGAGCGCAAGGAGACGGCGACCCGAGGACTCTTCGGCCTCGAGGCGTCGGCCGCCGACGGTGACGAGGACGCCGCTGACGAGCAACACGAGCGTGTTGAATGCGGTGGACTCGATGGGCAGCCGAGGCTGGTCCAAAGGCGGCCACATGGGCAGGTTGGCGCGGCCGATGGCGTGGGCGCTGATCAGGGCGGCGAAGAACATCAGCTCGCAACAGACGAACAGCATCGTGGCCAACGTGAGGCTCGGGACGCCCCCCTCGCGGCGGACCCCCTGAGGACGCAGGTGCACGACGCCAGCCGTCGTCATGTTTTAGTGGCCCCCGCCGGACCCGTGGGCCGCAGGGGCAGCGTGGCCAGCTTCGCCGTGGCTGGCGTCGCCGTGGCTGGCGTCGCCGTGTGGGGCCTCACCGTGGTGGCCCTCGCCCTCGCGGAGGGCACGCTCGATCTCGGCCTTGGCGGCGACGTTTTCCCAGTTCGTGCCCTCGTGCTCCATGACGTCGGGCGACACGGCCGCGAAGAAGAGCACCATGAACGCGAGGGACGTCGTGAGCGCGTACCAAACGATGGGGCGTTCCACGTCGAGGTGCATGAAGTGCTTGGCGACCAGGTAGGCCTTGACGAAGGCGATGCCGAAGGCCGTCGTCAGGGTGACGATTTGGATTTCCAGCTCGGGACCGAGCACGGAAATCACGAGTAGGACCAGGAGGATGCCCCAAATTCTGATGTAGAAGGCGGGCTCGTGGGCGGCGCCGTGGCCGTGTCCGCCGCCATGGCCGTGCGCGGCGGCATGGCCATGGTCCCCGTGATCCGTCGCGTCGGTGTCGGAGTGGCTCATGGTTCCTACTTGGCGATGTAGAGGAGAGGGAACAGGAAGATCCAGACCAGGTCGACGAAGTGCCAGTAGATACCGGCCAGTTCGACGCGGTGGAGCTCCTTGCCTTGGGCGGCATCCCACGCCACGAAGGCCATGACGATGGCGCCCGCGATGACGTGGCCCGCGTGGATGCCGGCTGCCGTGTAGTAGAACGCCCAGAAGGCGTTGGCCGAGATCGTGTACCCGTGGGAGATCTCGTAGTTCCACTCAAAGCCCTTGATGGTCAGGAACATCAGGGCGCCGATGATGGTGAAGACGAGGTACCGTGCGGCCTTCTTCCCGTCGCCGGTCTCTGCGGCTTGATGGGCCAGAACGGCCGTGAGACTGGAGGTCAACAGGACGAAGGTGTTGACGGCGCCGGCGATCGTGTTCGTGTGGGCCGCGTACATCCCGAATTCGGGGTGGGCGAGGCGGTGCATCAGGTAGCTGGCGAGGACGCCACCGAAGATGACGATTTCCGAGACGAGCAGCCACCACACGGCGAGCTTGGGCGTGGCGATGCCCGTGGCGCTGCGTAGGTTGGCAAGCGGCTTGAAGGCCATGGGTCACCCTGCCTTGTTCGGAACGTTCTGGGGCCAGTAGTCCTCGTCGCGGCCTGGGACCGAGTACTCGTAGGCCCCTCGGTAGACCGACGGCATCGCGTTGGGCGGCCAATTGCCGTGGCTCGGCGGATTCTCTGGCGTGGTCCACTCGAGCGTGGTCGCCTTCCAAGGATTCGTGCCTGCAATGGGGCCCCAGAAGAGGCTCTTGAAGGTGTTGTAGATGAACACGAACTGGAACGCGATGAGGATGAGCAGGCTGACCGTGCTGATGATGCGGAGCATCTGCAGGTCGGGCGTCGCGAGGTCCGCGAAGTGGTTGTAGTTGTAGATGCGACGGTGGTCGCCGCCAAGGCCCGTCGCGAAGAGCGGCAGGAAGATGCCGTGGAAGCTGATCATCGTCCCCCAGAAGTGCACCTTGCCGAGGGTGTCATTCATCATGCGCCCGAACATCTTGGGGAACCAGTAGGTGAAGCCCGCGAAGGTTCCGATGAAGGCGATGGGGAAGAACGTGAAGTGGAAGTGGGCGACCACGAAGTAGGTGTCGTGGAAGTACATGTCGGCGCCCGACGCCCCACGGTAGATGCCCGTCACGCCGCCGATAAGGAAGCTGAACACGACGCCGAGCGCCCACAGCATCGGCGTCGTGAAGCGGATGGACCCGCCGTACAACGTCGCGATGTAGAGGAAGATCATCTCCGCGATGGGGATGGAGATGAGCACGGTCGTGATGGTGAAGACGTTCGCCATGCGAGGGTCGATGCCGGCGACGAATTGGTGGTGGGCCCACACGAAGAAGCTCAGGACGCCGGTGCCGATCGCCGTGTAGAGAACGCTGTCGTACGCGAACAGCTTCTTGCGGGCGAAGACGGGCACGATTTCGGCGACCATGCCGGTCGCCGGGAGGAGCACGACGTAGACCTCGGGGTGGCCGAAGAACCAGAAGAGGTGCTGCCAAAGGATGGGGTCGCCACCGCGGCGGGGGTCGAAGAAGTTCGTGCCGAGGTTCTGGTCGAAAAAGAGCATGACCGCGCCGGCGATGAGCGGGCCGACGGACGCCATGAACAACAGGCTGGCGATGCAGATCATCCAGACGATCATCGGCACGTCGTTCCAGCGCATGCCAGGCGCGCGGGCGTTCATGGCCGTCACGATGAAGTTGATGCCGCCCACGAGGAAGGCTGCGAACTCGACGGCCACGGCGACCAGCCACATGCTGCTGCCCATTGGCGTCAGGCTGTAGTTTCCGTCGCCGGAAAGGGGCGGGTAGGCTGTCCAGGCGCCGCCAAAAGCGCCATTGGGAACGAACCAACTCGCGATCAGGATGATCGCGCTGAGAAGGAAGAGTTGGTACGAGAGCCGGTTGAGTCGCGGGAAGACCATGTCGTCCGCGCCGATCATCAGCGGAATGAGGAAGTTTCCGAAGGCCGCGATGAGGACGGGCATCGCGACCCAGAAGATCATCACCGACCCGTGCTGGGTGATGGCCGCGTTGTACTCCATCGCAGACAGGCGCCCGAAGAACGGAATCCACATGTCCGGGAACGCCATCTGCATCCGGAACAAGTAGGCGTAGAACCCACCGAAGAGGGCCATGAACATGCCGGTCCACAGGTACTGCTGCGCAATGTACTTGTGGTCCGTCGGGATGATGTAGCGCTCCATGAACGTCGGCTCATGGTGGTGGTGGCCACCGTGGGCGTCGTCATGTCCGTGGTCGTGGTCGTGGGCTACCGACATCGTCGCCTCAGATCTGGGGGCTGGCCTGGGCGATCCAGGCCTGGTGCTCTTCCGGCGTCTCGACATGAATTCGCGCGGCCATGATGCCGTGCCCGATGCCGCACATTTCTGCGCACTGGATGTCGTATACGCCCGGGACGGTCGCCTCGAACCACGCTGTGATGACGCGGCCGGGGATGACGTCCTGCTTCAGCCGGAAGACGGGGACGGAAAAGGAATGGAGAACGTCGCGCGACTCGAGCTTCGCGTGGACGACTTGGCCGACCTGGACGTGCATCTCGTCGACCGTCTTGATGTCATCGGGCGTGTCGAGAAGGCCGTCTTTGCCGGGGTGCTGGAAGCTCCATGCCCATTGCTGGCCAACCACGCGAACCGTTTCGCCCGCTTCGGGCAGGTTCTGCTTGATGTGGTACCAGACGCGGACGGCGCCGACGATGAGCACCACGTCGCACGCGATGATCAGGTAGTGCGGCCACGCGATCCATCGATGGAGGTCCGGCTCGTGGCCGGTCACGTACAGTGCCTTCTGCCCTTCGACGGCCCGATACCGCCACAGCAGGTAGAAGAACATCAGGTTCGTGACGACGTACCAGAAGCCGACGATGCCGGTGATGAGGAGAACGAGGGAGTCGATGTCTCCCGCGTAGGTCGAACCCGGCAACAAGTAGAGTTGCATCTCGGTCCCCTCACATGAAGACGACGACGAAGGCCGCCGACACGAAGAGCACGGTTGCAGTCATGGTGATGACGAAGACCTTCTTCGCTACGCGGTCGCCATCTTCGATCGCTTCGGACATCGGTGCTTCCTACTTTCCGAGGGTCATGACGTAGGCGATGACGTTGTTCATCGCGGCTTCGTCGGCCAGGGTCTGCGCCATGGGCCTCATCGTGGCGCCGCTCGTGTCTTTCGGGTGGGCCCCGCGAACACCATGTTTGAACTTGGCGAGCTGCTTGACCAGGTACCAGTCGGGCTGATGGGTCAGCGGTGGTGCCTGGAGGGCGGGGTTGCCGCTGCCATCGGCCAGGTGGCAAGCGGTGCAGGTCGCATAGGACGCCTGGCCGGCCGCGGCGTCGCCCGCGACGGTCGGCGCCGGCCGTTGGCTCGGCAGGGCTTCCACAAATGTCCCGAGCGCGTCGATCGCGGCGTCTTCGAAGACGGCCTTGGCCATGGGGCGCATCCGCATGCCTTCAATGTCATCGAAGTGCGTGCCGCGGACGCCATCGCGGAATTTGTGCAGCTGACTTGTCACGTACCAAGCCGGCAAACCAGCGATGGCTGGCGCGGCGATTTCAGGGTTCCCTGCGCCGGCGGCGCCGTGACACGGCGCACAGGTCTCATCGAACCGGTAGGCGGCGTCTTCGGGGGTCCCGACCGTCGGCGCGGTGGAACAGCCGACGAGCAAGCCGAACACCGCCGACGTGGAGCGGTGGAACATGCCCTCTCCCCTCGTTGTGGAAGGCTCGTCTAGCCGCTGGCGATGGGGCTGGGCACATGCATCATCGCGTTGCGCGACGGGGGGTCTAAATGACGCCCGTCTGCCAGCCCCAGGCCGAGATCGCGGCTGCTCCGATCCAGGCGCCCGCGACGCAGGCCGTGAACGTGCTCGGGCGACGCTCGATGGACCACTCCGCGAGGGCGGGAAACGCGGTCACGGCCACGAACAGGAAGAGGACGGCGCCATCCTCCGATCGCCCGGACCGAGCGAAGGCCAGGACGGGTAGCGCCAGGGCGACCGCGAAATGGCCAAGGATGGCGATCACGACGGGGCGCATGTGCCCGTTGCGCAGAAAGGGTAGGACGCCGTTCGCAACGAACGGGGGCCAGGAAGGCTCAGCCATGCGTGTCGCTATGGCGGGTCCAACCGGGTGACAACGCGCCATCTGACGCAGGGTTCACGGTCTCGAAGCCTCGGTGGGTTTGGGTCGTGGTACCTGACGGCAGGGGAGGCGACGATGATTCGCTGGATTGCCATGGCCGCGGGTTGCACGGGCCAGGCCGCGGACGGGACGGATGATCCGTCAGACTCGCTTGGCATCACGACAACCGACGGCGGGTCGGGCGGCACCGGAGGGACCGGTGGCGCTGGCGGGTCAGGCGGCACGGGCGGGTCGGGCGGCACGGGCGGGTCGGGCGGTACAGGCGGCACGGGCGGTGCCGGCGGTACCGGCGGAACGACGGCGCCAGCCAGGATTTTCGACGACGAACACGTGCTCGTGCTTCCAGACGCCGACGGCCTGGCGTTCATGGACCGAGCGGGGACGTTGGTCGGGCGCATCGAGATGGAAGTCATCGAGCCAGTGTGCAACAACTGCACCGGCGAGGGTGCCAGCGCCGACGGCGACGGGCTCCTGTTCTGCTGGGCCAAGGGCTTCAATGGCGGCGGCATCGCGCGCATCGACCCTGATGCGACCGTCGCTTGGAAGATCAACGGCCTCGCGTTCCCTCACGGAGCCGTCCGCGATCCATACGACGACACAGTCGCGGTCCCTCAGGCGGGTGACAACGACGTGGCCTGGTTCGAAGGCGACGGCAGCAGCGAAGTGCCCGTCCGGCGCCTTTCGGATGGGGATCCGGGCTGGTCGCAGGATCTGGCGAACGGGATCGAGAAGTTCGAGAAGGACGGCCGCGTCTACTTCATCATCTCCAATCGCGGCGAAGGCGACGGCCCGAATCCCGGCAAGCTGACCGCCTGGGACGTCACGGACCCGGATGCTCCGTCACTGTTGTGGAAGTTTCCGGCTGGCGACGACGGGCTGGCAGCGCCCCACGGGGCCGTCGTCCGCGAATACGGGGGGCAGTTGTGGCTGCTCTACGCGCACAGCTACGGCGCTCCGAGCGAAGACGAAGGTACGATCGGCCTTGCCGTCACTGACGACATCACTGTGCTGCCGACCTACGTGGCGGACCTGCAGCCCGAAGACGAGACCGCCCCGCTGGACTTCCCCCGCGGCATCGAACTCACGGAAGACGGCGAACTCTGGATCACGGATTCGGGCCCCGAGTTCGCCTTCGGTGGCCCGTCCGGGCGTGTGCTGTTGGCGACGATGCCTGCGGACCTCGTGCCGTCCGCCCTGACCGGGGCGGTGGACGATCAGAACTTCGTTGGGATCGAGGCCGAGCTGATCCTCGACGAGATCGACAACCCGTTCCACGGTTGGCTTTGGTTCCCCACGTTTTCCTTCTGACCCGTCCTTGACGTCGAATGGGAACCCAAGGGGGGCGTCCGAGGTCCCAAAGGGGGAGGTTCCCATGATCGGCCGTCGCGGGTTCACCTTGGCGTCGTTGGGGTTGGTGGTGGGCGCGAGTGCGCGGGCGGAAGTCCAGCGCGCGGCGCCCCGATTCACATTCGACGTTCAGCGAAAAGACGACCACGTCGACGTCGGCCTTTCCTTCAGCCACAGCGAACCCGAACCGACGGAAGTGCTGGTTCGCCGAGGGCGTTCCAGCGGGGCGCACATCGAGCTTCACGCCATCTTGGACGGTGAGGCCTTTCCGTTGACGCCGTCGGCCGCCGGGGTCGAGCGACGGGAGATGATGAGCCGGCTGGGCCCCATCCCGGTGTGGGAACTCGTCGAGGCGGGGCAGCCCGTGAACTTCCCAGCCATCCGATTCGACCTCCCGCGCGAATGGCGTGCGTGCGCCCTGCGCGCCGTCGCGGAGGTCCTGACGCCTGGACAACAGTGGACCGGCGAGAGCGTGGCCGATGCCGAGTCTGGCCAGTGCACCGCCGTGGCAGCGGGGTGAGCTTCGACGTCGTCAGCGCGGTGCTCGACTTCGAGGCCAGAAACCGCATGGACGAAGACGGCCGCCCGTGTGGAGAGGTGGGGTCGGATCGGTACGGCGAGGTCGCTACCGACGTCGTCGCCTGTCCCTACACCGGGGCCCGGAAGGGCGGCGCCATGAACGCGTCGGCGTGGCGGCAAATGGGCACCTGTTGGAAGAAGGTCCTCTCGGACTGGCGTGTGGACGTGGGGCCCCGACCGGACCTGTGGCGGGTGTGGGAGGTGGCCATCGCAGGTGTCGTTTCGCCCTGCCGGCACGTGGAGCCCGTGCCGCGCGACGTGGCGGTGCGCTTCAAGGCGTCGCTCGGCATCGGCCAGGTCCTCACGGCCGTGTTGTTGGAGGAGGACGGGGCGGGCGCGGCCCGGTTCGCCGACGTGGCGACGCCGAAGGCGTGGTTGGACTGGCTCGAGCTCGATCGTTGGCTCGTCGGCGAAGTCCAAGTGTGTGCGGGTTCGCCAGGCGCCATCGCAGAGGTGTTGGGCGCGCTCGGCGAGGGCAGCGACGGGGCCTCGGTGGATGACCGGGGTGATGTCGCCATCGTGCCAAGGGCCGTGGCGTTGATGGTCGCCGAAGAGTTGGCTGGTCGCGGACGTTGGCCGCAGGCCCCCTGGCTCAGAGGTGTCCGATTCCGGCCGGGACGACGTCCCGCTCACGCGAGGAGGCTGCTGCGTAGCGAAGATTCGGCGCTCGAGACCCTGTTGGCGGCGCGCGACCCCGTCGACGGGTGGGAGGCCGCCGTGGCCCTGTTGAGGGCCGACGCGCTTACTTGACTTCGGGCAGCTCGGCGGACTTCCACATGCCAAGCATGACGAGAAGCGGCATGGCCACACTGAAGAAGGTGGCCCAGATGGTGATGCCGATCACGCCAGTGAGGCCGATGATTCCGAGAATCTGGGTCAGCGTGAACATCTCGGCCCTCCGCAGGCTCGAGCGCTAACGCGGCCTCCGGGCAGCGCCGTGCCTCGCCGCGTTGCGGGCGTGGACGTCGGCCGGCGGTCGGGAGTAGACGGCCACGTGGAGTGGCCTTGTCGGAGCCCCGCACCGGTTCAGCGCTCGTTCGTGCCACGTTCCCCTACGCGGTGGAAGATCGGGCGCGCACTTGGCGTCTCTGGATCGTCGCCAGCGCGGTGATGGTGACCTTTTACGCGTTGGCTACGTTGCCCACGCCATGGTTCGTCCGGATTCCCGCAAGCGTGCTGGCTGGCCTTTCGATGGTCCGCTGCTTCATCTTCTTCCATGACGTGGAGCACAAGGCCATCTTCGTCGGCTCGCCGCTCGGGCTCGCAACGACCAAGATTGTCGGCTTCCTGCTCATGTCTCCGCCGTCGATCTGGAAGGAGTCCCACGACATCCACCACCAGAACAACAGCAAGCTGTTGTCGGCGTCCGTCGGTTCCTACCCCATCGTCACGGTGGGGATGTGGAAGGTGATGAAGCCGAGCCAACGCTGGAAATACCGTGCGGTTCGCCACCCGTTGAACATGATCTTCGGCTATTTCACTGTGTTTCTGCTCGGGATGGCCATTGGGCCCTTTCTTCGGAACCCGCGTCAACATTGGCAGGGACCGGTCGCCATTGTCATCCAGATGACGTGGATGGCCGTCGTCGGGTGGTGGTTCGGCCCAGCGGCCGCCTTTCTTGGCGTCTTTTTTCCCTGCGCCCTCGCCACGGCCGTTGGCAGCTACCTGTTCTACGCGCAGCACAACTTTCCGTCGATGGACGTCCGCGACCGGAAGGAGTGGGACTACAACCACGCTGCCCTTCGCAGCAGCAGCTTGTTCCACATGTCCGAGGTGATGCACTGGCTGACGGGGGAGATCGGCTTCCACCACGTCCACCACCTCAACCACAAGGTGCCATTTTACCGGCTCCGCGAGGCGATGGCGGGCATCGAAGAGCTGTCGGACCCGGGCACGACGTCTTGGTCGTGGCGCGACGTTCGCGCCTGCTTGAATCTGGCGGCCTGGGACCCTGCGGCCAAGCGCATGTTGTCGTGGGACGAGCTTGAGGCCCGGATGGCGGCCGGCGGATGAGTCCGCTGGTTCATCTGCGGCAGTTTGCGTTGGGGTTGCCAGGCGCGTGGGAGGACTTCCCGTGGGGGGAGTCGGCTATCAAGGTCGGCAAGAAGATCTTCTCTTCCTCGGACGCGAGGGCGAACCGGTCCAAGGCTTCGCCGTGAAGCTGCCTGACAGCGCCGCCCTCTGGATCGAGCGCGGCTACGCGACACCCACCGGCTACGGACTTGGGCGGCACGGATGGGCCAGCTTCGAGATGAAGGAGGGCCTCGCGCTTTCGACTTCGGAGTTGGAGGGGCTGGTGCTCGAGAGTCATGCGGCCGTCGCGCCCAAGAAGCTGAGAGCGGCGAGATAGGTGCGGCCTGGAGCGTGTGAGCATGGTCTCGATCGTCCTTTCGTGGCTCGCGTGTGGCGCCACGGACTCTCCCCCGACGTCGGACGGCCCGCCCCCCGGGGGCACCACCTCAACTCCGTCGCCTCCGACGGGCACGTCGCCAGGCGTCGGCGGGCTGTCGGGCAGCTGCGTGCCGGCCACGGACAATGTCCTGCGGGTGGTGTGCACGCTGACGACCGAGACGCCCGAAGAACTCACGCTGACCTGGGTGCCCTCCGATGGATCGGACGTCGCCTATGGGCTGACGTCGGCTGAGGCTGCCGACCATGTGGTGACGGCTCGCCGGATGAAGGCGGAGACGACGTACACGTGGGAGGCCACAACGCCCTCCGGCGGCCGCGTCTCTGGCGCGTGGACCACAGGAGCGCTGCCGACGCAGGCGGACGTCGAAGTGTCCGTGGACGGAGACCTCGGCCTCGTCAACGATCTGCTCGCTCCGCGGGCCTGTGAAGCGGGTTCGGTGGTCTTGGCCGTCAGCGGTGACGGAGATGTCGTGTGGTACCAGGACGTGGACGTCGACCTGCCTTCGGCTGGTGAGATCAAGGCGACCATCGCAACGCCGACCGACGAGGTGGCCGTCATCCTGGACAACGAGCGCATCCGCCGGTTCGCGTTCGACGGCACGATGACCCACGAATGGGTCGCGGCCGATGCCGGCGTCGACCGCGAGCTGCACCACGACCTCTTCGTCCTCGGCGACCGGATGTGGGTGCTCAGCGCCTACACGTTGGACGTGGGTGACGAGACCTTCGTGGTCGACGCCGTCACCGTGGTGAACGAAGACGGGTCTGTGGCCGGAAGCTGGGACGTGGAGACGTTTGCAGCGCCGAACGGCGACGAGACCGGTCCCCCCGGTGGCTATTGGGGCCGCCAATTCCCCGGCGCGGTCGACTACAGCCACGCCAACGGGTTGTTCATCGAGGACGACGGGACCGCGCTCGTGAGCTTCCTCAACTTCGATGCCGTGCTTCAGGTAGACTTGGACCCCGATTCGGGGGATTTCGGGCAGGTCGAGTGGGTCCTCGGGGGCGAAGGCGACGGGGAGATCGAAAGCACGATCGCGCTGGAGGACCCGGCCGGGGTGACCACGGACGACACGTTCAGCCACCAACACCACCCCACATGGGACTCGGACGGCAACCTCCGCATCTTTGACAACGGCGGCGGGAGCGCGTCAGCGCGGCTGCTCCGGATGTCGGTCGACGCCGCGGGAGGAACGGCCGAGATTCTGGAGAGTTGGCCGCTCGACGTCACGTGCCCCGCGGTCGGAGGCCACTACGTGATGGACGACGGCCGCCTGGTGGGCACCTGCGGATCCCAATCGACGGGCTTCATCGTGGACCCCGCCGCGGGCGGCGTCGTCGGGTCCGTGCAGATCGAGTGTTCGGGCGGGATCGGCGGAATCCTCTCGCGCGTCGTTCCAGTGTCGCTTGCGACGCGGATGCCCTGAGGCTCACTTGGCGGCGTTGGCCCAGACGGCCGCGACCTTGGCATCCCGCCCACAACCCGCCCGGTAGCGCTGGTAGTGGTCGGGGTTCGTCTTCCAGAAGTTCTGGTGGTACGCCTCGGCGACCCAGAATTTGCCGACGTTCTCGACCTGGGTGGCGACCGGTTGCCCAAGGGTAGCCTCGACGCCGGCGCGCGAAGCCACGGCGGCTGAGCGCTGGGCATCGTCGATCGGGAACACGGCCGATCGGTATTCACTGCCTCGGTCGCAGAACTGGCCGCCGCCGTCCGTGGGGTCGATGTGGTGCCAGAAGTAGTCGAGGAGCGTGGCGTAATCGAGCTTCTTCGGGTCATAGACCACGCGGACGGCCTCCGTGTAGCCGGTCAAACCCGTGCTGACGGTGTGGTAGGTGGGGGCGTCGCGCTCGCTTCCGGCGTAGCCACTGACGGCGTCGATCACGCCTGGCAGATGCTCGAAGTCGGATTCGCCGCACCAGAAACAACCCATGGCGAAGATGGCCTCAGCTTGGCCAGCCTTCAACGGGGGCGGCGGCGTGGGCTTGTCGGTCGATTTGGGGTCGCCGGCACAGGCGAGCGTCGTGAGGAGGAGCCACGTCATTTTGCACGCTCCCCGCCGAGTCCACCAAGCAGCACCGGCAGGCCGTCGAAGGTCGAACCCGCGCTGCGCTCGACGAAATCGAGGGACGCGGAATTCATGCAGTATCGTTGCCCGGTCGGCTTCGGGCCGTCGGGGAAGACGTGCCCAAGGTGGCCGTCACAGCGGCCACAACGAACCTCCGTGCGCAGCATGCCGTAGGCGTGGTCCGAGTGCTCGGCGACGCGGTCGGCGGCCAACGGGGCGAAGAAGCTCGGCCACCCCGTTCCGGAGTCGAATTTCGTCGCGCTGTCGAACAGCGGGAGTCCACACCCGGCGCAGACGTAAAGCCCGTCGCCGTGCGCGTCCCAGAGGTCACCCGTGAAGGCGCGCTCCGTGCCGGCTTCGCGCAAGACGTCGAACTCCATCGGCGTCAGCAGCGCTTTCCATCGTTCCGGCGGCAGATTCACGGCGTCGGCGCGGCGGGGCGCCGGTTCGACGGCCGTCGCTTCGCCACACCCGATGACCAACCATGTCCAGAAGCCCATCATGCCTCCGATGGCTCTACCCGTGGGGTTGTCGGCTGGATCACCGGCGTCATCGTACCCACACGGTCGCCGCTCCAGCCGATGAGGTAGCGCCCCGGCGGTGCGGGGTGGCGACTGGCCCCGTCGCGCCAGCGGTGGGTGGCCACGCGGTGGCCCTCGTCCGAGCAGACGTCGTAGAGGGTGCGCCCCTTTTCGGAGCGGGGCCGTCCAAGGATGCGGGAGATGCCACTGTCGACCGTGCCTCCGCGGACCAGGGCGAGCCAGCTGAAGGGCGCGGCGCGCAGGTCGATGCCGACGGTGCGCGCCATCGCCTGCCAGCGCGGGTCGGCGCGAATCTCGGGCGGGGGTTGGGCGATGTGGTGGCACCAATCCCTGGCGTCGGCCAGGGGACACGGGCCGGCGTGGGTGCAGGGGCCGACGGGTGTGTGGGTGGCACGGAGGGCCTCGCGGACGGCGACGAGGGCGCGGGAGGTGCGCGCGTCGCCAGGTTCGACCCACAACACGACGGGGACCGTCGCGGCGAGTGCCAGCAGCGCGCTCGGGTCCTTGAGTTCAGGCAGGACGTGGCCCACGACGAGGGCGTCGACGGCCTGGCCGTCCCATGGCAAGGCTCCGCGCTTCACGGTGAAGTCGACGGCGAGTTTGGAGCGGTCGACGACGTGGCGGGTCACGGGCCCGAGGACGGCCCCGACCGATCGGCCCGCGATTCCGGTGCCGCATCCGTAGTCGAGCACGGTTCGTAGCGGGGGCAGGACCCGACGGGCCCGCAACTCCTCCAGAATGGCCCGCCAGCGCCAACCATGACGCGGCGCCACCCAAGTGTCGTAGGCGGCGAGGTCGGCCTCGTCGCGCCATGGTGACACGTCTCCGGCGAGAAAGGCGCGTCTCAGGAAGATCAGGCGCGCCATCTCCTCGGGGTCGACCGTCACAGCGTGACGCCCAGATGCCCGGCCAGGGCCTGGTTGGCGACGCCGAAGCGTCGCGCAAGTTCGCGAGCGGCCACCGTGGCGGCCTCGCGGTCGACGTTGTCGTCGCGGTGGCCGACAAGGAGGACGTTGCGCGGCGTGTGCTCGCTGCGCACCATCTCGATGACGGACACGTCGAAGCCCGCGGACGCGAGCAACTGGGCCCGAAGGGCATCGGTGACCCACTCGGCCTGGCGGTCGGCGAGGATGCCGTGCCGGAGCGCGTCGCCAATGGCACCTTCGGCATGGAGTTGGGGACGCAGTTCGCGGTGGCAACACGGAGACACGAACAGGGTCTTGGCGCCTGACCGGATGCCGGCAGCGAGCGCGTCGTCCGTGGCGGTGTCGCAGGCATGAAGCGCGAGGACGACGTCGGCAGCAGGCAAGTCAGCGGCAGCGATCAGGTCCGTGACGAATTGAAGACCGGGCAGTCCAAGCGCCGCGGCCGCGGCGGTCCGTTCGGGTTCGCGTTCGACACCGATGACGCGCGATCCTTCGCCCCGGGTGCGGGCGAGGTGGTCAGCAAGCGCCGCCGTGAGCAGGCCGCGACCACACCCCAGGTCGAGGACCGTCAACGGGCCCTCCCGCTTTGCGATGGCATGGTCGAAGAGTTCGACCAGGCGCTCGATTTGGCGCAGCTTGTCCGCATGGCCGGCCGACGGACGGCCCCCTTGGACGAGGCCCATGGTTTCCGCCCACGGCTGATTGCGCAGATCGGCGCGGCGTTGTGGCGCCCGGTCGTGTGCGCGAGGTGCGGGCGCCCCTCCCTGGGCGGGCCCGCGGCGGAGCGATGACCTCCCGTCGACCGACGTGCGGTGCAGCGTCATCTCCGTGGTCAGGAGGTCGCCGTTGCGGAACTCGCCGAGGCGGTCGGCAAGCCAGGCCCCAAAGGACGCGGGTTCAAGGTTGGTTTGGGTCTGGGTCTTTCCCGTCGTCGCTACGGCGGCCCATTTGTCGCCCGTTCGCATGGCGATGGGACGAAGGTCGTACCGATGGGGTCCCGGCCCGGTGGGGCCGCCAAGAACGAGCTTGACGAAGGTGCCGGCATCGACCGCCGCGAACGCGGCGGCGATGAAACGGTCGTCGGCCGACCTTGGCTCCGGCATGGTCCTCCCGTCGCGCCGCGGGCGGACGGCGAGCCGGTGCGGTAACGGGCCGCGTCGGAGGCGAACATGGTGCCGATGCGCCGGGGCGGACCAGGCGTGTGGGAGGCAGTTGGCGCGATGGTCGTTGTGGCCCTCGGCATCCTCCATGCATCGGCGTCGTCAGTCGTCGTCAACAACGTCCCGGCCGACATCTTTGTGGCCTTGGACGCCGGATGGCGCTGGCAACACGGCCAATGGCCCCACCTCCACTACATGACGCCGGTCGGATGGCTGTACGCCGCGGCCTACGGCATCGCGATGGACGTCGTCGGGCCCGATCCGCGCGTGCTCCTCTGGGTGCCTGCCGCCCTGGCGCCGCTGCTCTACGTCCATGCGGTCTGGGTCCTTTCGGGACGTTGGACGGGGCCCCTTCCAGCGGCGATGGCGGTCGGTTTTGCGACGCAGGTCCTGTCACCGCTGCACGCCGACAGTGGGGGCTTTGCGCACCTCGGGACGTACAACCGCGTCGGCTGGGCGCTGGTGGCCGGGCTCCTGCTCCAGGTCGGGCTCGCCAAGACGCGTCCCGCCGGTCGCGGCGCCGACGCGGTGGAGGCCATGGCCATTGCCGTCGTGACGGCGGGCCTGTTCTTCCTCAAAGTGACCTACTTTGGGCTCGTTGGCGGGGCGCTTGGCTTGGCGGTCCTGTTCGCGCCCGAACGTCGGCGGGTGGCGTTTGCTGGCGGCTTGGGGGCGTTGGCCTTCGTCGGCCTCGCCTTCGCCGTCAGCGACGTGCCGTCGGCCTACTTGGCCGACCTTCGGTCGGCGGCGGCGTCCTGGGATCCCGAGTTGATGCCGCTCAACGACCGGACCCCCGGGATCGACAAACTCAAGGCGGTCTTCGACGAAAATGTGGTCGCAATTCTGCTTGCGCTTGCGGCCGCGACCTTGGCCGCGCGCTCGGCGCCGCCGGGTGTCTCGGTGGACGGCGAGGTCCTCGCAGCGATGGGTCAGCTCGTCGGGATCGTCGCGATCGGCGTGCAGAGCCACGACCATCACGTGCCGGCGCTGATCGTGCCCCTGTTTCTTTGCCTCGTCGCGGCCATGCGCGTCGCCCCGACTTCGAATCCTGTGATGTGGATGGGTTGGCTGTCGGTGGCCTTGGCCCTTGGCCGGTCGGCTGGCGACGCGATTGGGGTGGTCAGCCATCGCGTCGCGCCAAGTTCGCTCGAGGGCCTGGTTCCCGCGGCCGATTCAGGGCCGGGCGCACGCCTGCTGTTCGGCGGTTCGCCGACGCCGGAAGGGGGCTCCCGCGTCGATCTGATCTTGGACGGGCGCGTCTCCCTCCGCGCCGTCGAGCGGTTGGGCACGGGCTTCGATAGCCTCGACTTCGTGTCGATGGTGCGGAGCTCGAACGAGGCGCTCGGGGATTTGGGCATTCCTGCCGACGCTCGTATTCTCGGGCTCTGGTTCTCGAATCCGCACCCCTACCTGCGCGGCGCGGCGCCCCCCCGCGGAACCCACAGCTGGTACCACATCGGTCGCACATTCGGTGGGGAGCGGCCGTTGGACCCGGCCGTCGTGTTGGCCGATGTCGACGTCGTGATTCGGCCGACGTCCCTGCTGGAGAAATGGCAGGAGGCCGACACGATGGCGACGATGTTGGCGCCGGGCCTCACCGGGTGGACGGAGCGTCACCCCAACAACCTCTGGACGGTCTGGATCCGCCCTGGTTTGCGCACCGAGCCCGTGCGCGGCGGGCCGCACGACGAGATGTCGCCATGAGCGACCGACGGCTCCTGTTCATTCCCATGTACAACTGCGCGCCCCAGATTGGGCGGACGCTCGCCCAGCTGACGCCCGAGCGTCGAGCCGCCTTCGCCGAGGTGTTCATCCTCGACAACGGCTCGACGGACGGGGGCCCCGCTGTCGCCGTGGCGGCCGCCCGGACCTTTCCCGCAGGTTTCGTCACCGTCGCCAGAAATACGCGGAATGTAGGTCTCGGCGGCTCGCACAAGGTCGCCTTCGAGCGCTGCCTCGAGCGGGGCCTGGACGGCGTCGTCGTGCTCCACGGGGACGACCAGGGCGAGCTTGGAGACCTGCTGCCAACGCTGCTCGCCGACCCGAAGGCGGACAACGTTCTGGGGGCTCGCTTTGCATGGGGGAGCCGCCTCAAGGGCTACGCTCCCCATCGCATCCTTGCCAACATTGCGTTCAACCTCATTTTCTCGCTGACCAGCTTCCGCTGGCTGACGGATTTGGGTTCGGGCCTGAATTGGTACAGCGCCCGATTTCTGAAGGCGATTGATTGGGCAGGTTGTTCCGATGATCTGACCTTCAACTACCATCTGATCCTGCGCTCGTGTGCGAAACGGGACCTCGCCATGCGCTTCGTGCCCATCGGCTGGCGTGAAGACGACCAGGTCAGCAACGCGAAACTCTTTCGCCACGGCGTGTCGATGCTCCGCATCGTGGGTCGACATGTCTTCGATCGGAGGCGCTTCCTGACCGAAGACCACAGTACCCACGCGCCGCCGCGCACCTACGAGGTGCTCGGCCCATGAAGCCGACGATTGCCCTGTGTATGGCGGGCTTGTACCGTCGCTTTCGCGACGCCGGATACACGACTCCCAAATACCTTCTGCCATTGGAAGGCAAGCCGATTCTGGCCCATGTGGCCGACGACCTGGCGGAACACGACGGCTTTCTCGCCGTCGCCAATGTGCGCGACCAGGGCTTCGAGGCGGCGATCCGGGCCTGCCTTCCGGACGGCGCCCGCGTCGAGTTCATCGGCGACACGTCGGGCCAGGCGGAGACGGCCGACGTGGCAGCCCGGTACATCGAGGAGCAAGGGTGGGGCCATCGGCCGCTGTTGTTCCACAACGTCGACACGTTGGTCCGCGGCCGCGATCTGACGTCGATGGCGCGCTGGCTCACGGCGGTCGACGGCGTCATCGACGTGTTTGCGTCGACATCGCCGGCCTTCTCCTACGTGGACGCGGCGCCCGACGGTCGGGTGTCGCGCATCGTCGAAAAGGTCGTCATCGGCCCTTGGGCGACGTCGGGCCTCTACGGATTTCGGTCGGCGTCTCACTACCGGAAGCTGGCGGCGCGGACGACGGCCCGAA
The DNA here is from genome assembly GCA_005776945.1 of Pseudomonadota bacterium. Taxonomy (GTDB): domain Bacteria; phylum Myxococcota_A; class UBA796; order UBA796; genus SXOB01. Next base: position 40,177 of record SXOB01000003.1, read on the forward strand.
GTGGGGGCGAGTTCTACATTTCCGACGTCTACGGCCGACTGATGGACGATGGTGGCCATGTGCTCGCCTTGCCCGCCCGCGCGGAGGACACGATCGTGCTTGGGACGCCCGCCGAGTACGAGGCGAAGGTGGGTGTCGTGAAATGACGAGGCGAAACGCCATTCTGACGCTGGTTCTGACCGGCCTGGCGACGACCTGGAGCGCTTCTCGCCTTCCGGAGGCGTCACCCGGCCTCATGGGTGTGGCCGCGGCGCTTTGCTACGTCGTGGCGCACGGCATCCGCGCGCTGCGCATCGTCACCTTGCTGGGGGACCGGGCGCGCGGCTTCCGCGCGGTGTTGGCGGCCCAATTCGGGACCGTCGCCGTGAGCGGGATGCTGCCCTTCAAGACCGGTGAGGTCGTCCGGATCCTCGCGCTTGGCGCCGCGAGTCGGGGCCCGGCCCACGGCCTCGTCGCCGTCTGGCTGGAGCGGAGCTTCGATGCGTTGGTCTGGGCGGTCGTCGGCGCGGCCGCGCTGTTCGTCGTGCCCGAGGCTCGCGGGGCCGTCGGAACGGTTTGGGCGCTGGCGCTGGCCTTCCTTTTCGTCACGTTGGCGCTCGTGTGGGTGCTGCCAGAGAACCTCGTCGCTGCGCGACGCGCCTTGGTGAATCGTCCGACGCGTCCGTGGATCGTGCCTTGGTTGGCCCGGTTGGCGGAAGCCGGCGCTTGGAGTCGGTTGCCGCGTCGCCTGTTGGATGGGCGCGTAGGGACGCTGCTCGTCAGCACGGTCGCTCTGTGGACGATGGAGGCGGCTGCGCTCGCCTTCCTCATTCGGAGCATCGAGCCAGGAGCGGCGCTTGGGGCGCTGCTTCATGTGTTGGCTGGCGTCGTCATCCCCACCGGGGGCGGCTTCCCGCCGACGGACGTCCTGGCGGCCTACGCGCTCGTCGCGATGTCTTGCTGGCACCTGCTCAGCCTGACGGCGCTTGGTTCCGTCCTCGTCTGGGGGTCTCGATGAACGTCTGGCTCGTCGACCTCGACGGCACGTTGTCGAGAGACCTCGCGGGCGTACCGTACGCCGAGCGCCCTCCCCACGATGACGTGGTCGCCGCCGTTCGGCGCGTGGCGGAGCGTGGGGAACGGGTGGTCGTGTTCACTGCGCGCGGCATGCGCACGCACGGAGGCGACCGCGACGCCGTCGAGCGGCACGTCCGTCCGGACGTCGAGGCCTGGCTGCAGCGGCAACGCGTTCCCTACCACGATGTGATCACGGGCAAACCCTGGTGCGGGCCGGCGGGATTTTACGTCGACGACCGCGCCCTTCATCCCGAGGAGTTTGCCTTCCGGATGGGCGGGCCATTGGCGGGCACGCGCACGCGCATCCAGGCTGCGCCAGGGCTGGACGCTGCGCGGGTCGCTCGCGTGGGCCGCTGGCTGGAGTTGGCCGACGAAGGTGCCACCCACCTGATGACGGTCTTCCGCGACGATCCGGGTCCGGCAGCTTGGTTTGCGGCTCACGCCCACCGCATTCCCAAGGGTTCGGTAGCGCTCGCCGGGGACGGATGGGCGTGGGTCCCCGTCGGGGATTCTGCAGCGTCCGAAGCTGCGTTGCGGGATCGGGTCGTCGCCCTCGGAGGTTGGGTATGCGTGTGAATCATCCCGCCGTCTTGGTTTGGGACGACAGCCTCGACGTCCCGGCAGAAGTGGCCGGTTGGGTCGGCGTGCCGAGGTTTGGCCGATTGCTGCACGACCGGAGCCGGCTGGAAGATCGGGCCGCGCAACTCGCGGCGGACGCGGGGTTCAGCCGGATCTTGCTCGTTCGCGACGCCGCTTCGCGCACGCGCGCCGCCGAAGAACTCCGGGAAATCGACCCCCAAACTCGGGTCGTCTTGTGGACATCGGACGTGGTTGGCCAGGACGAGCACCTCGCTGCCACGCTCGGCAAGCTGGCCTACGCCGTGGGCTCGGTGGTTGCCGTTCCCGCATCGGGACGGCCCGGGACCGGCGTGGGTTCGGCCATGGCGTCCGTAGCGGCGAGGTGGCTGTCGCTGCCGTCGCGGGAGGAGCGTCGCGTCTGGTTGGCCGATCGTCGCGACGAATTCGACATCCTCGACGCGGCCGGCCTGCACAGCCTCGCGGATCCGGCGGTGTTCATCCGCTGGTTGTCCGGGGCATTCTACACGCGCGCCTTCAACGCGATGTCGGCGGTGGGTCGGACGCTTCGCAAGGAGTCCAAGGACGTGGCGAAGATGCGCCGCGAATGCCGCTGGTGGGGCCTTCTCCCGGAGTCTCTGCGGCGCTTCGGCGTCATGCCCTTCGATTACCAAGAGGCCGACGGTCGGGCGAGCTACCGGATGGAGCGGCTCGTGGTGCCGGACGCGGCGGTCCTGTGGCTTCACGGGCCGGACGCCATGACGGACACCGCTTTCGACGCCGTTCTTGACGCCGTCGGCGATTTCCTGGCAGAGCGACCGCAGCGCGGGGTGGGTGCGTCCCAGGGGGCGGAGGTCGCGGAACGCGCCTACGTGACCAAGGTGACGGAGCGCATTCGCGCGCTGCAGGCGATGCCCGTTGGCGCGTCGGTGGAGGCGGCCCTGGTAGGTGTGGGGGGCCTCGACGGCTTGGTGCAGCGCTACTTGGAGTTGCTCCGTGCGGAGTGGAGCGTGCGTCCACCTGGTGACGCGGTCGCTGTGCAACATGGCGACCTCTGCTTCTCGAATATTTTGGTCGACCCGCGAACGGGCCTCGTGCGCTTCATCGACCCGAAAGGGGCGGATACCGAAGCCGACCTTTACGGCGACCCGTTCTACGACCTCGCAAAACTCTCCCATTCGGTGCTCGGCGGCTACGACTCCATCAACCACGGCCTGTTTGACCTGACGCTTGGCGACGACCTTCGGCCCGATCTCCGCATGGACCGTCCGCAGCCGGAAGCCCGCGCTGCGCGGTTCGCCGAGCGGGTCCGAAATTGGGGGGCCGATCTGCGCCGTATCCGAATCTATGAAGTGAGCCTGTTCCTGAGCATGCTGCCGCTGCACGCTGAATCGCCGCGCAAGGTCGTCGCATTTGCCTTGAATGCCGACCGCCTCATGCGGGAACTGGCCGCCGGCCCTGCACCTCGGAGCTGGCGCCTTTGGTGAGCGCGGAGACCCTGCGGCAGGTCGCGACGTTCGTCGTCTGCGGGGTTGCGAGCGCGGGGTGCTATACGACCACGCTCGTCGGCTTGGTCGAACTCGTGGGCTGGCCGACTTGGTTGGCGACGACCGCCGGGTTTGCGGTTGGCACCTGGGTTTCCTACGTCTTGAATGCCCGGTTTACGTTTCGTCGCGCGATGGAGGGTAGGACCCTGATTCGGTTCACCTCCGTCACGCTCGCGGGCTGGGGTCTGAATGTAGGGCTCGTCGAGGGAGCGGGCCTGCTTGGCCTGAACTATGGTTTTGGCGTGGTAGCAAGCCTGATCATCGCGCCAGCCTTCAACTTCATGGGCCATCGTCTTGTCACCTTTCGGGGGGCAGGGTGAGTCGGGATCCCTCGGGCGCATGGATTCCGGAATTGGACGGCGTGCGCGGCCTGGCCATCTTGCTCGTCCTGATGTTCCACCTGCGGATGATCGCGCCCGAGTTGACCGAGCTGGGTCCGCTTTCAGGGGTCATCGCGGCGGGTTGGTCCGGCGTCGACTTGTTCTTTGTTCTGTGTGGCTACCTCAACACGCGAAACCTGCTTCGTGGGGCCGACCGACCAGGCGGAATCCTGCGCTTCATGGCGCGGCGAGCGCTGCGTATCTGGCCGCTCTACCTGGTCCTGATCGTGCCCTACCTCGCCCTCGCCCGACCGAGCGCTGCGGAAGGGCAGGTGCCGGCGTGGGCCTATGCCGCATTCGTTCAGAATTGGTTCACCGCAGCGAGCTACGCGAGCCCGAACTTGGCGAAAATCACTTGGTCGCTCGCGATCGAGGAGCAGTTTTACCTCGTATGGCCGCTCGTGGTCGCGTGGATGCCCAGGCGGGCGCTTGCGCCGGTGTTGGCGCTGTCAGCGGCCGTCGCGATCTGCGGTCGCCTTTGGATGGCCCCCCAGGACATCCACCTTGCGTACTACGGAACCGTGTTCCGGATGGACGCCATCGCTGCAGGGGCGCTGCTGGCGCTGTTTGACGACCTTGGTTCGGCCAAGATCTGGGGTCGTGCCGCCGTCTTCGGCGCTGTTGCGTGGCTCGTTGGCGGCGCCTTGGGCGCCGTGGACCATACGTCGGCCTCCTTCCTACCCTTCGGCTTCGCCGGAATTGCGGCCGCGAGCGTGGCCGTCGTTGGCGCGGCCGTCGCGGCGCCGGATTCCCTCGCCGCTCGCGCGTTGAGGTGGCGCCCCCTACGCGCCGTTGGCGACTACAGCTATGGCCTCTATATGGTCCATTTCTTGGCCTACCAATTCGTCTTCATTTTGCACGTCGACCGGGCGATGCACATCCCGCTTCTGCCGCGGCTGGCGTTGGCACTCGCGGGCGCCGGCGTGCTGGCCTGGCTGAGCAAGCGGCTCATCGAGTCGCCCGCCCTGTCGCTCAAGGGCCGTTTTTCCTGACCTGAGCGGCCCGAGTGGTCAGAGCCGACCCGCCCAACGGGTCTCAGGATCGTGCAGGACGAGTGCGAAGGACTCGCCAGGACGGATGGGTCCGACGCCCGCGGGTGTACCCGTGAACAACAGGTCCCCAGGGGCCAGGGGCGCAAGGGCGGCGAGCCAGTTCACGAGCGCAGGGACGGGATGGACGAGCAGGGCCGTGTCGCCGTGTTGGCGAATGGTGCCCTCGACCTCCAGGTGAAAGGTCACGGAATCGCGCTGGCCGAGAACGCCGACATCGAGGAAGGGCGCGAGGACCGTCGCCCCTGCGAAGCTCTTGGCCACCGCCCAAGGAACCCCCGACGCGCGGCATCGATCCTGGCGCTCGCGGAGGGTGAGGTCCAGGCCGAGGGTGAACGCGTCGATCGCATCCCAGCCAGGCTTCTCGCCGTGGGCGACGTGACGTCCAACGCGGAGGACGAACTCGATTTCGTGGTCGATGCGTTCATCAAGGTAGGACGCTCCCGCTTCCAATCCGCGGATGGTCTGTGCCCCTTTCAAGAAAACAAGGGGCTCGGCCGGGACCGCGTTTCCCAATTCCGCGGCGTGGGCGGCGTAGGTTCGCGCAAAACACCATACGGTCGACATGACTCAAAGCTCCGGGAACGGGCAACGACGCCCGGCTGGCGGGTCGAATTGACCGTTGCCGTCGGTGTCGACGTAGACGGGCGCGACGAGGGCGCGGGGCACATTCGTGGCCGAAAACGCAGGGAATCCCGCGGGGAGGGCGCCTTCGCCGAAGGCGGCGACGACGACGGTGCTGTCCTCGGTGAACGTGAGGTCAACCGACGCGTCGATCCAGGTCGGTCCGAGGCCCGTCGCATCTACCCGGAGCGCCTCGTTGCAATTGACGAACACGACGGCATGGGTGACGTCGATGGCCCGCGGAGCCAGGACCGTGATGTGAAGGGACGCCGCTGACGTCGTCACGACGCCGCCGGGGGCCACGCCGTCCAAGGCGATCTGTCCCAGGGCCCCAGCACTGATGCTGACGTTGCCGCTGCGGAGGCCGTCGAAGATCGCCTCGTCGGACAGGTCGGGGCTCGGACCGTTGGCCGGGAACCACGTGGAGGGGAAACCAATGTCGCCAAGCGAATGGGCGTCGCTACACCCGATTGGAAGCACGGGATGTCCAGCTTGGACGATGCTCATCCATTTTTCGAAGCGGCCGTTGCCGTCGGAAAAAGGGCTGTCCACGCCGTTCATGACCTCAATGCCGTCGAAATCCCACGACCAGACTGCGCCGTCGGGATCCAGGCCAAGCAGGCCGGGGTCGGTGAGCGTCGGCGCCGCCGCGACGGGGTCCCAGCCGACAAGGTCCATATACCCGGGGTGATTGAACAAGTTGAGGCCGCCGTCGCCCCGCGCACGCATCGCTGCGAACAGATTCGGCAGGTCCATTCCATACCAAGCGACGGGCCCGCCCCGCGGCGTTCCGTCCGGGGTCACGCCAACGAGCGTCATGTGTTCGGGAACCGGCGCGGTGACCTCTTGGCCGCCGAGGCTGCGGACCCATGTGTCCGTGCCCGCGTCGGCGGAAGCGGTGGAGACGTCCACGATGTGTTCGTGTTCGGTGTGCAGAACGATGTCCAGCCCGTGGGCGGCGGCGTGGCGGAGGACCTCTGACCTCGGCGACCGACTGTCGGGGCTGAATTCGCTGTGGACGTGGGTGTCGATGTTGGCCCAGCCGGTAGCGTCGAAGGTGGGTTCGAGCGTGACCGCGTGGCCGACGGCACCGTCTTCGGGGACGAGGATCGTTGCGATGGTGGGCTCGTAGCGGATGCCACGCGAGACCGTGACCTCGTAGGTTCCTGGCGGCGCCGGCACGTGGCCAGAGCCGAGGACGGCGGAGTCGATGGCCAGGCCGTCGAACCGGCGGAGGGCGATGGTGGCGGGCAACGGGCCATCCGGGCCCTCGACCGAAACGTCGACCCCTCCCGACGGGCCTAGCGATAGCGACATCCCGGTCGTCGCCTGCGTCAATTCGCTTGGGTCGCGGCCGGGTGCGATGGCGCGAACTTCCCACGACCATGGGGGGTCCGCGAAGCCGAGCGTCGGGTGCCGCCACATGCCCGCGGCGTCGCTTGCGACCCATTGGGTGAGCGACGACCCCGCCCCCGCGTCACTCCACAACTCGACGCGCGCGCCCGCGATCGGCGCTCCGGCGGAATCCACGACGACGCCGTCGACCCAGTCGACGCTTGGCCATTGTCCCGCGAGGCGCTCCGGGGACGCCGCCACGAGCGCTGGGAGGGCGCGGTCGTCGACGTGTCCGACGGAGAGGTGCATGTGTGAGGTTGCGCTCACACCGGGGCTGATCTCGAGGGGATCCGTGATGGCCTGAGCCACGTCGAGCGCGACGTCGATGCCAGAGATGTGAGCCGTCGCGAGCTGCCCCCCTTCGACGCCCCAGGCGGCTTCGGTGGCGCCGTCGGTCGCCATCATCGCTGGGATTCCCGTGGCGAGGCTGATGCCCGAGAAGTCGAGCCGCCCGGATCCGGCCTCCGCGACGTCGAAGGCAGGGGCAAAACTGAGGAGCGCGCCCGTGAGCAAGGAGAGGTCCTCGTCGCCCGAAAGCGTCCAGTCGATGCGGAGGTCGGAATCGTCGGGAAATAGCGTGTACCGGACGTCGATGGTGAGATTCCAAGGGCCGGAAACCGGCCGCCCGCCGCTGCTGACGCCGGAGCGGACGAGTTCGTACTCCACGAGCCAATACGGTGCGTCGGTGCCGGTGGCGCGAACGACCGCCGGGCCGCCGTCCGATCCGTCGGACTCGATCGTGAGGGACGTCGCCTGGAACGCGCGAAGAATCGACGCCGACGGATTGGCGACGTCCACGCTCCCGAGGATCAGTCCCACCTCGTCGAGCAGGTCCTCGCCGATGGGCTCACAATCCGACAGCGGGACCGCATCTGCGACGATGCCGCCGTAGTGGTAGTAGGTGCTTCCCTGGTCCGGCGCCGTGATCACGAAGCGCGCACGGGTGTTGTCGAGAACCACGTCCCCGTTGCGCCCGACGGCCACGTCTCCGGGAACGGCCATGGCGGGGTCGAAGGGGCGGGCGCTGGCCCGTTCAGCCAGGCAAGTTCCAGGTTCGTCGACGATCGGAGCTTCGTCGGGTTTGCACGCGGCGAGCAGTAGGCCGAACATGGGCACCGTTAGCCGACTGGGGCGGACGGCGCTGGAGGGCGCACCCGTCGGGCCCGTGCCGGGGTGAAAGGGGACGTTAGCCGGCTCGACCGGAGGCGCTGTGAAGTCCGACATCGAGATCGCCAGGGCGGCCGTCACGCGGCCCATCACGGAAGTCGCGCGGGCCCTGGGTCTGCCTGACGACGCCATCATCCCCTACGGTCGCGACAAGGCCAAGGTGGATGTGAGTCGGGTGCCCGGCCTAGCCGATCGACCGGACGGCCGGCTCATCCTCGTGACCGCGATGACGCCGACGCCGGCGGGCGAAGGCAAGACCACGACCACGGTGGGTCTGGGCGATGGCCTCAATCGGATCGGCAAGCGCACGATCGTCGCACTTCGTGAGCCATCGCTGGGCCCCTGTTTCGGCATGAAGGGCGGAGCGGCGGGGGGCGGCTACGCGCAGGTGGTCCCCATGGAGGACATCAACCTGCATTTCACGGGCGACTTCCACGCGATCACATCGGCTCACAACCTGCTCGCCGCGATGTTGGACAATCACCTCTACTGGGGCAACGAACTGGGTCTGGATGTGCGCCGCATCGCCTTCCGACGCGTGATGGACATGAACGACCGGTCCTTGCGGCAACTCGTCGCGGGCATCGGGGGGCCTGGCAACGGCCTGCCGCGCGAAACGGGTTTCGACATCACGGTGGCAAGCGAGGTCATGGCCATCCTCTGTCTGTCGCGCGACCGCGGCGATCTTGAGCGACGCCTTGGCAACATCGTCGTGGGTCCTGGCAAGGGCCGGCGGCCCATCACGGCGAGGGACCTCGGCGCCAGCGGCGCGATGGCCGTTCTGCTCAAGGACGCCCTGATGCCGAACCTCGTGCAGACGCTCGAGGGCAATCCGGCCTTTGTCCACGGCGGACCCTTCGCCAACATCGCTCACGGGTGCAATTCCGTGATGGCGACAACGACGGCGTTGAAGCTCGGCGATTACGTTGTGACCGAGGCCGGCTTCGGGGCCGATTTGGGCGCCGAGAAGTTCTTCGATATCAAGTGCCGCAAAGCGGGTCTACGTCCGGCGGCCGCCGTGGTCGTGGCCACGATTCGGGCGCTGAAGATGCATGGAGGCGTTGCCAAGGATGCGCTTGGCAAGGAGGACGTCGCGGCTGTGGAACGCGGCCTCGTCAACCTCAGGCGGCATCTGGAGAACCTGGCGCGCTTCGGCGTCCCGGCCGTCGTGGCGGTAAACCGATTCGACGCCGACACGGCGGCGGAAATGGAAGTCGTCCAGCGGGCGACGGCTGCGATGGGCGTCACGGCATACGTCGCGAGCCACTGGGCCGACGGCGGGGCGGGCACCGAAGCGCTCGCGCGCGAAGTCGTGGCGGTCGCGGAGTCCGGCCGGGCGGATTTCCGGCCGCTGTACGCCGACGATGTCGGGCTCTGGGAGAAGATCGAGACCATCGCAAAGACGATTTACCGCGCCTCCGAGGTCAGTTGTGATCGCGCCGTGCGAGACCAACTCGCCGCCTTCGAGGCGAACGGGCACCGTGGCGTCCCGATTTGTATGGCCAAGACCCAGTACAGCTTTTCGACCGATCCGACGGCGATCGGTGCCCCGGTCGGCCACCACGTAGTCATTCGCGAGGTCCGGCTCGCCGCCGGGGCCGAGTTCGTCGTCGCGCTGGCGGGGGAGATCATGACGATGCCGGGCCTGCCCAAAGCGCCGGCGGCCGCCTCGATCCACCTGGATGCCGACGGGCAGGTCGTCGGCCTCTTCTAGCGTTAAGAAGCATCTACGGAGATACCATGGCCCGTGCGCCCGACGCCCGTCTCACCCGGCCCCTCGTCCGCGACGGGGGGAGCCTGCGCCAAGCGACCTGGGATGAGGCCCTCGACCGAGCGGCGGCCCTCGTCCGCGCAACGCGCACGACGCACGGGCCTGGAGCCATCGGGATGTTCGCGTGCAGCAAGGCCACCAATGAAACCAATTATTTTGCGCAGAAATTCATGCGCGTCGCTATCGGCAGCAATCATCTGGATTCGTGCAATCGAACTTGACATGCGCCAAGCGTCGTCGGTCTGGCGACAGTATTTGGTGCGGGTGGCGGAACGAGTTCGTACGCGGATATCGAGACAGCGGACGTCATCGTCTTGTGGGGGAGCAATGCGCGTGAAGCGCATCCCATCTTCTTCCACCACGTGCTCAAGGGTATTCGCCACGGAGCCAAGCTCTTTGTCGTCGACCCGCGCCGGACCTCGACCGCGGAGTGGGCCGACACCCACCTGCCGCTCAACGTAGGGACCGACATCGAGCTCGCGTTGGGCGTCGCGCGGGAGTTGATCGTCCAAGGGCTCGTCGATCGGGACTTTATTTCGCACGCGACGACCGGCTACGCGGAATTCGAAGCCCATGCGATGCCTTGGACCCTCGAGCGCACGTCCGAGGTCACGGGAGTAACTGTCGAGGCGATTCGCGCCTTGGCGCACGCCTATGGTCGGGCCCAACGTGCCCAGATTTGTTGGACGTTGGGGATCACGGAACACCACAACGCCGTAGACAACGTGCTTTCGCTCATCCACCTCGCCCTGCTGACGGGCCACGTGGGGCGCGAGGGGTCGGGCCTCAACCCGTTGCGCGGGCAGAACAACGTGCAGGGTGGGGGCGACATGGGAGCTCTGCCTCACAAGCTTCCGGGCTTCCAGGACGTCGAAGACGACGAGATCCGCGGCCGGTACGAGGCGTTGTGGGGCGCGACGATTCCTCCCAAGAAAGGCTGGCACCTCACGCAGATGTTCGAAGCGATGGGGCGCAACGAATTGCGGACGGTCCTTGTGATGGGAGAAAACCCCGCGCAATCCGAAGCCGACGTCGGTCACGCGCGCCAACTGCTCGAAGGGCTCGATGGGCTGGTCGTGATGGACCTTTTTCTGACGCGAACGGCGAAGATGGCCCACGTCGTGTTGCCGTCAGCGGCCGCTTGGGTGGAAACCGAAGGGACCGTGACGAACTCCGAGCGACGCGTACAGCGGTGTCGGAAGGCGTTGGATCCGCCGGGTGAGGCCAAGTCAGACGTGTGGATTCTTGCGCAACTGGCGCGGAGGTTGGGGGTCGACCTCGGCGAGCCGACAGGCGAAGAGCTTTGGGATGAGCTGCGGCTTCTGTCTCCCATGCACCGCGGCATGTCGTGGTCGCGGCTGGAGGCCAACGACGGCCTTCAATGGCCGTGCCCCGACGAATCCCATCCCGGCACGCCGTTCTTGCATGGGCGGCTCTGGGAACGTCCGGTTTCCGGGATGTTGGCGCCGTTTACGGTCGTGCAACCGGAAGGGCCGGTCGATCAGCTCACCCACGAGTACCCGATTCGGCTCACGACGGGACGCCGGCTCGACGAGTACAATACCGGTGTTCAAACCAATCAGTACCGCAATCCGATGCGTCGCCGCGAAACGGTTGACGTCTCCCCTGGAGATGCGCGGGCCCTCGGTCTCGCCGAAGGCGACCGGGCGCGAATCACGAGCCGGCGGGCAAGTGTCACGTGTCTCGTGCACGTCGACGACGGCCTGACGCCTGGGCTCGCATTCATGACTTACCACGACGCCGACGATGTCGACACGAACCTGCTGACGATCGAAGCCATCGATCCGAAGGCGGGCACTGCCGAGTTCAAGGCCACCGCTGTGCGCATCGAGCGCGAAGGGACGCATGGATCTCCATCTTCCGAACGCCCAGCCCACGCCTGAAGAGCGCGCCGCCGTGGCGGCCGTTGTGGGGGAGGAGTCGCCCCTTGGGTGGGGGTTGGCGGACGTGCGCGCGCGCCGACACGAGTTGCTAGAAGTATTGCACGAATTGCAGCGTCGTGTGGGCCACATTTCCGCGGGGGCGTTGGCGGAAATCGCGCGTCGCCTTGGCGTCCCGCCCGCAGAGGCCTACGGCGTCGCCAGCTTTTACCACCTGTTTCGGTTGAAGCCGGGCCCTCCGCGAATCGTTCACGTCTGCCAGGACATCAGCTGTCAGATGGCGGGTGCTGGCAACCTCCTCCAGGAGGGTCGAAAAGTTGCGGGGACGCGGGCCTCGTGCGTCGCGGGCCCGTGTCTCGGCCTCTGTGATCAGGCGCCGGCCATCATGGTGTCTCAGTCCGGTGCGTCGCCGTTCGAGCGCGCCTGCGGAAAGGCCGACGTGGACACCGTGGTTCGTGCCGTCCTGGACGAAAACCCCCCGGAGGCTGGCCCGGCCAACGTCGCCGCCACGCCCGGCCATCGCCGGCTGCTGCGGCGCGTGGGCGTCGTCGATCCGATGTCGGAATCGGCCTACGCGGCGTCCGGCGGTTGGCGTGCGCTGGCCCGTGCGCTCGAAATCGGCCCGCAGGGCGTCATTGCGGAGGTGACGGCGAGTCGGCTGATGGGGCGTGGTGGCGCCGCTTTCCCCACCGGACGGAAATGGGCGGCCGTGGCGGCGCAATCTGCCCGTCCCCATTGGCTCGTGTGCAACGCCGACGAGTCCGAGCCGGGTACCTTCAAGGACCGGGTCATTTTGGAGGGCGACCCGTTCGCTTTGGTGGAGGCGATGACCATCGCCGGTGTGGCCACCGGGTGTGAGCGCGGCATCCTTTACCTGCGCGGCGAATACCCGCTGGCCCACGAGCGCATGGCGAACGCCATCATGGCAGCGCGGACCTCTGGCAAGCTTGGCGCCAACGTGCTCGGAAGCGGTGTGGCATTCGATCTGGAAATTCGCCGTGGCGCCGGAGCCTACATCTGCGGTGAGGAAACGGCGCTATTTGCGTCCATCGAGGGCTACCGCGGCGAACCGCGGAGCAAGCCACCGTTTCCGGTCGAGCGCGGCGTGTTCGGCAAGCCGACGGTCATCAACACCGTCGAAACGTTGGTCAATGTGCTCGACATCGTAACCGACGGCGGCGCGGCCTACGCATCGATCGGGACGGCCGCCTCGACGGGCACACGCCTGTTCTGTGTCTCGGGTGCCGTGGCGCGGCCGGGCCTCGTCGAGGTGCCCTTCGGGGTTCGGCTTGCCGACGTCGTCGACTTGGCGGGTGGATTGCGCGAAGGGGCGACGCTGCAGGCCATCCTCCTTGGCGGCGCGGCGGGCACGATGGTCGGGCCCGAAGCGCTCGATTGGCCCGTGACCTTCGAGGGCATGCGCGAGCGCGGGGCGACGCTTGGTTCGGGGGTCGTCGTCCTCATCGACGATGCGGCCGATGGCATGGCGCTGCTCCGCCGCATTGCTGCATTTTTCCGCGACGAAAGCTGCGGCCAGTGCGTCCCGTGCCGGGTCGGAACCGTTCGGCAGGAGGAATTGCTGACCCGCGCCGCGACCGGCAGGGCCTGGGCGGATGACGGGGAGCGCCTGCAGCAACTGGACCAGGTCATGCGCGACGCGAGCATCTGCGGTTTGGGGCAGACGGCCTCGTCGGTCGTCATGTCGGCGAAGAATCGATTTCCGCACTGGTGGGGCGCATCATGATCTCCCTGACGATCGACGGCCGTGCCGTGACCGTGCCGGAGGGCGGGACCCTGCTCGACGGTTGCCGTGAGTTGGGTATCGATACCCCGACGTTGTGTTGGGCGAAAACGCTGACGCCCGTCAACGTCTGCCGCGTGTGCGTCGTCGAATTGGAGGGGTCGCGCACGCTCGTGCCCTCTTGTGCGCGCAAGGCCGAGGCCGGTATGGTCGTCCGGACCGATTCGCCGCGCGTCCAAGCGAGCCGCAAGGGCGTCTTGGAATTGCTGGCGTCTTCAGTCGACACGTCGACGGCCCCGACGTTGGTCGCCTTTGCCAAGCGCTATGGCGCCGACCCGTTGCGGTATGGACCCCCGGCGCCGCCGGCGACGGATCGCGATGCGCGCGAATCCGGGCACCACCACGTAGGGTCGGGCGAAGTCGCCGACACGGTCCATCAGCCGATGAAGGTCGACAATGGGCTGTACGTTCGAGACTACGGCAAGTGCATCACCTGCTACAAATGTGTGGAAGCGTGTGGGACTGACGCCCAGAACACGTTTGCCATCGCCATTGCCGGGCGTGGCTTCGATGCGCGCGTCAGCACGGAATTCGACGTGACGCTCGACGACTCCGCTTGCGTGTACTGCGGCAATTGCGTGCAGGTCTGCCCGACCGGTGCGTTGATGTTCAAGTCCGAGCGCGATGCGCGCGACGCCGGCACCTGGGACGAGAGCCAACAGACGACCACGCGAACGATTTGCCCTTTCTGCGGCGTGGGCTGTACGCTCGAACTCACGGTTCAGGACAACAAAATCCTGCGCGTGATGTCGCCGCCGGAAGCGTCCGTGACGTCAGGGAATCTCTGTGTGAAAGGCCGATTCGGCGTCGTTCACGTGTCCGAGACGCCGTAGCGGGCCTTCCATTCCGCCACGATTTCGGGCGGATAGCCCCGATGGAAGTGCCGTTGCCACGGGTAAGCCGGACGCCCGTCTTCGCGGTGCAGCAGCGAGCGGACGGTGCCGACGTCACGCGCTGGATTGCCGATGACGATCCGCTCCGCGGCAACGTCCCGGGTGACGATGGCTCCTGCACCCACGAGCGCCATGCGGCCTATGGTGACGCCAGGCAGGACGACGACGTTGCTGGCGACGACGGCATCCGAACATACGGTCGTCGTCAACGTGACGTCTGACGGGGGGTGAGGGTCGTTGGCGAGAATCGTATTCGCGAGGATCCAAGCTCGGTCTTCGAGAACGGCGCCGGCTCCGAATACGACGTTGGATTGCGTGCGGACGTCGTCGCCAATCCGATTGTGGCCCTGGTTTTCTGCTCGCGCGCCGAGTTGGTGGCGGGCTCCACATACCGTGCGTTCGCGCAAGATCGCGTGGACGCCAGTGCGGAGCCCCGGCCCGTAGGTGCTCCCCTGGTAGGCGATCGTGTAGGCGCGTAGGAGGGCGCCGGCGCCAAGAATGAGCGGTGCGCCTTCGGCCAGCGGCGTCGGGTGCCCGACGTCGCAGTGGTTTTCGATGACGGTGTCGTCGCCGATCTCCACGTCGCCGTGCACGATGCTGAACGCGCCGATGCTCACGCGCTCGCCAAGGCGGGCGCGCGGGTCGACGAGGGCACTTGGATGGATCATCGCCGGAAGAAGCGAAGAATCGCGCCGACGATCGCTCGGACGAAGAGGGTCCGCACGACGCCGCGGACAATGGACTGGAGGAGTCGCGACATGGCGCCGCCTAACGTGCGGGCCCTGCCTTCCAGGCGGCGCTGGCCGCAAGGAAGAGGCCCACGCCGATCACGCCGAGACCCGCTTCCGTGTACAACATCGTTGCAGCACCGAACTGATCCGCCACAGCTCCGAGGAGCAGCCCCAGCCACCAGATCGGGAAGTTGCTGAGGCTGGCGAACAAACTGTACTGGGTGGCGGCGGTGCCCGTTCCGATGGCTTCGAGCACGACAGCCGTGAATGCGGCGTACGCAAGCCCGACCCCTAGCGAGTAGATCAGACTCCAGGCCACGTACCAGTAGACCGGAGGGCCTGGGACGGGGATGACGCCGCCCGGCGTGGTGAGCGCCGTCGCTACGGCCACGACGCCGAGTGCGACGCCGACGGACGCGTAGGCCGGCTTGGGCCCCATGCGGTCGCTCAACCAACCGCCGAGGAAGCAGCCGACAGCCATGACGGCGGCGACGAGGAAGCCCTGGACGAGGGCCACTTCGTTTTCGCCGGCCCCCCAGATCCCAGCGACCTTGGCCTGGGTGAGGACTCCGGCGGCCGCCCCCGTGCCGATCGGCAGGAAGCACAGCCACATCGCCAGGGCGCCGCCGCGGCTGCGCGCCAGGGTGGCCAAATCGCCGAAGACCGCCCGCACCGCGGGGCCCAAGGCGCCGTAGTGGGTGCGAGGAGCGTCGGGAACGCCCCAAAGGGCGAAGTTGCACGCCATGAACAGCGTCGCCATGATCGCGCCGGCCATCCAGGGTTCGGGCATCCGGGTGAGCAAGAGAAGCCCGATGCCGCCGCCGAGGCCCGACCCGCCCAAGTTGCCGGCCTGGAACCATGCGCTGACGGACCCTTCCTCGCCCTTCGGGGTATCGGCCGCGAGCATGGCCTCGATGGCCATGCCAACGAGGCTGTTGACGAGGCTGGTCACGGCGACGACCGCGAGGAGGGCGGGCAGCGTCTTCGGCCCCAGTGGCATGATGGACATGACGAAGACGCCAAGCGCCGTCCCCGCCGTGGCGCCGACGTACCAGCGCTTCGGCGTCGAGGTGAGGTCGACCACTGGCGCCCAGGTCCATTTCAGCCACTGGCTGATGAGCTGCGCCCCGCCAAGCAACGCACCTTCGGTGATGCTCAGGCCATGGCGGGTGGCGAGGAAGGTCAGGGCCACCGTCACGAACCCGCTCAGCGCGCCGAATGGCAGGTAGAGCAGGGTCCAGATGATGGGATGGCGAACTCGTGCCATGGCGGCCTCGGGGTGACGGGCCGTCCACCTGACCCGCGAATCCGGACTGCGCCACGCGGAGCGGGCTGCTGGCGGGAGGGTCAGGTGCTCAGGGCGTCAGGGCCAGGAGACGTTGCGCGACGTCGTCGGCGGCGTCGCGGAGAAAGAAGTGTCCACCTGGGATCTCGGCCAGTTGAAAGGCGGCCGACGTGTGGACGGCCCACGCCGAACATTGGCTCCGTGTGACGATGGCGTCGTCGCGGCCCATCCACGCAGACAACGGAACCGGAAGCGGGGCCGCGTCGACGAATCGGTAGGCGTCGAGCAGGCCAAAATCCGCGCGCAGGGCAGGTAGAAACAGCCCCATGAGTTGGGGGTCCCGACGGATCACGGCGGGGAGGGGGCCGTACCGCTGCTCGACCGCGTCGAGGAAGGCCGCGTCGGGCAGGTGGGCAATCTTTGGCCGTGTGTCGGGAAGGTGCGGGGCGTGCCTCGCGGCAGCGACGAGGTGGGTCGGGAGCGGTCGACGTGCGCGTACGAGGGCGCGCGTAAATTCGAAGGCGACCCAGGAGCCAAGGCTGTGTCCGTAGAACGCGAACGGGGCGGATCGGAGGGCCGGGCCGAGTCCCTCGAGGAGACCCGTGACGAGGCGTCCCATGTCGTCGATCGGGGTGTCCCCCAACCGGGTCTCCCGACCGGGAAGCAAGACGGGGACGAGTTCGACGTCCGCCGGCATCCGGGTGCCCAACGCTCGGAAATCGGGACTACCCCCTCCGGCGTACGGAAAGCAGAACCAGCGGAAACGCGCGCCCTCGCGAAGGTTGCGAATCCAAGGGGCGCCAAGCATCGTCATCCTCCGAAGGCGCCCCACAACGCGTAAGTCGCCGCGCACACGCCAAACCCGACGATGGCCGCCGCGACGTGGGACCAGATCAGGGCCGCTCCGTACTCGTTTTCAACGGGTGCCGTCACGTTGTCGTGGGCGCCAACCTGGACCGGCGCGACCATCGCGACGATCTCGGCGATCGAAGGCCCGCCGAGCAGGCGGCCCATGGGGGCGTCGATCCCGTCGTCGAGCAGCTTGGCCTTCAGTTCGGTGGCCGCGAGGCTGTCGTAGCCGACGTCGTGAAGGGGGGTGTCCACGGTGAGCTTGGCGGGTTCCCGGACGACCGCTCGGACGGCGGCCCAAACCGCCTCGTCGATCGGGGGGGCCGTTCCGGCTTTCGGGGACGCCAGGACCGGCCTCCGCGCGAGCATTGGCGACGTGAAGGGTCCGCCGGCGGCGAGCAAAGGGGCAGCGAGGGCCCAGTCGATATTTGCCACAAGGTAGGGCTCAGGCGACGCCATGGCGCCGAGGACGGCATCTACGACGGCCAAGGGCGACATCGGGTGCAGGCCGTGCTCGGCGAGGGTGGCGGCGCGTTCGGCGTCGATCATGCCTCCGCCGGCGATGGGGCCGAGAGCCACAGCGCGGTGGCGTCCGGATCCCTCTGCAGCGACAGCGGCCGCCAAGTAGGCGTTGGCGGCGGCGTACGAGGCCAACCGTCCCGCCCCCCACCAAGCGGCGGCCGTAGACGCAGCGACGATGCGGACGTTGGGGGCCTGCGCGGCGCGCGCGAGCCAGGCGTCGATCGACATCTTGGGCCCAAGGACCGCCTCGACGTCGGCGCGTACGAGGCCAGGAAGCGCCGCCGGCCGCGTCGCGCCAGCGAGGTGCAAGGCGATGACGGGGCCGTCGGGCCAATCGCCGGGGACGGCCCCCTCTTCGTCCATCACGGTGGCTCCGCCCGCGCGCAGCGCGGTCGCGAGATCGGCCGCTCCCTTGCGCGAGACGAGGTGGAAGCGGCGGACGCCCCGACCGAGTAGGTCCAGCGCAACCGATCGCGCGACGCCTCCGCTGGCCCCACCGATCACAAAGGTGGCGTCGGGGAGGGCCGGGTCTCGGCGGGGCGTCGGGCTGACGCGCGAGGCGTAGACTCGTCCCTCTCGGACGGCGACGTCGGGCTCGCCCTCGGTCGGGACGAGGACGGTGGCGTTGGGTTGGTCGACGTCGACGAGGCGAATGTCCACGTCGGGCCGCTCGAGGCGGGCCGAACGGAGGAAGGCCCAGAGGGCGGCCTGTGCCGGCGACGGCGCACAACCCGCCGCCGTCGTCGCGCGACAGAGGACGAATGTCGCCCCATGGCCCTTGGAGATTCGTTCCGCCAAGGCGAGGAGCCGCGGCCCAAGCGATTTCGCGTCCACATCCATGAGGCTTCGGTCGACGGGTCCGTCGGTCGCCGAGGTCGCGACCGGTTGCCAGTGGATGGTGAGGTGGGTCAGCGCCCTGGCGACGCGGTCGCCTTCGGGCCACAGGCGCTGCGGTCGGGTGTGTTGGAGGCGCGAGACGACCGTGGCAAGGCCGTCGTCCTGGCCCCTTCGGAGCATCGGCAGGGCGATCGCGCGGGGGTCGATTCGCGCGATGAGGCCGCTGAGGATGGCCGCGGGACCGATCTCGACGAACGTGGAGACCCCCTCCTCGCGAAGCTTGCGAATGCCGTCGACAAATCGGACGGGGGCGCGGGCCGCTTGGGCCCAGCGGTCCGGGTCGCCCCAATCCACGTCGTAGCGAACCGTGGTCAGGCAGAGGAAGCGAGCGCGGGGCGGCGAAGCCGCGTGGGCGACGGTGGCAAAGCCCGCGCGAATCTCGGGCAGGACGTCGTCCATCGCCGCGCTGTGAAAGCCGTGGTGGAGAGGCAGGCGCTTGGCCAGCAGGCCCCTTTGGCTCGCGCGTCGGCTCAGCTCGTCGAGCGCCGTGACGTCCCCGGCGACGACGACCTCATCGGGCGCGTTGTGGTTGGCAATCGACGTGCCGGGCGGAAGGAGGGCGGTTGCGGCTTCCAGGGACGCGGCCAAAGCCACCATTCCGTGGTCGTTTCGGGACTTCGCCATCGCCGCGCCGCGCGCCGCCGCGAAGCGCAGCGCAGCATCTGGGGGCAAGACCCCGGCCACAGCGGCCGCGACGACCTCGCCAGCCGAGTGGCCGAGGACGTGGGTGGGCTCGATGTGGTGTGCGCGAAGCGCCGCGATCTGGGCGAGGCC
The DNA here is from genome assembly GCA_005776945.1 of Pseudomonadota bacterium. Lineage (GTDB taxonomy): Bacteria > Myxococcota_A > UBA796 > UBA796 > SXOB01. The sequence goes on from SXOB01000003.1 coordinate 59,395, forward strand.
GATCGCGACGAGGGCCGGCTGGGCGATGGCGGTGTTCTGTGGTCCGTCCGGGTCCGAAAGTCGAGCGCGGAGCGTGCCGCCAAGCACGTCCTCCAGCATGTCCTCGGCCCAGGCGACGACAGCGGCAGCGTCGGGGTGCAAGGCGGCGGCGCGATCGAGGGCATCGGCCGCCAAGGCCCCCTGGCCTGTACAGACGAATGCGAGGGGCCGCGTGCGGCGAACCGGAGCGTCAGGCCCACGTTCAAGCAGAATATGGGCGTTCGTCCCGGATAGTCCGAAGGAGGACACGCCGGCGCGCCGGGGGCCGACGGGCCAGGTGCGCGCGGTCGTCGCGATGTCGACGCCGGGGACGCGCGCACCTTCGTTGATCGGACCGCCGGGCGGCAGGGAATGCCAATGCGGCGAATGGAGGGAGGCGATGGCGCGCGCCAGGCCTGCGACCCCAGCGGCCAACTCCGCGTGGCCGAGGTGGGCTTTGACAGCGCCAACGACGACTGGGCGAGCGCCGCCGCCGTAGACTCGCCCGATGGCGGCTGCCTCAATGGGGTCCCCAAGCGTCGTACCAGTGCCGTGGGCCTCGATCGCGACGACGTCCTCGGGCTTCCAGTCGGCGTCCGCGAGCGCCGCTCGCAGGGTGGCCTCCTGGGCGGTACCCGACGGGGCCGTCAGCGCCGCGGCCGTCCCGTCATGCCGGATGGCGCTTCCGGCGATGATGGCGACCACGGGGTCGCCGTCTCGGCGCGCGTCGTCGAGGCGACGGAGCAGAAACAGGCCGGCGCCTTCGGCGCGCACGTAGCCGTCGGCGTCTGCTCGGAAGGCGTGACAAGCGCCGGTGGGGGAGAGCGCACCCAGCCTTGCCAAGTAGGCGCTGTCGTCGGGCATCCACATCAGGCTGACGCCGCCGGCGAGGGCGCTCGAGCATTCGCCTCGCCGCAGGGCGGTCACCGCGAGGTGCACCGCGACCAACGCCGATGAACACGTCGTGTCCACCGTCAGGACGGGGCCGGTCAGGCCGAACGTGTGGGCCACGCGACCGGCGCCGAAGGCGGGCTCCGCACCCGTCCCCGCGAAAGAGTCCGGGTACAAGGCGCGCGGATCCTCGGCGAATCGGCGCAACCAGCCGCGGTCGGCGGCTCCGACGAAGACCCCGGTGTCGGCAGGGACCCTACGGCCTGTGAACACGTCGTGTGCGAGGTCGAGGAGCAGGCGCTGCTGCGGGTCCATCCGCGCGGCTTCGGCTGCGGTCAACCCGTAGGGAATGGGGTCGAAGTTGGCGACGTCGTCGAGGAAGACGCCGAAGCCGGCGGGACCCGGTTCGGCGGGCCATCGGTCGGCGGGAATGGCCGTACTCGGACGCGTGCCGCTTTCCAACAGGCTCGCAAGGTCGTGCAGATCACCCGCCCTTGGCAAACGGAGGGAAACGGCGACGACGGCGATGGCCGCGTGGTCGCTGCCCTGTGGCGGGGCGGGGAGGGGCGCGGAGGTTCCGATGCCGGCAATGGCGGCGTGGAGGCGTCGTGCGGTCGGATGGTCGAACACGACCGTTGGGGCCAGGTCGGCGCCGGTCCGGAGGGAGAGGTCCCGCGCAAGGGCAACGGCGCCGACGCTGTCCATACCCGCATCCAACAGGCCGCGGTCGGGGTCGGGACGGGTGCCTAGCAGGCGTTCGATCGCGTCGAGGACAGCCTCCAGGGGCAGCGCCTTGGCGGCCCGTTGGGGGGCGGGAGCGGTCCCTTGCGAAGCCGTCGGGGCGGCGTCGAGGATGAGGACGGGTGAGACGTCGAGGGCGTCGGCCTGGTCGAGCGCGGCCAGCTGCGCGTCCACGTCGCGTGGCCTCACGTCCCCCCAATCGGACGTGCCCGCCGCCAGGCCGAGGCCGTTCCAGGGGCCAAAAGCGAAGGCGGTGGCGCGAATGCCTCGGGCGCGAAGAGAATCTGCGGCGACCTCGAGCGCGGCGTTGGCGATCCCATAGGCGGCCTGGCCTGAGCGTCCGCGGTGGGCGAGGGCGGAGCCGAAGAGCCACGCGCGCTCCGGGCGCACCGTCTCAAGTACAGCCTGCAGCGTGTCGATCTTGGCCGCCAGCGCGAGGCGGACGTGGTCGGCGGTGAGGCCGGGGAGCCAGGCGGGCGCAGCGTCGGCGGCGAGGTGCACGAGGCCTGCGACGTTGGCGAGGTCGGCTGTGGCGAGGCGGACCGCGGCCACGTCAGCGAAATCGACGATGCGAGTCTCGGCGCCCTCCAGCGTCACCTGGCGTCGCGCAAGGCCGACGATGCGCTCCGCGCCGCGGTCCCGGAGGTGTCCGACGAGGGGCTTGGCGAGCGCGGCTCCGGCGCCGACGACCAACCAGGTCCCGGAGAGGTCGGCGCGGGGGCAGCTTGCTGCCGGAATCCAGCGGATCTCTTGGCCGGCGATGGCCCGGTGGCTGCCGGCCGCCAAGGCGCGTGCGACGTGTTCGGGATCGAGCGAGACGACGACGGAAATGCGCTCGCCACGTTCAGCTTCGGCAGTTGCCGCGAGCGCCGTCAGGGCGGCCATGGACGGAGGCAACCACCACAGGGCTGGTCCGTCGCGGAACGCCGCAAGGGCCGCCGCCGTCGACGCCAGGTCGCCGTCCGCCACGACCCGGAGGGCGACGGGTCCGGCCGGGTCGTGGTCGACGTGGCCCTCCAGGGCAGGATGGGTCGTGACGATTCGGGCGCGGGGTCGTCCTTGCGTGGCGGTCAGGGGCGTACCCGCCGGGACGAAGACCGGCGTCGCGTCGGCGCCAAGGTCGAATCGCCCTCGCTTCGGGACCGGAACTGGGTGGCGGACGGCCGCAAGGGGGGCCCGGCCGACGATGGCGTGGGCATTCGTGCCGCTGAGGCCAAACGCACTGATTCCGACGAGTCCGTCCTGCCAGGGTCGGCCGTCGGTCCAAGGGGCCCACCCGTCGGGTCGGCAGCTGGGGTCGACTGGTTCGTCCCCGCCCGACGGAAATTCGCCGCGCAGCGCACAAAGGGCGATCTTGACGAGGCTCGCGGCGCCGGCGGCGGCCTCGGTGTGGCCGATGAGGGCCTTGAGCGTTCCAAGCCCGATCGGACGAGGGCCGAAGGTGTCGACCAAGGCGCGGGCCTCGATCGGGTCGCCCAACGCCGTCCCTGTGCCATGGGTCTCGATGTAGACGACATCGTCGGCTTGCGCTCCCGCGTCGTCGAGCGCGGCGCGGATGACGTCGCTCTGGGCACCGGGGATGGGGACGGTGAGCCCGGCCGAGTGGCCGTCGTGGTTGACGGCGGCACCGTGGATCCAGCACCAAGCCGGGCGGTCGGCCGACGCCCGTTCCAGGACGAGGACGGCGGCGCCCTCTCCACGAAGGTACCCGTCGCCGCCGCGGAAAGGGCGGAGGCGTCCCGTGGGGCTCAGCGCGCCAAGGGCGTCGACCCACTGGGTTGCGGCGGGGTCCAAGACGGCCGTGGCGCCGCCGACGATGGCGCGGTCCACGTCGCCGCCGCGCAGCGCTTCGATCGCTTGCCAGACGGCGACGAGCGAGGAGGAACACGCCGTGTCGACGGTCATCGCGGGTCCCGTCGTGCCAAGGAGCCAGGCCGCTCGGCCGGCGGCGAACGACGAGGCCGTGCCGCTGCCTGCCCAGGGGAAGCTTGGCGATTCGGGCCGCATCGCCCGGGCCGACCACTCCGGCCGGCCCACACCAAGCCAGATCCCGGTGCGACTTCCGGCGAGTGCGCCTCGCTGGATGCCGGCGCTGGTCAGGGCGGCGTCGATCGCTTCCAACAACCACCGCTGCTGAGGGTCGATGGCGTTCGCCTCGCCATCGCGGAGCGCCCAGCTTGCGGCATCGAAGTCGAACGGGGCATCCACCGCGCCGCCCCACCCGAGCCCGCCGGCTGCGCCGGCGACCCAACCGCGACCGCGAGGTGCCGGCCCGATGGCGGACGTACCGGCCTCGAGGAGGGCTTGGAAGGCGTCGAGGCCATCCGCGCCAGGCAGGCGGACGGCAGCCCCGACGACGGCGACGGGTCCCTCACCGCGGACCCGCGGGGCGGGTGCCGACGATGGCGCCCGCGCCAGGCTTTGGAGGGCCGAAAGAGTGGGGTTTGCGAACACCCAAGTGGGGTCCGGCGGGCGCCGAAGGATGGAACCGATCCGGCTGGCGAGTTCGACGGCGCCCACGCTGTCCAGGCCGGCGTCGAACAGGCCCTGATCGGCGGCGGGCATCCGGCCAAGGACCGCTGCGACGGCCGAGGCGATGGCGGCCTCCTCCGGCACGGGCTCGGCGCCCAAGCGACGGAGCCAAGCGTGCGCAGGCCCAGCGCGGAGCGTCTGCAGCAGGCGGGTCGGATGCCCAGCGACCAGGGCGCGGATGGACTCGGGCTGGTCGAGGGCGGCGACCAGGGCGGAGGCCACGTCGTCGGGGTCCAACGGGACGAAGCCAAGGGGGCCGAGCGCGGCGAGCGCGTCGTCATTGGCGAGTCCGCCTCGAACGGGGCCCAACGCGACGGCCCGGAGGTTCGGGTGGCTGCGAACGACGTCCAGCGCGCGGCGATGGCCTTCGGCGTAGTCGGGGCGGGCCGGGTCGCCCCAAAGGGCGGAAATCGACGAGGCGAAGGCGACACGGCGACCGGCAACCGCGAATGCCGTCAACGTTTCCTCCCAGACGGCCCGTTGTCCACCTCCGCGCTCGGTGCCCGCGGCGTGGATGGCGACGGTATCGGGGTCGAGTTTGGCGAGAACCCGGTTGACGCCTCCGGCCTCGCTCAGGTCGATGGCGAGGGACTCGACGTCGCATCCGGCGCGTCGAAGGAGTTCGACGTCGGGAGACGGCGTGCGCGACACGAGCCACAGGCGACGTGTTCCAAGGTCGACGAGGTGGCGGGCGGCCGCACGTCCGATGGCGCCGCTGGCGCCGAGGACCACGGCGCTCTTGGGGCCGCGTCCTTGGACCGGCTCGCACGGCAGCAGCGTTGGGGGTCGGTGTGCGTCGTCGACGAACCACAGGTGGACGTCGAATTCAAGGGAGGCCGACGACCGTGGCCAAGGCGTGGCCGGAAGGTCGTCGCCGGGGTCGGGCGAGGGCCCCACGGGCAGGTTGACTGGAGCGCCGGCGGCCCACAACGCGGCCAGGGCGACCAGGGAGGACCGCGCGTCCGGGCCGGTGCTTGGACAACCCCGCAATTCGGGCCGATCCGGCCCGATCCGGAGGATGACTGCGCCTTGGGCAAGGGCCTCGTCAATGGGTTCCTGCCAAGATGCCCAATGACGGGAGACAGACGAGTGAGGGGTCCCGTTGCCTACCGTCCACCAGGGGCACGCCGCGGTAGCGCCCGTGAACGACGTGCTTTCGGCTGCGTTGGGATCTGCTGCTGTCAATGCGTGAACGAGGGCCTGTTCGGGGGTCCAGAGTCCGGCGGCAACGCCGGCGGTCCAATGCCCCAGTCCTTCGGACAGCACGAAATCGGGCGCCAGGTCCGCGCCGTGCCGCATGAGTGTGAGGAGGTCGCCCACGACGGGAGCGAGGGCCCGGCACCAGGGCGGTGAGTCGTCGTTCAGCGGCCACGGAAGGCCCAGGGCGCCCGCGGCTGCGGCGAGGCGCTCGGCGAGAGACCCCTCATGGGGGCCCGGCGGCTCAAGTGGCGTCGAGCCACCGGTAAAGGCGAGGGCGAGGGCGGAGCTCTGGGCCCGCCGGACGACGACCGGCTCCGGCACCCTCTCATCGGCTCCACCGACGGCGAAGGCCCGGTACGCCAAGTCCGCCCTTCGGCCTGTCAGCGCCGACGCGGCTGCGATTGGCTGTCCTAGGAGGGAGGATGCCATCGCGGCAGCGGCCGTCGGCGTTGGCGCCGACCATCCAACAACCATGGGGCCCGACGGGCGGCGCGGCGTCCGTTGGGGCGCAGGGCCGAGGATGGCGACGACATTGGTACCGGACAAACCAAACGCGCTCACGGCGGCAAACGGGGCCGCCGGGACCTCGCCGCCAATGGCGACCTGGATGGGACCATCGTTCCATGAAATGCGCGGGTTGAGCTGGACGTGGTTGGGCGTCGGCGCGAGGGCTCCGCGGTTCAGCGCGCCGAGGACCTCAGCGACGCCAACCGCGCCGGCGGCGGCCTCGGCATGGCCGTGCCGCCCCTTGGCCGCCGTGACCCAGAGGGGCAGCGAACGGGCTCCAAAGACGCGCGCAAGGGAACTTGCCTCGATGGCGTCCCCAAGCGGCGTACCCGTGCCGTGGGCCTCGACCCAACCAACGTCGTTTGGCGTGAGGCCGCCGTCGCGCAATGCTGCTTCCATCGCGGCAGCCTGGGCGGACGGATTGGGAGAGGTCAGGGTTGCGCCGGTTCCGTCGTGGTTGGTTCCGATGCCGTGAACGACGCCGAGAATGGGGTCTCCGTCCGCGACGGCGTCGTCCAGTCGGCGGAGCATCAACGAAACCGCCGCCTCGGCGCGAACGTAGCCGTCAGCAGCGGCGTCGAAGGGGCGGAGCGTGCCGGTCGGCGACAGAGCACCGAGGCGCTCGAACGCGCGAAAGGGCTCGGGTCGCAACAAGCAGTTGACGGCGGCCACCAAGGCCGCCTCGACGCGTCCGGCACGAAGCGCCTCAATGGCACCCGCCATCGCGGTGAGCGCGCTCGAACACGCCGTGTCGACGGCGACGGCGGGTCCGCGCCAATCCATCGCATGCTGAACTCGTCCCGCCGCTACGGAAGGCAGGGAGGCGGTCGCACCCCACGCCCCGACGCGCTCGCACGCCACGGCCTCACGTGGCCACATCGTGGCCTGCGCACCGTCCACGAGGCCTGTGGCTGTCCATGTGCCGATCGGCCGTCCAGCCAGCTGGCTGCGGGTCCTACCCCACCCTTCAACGACCTCCCTGGCCCCCTCCAGGACCCTCCGGTGGGTGGGGTCGACGCGTCGGGCCTCCGAGGCGGCAATGCCGAAAGCGGCCGGCGACCAGCTCCACGGATCGATGAGCCAAGCCGCCGTCCAACCTTCGAGGTCGGGGCGGTCCCATGGCGCCACCCTGGTCGCTGCCACCGTCGGGCGAGGCCCGGTCAGGCCTCTCCAATCGACCGTTCCATCCGGCAAGCGGACCGAGACCGCGACGATGGCGATGGGAAGGGCCAGCATGGTGCGACGGCTAACGCCTGGAACACGTCGTCAATTTGCGGGCCAGAGCGGGCGTCTCATGGTCGTCGAGTCGGGTGTTCCAACGTGAAACAACCGCGAGGAGCAAGCCCGGATGCGGGTCCTTGGCGGGACCCGGCGATTTGGATCTTTTGGATCTCTCCGATCGGAACAGATCGAGCGCGGAACACATGTTCCGAATCGGAACATCCTGTTCCCAGTATCGACCAAATCCTAGTTTTATCCATTGAATCGTCGTTGGCACGGAACTTGATAATGGATGGCCGAGGACCTCAAGGCGTCATCCACTCGTTCGAAGTGACCCCTCGGGGACATGAAGGGCTTGTGGATCCCAAAGACGCATGGTAGGCTCCGCAGGTCCAGAAAAATCTCGGAACAGTCCGAATCCAGTTTGGGGGAAACAAATGAACAGCAACCGCTTCATCGCGATGTCCGGGACGATTGTCGCACTGACGCTCTCGGCGTCTGCGTCCGCCCAGACCATCACCACGGACCTTTCGGCCTACAGCACAGGCGATTCGCTGGTTGCGACCTGGTCCGGCGTGGACTCCGGCATCGAGACCTTCATCGCGATTGGCCGTCCCCAGGATTCGGACGAAATCTACCTCTACTGGCAGGGCACGCCGCTTGCCGACTCCGGTTCGCGGACCTTTACGCACCTGCCGGCCGGTGAGCGCTTCGAAATGCGCGTCTACCTGGACAACGGCCTTGAAGTGGTTGCCCGCTCGGCCGAATTTAGCGTCGCGAACAGCGCTGGCAGCACGACGCTCGACGCGGATCAGTCCGTGTACAATCCGGGCGACGACATGGAGTTCACCTGGACGGGTGGCCCTGGCTACGCGCTTGACTGGCTGGCCGTAATCCTCGAGGGCTCCCCCGAAGACGCGTACCTGGCATGGACCTACACCGATGGCGACTACGACGGTTCGCGCAACTGGTCGGATCTGACCTACAACGCGGGCGTCACCGTGTTGCCGCCCTTCTGCTACGACGCGCTCTACATGGTCAATGACATGTACGACGTCGCCGCGTCGGACTCCTTCTGCGTCGAGATGCCGCCGGGCTCGTCGACCATCACGACGGACGCCCCCGAGTACACGCCGGCGACGCCCGTCGACGTCTGCTGGTCGGATGCCCCGGGCAATCCGCTGGACTGGGTGGGTATCGCCAAGCGCGCGCTCTCCCCGATCGAGAGCTACTCCTACACGGACATCTACGGAAACCCGCTGTGGGTCTACACGGGTGGCACGGTCGAAGGCTGCCTGTCGACTCACACCGCCGAGGGATCATTCACGGGCGACAAGATCCTTGGCAACTACGCAGCGCGCGGCTTCGCCGACAACACCTACTTGGCGTTCGCAAATCAAGCGCTGTTCGTCGTCAACTTCGCGAACGGCAGCGCCGAGCCGGTCTTCACCTCTACCTTGACGACCGACAAGACAGTGTACTTCGTCGGTGAGCCGGTGGCCGTCACCTACTCGTCGTTGCCTGGGAACGATCTCGACGTTCTGCACCTCGCCACGACGGACTTCCAGATCGTTCCGGATGGCGGCGGCACGACGACCGCGAATGACCCGGCCTTCATTGCCGATTGGTCCTACATGCGCGGCAGCACCGAAGGCACGGAGAGCTTCTACAAGATCCTCGAGCCCGGCACCTACAGCGCCTGGGCCATGGTCGACGACAAGTACGACGTCATCGGCCAGAGCGACACATTCGAGGTCATCCTCGACGAGTCCCTCGCCCCGCACGTCTGGTCGATCCCGACCTGCATCTTCCCCGGCACGCCGGATCTGTTTGTCGCCTACGACAACATCTTGCTTGGCGGCGAAGCCTGGATCGGCATCTTCGATGCCGGCAGCCCTGCCGATGCGTTCTCGCTGGTGTGGAGCTGGATGGGTGAAGCGGAATCTGGCTCGGGTGTCCTCCCGACCGACTTCCTCGCCGAGGGGACCTACGAAATCCGCATCCTCGACGGGGACCGCGAGATCGCGGTGCAGAGCACGCTCGTCGTTTCGGCCGAGTGCCCGGTTTCGACCGTCACGCGCGACCGCGACTTCTACCAAGTTGGCGACACGATCACTGCGTCGTTCTCCGACTTCAACGGTCACGAGGACGAAATGGTCGGCTACCAGCAGGTCGGCCTCGACCCCGTGTTCGACCCCTACGAGGCCTCCGGTTCCACGGGTTCCGCCATCTCCGGCGCTGTTGAGTTCGTGGCCAGCACGCCCGGCACCTACCTGGCCCGCGGCTTCATGGAATGGTCCAAGTTCGTCACGGCTGAGAGCGCAGAGTTCATCATCTGCCCGATCGGCCAGGTGCCGGACTGCAACGGGGTCTGCACGAACGAGGGTCTGATCGACCCGTTCGAGTGCGACACCGGTGTCGACACGCTGTGAGTGCGTTTGAGGCTGCCTCGTGATGAGGCAGCCCTCACCTTGATCACGGGAGGGGCCATGCGACTCTGGAATCTGGCGAAGCGCTCCGCCAAGCGCGGCGCAACCGCGATCGAATACGCGCTCATCGGCACCTTGATCGGCGTGGTTTGTATCGGTTCCTTGACGGCTCTCGGCGGCAGCGCTGTGGAAGTCTTCGGGGTGATCGGGACCGCCATGGGCGGCGGTGGTGGTGCCATTGACGGCGGTGCCGGAGGCGGTGTTGGTGCTGGCGCCAGTGCCGGCGGCGGGCTCGGCATGGCTGGCAGCGCCGGTGGTGGCAGCGGGATCGGGGGTTCGTTCTTCTGAGCCCCGTCTGGTGAGCGAAGATCCTGATGACCCACGACCTGCTTGGTTGTGGGTCGTCGTGCTTTTGGGCTGGGCGTTGCCCGCCTTGTCGGTGGTCGTCGGCCATGGTTGGCTGTTGGCGCGCGTGCTTCAAGCGCCGTCGGCGGCCGATGTGGCTTGGGGTTCGGCTCCGGCGACCCTCACCTGGTTGGCGATGGGCCTCTGGGCCCTGGCGGTTTGGTGGGGCGTCCGATGGCGTCGCTTGAGCGCGGTGGTCGTCGTCTACGTGTGCGTTCTTTGGGCATTGCTGAATTGGCCGCTGCAGGAGGGGATCGCCTGGACGGGGTCACCCGTCCGGTGGTCGCTCGCGGTTTGGACCATGGAGCTCGAGGGGATCACCTACGCGGAGACCTTGCTGAAGGTGCAGGTCGGTTCTATCGTCGGCGCCACGGTGGTCGCGGGATTGCTGGCCATCGTGGGTCCATTCCGGCGGCGCGCGTGGTTGCCGCTGATCGGCGCGTTGGGGCTTGGTGCGACGTCCTATCAGGGTGCGTTTGGGGGCCGCGTCCCGGACTACCTGGCGATGGATCCGCTCCTCTACACAGCGAAGTCACGGGCCGGGTGGGACCACCTCGGGGCCGTCGTTTGGGGTCGCCCGGTTCCAGCTGGCATGGCCTTGCAAGGTGTGGGCGGAGAGCGCTGGAACGTTGTCTACGTGTTCATGGAGTCGGTGGGCTCGAACGCGGTCACTCCGAGCCGGCCTGAGCTCGGCACGACCCCGTTCCTGTCGGAGTTGGCGGCCCGGAGCCTATTCGTGCCCAACATGTTGGTCAGCATGACGAGCACGTACAAGGCCCACCTTGCGGGCCTCTGCGGTGTAGACCCCTGGTTCATCGGGGACCGCGAACTTTCGGATGATCCTTACCCGTTCACGTGCTTGCCCGCGGCGCTGCGCGAGCGCGGGTACGAAACGGCTTACTTTACGTCGTCCGGCCGCGAAATGTTGTGGTGGGACCTGCTCGTGCGGAACCTCGGGTTCGACACCTATCTGGGATGGGAGGACTTCCGAGACGCCTACGGCGAACGGTGGATCGAGCGCTGGGAGGATGCGAACAGCTGGGCGTACGAGGACGACATCCTGCTGCGACCGAGCCGGGATTGGCACGAACGACATCTTGGCGTGCCCTTCGTCGTCGGGTACATGGCGACGACGCCCCACTACGAGTACCTCGCGCCCACGCGGTACGGGCGTCACCGATTCTCCGTCAACGACGAGTACAACCGCTACCTGAACTCCGTTCACTACCTGGACAATTTCCTCAGAAACTTGTTCGAGCAGTACGAGGACCTTGGGCTGCTGGATCGTACGGTCTTCGTGCTTGTCGGCGACCACGGCGAGGCCTTCGGCGAGCACCTCCCACTGCAGCACAACGCGGTTCCTTACGACGAGGTTGTGCGTGTTCCTGCGTGGATCGTCGCGCCGGGTCACTTTGCGGGCGGGCAGGTGGTGACGGGATTGGCGAGCCAACTCGACCTGGCTCCTACGGTCTACGACCTGTTGGGACTGCGGTACGACGCGGCCACTTCCGACGGCTTGTCGTTGGTCAAGGCGGAGCGCCATGAAGGGGTGGGCGTCGCTTGCCTCTACATGATGAGTTGTGCGGCGTGGTTCGAGGGGAATCTTAAGTACGTCCATCATTTTGGCGAGCGTCCGGACGAGCTGTTCGACGTCGTGGCGGACCCGGCCGAGCGGCGCGATGTGGTGGCCGAACGCCCCGAAGACGCGGCGCGGATGCGACAACGGGTCCTTGGCTGGTACATGCACGCCGATCCGGGCCGCGAGCCGGGTCCGCTCGCAAATTGGTAGGATGTTCTAGGAGGGACGGTGCTGCTCGTATGGGTCGTGGCTGGATGTGGCGAAGCGCAGGTGGAGACAGTCCTCTGGGGCGCCGATCCGGTGGCGGCGACCAACGCGGGAGCAGTCCGCTTGGCGCCCGGTGCCTTTCGGATGGGCTCTCCCGAGTCCGAGGAGGGGCGTTTCCCGTCGGAGACTCTGCACCAGGTGACGCTCACGCGAGCCATGCTGGTAGGTGCGCACGAAGTGACCCAGGAACAGTACCAACGTGTCATGGGCACGACGCCCTCTCACAACGCGGCCTGCCCAACTTGCCCGGTAGAAAAGGTGAGTTGGTACGAGGCCGTCACGTTCTGCAATCGGGTCTCCGAGCGCGAGAGCTTAGAACTCGTCTACTGGCAGGAGGGGCAGCGCGTTCTTTGGAATCCTCAAGCGTCCGGCTACCGGCTGCTCACGGAGGCGGAGTGGGAGTACGCTGCACGCGCCGGCGATGAGACCCGCTTTTCGGGCGGCGAGATGATTGCGGACGTGGGCTGGGCCTCGACGACCGCTAGAGGGAAGACGCACCCCGTCGGGCAGCTCCAACCCAACGCCTGGGGGCTTTACGACATGACGGGCAATGTTCGGGAGTGGGTCTGGGACTTTCCTGGCAGCCATTCGGCGGACGCGGTCACCGACCCCTCAGGCGCGCCCCAAGGTACCGAGCGCGCGAACCGGGGGGGGTCGTGGTCGTCGGACGAGCGGCGTGTGCGCGTGGCGTACCGTCGCTGGGGAAACCCCAACGACCGGAACAACAGTCTCGGCTTCCGGGTGGCGCGTACGGTTCCTTGAAGAGGCCGTCCGAGACGGGTAGGGTGGGGTGGGGGTGCCCATGGGCCCGCTGCTGACTGCGTGGTTGGCGACAGCCCAGGCTGGTCACCCGGCCGGAACACCGCTGGACGCCATCGCGTTGGACGTCACGCCCGAAGGCATGGCGCTCGTGGAGCCCATTGCCCAGGGCATCGTGCCACCGACGCTCGAGGTGCCAGGCTTCAGCGACAGCAGTTCGCCATGCCTCTTTGGCTACACAATCGACGTCTACGGAATGGTCGCAACGGCAACCGTCGACGCGGTCGACATCGTCCCGACGGACGAGGGCCGCATCCAGATCGACCTTGCCGCGACGATTTCGTTGAACAGTCCCGATGACCCGTTCACGCTCTTTACGGAGCTGATCTGCATCGAGGACACCTGCGACGCTTGGATCGACCCGTTTCAGGCGACCGTATCCACGTCGATTGGCTTTGCGCTGGTGCCTGACGGGTACGGCGGAACCACAGTCGTGAGCGATACCGACCCTTTGTCGATCAGCCACGGCCTCAGCGGCGGCGACATCGGTCTCGAGGGGTGCGTGCTCGGCGACTTGAGCTTCTTGCTGGACCTCTTCCTGCCGTTGCTGGACGACGCATTGCTCGGCGCTGTCGCAGGCCTGGAAACGGAAGTGGACGCCGCTGTTGCCGACGCGATGGCGAGTGCTTCGTTTGCGGATGTCGTCGAAGTGACCGACGGCGTCGCGCTCGACATCGCGATCTCCGTCGAGAGTATTCTCGTCGACAGCCAGGGATTGCGGGTCGTCGTGGGCGGGTCCGCAGCGTCGACCGCAGTGGCGGAGTGCGTCGCGGCCTACGACCCAGGCGAGTCTCTCGCCACGCCATCGGCGCCTCCGGCCATCGGTGCGGTTCCCGTTGGCGGCGACGCCGGCTTCCATATCGGTGCCCACATCTCCGACGACTTTGCCAATCAGGCGCTCTACGCTGTCTGGCAAAGCGGCCTCCTGTGCCAGACGGTCGACGAGGACCTTCTTGGCGACAGCCTGCCGCTCGCGTTCGACACGAGCCTCCTGAGTCTGCTCGTTCCCGGCGTGTACGACGAGGTCTTCCCCGACCCGGCGCCCGTGGAGATTCTCACGCGCCCAGAGACCCCGCCGACATTCGACCCGGCGGGCCCTGCCGTCAACCTTGAAGGCTTCGGCCTCGAGATCTACGCGGAGATCGACGACCGGATGGTCCTCCTCACGGATGTTGCCCTTGGCCTGTCTGCAGGGCTGAACCCGACCTTCGACCCGCTGACGGGCGCCATTGGATTCGGCGTCGACCTGTCCGATGGGGTCGACGCCTCCGTACTCCGGAACGAGTACGCCCCCGGCTCCGACGAGGCCATCGAGTCTGGCCTCGGCGGTCTCCTCTCGAACCCGCTGATCTCGGGTTTGCTTGCGGGTGCCCTCGAAGGGCTCGCCGTCTCCATCCCGACGCTCACCGTCGACGGCGTCACCTTCGGCCTCACCGACATGCAGGTGGGTCCATCTGGCCCGTCTGAGGACTTCCTCGGACTGACCGTTTGGGCCGGCGAGGTCGAGTACGTCAGCGCCGGCGGTTGTGGCGGCTGCGGCGAGACGGGCACCTCCTCAGGGTGTACGGGAACCACTGGAACGACAGGCGCCGGCTGCACGATCGACACGGCTGCCTGCATCGAGGACAGCGGCTGCACGGGCTCCAGCTCGTACAGCACGGGGTCGAGTTGCGATTGCGAAGAGGCGACGGTCAGCGGCTCGGGAACGACGGGCGGCTGTGGCTGCGGCGTCCCCTTGTTCGTCCTCGACGGTCGGTTCATCGCGATCGGATTCGCGGCTATGGTCGTACGAGGGCGTCGCCGCCATCGTTCCTGAAGCCGTCAGGTCGTCAAGGCGGGTCCAGCGACGCGGTGGTCTTCCACCCGACGTGTCCACCGGTTGCGGTCGAGCCATTCTAGCCAGGGGATGGCGCCGCGCCGGCTCAGGCCCGTGACGTCTTTGAACGCGGCCGTCGGCATCGTGTCGTGACCCTTCAAGTGGCCACGGATCGCTGCGATGACGCGGTCGCGGGCCGCCGGCGTCACCCAACCCAGCCCGGCGACCGGCAACAGCTCTCCTTCGGCCTCCATCCAGCGGATGAGGGCGGGGACGTCGCCACCGATCTCTTGGGCGGCGATCTCCTTCGTGTCGAGGCCGAGCGGCCCAGCGGCGTCAAACTGGCGGCGCAGCGTGTCGAGGCGAGTGCGGTCAGCCGCTGAAAACGACACTTCGAAGCCCGCCCGTGCAATGCCCGATCCGGAGATGACGATGAGGCCTTCGGCGCGCGCGAGCTCGACGAGCGCGTCGAAGGCGCGTTCCCCGAGCGCGAGCAGTTCACCGCGTTGGACCTCTTTGGGAGGTGCGCTTCGGGCGAGGGGAGACCGCTTGTGGAAGGCCTCGAGTTCGCGGGCGAGCGAAGACAGACATGTTTCGCGCCACGATGGCGTCCCGACGCGGTCGCCGAGGACGGCGGGCGGAGCCTGTTCCGTCCTTTCGGACCATTCCTTCGCCGCGAGCCCACCGGGTTCGGCGCGCTCGAGCCAGGGCGTGGGGTCACCCGTGAACAGGCGCGTCAGCTCTTCGGCGTGGCGGACACTTCGTGCGGGCCGCAAGCGGGGGGCCCAAGGGTCGACGATGGCGCCGCCCCCCAGCGTCATCATGGGCGAACTGCGACGGACGACAACGCGGTCGCCCACGGCGCAGGCGATGGGTGTGTCGAGCCGAAGTTGAACGGAGGCCGAGCCGTCGGGCATGGCTCCGATGGCGACGAGTCGGCCTAGCACCTCGCTCGTGCCATGGAGCAGGCGGACGGACGCCCCGTCGGGCGGCGCGGCACCCCCGACGCCGCGGTAGGCGACATCGACGATCGAGGTGACAGCCACGGGGCCGACGCAGATGCTTGCCCCCCGCGAGAGATCGCCTGCGCCGGCGAGGTTGATCGCGGCGCGATGGCCCGCGACGACTTGGTTTGCCGCGACACCGTGGACCTGCAGGCCGCGCACGCGGGCGGGATGCCCCTCGGGTTGGATCACGACGGCGGCGCCGTCCGTCAGCGTGCCGGTAGCCACGGTCCCCGACGCGATCGTCCCAAAGCCGGGCCGAACGAAGGTGCGGTCGACGGGCATTCGGAAGCTCCCGCGGAGCGGTCGTACGCGGGGACCGAATGACGCGAGGACGGCGAGAACGGCGTCGCGCCCCTCGCCCGTCACCGCCGAAAACGGGAGGATGGGCGTGCCCTCGAGGAACGTGCCGCGTACGGTCAGCGCGATGTCGTCGAGGGCCAGCTCGCGCAGCTCCGCGTCCACGAGGTCCACTTTCGACATCACGACCGCGCCGGTGGGCACGCCGAGAAAGCCGAGGATGTCGAGGTGCTCGCGCGTCTGGGGCATGGCGCCTTCAACCGCGCTCACGACGAGCAGGACGGCGTCGATGCCGGACGCGCCGGAGACCATCGTTCGGACGAGCCGCTCGTGGCCGGGGACGTCGACGAGGGCCACGCGTCCTCCGCCCGGCAATGGGCACGCTACGAAACCGAGGTCGATCGTGATGCCTCGGGCGCGTTCCTCGGGGCTTCGGTCGAGGTCGACGCCAGTGAGCGAACGGACGAGCCGCGTCTTGCCGTGGTCGATGTGCCCTGCGGTGCCTACGACTGCTTGGCTCATGACGCGCCTGTCAGCTGGCGGAAGACCTCTTCCAATGGCGCCTGTTCGAGCGTGAGTTCCACCAGCGTGTACCCGTGGCGCGTGGCCCAACGAAAGACCTCGGGCCGGAGGTCCGTGGACGCCGTGATGCGGAAGCGAATGTCGCCGCCTGCCGCCGCAAGCACCAGCGCGGAAGAGGCGCCGGGCAACTCGGCGAGAGCCTGACGGACGACCTCGGGGCGGACGACGACTTTTTCTTGGCGTAGGCCGACCGTGATCGCGACGCCGACGGCGTTCGCCACGATGTCGGCCGTCGGGCCGTCCGCGACGATTTGGCCCTGGTGGACGATGACGACGCGGCCACAGACTGCGGCGACCTCGCTCATCACGTGGGTGGACAACACGACGGTGCGGGTGGCACCGACCTCGCGGACGAGCGCCCGGATGTCGGCAATTTGATTCGGGTCGAGGCCGGTCGTCGGCTCATCCAGGATGAGGATCGGGGGTCCGTGGAGCATGGCCGCGCCAAGGCCGACGCGCTGACGCAGGCCGCGGGACAAGGTGCCGATCTGCTGTTTGAGCCGATCCGTGAATGCACACGCCGTGGCGACGCGGTCGATCGCGCGATGGCGCTCGGCCGTCCCCAGCCCGCGGACGCGTCCACAGAAGTCGAGATGCTCGGCCACGGTGAGCTCGTCGTACATGGGCGCATTTTCGGGCAGGTAGCCGAGCGACTGACGGGCTCGAACGGGGTCGCCGACGACGTCGTGACCCTCAATGGTCGCGCTACCGAAGGTCGGCGCAATGAAGCCCGTCAGGACCTTCATCAGCGTCGTTTTGCCGGCGCCGTTGGGCCCCAGCAGGCCTACGACTTCGCCGCGTTGCACGGTCAAGTCGACACCCCGAAGGGCTTGGATGGCGCCATAGTGCTTGGTGACGCCACGAAGCTGAATGGGTGGCATCGTCACCCCTCCGTGGGGACGTCGCGTTCGGCACGGCGTTCGCGGCCGAGCAACGCGGCGAGCGCTATCATTGGCGGTCGGCCGCGGTCGAGCATGGCATGCACCTGCTCGGTGATCGGCAACTCCACCCCACTGGTCTCCGCGAGGGCCACGGCATTGCGGGCCGTCCCGACCCCTTCTGCGACTTCGCCGAGCTCTTCGAGGATGGCGCTCAGCGGCCGTCCTTGGCCCAACGCGACGCCGACGCGGCGGTTGCGACTCAGGTGGCCTGTGCAGGTGAGCACGAGGTCCCCGAGGCCCGCGAGGCCCATGAGTGTGAGGGCCGATTGTCCCCCTCTCGCCGTTGCGAGGCGGCCCGTTTCGGCGAGGCCCCGCGTGATGATGCCAGCGATGGCGTTGTGCCCGAGGCCGAGCCCGTCGGCGACACCCGCGGCGATGGCCATGACATTCTTCAGGCTGCCGCCGAGGCAGACGCCGACGACATCCTCGCTGGTGTACACGCGGAAACGGTCGCCGTGGAAGGCGGCCGCAACCCGCTGGGTGGTCGGAGCCAAGCCGGCGGCCACGACCGCGGTGGGAAGGCCGCGCGCGACTTCAAGCGCGAACGAAGGTCCCGAAAGCACGGCGATTCGGTCGACGGCGGAGGGGCAGACGCTCGCCGCCACCTCCGCCACCGTCATGTGGGAGCCGTCCTCCAACCCCTTGGTAGCGATCGCGAGAGCAGCGGCAGGACCCACGTCGGGCGCCGCACGCGTGAGTACTTCGCGGAGCGCGTGGGACGGGACGACCGGCACGACGATGTCGGCTTCGCCGACGGCAGCGGCGAGGTCCGGCGTGGGCGCGATGTTGGGCGCCAGCTCGAAGTCGCGGAGATGAGACGGATTGCGCCGATCGCGGCGCATCGCCGTGGCGCGCGCCGCGTTGTGGTCCCACCACGCGACCTGATGGCCCACGCGCGCGAGATGGATCGCGAGCGCCGTGCCCCAAGCTCCCGTTCCGAGCACCGCCACGCGCATGGACGCTCCGTTCCCCGAGGGGCCTTCCCCCGTTATCCTCCTGGTGCGGGGGCACCGTGTCGGACCGACGGTGGGTGGTCGAGACGTTGGCGGCGGGGGGCTCGATCGCGAACGCCGACCTGCGGGGCGCGGATCTGAGCTGTCTCGTGTTCGACGGCCGTGATGCCACGTGCGCCAAGTTCGGCGACGCCAACGTCGCGGGGGCGTCCTTTCGCAATGCCCGACTGGTCGGAGCGTCGTTCTGGCAGGCCAACTGCGCGGGTGCCTGTTTCGACGGCGCCGATTTGGAGGACGCCGACTTCGACCACGCCTTTCTGGACGGCGTCACGCTTCGCAACGCACGCGTACGCCGAACGCTCTTTCCGACAGGGCGCGTTGGCCGCGAAGCCATCTTGTCGTCGGTGCGCGAAGGCGTTCCTTTGAGAATGGACCCTCGACTGTCGTCGGAAGGTGGAACCGCGGGCTCGTCCCCGTGGTCCAAGGACTGAGGCGTCGGAATGTCATGGTTCGCTGGCCGACGGACCGGGACAGACGCTGAATTGGTGGTGAGGGCTCGCGATGGCGACGAGGCTGCGTTTTCCGAACTTGTGCGACGCTGGCGGGCGCCGATCTACCAGCTCTGCCTTCGCTGGCTTGGCGATCCCGGGGCGGCCGACGAGACTGCCCAGGACGTGTTTGTGGCCGCTTGGCGGGGTGTCGGTCAATTTCGCGGGGATTCGACGTGGTCGACCTGGCTGCACCGAGTCGCGGTCAACCAGTGCAAGAATCGCGCGATGTGGCGGCGTCGGCGTCGGTGGGAGGCCCATGACACCATCGACGCTCCCGACGACCTGGATCGGCCAGCCCCTGTCCTCGAGTCGACGGAACCTGCACCTGACCAGGGTCGGCACGCCACCGAAGCCGGTCGGCTCGTTGGCGACGCGCTCGGTCGGCTTGATGAGGAGCATCGCGCCGTGATCCTGCTGCGCGACCTCAACGACCTCTCCTACGAGGAGATCGCCGACGTGCTCGACGTGCCACGTGGTACGGTGAAGAGCCGGCTGCATCGGGCGCGCCTCGCCTTGGCGGACGTACTCCGGGGCGTCGGGCCGGAGGACGTGTGGGAGTGAACCCGCGCGAGGACATCTCCGCTTGGCTCGACGGAGAATTGTCTGCGGCCGACGCGCAGCGCGTCGCCGAGCTTGTCGAATCCGATCCGGAATGGGAGGACGAGGCGCGCCGCGCGCGGGCGGGCCGGGATGCGGTGAGGGCGTTGCGGCCCGCACACGCGCCTCTCCGTCGGTCGTTTCCCAACATCCGCCTTGAACTCGTTGCGGCTGCGATTGCCGTCCTTGCCGTGGCGGCCGTCCAGTGGCCGCGCGGCACCGTGCCGTCGCCACCGTCGGCCAGTCCCGCCGCCTTGCGCATCGTCGCGCACCCGAGCGCGTCGGCGGGGGCCGGCACGACTGCGCCAACCGCGCCCGACCCTCCCGTCGTTCGGCGGGCACCCGTGCTCGAAGGCACGGCGGAGGCCGAACCCGCACCGGCTCCTGTCGCGGTGCCCGAGCTGCCGGCCTGGCGCTGGACACCCGAAGTGAGCGCTGAGGCCTGGGTCATCCAGCGCATCGTCGGCCGGCTCGGCGGGCGGGTCGAAGGGACGGTCGACGCAGCGGCGCTGGGGTCGGGTGGGCCTCAGCGATTGGTCATCGAGCTGCCCTCTGAGCAACTCGGCGCCTTTGTTCGCGCCCTGGCCGACGAGGGCGAACTGACGCAGGGCGATATGGACGACCTCGTCGGCGCCGGCCCAGTTCGCTTCGAGTTGGCCGTGCTCCCGCCCTGACGCTGCCGACGGCCGTCGGATTTGGACGGCGGATTCGCGGCGTCCCTCCTTGGCCCGCAACTTGCCAAGGCGGGCGCCATGAAAACGCGCTTGTGGGAAAGTCCGTCGCTCGGAGACATCGAGTTGCTTGCGTGCGTCCTTGGCCGCCCCCCACGCGGCCTTTCGGCGGTCGCCGTCGCTGATCGGCTCTTGCGGGACGTCGGGGGGTTGGGCCGCCTCATGAAGATGGACCCGGGCGAGCTGGCCAGAAGGCGTGACGTCGGGCCGGCGAGGGCCGAGCGGGTTTTGGCCGCGCTCGCGCTTGGGCGGCGCGCCTTGTCCGACACACCGGCCGCCGCTCAGGTGCTGGATCCGGCCGCGGCGGAACGGGAGCTGGGCCCTGGCCTCCGCGGCTTGGCGCACGAAGAGCTTCATGCGCTGTACTTGGACCGGCGCCGAGTGCGGGTCGCGCATCGGATGTTGACCCGTGGCAGCGACGCCTTCACCGTCGTCGACCCCAAACAGGTCTACAAACCGGCTGTGGCGCTCGGCGCGTGCGCCGTCATTCTTGCGCACAACCACCCCTCGGGAGACCCCGAGCCCAGCCCGCAGGACCTGCAGGTCACCCAGGCGGTGGCGCGGGCAGGTGCGACCCTTGGCGTTCCGTTGCTCGACCACCTCATCATCGCTGGACAGCACACCACGTCGTTGGCGGAACGAGGGCAGCTTCCGAGATGGTGACGGTCACATCATCTGGTCGTGGACGATGACCTTCTCGGGGGCGACGCCGGCATTGCGCCTCAGCGCGTAGATGGCGACGCCAAGGGCGATTCCGGCCAATGCGATCGTCTGGCTCGTCGTCAATCCGACGATGGCCGCATCCGGGGTCGAGCCGGCACTGGCGAGGCCTGGGAAGAGGTCGGCCACCCAGGGCGGCGCGGGGAAGGTCAGCGAGTAGCCACGTTCGTCGGCGCGAAAGGACTCGACGAAGATGCGCACCGGAGGTTCGACGATGAGCGTCAACGCGGCCACCTGGCCGTCGAAGGCGCGGCTGCGCCACTTGGCGACGAGCGTGGCGCACAACAAGCCAAGCAAGGCGAAGGACCACAACTGGGTCGGGTAAAGCGGTTGGTGCAGCAGCCGGCTGACGCCGCCATCGAACGTGGCGGTCAGAAACGGTGGACTGCTGAGCAGGTGGAGGTTGCCTCCGAGCAGACCCTCTGGCAGGAGCGGCGTGCCTCCCGCGGGCGCCGGCGCTCCGTGGCAACAGCCGGCGAAGAAGCAGCCGAGGCGGCCCACCGACATTCCGATCAGGACCGAGGGCCCGGCGATGTCTGCGAGCTTCCAGATGGGAATGCTCAGGGGTCGCGCCACGGCGAGCACCGCGAGCGCACCGCCGACGACGCCACCGTAGACGGCGACGCCAGACATCGAGAACAGATGGGCGGGGTTCGCGAGCAGTTCCTTCCATTCGACTGCCACCGCGTACAGCACGCGGGCGCCGATGATGCCCCCGATGCCAGCCGCCACGTAGACGCCGGGAAGCCGGTCGGGGTCGATGCCCACCTTGGGTGCACGCCACTGGACGAGCAGGAAGGAGCAACAAAAGGCCAGCAGCATGAACATGCCGTAGGTGTTGACCGGGATGCCGCCGGGATTCTCGATCAGCTGCGGGTACATGGCTGCTCCCCCTCCGCGTCTAATCCCGTGGGCCTTTCATCTGGGCCTCTCGTGGGGGCGATGGTAGGCGGCCAAGGGGTTCCAATGGGCGGACGAGCCTGGTGGGTGATCGACTGGCAGGAACGGCTGGTGCCTGCGATGCCCGAGGTCGTGCGTGTCGACGCGCTGAAGGCAGCCACCAACGCCGTTTGGTATGCCGAGACGCTTGGTGAGCCGGTCTGGACGAGCGAGCAGTACCCTCAGGGTCTCGGGCCCACGGTCCAAGCGTTGGCCGGGCGTCGCACCTTTGCGAAGACCCACTTCTCCTGCCTCGACGATCCGGCGATGTGCGCCGCGTTTGAGGATTTGGCGCCCTCCCACGTCCTTCTCGTGGGTATGGAAGCCCACATTTGCGTGGCGAGCACCGCGCTCGGGCTCGCCGCCCGGGGCGTCGAGGTGACCGTTCTTTCCGACGCTGTCCTCTCACGCCGCAAGGCCGATTGGCGGTGTGCGCTGGACCACCTGCGGGCCCAGGGCATCGAGGTCCTTCCGTCCGAAACGGTGCTCCTGCGGGACCTAAAGGTCGCCGCAGGGCCGGTGTTCAAAGAGTTGTCGCGCCGCATTCGATGAGGCGGCGACGCCCCTGCTACGGGGCGTCGGGGTACTCGGCGTCCGCGTACGGGCAGCGGGTAGGGTCGCCCTCGACGACCAACGAGATGTCGTCGTCGAGCCACGTCGTGATGGCCGCGGCGTCCCAACACTCGCTGACGGTGAGGGCCAAGATCCCGAGGTCGCCGCCGGTCACCCATGCGTCGGCACGACCTTCGCCGCTGCCGATCCACCGGCTGCGCACGAGGATCGTTTCCGGGAGACTGTCGACGCTCATGTCGGCCACGATGACGAGGTTCATCGCGCCGCCATCCGCATCCTGGTCCCACGAGGTCGCCGCGTCGCCAGGGGCAGCTCCGTTCTCCGCGAAGTCGTCGAGGAAGGCGTCGACGGAAGTGGTCTCCCCGTCGCCGGAGTAGGTCACGGCGAAGGCGCCAGTGGCCGTTGAATCGGGGTCGACGGCGGTGATTGCGTCGAGGTCGAGAACGAAGGACCCCACGCCGAGGTCACCCTCTTCCCCCGGGGTGCTGTCGCCCACGGCGAGCGCCAACCACGGGGTCGTGCCAGTGAGGCGCCCTTCGAGCAGCCAAGTAAACTGGCCGTCGCCGAGGTCGTTGATCGTGAGCTGGCCGTCGACGCCCTGGTCGGTCCACGGGCCCCACAGGGCGGTGTCGCCGTTCGTGATCGTGGGCTCGAACGTGGTGACGATGTTGACGCCCGCGAGAACGGTAGCGGTCAACACGTTGACCCCCGTCGAGACTTCCTGCGTGAATCGCCAGTAGGTGCTTGGCTCGCCGACGCGGGCGGTCGCGTCCGACGGGAAATCGACAAGGAGCCGCTCGTCGGGCAGAGCCGACCGGAACCGGTCCGCATCCGAAGCCATGCAGCCAACCATGAGTGCCAAGAACGTCATCGGAACCTCCAACCCTTGGACCCATGAGTCCTAGGGAGCCGAAAGCGAATTCGACCGCGCCTTCAGAAATCTGAGCCGAATACGATGTACACGCAACCCGCATTGGTCTTGTCGCCGTCGCACATCGGGGCGCCGACCGCGATGTCGACGTCGCCTTGTCGTCGTCGACTTCGTTGCAGACCTCGAGCTGGCCTGGGAGAATGGCAGGGTCCGAGTCGTTGCAGTCGTCGTTGCGTGCCGAGCTTCTCGGCGGAGCGTCACAGGTGGTGGACGCAACGCCGGCCCCGATGCCGTCGCCGTCGGCGTCAACGAACCACTCGGCGCATTCCTCGGCTTCCCCGCATGCGGCCACCATGAGTAGGACTCAAGATCGTTGGAACAACGTGGCGTCCCGGTCGGGCCATGGTATCGGTCTAGCGAGCCCACCGCTAACCAATCAGGACGTTTAGGGACGCATTATCTGGGGGTGACGGGGGGATGGATGCGCCTCTATGTGTGGCTTTGGGCGGCGTGCGGCTTGTCGACCGACGTGACGGAGGCGACCCTGCCGCCCACGACCGGGCCGGACACGACGGACACGTCCGGCGTCACTGCAATGACGCCTGGGAGAGGCCATGTCGAACCCGCCCTGCCCGTGACGGGCGACGCCCTCGTGGTGGTCGTGGACGCCGCTGCGCAGCGGGAGGATGGCTCTACCGTCCCGTTGACTTGGACCTGGACCGTAGATGGGGAAGAAACGGGCTTTGACGGTCCGTCGGTCGAGGCCGGCATCGTGTTGCGGGGGGAGAATTGGACCGCCGAGGGCGTTCCCCTCGGGGGTGGACCGGCGGTCGAGGCGAGCGTCAGCATCGGCAACGTGCCCCCCATGGTGGAAACGGTCGTGTTGTCTCCGCCGAATCCTACGGTGCTCGACACATTGGCCTGCGAGGCCACGTCGTTCGTAGACGCCGAGGGCGAAGCCGTCGCCGTGATTTCCCGCACCTTTCACACCGACGCGGGCGACATTGTGGCGCCCGAGCTGCTCCCTGGTTTGGCCCCGAGGGGTACCGCCGTGTCGTGCTCGGTGCTGGCCGGCGACGGCTTCGGCGGCCTTGGCGTCGGCCAAAGTGAGACCGTCGTGGTGGGGAACGCCCCGCCGGAGGTCACGGCTGTGACGCTAGCGCCCGCCGCCCCCCTGGAGCGTGAAGACGTCGTTTGCACGTACACATTCGACGACGCCGACGGGGACGTCGATCAGTCCAGCGTCACGTGGAGGGTGGACGGCGCGGTCGTCGCCACCGGGGTCACGTGGAAGGTCACCGCGGCTCCTGGTCAGGTCATTTCCTGCGCCGTCGATCCGTTCGACGGCCTCGACCATGGCGTAGCGGTTGCCGCGGATGCGACGGTTGGCGACGCCGCCGAAAACATCCTCCTGGTGATCATCGACGACATCGGAATCGACAAGGTGGGTGCATACGATGCCCATCCCGTGCGGCCACCCACGCCGGTGCTGGATGAATTGGCGGCGTCTGGGCGTCCGTTTCGCTGGGCCTATACGAATCCTAGCTGCTCCGCGACACGCGCTGCGATCCTGACCGGAAGATGGGGATTTCAGACGGGTGTGGGCACGGCTTTGGCGTGTAAAGCCGACGATGCGCTGCTCGAGTCCGAAGAGACGCTTCCCGAATATCTGGCCGATGCTGGATATTGGACGGAGTTGATCGGTAAATGGCACGTGGATTCGCGGGACTTCGACTTCTTCAACAGCCCGACCATCCATGGATTTGACCGATTCGACAGCACGCTGCACGGGCTTGGCAACACCTGCACGCAGGACGGGCTTTACCAGTCTTATTATTCCTGGGAGCACTGCGTCGACGGCGCCTGCTCGCGCGTCGAGGACGTCTACAATCTCACGGCGACGGTCGATGAGGTCGTCGCCCGCGTGGCTGCGATGCCCGAGCCGTGGTTCCTGGTCGTCGGCCTGAACAGCCCGCACGCGCCGTATGACGACCCGCCCGCGGACCTTTGGAGCGGCACGGTCGTGGGCACGCCCACGCGCCGTATCCAGGACTACAACTCGATGGTCGAGGCCATGGACACCGAGATCGGTCGCATGTTTGCGTCGGTGGACGGCGCCAAGCTGGACCGGACCCATGTCGTCATCTTGGGGGACAATGGAACGCCCGACGACGGGACGGACATTCCGTGGGACGCCGACCGCGCGAAGAACACCGCATACGAAGCCGGGGTTCACGTGCCGATGATCGTGGTTGGCCCTGCGGTCGAGGGGCCTGGTGTCTGGTCGGAGCAGCAATTCGTCCACGCCATCGACCTGTACGCGACGATTGCAGATCTCGCTGGTGTTCCGTTGGCCATGGACCACCCCGCGTCGGCCCAGAGCGTCTCGCTGGTGGGCATGCTTGCGGATCCCGAGGCGCCGGCACCCCGGAGCGTCGTGTACGCCGAGGATTTCTCGCCGCCGGGCTTCCACCTGGAGTGGAACAAGTACCTCCAAGGCATTCGCGACGACCGTTACCGCCTTGTGCGGGACTACGCGCTGGGGACCGAGGAAATGTACGACATGAGCTTTGGATGGATCGAGGCCGCGCCGAACCTCCTCGACGGCAACCTGACGGCCGGTGAGCAGGCGGCCTACGACGCACTGATGGCCGCGTTGGCGGTCAAGCCGTGGTGACGTGAGGGTTTGGAGAGTGGTGGTCCGGCAGGCTAGCAGAACTCATGGTTGCGCCGGGGAGGTGCCATGGGGCTGCGCGAGGCGCTGATCGCCAAAGGCGTCGTTTCCAAAGCCGACAAGGCCCGCGTGGAGCGCGAACTCAAGGATGCCAGACGGGTGGCGCAAGGCGCTCGGGCCCGCTCCAGCCAGGTCGAACGCGAGCGCGCTGCGGAGGCGGAAGCGGCACGCTTGGCGGCGCTCGCGGCGAGGAGCGAGCGTCGAACGCGGCTGGAACAAGAGCGGGAGCGAATGACCGTCGGACTCCAGGTCCGTCAGCTGTTGCAGGCCCACCGCGTTCGGGCTTCGGGCCCGGTCCCGTTTCACTTTCGCGGGCGAGACGGACGCACCTTGCGTCGGCTGATGGTCGCAGAACGCGCCGCCGAAAACCTGCGCAATGGCGGGATGGCGGTGGCTTGGGACGCCGCAGGCGAACCCTGCGTCGTCACGCGCCGAGCTGCCCTCCGCCTCGCGGAGATTGCGCCGAGCCAAATCGCCCACTTTGTGGTCGACACCGAGGGCATTTCCGCGCCCGAATGCGGATTGCCGGTCGCCGTGGCCGTGCCCGACCTACGGGCGCGGCGCGTCAGTTGAGCTCTGGCAGCGCGGAGATGAAGACGCGCTTGAAATCCCTCAACACGTCCGTTTCTTTGCCCTGCGCCACATAGGCGACCCAGAAGGCGCCGTCGGGCCGTTTGACCACGTCGACGTCGCCGTGGCCCACGGTCCCGAGGTTGAGCGAAGTGCGGGTGTTGGGATTGGCGACGTTGACCGCAAAGAGGGGGTCGTAGTCGGCGTCGCGATTTTGCACGAGGACGAGGTGGCGGCCATCGGGGGTCCACGACGGCCCCAGCGCGTTGGGCAGCACGTCTTCGGCGATCAGCGTCGCTGTGCCGGGGGCGGCGGCGTCGACGACGTAGCAGTCCCAGCGAGCGCCAATGGTATTCGCGTAGAAGGCCAAGCGAGAGCCGGTGGGCGCCCACGAGGGCCGGATGTGGGACCCGCCGACCGCCGTAGCTGCGATAGGTTGGCCGTCGAGATTCGGCAGCAGCCAGAGCTTGTCCCCGGACGCCGCGTGCGCGATGAATGCGAGCGAACGGCCGTCCGCGGACCAGGCGGGGTCGACCTCGGAGGTGCCTGGCAACTGGGTCAGGCGGCGGGGGGCGGCCTCGGGCATCTGGCGATCCACAAGGTACAAATCCCCTTCGCCGGAGCGAGCGCTCGTAAACGCGATTCGGCGTCCATCCGGGGACCAACGGGGGTCGCCCTCAGCCGCCGGGCTGGCGCCGACCGTGCCTGACCCGTCCAAATAGAGGTCGTAGTCCTGCTGGGTGTTCGACGCGGCGAAGACGTACCGGTTCTGTGGCGGTGGGGCCCAATGCAACTGGTGGACGACTTGATTCGACACGACACCGGTGCTGAAGCCGGCCGTGAGCGGGTTTTGGGAGCGCTCGACGGCGCGGATGCGCGCGAAGCGCGGTGTGTCGGGTTCACCGACGTAGAGTTCGATCACGCGCTTGTCGTGGAAGTTCGCCTCGAAGGCCAGTCGATCGCCGCCTGGCGACCAGTCCGGGCGCTGGAGGTTCGCGCCGAGGACGGCGGCCACCTGGGTGGCCGTGCTGGCGGCGGCGAACGGATGGGCCAAAAGGGCGAGCCAAGTCATGCGGCGCACTCTACCCCATCACTTGGAGAACCCGTCGACGAACTGGACTGGACTTTCCGGGTCAAGGGCGGAAGAACACCGTGAGGGAAAGGCCGGCCTCTGCGCTGAACGTGGCCGGGGCGTCTGCGACCCAAGATGTGGCCCCGGCCCCATCGAGCCGGGTGGCGGATCCCTGACGATCGACCCAGCCGAGCGCGGCGCCAGCGAACGGGACGACGCTGACGCCCCACGTCCGAGCGGCCCGACTGGACGTCTGGTCGAAGCCGACGTCCACGTGGAGGTAAGCGTCGGTGCGGGTCGCCCAGAGGGCGAGGTCAGGGACGTCGACGTCGGGCCCACACGTGCCTTCGCGGCACGTCAGCGGCGTCCCAGGGGCTCGACCCATGCCCGCGCGCAACCCCAGCCGCATGGGGCGGGTGCCGTCCCCGACCAAGGCGTGGCCGGTCGCACCAACCCGGCCGCTGGTCGCCACGAGTGCACCTTCCCACGTCGGAAAGAGATGGGGACCGCCCGCGGCCTCCAAGCCGACTCTGAATGTCCCAACGGGGGCGTCCCATCGCACGTGGAGGTGCGCCGCGGCAAAGGTGGGGCCGCCGCCAATCACGGATGCGCCGACCCCAAGGCCGAGGTCTCGCCAAGCCGAGCCACCGCCTGAGACCTCGGTCACTTCGCCTGGAGCCACCACGAGGCTTTGGCCGTCGAGGGTCCAGGTGCCGGCTGGGAGCCCGACGCGCCGGGGGCCAGGTGACGGTTGCTGGACCGCAGCGACGGCGGTTGCCGACCACTCCCTCAACTCGGTCTCGAAGTACGGCTCGGCTTCTTTCAGCAGGTAGGAGGCTTCAGCCTTCGACGTGATGTGCAGGGTGCCGAATCGATCGTTGAGCCAAACGAGAAGCGCTTCGGCGGCGGTGCGCGCAGCGTCGTCGGGCGCGTGGACGAACGCGCGATCGGCGGCGCGCAGGGCCTCGTCGAGGTCGGCCCGTTGGACGGCAAGTTGGGCGAGCAGCCACCACCCCTCGCCGTATTGGCGGCCGTCGGGCGATTGCACCAGCTCTCGGATGAGGGCTCGGGCCTCGTCGATCTGGCCTGCGCGGACGGCGCTGCGGGCCTCGTCGACGACGGCGGCGGGGTCCGCCCAAGCAAGGGTTGTCCACCACAGCGTCAAGGGCGGCCCCGTTCGGCGGCGACGAGGTTCCGAGCGATGGGGTGGGCTGGTCCCGCCCCGTCGAAGACGGCGGCGGCCGGCAGATCGTCGACGAGTTCGCCCTCGGCAAGGAAGAGAATGCGGTCCATCGTACGCACGAGCAAGGCCAGGTCGTGGCTGATGGCGACGAGCGTGGCTTGGGCGGGGAGGACGTCGCGAATCGTGTCGATCAGCTCGAGGGCCAAGGCGGCGTCGACGCCGGAGGTAGGCTCATCTACGACGGCGAGCGACGGACGCGCACACAGAATGCGCGCGAGGCCCGCTCGACGACGCTCCCCGCCGCTGAGGTGCTGCGGCAGGGCGCGACCGCGACCGCGTAGACCCACGGCCGCCAACAGGCTTTCGGCGACCTCGGCAGCGTCCACGTCGGGTTGGAATGTCCGCAGGCTCGCGCGCAGCGCGAGACCGACGGGGAGGCCTTGTGGGAGGAGGAGCAGGGGATCCTGGGGTAGCCACTGGACCTGGCGACGGGCCAACCTCCAGTCTCGCCACGAAAAGGCGCGCGTGTTTTGGCCAAACAGGTAAACGTCGCCGCGATTGAGAGGCAGCAATCCGAGCCCCGCGCGGATCAACGTCGATTTTCCAGCCCCTGACGGCGCGGCGATGCCAACGCGTTCGCCCGCGCGGACGGTGAAATTGACGCCGTCCAAGACGAAGCGGCCTGCCCCGTAGGCAACCGCGACGTCGACGAATTGCCATGCGATCATGCGCGCCCCGGCGCAACCGCGCGGACGGCGGCGAACAGGCGTCGTCCGGCCTCGGACGTGGCTTCTGCCATGCGGAGGTTTTCCTTCGGCATCGCCTCCACCACCCGGCCGTCGTGGAGCAGCACGGCCCGGTCCGCCCAACCCAGCGCCTGGCGTAGGTCGTGGGTCACGAGGAGCACGCCCACGCCCTGCTCGGCAAGGTCGTACAAGTCCTCCAGCACCGCCGAGCGGGCGACCGGGTCGAGGGCGGCTGTGGGTTCGTCCACGATCAAGAGCCGGGCGCCCCTTGCGAGGCACTGAGCCAGGACGACCCGCTGGGCCATGCCGCCCGACAGTTCGTGGGGCCATCGGTCGAGCGCGCCTTCGTCGAGGCCGACCCGGCCCGCCCACGGGATCGGGTCGCCGGCCGCACTTGCGGCCAGCTGGTCGCGGACGGTGCGGAAGGGGTCCAGGGCTCCTGTCGTGGCCTGGGGCATCCACGCGACGATGCCACGGACAGCGTCGAAGGCGCTGTCGCGCTGGGCGCCCGTTCGCCGGTAGGGCAGGATGACGCGGCCGTCGGGCAACTCGACCATCAGGTCGCCGGAGACGACCCCGGGTCGAACGTTCAACAGACCGACGAGCGCCCGCGCCGTCAGGCTCTTGCCGGAGCCGCTGGCCCCGAGCAGCGCGAGCCGTTCGCCAGCGTGCAACTCCAGCGTCACGTCGTGCAGGAGCGTCCGGTCGCCGGCGGCGACGCGAATTCGGTCGAGGCGAAGGCGCGGGTCAGTCATGAGCGTCCGCCAGGGCGTTGGCAACGGCGTCGAGAGCCACCAACGTGAAGGCGAGCGTGAGGATGGGGGCGGCTGTGGCGACCCAACTCACGGGGTATCCCCAGTCGAAGGCGATGAGGTTGCCGGGGCTGGGCGCGGGCTGGGGGAGGCCGAGGCCGCCGCCTACGTAGGAGAGGGTCGCCTCGATGACGAGCACCTGTGCAACGAGCCTGGTGGCGAGTTGGGCCAGGGGACGCGCGGCGCTCCCCACCCAGGTTCCGTAGATCAGGGCCGCCCACGGGCTGAGGCCGTGGGCCAAAGCGGCGTCCAGGGAGCCCTCGGCTCGCTGGCGCGCGAGGTGCGCGACAACCAACTCGGCGACCGACGGGGCGGCCGTGACGCCGACCGCAAAGGCCAGCACTGCCCGGTCGGCGCCGTGGGTTGCCGACGCCGCCAGGACCCAGAAGAGCGGCGGCACGGAAGAGGTGGCCCGGGCGACGGCGTGGGCCACGTTGGCCGCAAGGCCGCCAGACCATCCGGCCGCCGATCCCGTCGGCAGGCCCAGGGCCAACGCCACGGCGACGGCGGCAACCGCGGGCCCGGCCCACGCCGAGGTGGCGGCGAAGGTGCGGGCCAGCACGTCGCGGCCAAGGTGGTCCGTCCCCCAGGGGTGGGTGGACGACGGGCCAGCGCTTGCGGCGGCGGCGTCCAGATCGAGACCGGCGCCCATGAAGGCGAAGGAACCCAACGCGAGGCCACCGATCCACAGGAGCGCGAGGCGCGTGCCCGGTCGGCGCCAAGCGGGCCGGAGCGCGGCGTGGTGCTCCATCAGCGTGTCGAACAGGGTGTTCATGGCCCGAGCCGGGGGTCGATGGCTGCCCGGGCGCCTGAAGCGAGGGCGGTGGCCAGCGCCGTGGCTGTGGCGGCCGCGAGGCCCAAAGCGAGGACGACGGGGACGTCGCGCAGTTCTGCGGCCTTCCAGGTGAGGGCCCCGGCGCCGGGGAT
This sequence comes from Pseudomonadota bacterium, assembly GCA_005776945.1. Taxonomy (GTDB): domain Bacteria; phylum Myxococcota_A; class UBA796; order UBA796; genus SXOB01. The sequence goes on from SXOB01000003.1 coordinate 90,626, forward strand.
GAGGAGCACGCGCTCCACGACGAGCAGGCTGCCTAGCAGCCAGGGCACGCGGCGGGCGGCGAGTTCGATCGTCGCCAAGCCCATGTGGTGAATCGCCATTCCTCGGATCGATTCCCGGCGGGCGCGGGCGGCTTCGACAAAGGGTGCGGAACCAAAGGTTTGCCATGCCGTCGACACATCGTCAGAGGCCTCGGCCCACATCCCCGACGCGGCGGCGAGTAGTGCGATGGCGAGCGCGTCACGTAGGGAGTGGTCGACGTCGGGGAGGGCGAACCAGGCCGGCCGTGACCACCAATCGGCCTGAACGCCCCACCAGACTGCGGCATTCGTCGAGCCGACGAGGATGTGGGCGAGGAGAAAGGCGGGAAGTAGCGCCACGAGACGGACGGCTGCGACCCGCCGGCCATCGAAGACGACGGCCAACCACGCTGCGGCAATGGTGAGGAACAGGGCGACCAGACCCAGCGCGGCACTCGACGCGACGGGACCTGCAATGAGGCTCCCAACCGACCGACCCGGAGCGACGCCGACCGACATACCGAGGTCCCCGGTTGCCAAGTTCCCAAGGTGACGAAGCAGCCGCTGCCCCGCGCTGCCCTGAAGGCCGAGGGCCTCCTCGAGCGCTGGGCGCGCCGCAGAGGAGGGACTCATCAGATCGACGGCGTCGCCCGGCGCCGTGGTCAACAACGCAAACAGCAGGCCCTGGGCGAGGAGAACGGTGAGAAGGGCCGTGGAGACGATGCCGGTGGCACGCTTCGACATCGGTCAACGACGCCGTTGCGTCAGGGCATCGTCCAGCGGTTCACCCAGGTGAAGAAGCTGAAGGGGTGCACGTCGACCCCTTCGATCTTGCGGGAGAACGCGGCGTAGGAATCGAGTGTCCACAGGAATACCATGGGGTGGTCGGCCGCGATGGCAGCGTGGGCCTTGCGCAACTGCGCCTTTTTCACGATGGGGTCCGTGGCGGCACGAGCAGCGTCCAGCAGGCCGTCGACCTCGGGGTCCGTATAGCCAAAGAAGTTGCGCGTTCCTTTCGTGTGGAACTGCTCGTAGATGTCTTCGTTTCGGTCGAAGGTCCATTGGGACAGGACGAGGTCGAAATCCCGGTCGCCCCACACCCGACGTTTCCATTCGGCCGGGCCGAGAAATTCCGGATCGACTGCGATGCCGTGGCGGGCGAGCTGGGCCTGCAGATTGATGACGACGTCCTGCGCGACCTCGATGTTGGCCGCGGTCGCGAGGCGCAGGCGAACGGGCTTGCCGTCGACCGACCAGGTGCGGCCGTCGTGGGTCCATCCTGCGCTGCGAAGCAGGGCGGCCGCGCGGGCAGCATCGGGCGAAACCGCGGCAACGTCGTGGTTGTAAAAGGGGCTCGACGGTACGAACGGGCCCGATACGACCTCACCGGTCCCGATCGGGGCCAACAATGCCGCGGCGTCCACCAAAAGCGACAGGGCCTCGCGGACTTCGGGCTTGGCGAACCCAGGGTGTCCGAGGTCCATTCCGACGTACCACCAACTGTGGGTCTGGTACGGCGCGAGCGCGACGCGGGCGTCGGCCTGCAACATGGCGAGATCGCGCGGCAACACCCGCACGAGGGCCTCGATCGACTCGTAGATGAGGAGTTTGGCTTGGTAGGCCTTGTCGGTGATTTCCCGCATCACCACGGCCGGGATGGGGGGCGCCTGGCGGTGGCCCTCAAAGCGCACGAGGGAGATCGAGCCGTCCTCCTGGAAGGCTTCGACGCGGTAGGGTCCCGTTCCCACAGGCGCCTGCCGAAACGGGTGCTGCCGCGCCACCTCGGGATTGCCATCGAAGCGATGGGCAGGCAGGATCTTGAAGTGGAGGCGGTCCCAGGGGCTGATTTCCGGCTTCACGAAAGTGAACCGAACGGCCAAATCGTCGACGCGTTCGACCCCCGCGACAAACGCCACGCGGCCTGATTCCGGGCTCGCGGTCTTGGGGTGCTTCATCGCCTCGTAGGTGAAGACGACGTCGGATGCCGAAAACGGAGTTCCATCGTGCCAGACCACGTTGGGCCGAAGGTGGACAAGGAGGGAGGATTTATCGGCGGCAAATTCGTGGCGAACGGCCAGATCGGGAACCGAGCGCAATTCGGCGTCGTCTGTATAGAGGCCTTCGAACACCAATTCGTTGATGCGGACTTCCGCCATCGTCGTCGCGAATAGCGGCGAAACGATGCCGGGCGCACGGTCTTCGGCGTAGCGGAGCTGACCACCGCTCGCGCCGAAAGCGGCGAGCAGCGCTGCGACCGAGAGCATGCCACGAAGGATTCGCACCGTTCATTCCTCCTTGCTGTCACCGGCTTCGCCGATGCCGCGCAGGACCGCCAAATTCCCCGTCAACTCTTTCAAACCCACGATCTCGGGGTGGGTGCCGGAGAGAATGTGAAGCGCGTCGAGCGCCTCTCGGGTGTGGCCAAGGCGCAAGTTGGCCTCGGCCAAAAGCGCCCACACGACTGGGCCGTTGGCGGCGCCAACGAAGCGGTCCGTCACGTTGCGTGCGGCCTCTGCGTACGCGAGGCCCTGGCGCGGGCGGTCTTCGACCAGCGCGTAGCGGGCGCGAGTGGTCAGCCATTCCTGGCGGAAGCGCTCGAAGAGGTCGAGGTCGGCGATCAGCGCACGCCCGTCGTCGCCCGCGCTGGACTCAAGTTCCGCGCGCCATCGGGCGAGGCCGTGATCGAGCGACGCGATTTCAGTAAGGGCCGAGTTGAGGTCGTCGCCGGCGTGCGGGTTGGTTCCCACGCCGAATGCGCGGAGGCTCGGGCTCCGGGCTCCGACCGCACCAGGCTCGGGGTTGGCGCGCAATTCGGAGCGAAGGTCGTCCGCACGCAGCCACGGCGAGAAGATGCGGCCGGCCAGTCCGCGGTCGGCGAAGGCAGCGATGGCCTGCCAGTCGGTCCCGTCGAGGGTGTCGGCCGTGCGTTTGAGCCAGTAGTCCGCGGTCGTACGGTGGAGGCACGGGTCGTAGAAGACCCGTTCAAACTCGCCAGCCTGCTCGACGATGACAGGGCGCATCGCTGCGCGCATCAGCGGTTCCACTTCGCCCTCGGTGCGAACCAGGCGGTGGAGCGCCATCCGGCGCGCGAAGGCATCGGACCCCTCGACGTCCCAAGGGGAGCGGCCGCGGGCGATTTCCTGGGCCATGTCGAAGCCCGCCTGGCCCTCTTTGGCGCGGCTGGCCCAACCGGCCAGAGTGCCAGATTCGGAGCAGTAGGAGGCCAGTGTGGCCACGACGGGGGCAGCGCTGTCGGGCGGTAGGCCCGTGCGCGCCTCCCACTCCGAGAAAAACTGATCGTTGGCGAAACCGGACAAACGCGCAAGGTCGGCGTTCAGTAGGTAGAGCGACCACATCACCCGCGCCTGGCCCAGGTCGGCGGGGGGGAACGCATCGAGTGCGCGGACGAAGTCGTTGGCGTGGTAGGCAATCCAGCCTTCGCGCCCCGTTGCCATGACCTCGGCGAATTGCTCTGGTTGCAACGTTACCTCGGACAGCCAACCATAGCGATCCGTCGCTTGGTCGGGCCGCGGGGCCGGAGCGACGCTGTTTGCGGGCGCGGACCCGGCGGGCGGGGACCCTTGGCGGCCGCAGGCCAAGGCCAGGAGAAGGGCGATCATGGGCCCTCGTAGGCAGCGCCGGCGGACGTCGGGTCGCCTGCGTAAATCGCCGGGTCGAGGTTTTCTCCCATGTCCTGGACGTCGATCACGTCAGGGACAAGCGCAATGGGAGCGATGGCTAGCGCACCGCGGACGTAGTCGAAATCGAGCTTCTGCACGTGGTAGCCAGGCTTGAAGAAGTCGAGCGAGTACCGCGTCCTGCGCTTGATCTTGATCCGCTCTCCCGCCTCGTCGCGCAGGTACGCGATGACGAAACGGCCGTCGACGTCGGTCGACAACTGGAGGTTGCCGGGGCTGACGCCGATGACGACGTTGCGGACGGGCTGTCCGTTGCGGTCGATGACGCGTCCCTCGATGGCCGGTGGTGCGGCCAGGGCCTGGGACGACAGTTGGGCCAAGAGGGCCAACGTGAGCGCAATCATGGGAGCCTTGACTCCACGTCGCGCAGAACAGCGAGTCGCTCGTCGGCCTTGAGCGCCAGATCGCCGCGGGAGCGCGAGAGGACGTGAGATTTGTATTGGGCCCAGGAGCGTTGGGCGGCGGCAAGCGCATCGCGGTCGGAGCCCTCTGAGTCGTAGAAGCGCCCCGACCAAGCGCCCGCTTGGATTTCGTAGATCATCGCGCGGCGCGTAAAAATCAGGTCGGAGGGCATTCGGGCCCAGTGCATTTCAGCAGTCGCGGTGCGATCGAGGGCCAAGCGCCAATTGCGGTCGCGAAGCGCAATCTCGGCGGCTTCAACGAGCAATTCCGGGCGGTACCGATTCTCGGGAACCTCCAGGATTCGCTGCAGGACCGCATTGCGCTCTGCGGTGGCGCCACGACCCTTCGCATCTTGGTAGAGCAACGTCTGGGCGCGCGTGTAGTCGGGGTCCGCGACGGGAACGACGCTCAGTACGGCACGGTCCGCGGGGGTCAGCGCGCCGCGTACAGAGCGTTCCCCGACGCCGGTGAGCCCCGCAAGGGCGGAGACCGCGGCGACCAGGCCGGCCGGGTCTTCGGTCAGCACGGTCTCCTTGGACGCGGGCGGTGCCGTGATCCGGGCCGGCGCGGCCGGCGCCGGCCGAGCGGGCGTCGTCGTGCGTGCCGCAGCGGTGGGCACCACCGGGGGCGCAGCCCGGTGTGGCGGAGTGGCGGCCGGCGGCCTTGGCGCCGGCGCTGGCTTGGGCGCTTCAGCGATCGCCGGCTTGGCCACCGGCGGCGAAGGCGTGGGTGGTGGCGGCGGTGCTTTGGCGACGGGCGCCGGTGGCGGGGGTGCCATTGCGGCCGGCGGCGGAGCCGGCGCCACCGGAGGCACGGGCGGAGGTTCGGCGACGGCGACGGCTTCGGGACGAGACGCTACGGGCTCGGAGGCGGAGAGCCTCGGGGCCGGGGGCACGGGCCGTGCCGGCGGCGATGCGGGTTGCGATGAGACGTCGGCGGACGGGCTGGAGGAACGACCGAGGCTGACCACCCCGACCACCCCGCTGGCGAACAGGCCTGCGCACAGGATGGCGGCCACGGCGACGCCGCCAGCGGCCCATAGCGCCCAAGGCGTGGTGGGGCGTTGCCGGTCCCACTCCGCCTCGAAGTCGGCGTGTCGTGGCGGGACGGGCGTTCGCGTCCGGGTGTCGAGTCGGGGAGGCAATGGGATGGGTGTCGGCGGACGCACATCGGTGCGCTGCTCGTCAAAGGCCGAGGCATCGACGCCAGGTTCGGCGTCGGGTCGTCCCTTCTTCTTGCGCTGCCGCTTCGACGTCAGCTCGTCCGTAGCCAATGGCTTGGGGGGAGGAGGCATCTGGGCCACGGCCCGGGTCGGCGGCGCCTCGTCGAAGGCGTCGGGCGGCGGCTCGGTCTCTGGCAGCGGGCGAGCCTGCACGGCGGTTTTCGCCGCCTCCCCTTCCTGTTCGGAGCCCGTTGGCGGCATGGAGGGGGCAACCAATCGCTCTTGCATCGCCTCGGCGACGTCACTCTGGAATGCGACTTCTTCGGTCGGTTGAATGGGCGTCGAGGTGTCGACGAAGCCGTTGGTCGGGAGGCTGCTTTCGATCTCGTGAAGGTCGGACGGCAGGGACGCGGGGAGGCCGTCCATCGGGTCAGGCACGAACGCGGCTTCGGGGACCGCGGGCGGAGGCACAGGCGTTTCGTGGTCCTCGCGTGTGAACCAGCGCTCCGCTGCGGGCGCCGGGGTCGGGTCGCGCTTGAGTGCGGTGATTTCTTCGCCCTCAAAGTCGCCGCCCCAGGACCGGGATGGCGGGGGAGTCGGGGTAGGGACTACGCGGCGTCCCATGGGCGTAGGGGCGACGCCAGCGCCCATTGGACCCAGGTCATTGAGCGGAATTGGCGGCTGCAGGCTGAGGGCCGGGTCGGGTCCTTGGATGGCGTTCGCGGCAAAGGCTGGGGCCAGGAATTCGCGCGTGTCGTCGATGATTCGCGCAAAGCTGAAGCCCGCCATGAGGCCTCGGAGGTCCTCACGCAGGACGAAGGCCCTTTGGTAGCGATGGCGCGGATTGAGGCTCAGCGCGCGGTACAAGACCTTGTCGAGGCCCGGCAGCGCTTCCTTGACCTCAAGGAGTTGCGTCGTGACTTCGGCCCGCCGGACCTTTTGGATGATGCCGAGGCTCGATTCGCCGGCAAACATCGGGCGAAGCGTCAGCATCTCGAACAGGACGGCCCCGAGCGAAAAGATGTCGGTGGCGGGCGTCAGCTTTTGGTCCGCGTGCGTCTGTTCGGGCGACAGGTACTCGAGCCGCGGCGTGGGAACGTTGGCGGAGCCAGCCGGCACCGCAGTGGGCGAGCGAAGCAGGCCATACTCACCGATGAGGACCTTGCCATCGGTCGTCAGCAGGATGGCTTCGGGCCGCATGGCGAGGTGAAGGACGCTGGCGTTGCCGCTGTCCGCCCCCGAGCGGCTGTGCAGCGCTTCGAGGCCGTTGCATACCTGCGTTGCGAGGTTGAGAAATACGTTGCGCGGAATCTGAGTTTCAGTTCGGCGGCAATGGTCCAACAACGCTTGCAAGTCGATGGCGTCGACGCCGTCGGAGATCAGGTAGCGCTCGTCGTTGATGTTGAGCTGGTCGAGGACGGGGACCAGCACAGGGTGCCGGATCGCGGCCAAGTCGCGCAGGCGGGACTCAATGCCCGGACCACGGGTGGGGTCCTTCGTGATCCAAGGGAGAACGAGCCTCGCGATGACCTGCTTTCCGGCTGGCTCGTCGAGGATCGCGGCGAAAGATTCGGTCACACCGTCAGTGCCGAGCTTGCGCATGAGGGTCAGCGGACCGACCTTCCGTGGCAGCAGAACCATCCTGGGGGCTCCAGCACCGGACTCGCCCGGTCGCTGGCCCAGGCTATCACCCAGCGAGGTAGGGGCAAGCTGCGAGGTTGGATGGTGACGCGCGCGTTGGCGGTCCTGATCATCGTGCTGGCCGGCTGCGGTCGCCGGTTGACGGGCTTGATCTCGCCGGGCGACCTCGGTCCCCGCCTGACGACGCCAGAGGGGCGCGAATTGAGCTTGATCGTCGAGGGCGACGCCCGCGGCCTGGGCGCGCTTTCGGGTTGGCTCGTCGAGGTGAGAGGGGCACGTGCGTTTGGCGCCGTTCGCGTGGCGGATTGGAGCATCGTCAGCGGGCCAGCGGACCTTCCGGCCTACGTGGGGCGGCTCGAGCGACGCGGGCTCATGTGGGGCTTGACGGACCGGTCCACGGGCGCGTTCGTCGTGTTCGAGGGGTGGCCCGAGCTGCCTGTGGGCGCGCTTGTGGCAGTCGAGGGGTGGATCGACGGACCGCACCGCGTACACGTCGTGGCCGTGACCGTGTTGCGGCCGCCGGACGGCGCGGGCGGTTAGCGCCGGCCCCTCTGGGAGGGCGCGTGCGCGCGGCGCTTCTGTCGGTGTCGGACAAGTCGGGACTGGAACCCTTGGCGACGGCGCTGGTCGCGTCTGGCTACGTGCTGCTGTCGACCGGAGGGACCGCGAAGGCCCTGCGGGCGGCGGGCCTGGACGTCGTGGACGTCGCCTCTTTCACGGGCGCACCGGAGATGATGGACGGCCGAGTCAAGACCCTTCACCCCAAGGTGCATGGCGGGATTCTCGCCCGTCGCGACCGGGATGAGGGGGAGATGGCGGCCCACGGCATCGTCCCCATCGACGTTGTCGTTGCCAACCTGTACCCTTTCGAGCGGACGGCGGGTGGGTCGGCCAGCCGCGACGCGATTGTCGAGGAGATCGACATCGGCGGCCCGGCCATGGTCCGCGCCGCGGCGAAGAACCACCGTTGGGTCACCGTCGTCGTGGATCCGGCCGACTATGGCCGCGTCATCGGGGCCCTCGGCCAGGGCGGAGCGGGCGAGGAACTGCGCCGAGAACTCGCAGCGCGGGCCTTTCGCCACACGTCACGGTACGACGCCGTCGTGGCCCGATGGATGGGCGGCGACGGCTACCCGGAGGAGTTTGCGCTGCCCTTGCGGTTGCGTCAGCCGCTTCGGTACGGTGAAAACCCCCATCAGCGAGCCGCGTTCTATGACGATGGCGAGGCAGGCGGGAGGTCGCTCGCTCGCGCGATTTGGCACGGCGGAAAGTCGCCAAGCTTCAACAACCTGGCGGACCTGGACGCCGCCGTACGGTCGGTGTTCGAATTCGCTGAACCGGCTTGCTGCATCGTCAAGCACATGAATCCGTGTGGGCTGGCAACGGGGCAGGATATGGCGAGCGCATATGAAGGCGCATTGGCCGGGGACCCCGTCAGCGCTTTTGGCGGAATCGTCGCTTACAATCGTCCTTTCGATGTCGACGCGATGAAGGCGCTGCGGCAGTCGAAGGTGTTCTTCGAGGTGTTGGCCGCACCGGGTTTTGAACCCCTCGCGCTCGAGCGTTTGTTGGCGACCCGAAAGGACCTACGGGTGGTCGAATTGCCCGGCGATTGGGCAGAAGGCCGGCCCGGTGGGGCCGACGCGCGCCGAATTCAAGGTGGGTGGCTGATTCAATCCTGGGACCATGGCGCGGAACCCGGCTGGGAGGTGCGCAGCGCGCGCGCGCCTACGCCAGAGGAGGATGCGGCCCTGCGATTCGCTTGGCGAGTCGTGCGCTCCGTCAAATCGAACGGGATTGCATTTGCCGTGTCTGTCGATGGCGGTCACCGGCTCAACGGGGTGGGCGCCGGCCAAATGAGCCGGGTCGACAGCGTGAAGTTGGCCGTCGCCAAGGCGACGGTGCCCGTCGCCGGAAATGTGCTGGCGTCGGACGCCTTTTTCCCGTTCGCGGACGGGGTTCGAGTGGCGCTTGATGCCGGAATCACGGCCATCGTCCAGCCTGGCGGCTCGATGCGTGACGACGAGATCATCGCCGCGGCCGATGCAGCGGGCGCCGCCCTCGTCTTCACCGGCGTCCGCCACTTCCGGCACTGAGGTCGCCATGCGCATCGGCATCGTGGGAAATGGGGGCCGCGAAGCTGCGCTCGCCTGGCGCCTGTCCCGTAGTCCTTCGGTCTCGGAACTCGTCGCGTTGTCCGCGGGGGACGGGTGGCCAGCGGGTACGCGTATGGCGGCTGCATCGGATGTCGCGGGGCAGGTCGGGGCGGCCGTCGCTCTCGGCCTCGACCTCGTCGTCGTCGGCCCCGAAGGCCCCCTTGCGGAGGGGCTCGTCGACCGTCTGCAAGGGGCTGGGATCGTCGCCTTTGGCCCAAGCGCGGCTGCCGCCCGTCTCGAATCGAGCAAGGCGTTCGCCAAAGAAGTGATGGCAGCGGCGTCGGTGCCGACGGCGGAGGCCGTCCTTGTCGACGCGTCCGATCCCCAGTCCGTCGCTCGGGGTCGCGAGCGGTGCCGTCGCGGTGGGGTGGTGGTGAAAGCCGACGGCCTTGCGGCGGGCAAAGGCGTGGTCGTTGCGCCTGACGCCCGCGATGCGCTGGCCGCGCTGGACGCCATGTTGGCCGGGCAGTTTGGCGACGCGGCGCAGGCGATTGTCCTCGAGGACTTGCTCGAGGGCCCCGAGGTGAGCGTCTTCGGGCTGTCGGACGGCGAACGCGTGGTGGGCCTCGTGAGCGCGCAGGACCACAAGCGCGTAGGCGAGGGCGACGTGGGACCCAATACGGGGGGGATGGGCGCCATTGCACCCTGCCCGTTGGTGGACGCCGAAGGCGTCGCCCATCTCGTGCGAACGGTCCATGCGCCGGTGGTCGCGGAAATGGCTCGCCGCGGCACGCCCTTCCGCGGGGTCCTCTATGCGGGCCTGATGATGACACCTGCCGGCCCCAGGGTGTTGGAATTCAACACGCGTTTCGGCGACCCGGAATGCCAAGTGCTCATGGCGACCTGGGCGGACGACCCGGTTCCATGGCTGTTGGGCGCCGCAAACGGGCGACTGCCATCTGGGCAGCCCCGTTTCTTGGGCGCCGCATGTTGTGTCGTGCTCGCCTCGCCAGGGTACCCCGAGGGGTCGACCTCGGGCATCCCGGTGCCAGATCCCATGGTGACCGACGATGTCGTCACCTTCGTGGCGGGAGCGCGTCGCGGACCCGACGGTCCATTGCGGACGTCGGGTGGACGGGTCACGGGCGTGACAGGAATCGCAAGCGACTTGGTGGAGGCGAGGCGTCGCGCCATGGCCGCTCTGCCAAGCCAGACCTTTCCCGGCGCCGTCTTTCGCCGCGACATTGGGCTTCGTTGGACCTGACGGTCGAGCGTCCGGCGGAAGGTCTGCACGTCGCCCAGCCGCGCAAGGGCTTTCGCTACGGTTCGGAGGCGTTCTGGATGGCGGGTCGCGCGCTGGAGGAAGCGCCAAGGACCGCCCTCGATCTCGGCGCAGGTAGCGGCATTGTCGGCGCGCTGATGGCCGCTGCCGGCGTCGAGGTCGTCGGTATCGAGCGCGATGCTGCGTGGGCGGAGGCGTGGGCCACGACGCTCCGGTCTCCGGCCCTTCGGGGCCGGTTGCGCCTTGTCGTTGCGGAGGTGGGGAGCTGGGCTGAGGGGCCCTACGACGCCGTCGTCGCCAACCCGCCGTGGTTTCGGGACGACCAGGGCCCGGCGTCGCCCCTCCCGCGGCGCTCCGGGGCCAGGACGGCGGAAGCGGCGATGTTGTCCCGATTCCACGACGCCGCCCGCCGCGCGGTGGCGCCAACAGGGTGCATCTGGTTCGTGATTCCGGCGGCGCGGCGGGGCGACCTGCCCGATGCGGACGTGTGCGTCCTCATTGGCGCGAGGATCGCGCTGCTCGGTTGGGGCGGGCCAAGGCGCGGATCGTTCGCCGCGTCAGAGTCCGATCCGCTCGTCCAGGGCTGGGTCGCGCGGGCGCGCGGTGGTCGACCGGCGTCGAGCGGCCGAGGTTAGGCGGACGGATGACCTCGCTGCGGCTTCCCGTGAGGACCTTGCCCCCTTTGTTGGAGGGGGCCGACGCCGACGTGGGCTTGCGCCTAGGCGAGATTGTGAGGATGGCGGTCGAGCGCGGGGGAGCCCCTCCGGCGGCGGCCGTGCTCCGCTCGGACCGAACGGACATATTGCCGCTGGGTCCGGTCGCGACGGCTCGCCTTCCGATTCCGCAATTTTTGGCCGGATTGACTCGGTCGCGCCTCGAGGGGGCGGCAGACGTCGAAGCCGTGGCTTTGATCGGCCTGTTTCGGGCGGCGCGGCCGCAGGGAGAAGCCACGACGCGAGCTGTCACGTTCGTCGAATGGCCGGACGGCCGGTGGTGGTTTTGGCATGCGGGTGCCGACGTCGGCCAGCGGGCTCTGATCGACGGCACCGACGTGGTGAAGTCCGCCTCGGATGGCGACCCGTTGCCGGATCGCCTCGGGCGGTGGTGGAGCCTCGGAAGGCGCTTGGGGGTACACGTCGATTTCAACGTGCGCCCCAAGGTCTACGACGAGCACTAGCACCGGTCATCACGCTCGCCGGCACGCCAGCGAGCGTTTCGCCCTTTTGCAGCAGCCTGCTCGCCGCTCGTCGGCGTTCACCGTCTCGAAGGCGTCAGCTCTCGATCTTGATCTGACGAACCTGTCCCGTGCGCCGGGGCACGTGAAGGGAGAGCAGGCCAAGTTCCAGGCGCGCCTCGATGTGTTCCGGGTCGAGTTCCTCGCTGAGGCGGAACGTGCGCCGAAATCCGACCGTACCTCCGGCACGCTTGCCCTCGAGGACCAATTCCCCGCGTTCCTCGCGAACGCTGAGGTCGGCGGGTGAAACGCCGGGCAATTCGACCTGAATCGCGACACCGGATTCGGTCGCCTTGACGTCGACGAACGGGACGCGCCAGCTGACGCCATCGCGGGCAACGGCGGCGGCCGGCCCGTCAAACAGCGCGTCGACGTGGCGCGTCAGGCGGTCGAAATCGCGGAGCGAACGGGTGAGGGGGACGAGCATGGGGACTCCTAGCGGCGCCGAGGCAGCCGTAAATACCGGAAGATCCGGTGTTTTTTCGGTCGGCGCCACCGCGGCGCCGGCTGGTGCCCTCATTTCAAGCACCGCCGGTCCGGCGTCAAGCGGGCAGATTCATTTTGCTGATTCGAGGGGCTTGTTGACGCCGCTTTCTGCGATCAGGTCGACATACCGCCGTCGACGACAAAGGTCTGGCCCGTGATCCAACGGGCGCCGGGCCCACAGAGGAAGCGAACGATTGGCGCGATGTCGCCGACTTGCCCGATGCGGCCCAACGGGATGCGCTCCGTGGCCGCCGTGAGGACTTCAGAGGGGAGCGAGCGGGTCATGTCGGTCTCGACGAAGCCCGGCGAGACGACGTTGACGCGGACGTTGCGTCGACCCATTTCGCGGGCGAGCGTGCGGGTCAGCGCTTCGACGCCGGCCTTGGCCGCCGCGTAGTTGGCCTGGCCGGGGTTCGCCATGCGCGCGGTGACGCTGCCGATGTTGACGATCGCGCCGTCTCGTTGGCGGCTCATCATTGGCAGCACGGCTCGGCTCATGCGAAACACGCCGCCGAGGTTGGTGTCGAGAACGTGGTCCCAGGCGTCGTCGCCAAGGCGAATGAGCAAGTGGTCGGAGGTCACGCCGGCGTTGTTGACGAGGATGTCGAGCCGTCCGATCTCCTGCGCCGCGTCCACGACTGCCGCACAGCCCTCCGTCGTGGCGACGTCGGCGGCCACCCTGCGCCCTTGGGTGCGCGAGACGAGCGCGTCCAACTCCGGCGTTGGCGAACGGGAGACGCCCACGATGCGTGCGCCGGCGGCGGCGAGCTCCGTCGCGATCGCCAGGCCGATGCCGCGCGATGCCCCCGTCACGACCGCCACTTTTCCGCTCAGTTCCACGTCGCCTCCACACGGCCGGGGGAGAGGTTGGGCCAACCGGCGAGCGCGGCGACGAGGCGGTCCACGCCCAGCGCGATTCCCGTCGTTCGCGGCAGAGCGGCGGTCGCCCGAACCAGGTCTCGGTCGACGGGGTGTGGCGCGTCGCCAGCGGCCGCACGCGTCGCCGCGGACGAGGCCGCGCGCTGCAACAACGCGGTCGGGTCGTTGAGTTCGAAGAAGGCATTCGCCAACTCGACGCGGCCCAAGAACGCCTCGAATCGGCGCGCGACGGGCCAAGGGCCGTCGTGGACGCGGCTGAGGGCTGCCTGTCCGACCGGCCAATCCAGCAAAAATGTGGGGCCACTGAGATGGGGCTCGACGTCTTCGACGAAGGCCCGGATGAAGGCATCGTCCCAATCAGCGTCGCGGCCTTTGGAAAGGCCGGCGGCGTCCGTTTCTGCGAGGTCGATGCCAGCGTGCGCCAGGAAGGCCTCGCGGAGGGTCAGCCGCTTCCAGGGTCCCGGAGGAGGCAAACCCATCGCGGTCGCCACGGCGGCGACCAGGGCTTCGACCTCGTCCATGACATCGTCGGGCTCGGCACCAACGCGGTACCACTCGAGCATCGTGAATTCGCGACCGTGCCAGGGACCCGATTCGCGGTCGCGCAGGCAGGGCCCGATCTCGTAGATGCGGCCGAGCCCCGCGGCGAGCGCGCGCTTGAGCGCGAACTCCGGGCTCGTGCGCAGCGCTCCATCCGCGGCGCGCACGACGTGGAGGTGCTCCTCGAATGCGCCAGAGGGGACGAGCACGGGCGTGGGTACTTCCAGGTACCCGCGTCCTTCGAGGAAGCGCCGAATGGCCGACAGCGCACTCGCCCGAAGGCGGAGGCCGTGGGCGTCGATCACTTCTTGCTGACGCGCTCGACGTAGGAGCCGTCGCGGGTGTCGATCTTGATCCAGGTGTCTTGTTCGATGAACAAGGGCACCATGATTTCCGCGCCCGTCGACAGGGTCGCGGACTTCATCGCGCCGCCGGTGGCCGTGTTTCCGCGCGACCCGGGCTCGCAGTACGTGATCATGAGCTCGACGAAGGTCGGGATCTCGACTTGAACCGGCCGACCCTTGTAGAAGAGGATCTTGCACGGCATTTCCTCGAGAAGGAAGCCCGCCTGCTCGGCGAGGACCTCCTTTGGCACCTCGATCTGCTCGAAGGTCTCGGCATTCATGAAGTGCCAGCCTTCGCCGTCGTTGAACAGGTAGGTGAAGTTCCCGTCCTCGACGTCGGCCGGGGCCAACGACTCGCCGGTCCGGTAGGTGCGCTCCAGCGTGGACCCATTGAGCATGTTCTTCATGCGGGTGCGCGTGAACGCCTGGCCTTTGCCCGGCTTGACGAACTGGAAGTCCGTGATGATCCACGGCGCGTTGTCGATCTCCACCTTCAGGCCCTTGCGGAATTCGCTCGTCTGGTACATGAACCTCTCCCGGGGTGGGCGATGGGCGGGCGCGCATATCACGCGGGGTCCAGCGGTCGCACGGGCGCGATCACTCGAGCCGAGATCCTGGCGGCGCGGCCAGACCTCGCAGCGTCCTATGACGCCGCTTCCGCGGCCTTTCCCGTGAGGGTGACGGCGAGTTGGTGGGCGCGGATGGATCCGTCGGATCCCGCGGACCCGTTGGCGATCCAGGCCCTTCCCGACCCCCGGGAGGCCGTGTTGGTCGAGGGCGACGTGGCCGACCCGGTGGGCGACGCCGCGCGGAGCCCGGTGCCTTGGGTCGTCCACAAGTACCCGGACCGGGTTCTGTGGATGCTGACGAAGCGGTGCCATCTGGATTGCCGCTACTGCTTTCGTCGCGACCACAACCCGGCCGAGGCCGCCGACCCGACGCCCGAGGCGTGGGAACGCGCCGTGGCCTACGTACGCACGTGTGGCGCGTCGGAGGTCATCTTGTCTGGCGGGGATCCCCTCGCGGTGACCGATCGGGCACTCTTCGCAGCGATCGACGCCGTACGGAGCGCGGTACCTCGGGTCCGAATCCACACGCGCGCCCCGATCACGTGTCCGTCACGGGTGACGACCCGACTGGCGGAAGGGCTGGCGGCGAGGCTTCCGCTGCGCGTCGTTGTCCACGTCAACCATCCGCGCGAGTTGGCCCCAGATGTGGACGAGGCCCTGGGACGGCTACGGGACGCGGGGGCGGAGGTCCTCAATCAGAGCGTGTTGCTGCGCGGGGTCAATGACGATGTCGACACGCTGGTTGCGCTGGTCGACGCGCTCGCCGAGCGCCATGTGGTCCCGTACTACCTGCATGTCACGGATGCCGCCAAGGGCACCTCACATCTCCGTGTGGGTGCCGAAGAGGCGTCGCGGCTGCACCGGGCGCTCCGGGACCGCGTTGCGGCCGATCGACTCCCGCGCTGCGTGGTGGACCCGCCGGATGGCTCCGGCAAGGTGGACGTCGAAGCGTTCTTGGCCGGATGATAATGGTTTTCAATTCCAATCCGCGCCATTAGGGGTCCCCCTGGGGGAGCGGTGACGCTCGATGGGTTGGCCAAGGGCATCGTCGGGAAGGTGACCGTCGTGGGCGGGACGGGCTCGTTCCGGCGCCGGCTGATGGAACTCGGGCTGCTCCCAGGAACCCAGGTGGCGCGTACGGGGTCAGCCCCGCTCGGCGATCCGCTTTCGTTCCTCGTTCGCGGCGCGGTGGTGTGCCTCCGGCGCGACGACGCGCGCTTGGTCGAGGTCGTGGTAGCCGGATGAACATGGCGCGCGTCCTCCTTTTGGGAACGCCGAACTCCGGCAAGTCCACGTTGTTCAACGCGCTCACGGGGGGGGCGGCCCGGACGGCCAATTTCCCGGGAACGACGGTCGACATCGAACAGGCCACGGCTCGGATCGCCGACATGGAGGTGACCTTTCTGGACGTGCCGGGGGCCTTTTCGCTCGCGCCCCGGTCGCCCGAAGAGCAGGTCGCGTCGAAGGCGCTGCTCGGTGAGCCATCTCCGGACGTCGTTGTCATCGTGCTCGACGCGCCACGCTTGCAGCGAAGCCTGTACCTTGCCAGCCAGATCTTGGACCTTGGCCTCCCGACCGTCGTCGCCGTCAATCTCATGGACGAGGCGAAGGCGGTCGGCCGCCCGGCCGACGTGGACGGGTTGAAGGCGGCCCTGGGGTGCCCGGTCGTTGGCACGTCGGCGCGCTCCGGCGAGGGCGTGGACGCGCTGCGCACGGCGATCGGCGCTCAGCTCATGGCGAGGACGCCAAGCCGCCCCGTTCCGTGGCCGTTGCCCCCGGCCGCCGCACAGGATTTGGACGAGGTCGCCAAGCTCGTGCCGGACGAAGGGGCCGGGCGCAAGCGCGTGTGGGCGCAACTCGCGCTCTTGTCCGGGACAGACCTCGGGCGTCCGGCCGCGTTCGTAGACGACGCCGTCGCGCGCCGGACCCGTGCGCGTCAATCCGGCCGCGACTTGGATTCCGAGCTGATCGGCGCGAGGTACGCGTGGGTCGAGAGCCTGGTTCCGACGCCCGTGGTCGACCCGGCCAAGCCTTCACGCTCGGATGTCATCGACCGCGTTCTGCTCCACCCGCTCTGGGGGGGGCTGAGCTTCGTGGTCGTGATGTCCTTCGTCTTTTGGCTGCTATTTGCCGGCGCCGAGCCGCTGGTGGCCCTGGTCGAGGCCGGCGTCGGCGGTGTCGCTTCACTGGCGACGGCGGCCTTTGACGAGCTCGGGGAGGGTGAGGGCGTGCTGCTCGCCCGCAACTTCGTCGTCGACGGCCTCATTGCCGGCGTGGGCGGGGTGGTCATCTTCCTGCCTCAGGTCGCGCTGCTCTTCGGCTTGATCGCGGTGCTGGAGGACGTCGGCTACCTTGCGCGCGCCGCTCACTGGATGGACCGAATTCTGCGCTCCGCCGGCCTGCCTGGAGCGGCGTTTGTGCCCTTGTTGTCGGGCTTCGCGTGCGCGGTACCCGCCATCCTCGCCACTCGGACGATGCCGCGGTTCCGCGACCGCCTCCTGACGATGCTGACCATCCCGCTGACCTCCTGTTCGGCGAGGTTGCCAGTCTACACGCTCGTGATCGCGGCACTCGTGCCGGCGCAGAACTCCTGGTCTCGCCCGCTCGCGTTGGGGGCGATGTACGCGTTGTCGACCGTGGTGACCTTGGTGGCGACCGTCGTGCTCGGCCGCTTCGTCCTCCGTGGCCAGGCGAGTTCCGAGCTGATCGAATTGCCGCCGTACCGCGCACCTGTGGCGTCCCACGTCGCGCGCGCCATCGTCGGGCGCGTCAGCGACTTCGTCAACGAAGCTGGCCGCATCATTGTGGTGGCGAGCGTCGTCCTCTGGGCCTTGCTTGCCTTCCCGCGTCAGGAGGCCGACGTGTTGGTCCCGCCCGACGAGGCAGCCGCCTTGGTTGCCGCCGGCGCGGACGTTGAGACCCTCGTCGCGCAGCGGCAACTCGAGCAGAGCTACGGCGGGCGTTTGGGCAAGGCCCTGGAGCCGGCCATTGCGCCCTTGGGTATGGATTGGCAGATCGGCGTCGGCCTCGTCGGGGCGTTCGCTGCCCGCGAGGTCTTCGTGGCGACCCTCGCCATCGTCCACGGGGTGTCGGGCGACGATGTCGAGGGCGACCTCGCGGCCCGTCTGGCGCCCGATTTGAGCGTGCCGGCGGGGGCGTCGATCATGGTGTTCTTCGCGCTGTCGATGCAATGCCTGTCGACGCTTGCGGTGCTGCGCAAAGAGACCGGCGGCTGGCGTTGGCCAGCGGCCGTATTTGCGTGGATGACCGTGCTCGCCTGGTGCGCATCCTGGGTGACGTTCCACGGGCTGGGCGCGCTGTTGGCCTAGCGGGCCGCTAGGGCGTGTCCTCGCCCCTGATCTCGACCACGTCGGGGCCCGGGCTGTCCGTGGTCGTTCGACGCGCCTCGATGGTACACTGTGGCGCCAAACAACGACGGTTACCCCGATGCGCCAGGTGGTGCTGGGCGAAGGTCCACAATGCGACATGGCGACCCCTGTGCTGCTGGCTGCAGCTTTGGCTATCGAATCGTGATCCCGTCCGGCACGCCACCACATGCGCGGGACCCCATCTAAACAGGGTCGCTGGGAAAATCGTCCCGTGGATAGAAGGGGAGGGGCGGCACCGCAGTCGCTGGCGAAGCCATTCGCCAGGAGTCCTCCGACAACGGGTGGCGCAACCGGCGGGATGGGCTCCCTCCGCCGGGCGCTGCGCGGACGGGCCCCGGGCCGTGTCGTCGGACGCCGCTTAGCGAAAGCGCCCATGAGGATGCGCGGAGAATCCGGACCTCGCCTGAAGCGAGGCGCCCGGCCCGCCACCGCCGTCGCCTCCCGTCATGCCGAAGCGCAACCTCCGGCCTGCCAAATTCGTCGTCTTTTCGGGTCCATCCGAAATGAGGCCTCCGGCGGGCTAAAATTCTCGGTCGCCGGACACGCCCGAATCAGAGCCTCCTGCCTGCCAAATTCGTCGCCATTTCGATCCCCCGAAGCGAGGCGTGGGGAATGCCAGGTGTCTCGATCCTCGCTGAGGTGTGTTTGGCGCGGCTTGTGGATGGTGAAGACGCCCCGCTGTGATATTCTGACGCTGAGGTGAGCGATGACCGGTTTGGCATGGTGTTTGCTGGGGGGATAGCTCCGCCTGGGCTCAGGCGTTGACGTTCGTGCAGACCACCACGGTGTTCAACGGAACGGCGAATGGGGTCAACGGCCTGGCCGCCGCGATTCGAAACAACGCGGGCAGCAACGCGGTGTTCATCGCCTGGGAGGAGAAGGAGACGTTCCTGACACCCTGGCCATCGACGCTCAAGGTCAACGGATTCCACTGTTCGGCGGCGTCGTGTGCGCCGCCCACGCCATTGACGGCCTTCGGGGGCGGGGTCACGGTCGGCTCTGCGGTTCGCGGCCAGACCGAGTTCGCGTTGCCTCCATGGCGATCCAGACGTTGGCCGGGCCACCCCAGGGGGTGGAACTCAAGATCACACGTCGGGAGCGGTCCAGTCTCACATTGGACTGCGACGGTGACACGCTCACGTACCTCAGCGAGTCCGTAGGCGAAGACGTCGAGGACCTGGACCTGACGGCCTACTCGGTCACGGCAGCCGCTGGTGTGACCCTTCTCGGCGCGTTGGAATCGAACGCCGCTGCGCCGTGCTTAGACCGCGGCGCGAGCACGGACCATTCAAGGCTGGACGGAACGCGGGTTTCGAGGCATCTGACGCGGACCTCAGCGCGATGACGTGGGTGTGGGACAACGGGTTCTGCACGTATAGTCGGCTGGATTTCTACGGAGCGGTGAATCACCCTGGTGAGAAGGTGTTCAACCTGGGTTATTCGTGGGACAACGGTTGCAATCCGGATTTTTACCTGCTCGACGTGGCGGGCGCGCGGGGTCGTGAGCTGGACCTGGTGGACACTTTTGCGTCCTTTGGAAACACGTACCTTCCGTTCGGGGACGTAGATGGCGACGGCCTGACCGAGCTGTACGACTGGTCGGAGAGTAAGCTCCTGGATCAACCTGTCCTGGACTGGGAGGGTGTACCAGAGGGATCGACCCCGCAGTCGATCGTGTTCGCGGATTCATTTGGGTACGTCCCGTCATGGTGCGATTTGGACGGCGATGGGGTTGTGGAGTGGGTTGCCCCTGAGGTCATCAACCCTGAAGACCTTGCCTTGGGTTGGAACCTCTGGGTGGTCCCCGGTCCGTTGTCCGGCGATGTGGTGGCGTCCGACCTCGGTATTCTACTGGACGCCCCGACTGTGGTCTCGAACTTCGATCCACACTGCCTGGACTTCACGGGTGACGGATTGAACGACCTCGTTGCAGGAAACGCAACGGAAACGGAGGAGAACCGCGGGGCCGTGTATGTATTTTCAGGGGCCGAGATCGCCGCGGAGCTGGCGGCGTTACGGGAAGCGGGCGCGCCCTGATCGCGTCGAAGCAAGGTGCTTGGCCGAACGCGTGCCCCACTTGTGCCCTCCGTTAATGGGTCGACATCTCCCACGAGTCGACGCCACGACTTCGCCCGGAGGATGGGCGACCTCGGGGGACGCGGGTTGGCGGGGTCCGAAAGCCTGGATGTCGGACGGTGGGCGCGAGCGCCCGACGGCGGGGGAGAACGGAGGCCCGCGACCACGATGGTGCGGCGAGGTCGGTCGTCTGGAGCGCGGCGTTGCGGCCGCGACGCCGGGGCGGGGCGTTCGGGGTGAGGCGCTGACTCGTGCGGTTTCAGGCGAGGGCCGAGCGGTCCAAAGCGCCCGGTCCGCCAACGACGCCATCTCCCGATCCGCCAGAGGCGAGGCGCCCGGCCCGCCAACCAAGGCGTTTCCCGATCCGCCCGAAGCGAGGCGCCCGGCCCGCCACTCACGCTGTCTCCCGATCCGCGCGAAGCGTGGCGACCGGCCCCTCCTCATACGTCGTCCTTCCGATCCGCCAGAAGAGACGCGCCCGGCCCGCCACATACGCCGCCTCTCCGAAGCGCACGGCGAAACGCCAAACCTGTTCTGCAGCAGCCTGCTCGTTGGCACCTGCCGCCGCTTGGCTGCGCTCGGAGCGGGTCAGCCGAACGTTGCGCGAAGGTAGGCGATCAAGTCCGCGAGTTCTTCGTCGGTGATGTCCTCGTCGTCCAAGGGGGGCATCCCGCTCCGGCCTTCGCGGACGATGTCCTCGATCTCGTCGTCGGTCTTCGTCCGGATCTCGTCGATCAGGGATGGACCCACACTGCCGGCGCCGTCGTCACCGTGGCAGATGCTGCATTCGTCAGAGTAGACGGTGGCGCCATCGCGACTCGCCGGAGGCGCGTCGGTGGTCGTTCCATCGGTCCCCGTTGGGGTACCCGTCGCATCTCCACAGGCCATCGTCAGCCACAACAAGGCGCGCATGTGTCCTCCGCGCGGAGCCTAGCCTGGAAGGGACGGGGCTGCAGGCAGCGTTTGCCTGGCGTGGATGGGTCGGGGCGCTTCGAGAATGCTACCAGGGTGGGCGCGGTGCGCGGAGGGTAGATGAGGCTCGCGGTGCTGGCCATGATCGTCGCCTGCGCAAAGAAGCCGGCGGAGCCCGCGGCCACCGGCGCAAGCTCACAACCCGTCGTGATCGTCATCGACGAGGATGAGAACGACCTGCTTGGCGCTGAGCTGCTCCAGGCGACGGCGCCGTGCGGCGACCTCCTCAAGCTCGAACCGGCCGCCGTTCTCGGCAAGTTGTCGGATGGCGAGGTCCGCTGCTTGGAGGACACGCTTCGGGCCACCGATCGGCAGACCGTGAAGAACAAGCTCAGTCGCGTTTTGTTGGCGGACGCCTGGGCCAAAGGGGACCCGGTGCGCTGGGAGGCGGTGGCAGAGCGGCACCTCGAGCAAATCGACCGGAGTGACCCCAACCTCGCATACAAGTTCTCGAACCAGTTGGGCCAGCGGGGTGCGGATCGAGCGGATGACGCCATCCGCTGGGCGGATGTGGCCTTGGAGAATCGGACACTTTGGTCCGGCGACGAGTACGTCAAGCGCGTCTATGCGCTGTTCCGGATCAGAGCGGTGGCTGCACAGGCGAAGTGGCAGTCGCTGGAGGAGGCGTCGGTCCGAACGCCGACCGAGGACCTGCTCCGCGAGCGCGATTTGGCGCGAAACCAGACAAAGACCTTTGCGCGCGAATGGCTGGAGTATGCACGCGTGTCCTCGCGCGACGCGACTGTTGCCATGCAAATTTGTACGAGCGCAGCGGGCACCGACGCGTTCTGCGACGGCGAAGGTGAACCGGCGAACCCCAGTGAGACACCATGAGCGGACGTAGGGAGGTGTTCATGACCTTGGAACGGCGAGACGTGTTGCGGGGTGCCCTCGGCGGCGCTGCCTGGGCCACCCTCGGTGGCAACCTTGGCGCTTGTGGGCCGACCACCCTGGCGTCGGCGATTCCGTCGGACCCGTTCAAGGCGTGGTTTGGCATCGATCGCGCGGTCGTCGACCGGGTGCTTGCCGCGCTCGGCTCGCATGGCGCGGATGCGGGCGACCTGTATTTCCAGCACACCCGCACGCGGTCGGTGTCGTTGGAGGACGGCATCGTGCACGCGGCATCGACGCATGTGGATGCCGGTGTGGGCCTCCGTGTCGTGGTCGGCGAGCAGACTGGGTACGCCTTTACGGAGGACCTCTCCGAGGTGGCCATGATCGCCGCCGCGAAAACGGCGGCGTCCATTGCGCGCGGCCAGGCGATCGTGCCTCCGGTTTCGGCGACGCCCACCGCCTACGGCGGGTACTACGCGATCGACGTGCCTTGGTCCCAGGTTGGTATCGACCTGAAGTTGCCGCTGCTGCGCACGCTCGACGCCAAGGTACGGGCCCTGGACCCGTCGGTGACGAAGGTCAGCGTCTCTTGGGTGGACAGCGAGGAGAAGGTGCTCGTGGCGACCCTCGGCGGGGCCATGGTGGTGGACGAGCGCCCGATGTCGCGCCTCGCCGCGACGGTGACGATGGTCCGCAACGGCGTCACCCAGTCCAATCGTGGCGACTTCGCCGGACGAAGGAGCCTGAGCTGGTACACCGACGCGATTCTCGACGAATTGGCGGCCAAGGCCGTCGACCGGACCGCCATCCTCTTCGACGCGCGGCGCCCCCCCGCCGGCGAGATGCCGGTGGTGCTGGCGGCGGGAGCGTCCGGTATCCTCCTGCACGAGGCGATCGGCCACGGCATGGAAGCCGACTTCAACCGTAAGAACATCAGTATCTACGCCGACATGCTTGGAAAGAAGGTCGCGCCCGACTTCGTGACCATCGTGGACGACGCCACGCGAGAACATGAGCGCGGCGCCTTGAACGTCGACGACGAAGGCACGCCCGGCCAGCGCACCGTGCTCGTGGAGAACGGCGTCCTGGCGTCGTACTTGCACGACGCGATTTCCGCCAAGCACTACGGCATCGCCTCGACGGGTTCGGGCCGGCGAGAGTCCTTCCGTCACATCGTCCTTCCCCGGATGCGCTGCACGACGATGGAGAACGGGCCGCACACGCGCGAGGAGATCATCGCCAGCGTCGACCGCGGCATCATCGCGGAGACGTTCACCAACGGCCAAGTCCAGATTGGTGCCGGCGATTTTACGTTCTACATCAAGAACGGCTGGATGATCGAAGGTGGAAAGGTCACGTACCCGATCAAGGACGTCAACATCATCGGCAACGGGCCCGAGGCCCTGCGCAACGTGATGATGGCGGCCGACGATTCGAAGCTCGATTCGGGCGGCTGGACGTGCGGCAAGGACGGCCAGAGTGTGCCCGTCAGCCAGGGGCTTCCCACCGTTCTCGTGAGCAAGCTCACCGTCGGAGGCGTCGATGCGTGAAGAACTGCAGGGGCGTGCCCATGAGGCGGTTGCCCTCGCGCTCGGCCTCGGGGCCTCTGGCGCTCGCGCGCACGCGAGCCGCAGCCGGGCGCTGGAGACCGTCGTGCGCGACGGCGTCCTCGAAAAAGCCCAGGAGAGCACGAGCCGTTCGTTGTCCCTGCGGGTCTGGATCGGCCGGCGTTGCTCTGGGCACAGCACGAACGACCTCCGCCCGGAAGCCCTCCGGCCCTTCGTGGAGGAGGCCGTCGCCATCACCAAGGCGCTCGAAGAGGACCCGTTCCAAGACCTGCCGGACCCGGCGCTCTACCAAGGCCGGCCCGAAGTGGACTTGGAACTGGCCGACGGCACCGTCATGGACAATGCCGCCGCGGCCCGCGAAGCGTGGGGCATTGCGGCGAGCGAGGCCGCGCACGCCGATCCGCGCGTGATCAGTGCATCGACCTTCGTCAGCCAGTCGCACGACATCGGGGCGCTCGTCGCGTCCAATGGGCTGTCGGGACATTGGGAAGGCACGAGCCTCTGGGGCGGCGCCGAAGTCACCGTTCGCGACGAGGGTGACGCCCGGCCGGAGGCCGGCTTCTACGGCGGCGGCACCCACAAGGACCGGCTGCCTGACGCTGCGGCCGCCGGGCGCGAAGCGCTCGCTCGCGCGTTGGAGCGACTTGGGACCGGCAAAGGCCCGACGCTGAAGACGACCATGATCGTCGACCCCCGCGTCTCTGCGCAAATCGTCCGTCGCCTGTTGGGCGCCGCGAACGCAGGGAGCATCAGCCAAGGTCGCTCGTTCTACGCAGGGAAGTTGGGGCAGCGCATGTTTGCGCCGTCGTTCACGTTGCTCGACGACCCCCTGGTTCGCCGTGGCGACGGCAGCCGAACCTTCGACTCCGAGGGCATCGCTGCTCGACCGCTGCCGATCGTCGAAGAAGGCGTCCTGCGCAACGTGTTCGTCGACACCTACTACGGGCGCAAAGCCGGTTTGGCGCCGACGACGGGGTCGTCGAGCAACCTGATCGTGAAACCGGGGACCCGTTCCCGTGACGCGCTGGTCCAGGCGGCCCCGAAGGCCGTTTTGGTCACCGGCTGGCTTGGCGGCAACAGCGATGCGACGACGGGCGACTTCTCGCTTGGCATTCGCGGGCACATCGTCGAGAACGGCGTCGTGGGGCCACCCGTCGGCGAAATGAACTGTACCGGCAACCTCGTCGAGTTGTTCGCAAACCTGATGGAGGTGGGCAACGACCCGTGGCCCTACGGGTCTGCGCGCGTACCTACGCTCGTGTTTGACGGCGTTCAGTTTTCGGGGGCCTGACTTTTCGCAGGCGTCAGGCCTCAAAGGCCTCAAGGCCCGACGGGTCCGTCCGATAGTGGTTTGGGCGATGGTTCCTGACCGCGCCTGACGAACGCCCCCCCCCGCGCCCTTCGATGGATGGTCCATCGAGGGGCGCACCCCGTTCAGGGGGGTGCGACGCCAAGGCTCTGGGCCAGGGCGCGGGCGCCGGGATGGCGAGGGTCGCGCTTGAGGGCGAGCGTCACCCGGACGCGGGCTTCGGCCTCCCGGCCCGCGTCGCGAAGAAGGCTTGCGGCGAGCCAAGGGGGCATGGGGTCGTCCACCAAGGCCGCCTCGGCGTCGCCAAGCGTCTGAAGGGCGGCATTCAAGCCGCGGTCGCGCATCCGCATAAGCGCGAGGTTCTGCCAGTTGCGGACGTCGGTCGGGTCCAAGGCCACGGACGCCGCCAGCGCGGCGTCTGCCTCGGCGAGGCGCCCGATCTCCGACAGGGCGAGCGCGTGCGCGGCGGCGATGGTCGCGTCGTCGGGCGCCAACGCGCGGGCGGCGCGCAGCTCGGCCTCCGCCTCCGTCGCGCGGCGCGTGGCGGCGAGACCGACAGCCAGTTGGTGACGGATGACGGGGGAGCGGGGGTCCTGGACCTTGGCGGTCTCGAGGATCTGGACGGCGGCGGCGGGGTCGCCGCGTTCGGTGTGCCAGGCGGCCAACTCCGCCATCGCTGCAGGCTGCTCGGCCTGAACGTCGAGGTAGCTTACGTAGTCGGCCAGGTCGGGGCTTCGGACGGGCCGGGACGCGCGCACGGCGCGTTGGGCCTCGACGCGGACGAGGCGGACGGGGTCCCGGACATTGCGCTCCAACGCGGCCGCGACCGTGGGGCTGACCGGCCCGCGGCCAAGCGCCGCCGTGGCCGCGGCGCGCGTGGCAGCGTCGGGATCGGAGGCGCCGGCCAAGAGTGCGCGTTCGACTTCTGGTTGGCCGAGCCAGGGGTCGAGCCAGGCGTGTGCGCGGGCGCGCCACACGGGGTGAGGATCGTTGGCGAGGACGTCTAGGACGGCGTCGCGCCCCTCCCCGCGGCGGGCGTTGGCAAGCGCTCGAGCCCGCACCATCGACGGCCGGTCGGCAGGTCCCCACCATTCGGCCGCGGCCCGCGCCAGCTTGCTTGGTTCCTTGTGGCAGGCGTCGCACGCCGACGGCACGCCATGTGACACCGTCAGCGCGGGGTCGGGGGCCACAAAGGCGTGGTCGTGCCGCTCGTGCCGACCCATGTAGGTCGTCGTTGGCATGTGGCAGCTGACGCAGGAGGTCGTGCCGTCCGGGTGGTGGTCATGGCGAGGCGTCGCGGCATGGCACGTGGCGCAGAGCGCGTCTCCTTCCGCGCGCAACGCCGTGTCGTGCGGCTTGTGGCAATCCGTACATGTGACACCCATCTGGGCCATCCGCGACCCGGCGAAGGCGTTCTCCTCGAAGACCTCCTCCCGGACCCGGCCGTCGGGCCAGAAGGCGTCGCTGAGGTCGGGTGCGGCAGGCGCGACGCTGTCGAGGAGGGGCGCCCCGGGTTGTGGCGAGTCGACGAGCGCGCTGCGACGCGAGTGGCAAGGGGCACACGTCTCCCGGCCCGGCCGCGCAACGGGGGGAGGCCCGGTGCCGGCGGCGTGGCGCGCGGACGGCCCGTGGCAAGCTTCGCAGCCGACGCCGATTTCGACCATCGTCGGACGGTGGACGTTGCCGTCGAAGCCGTCGCGAAAGTCCGTGTCGTGGCACGAGCCACACTGGGCGTCGTAGTTCATGCCCCGACCCGTCCAGTGGCCCCAGTCGCCTTGGCTGCGGACGTCGTCGCCGAAAATGCTGAACCACGAGCCGTCGCGGGGGTCGTAGGCCGGGTCAAAGGTCTGGGTCCGCCCGTCGACCGTCACAAGCGCCATCGCCAGGGGCTCGACGCCGATCCAGCCCACGTGGGCGTGAGGGGTGTCCGGCTTCGGCCGCGCGCCCTCGGGTCCGGTGCGGGCGAGGGCGTGGTGGGTGTCACGCCAGGCGGCCGTCGCCTCCGGGTGGCAATCGGCGCACGCGGACGACCCCGCCCAGGTCCCCTCTGGCGGCGCTGGCGACGGTGGCGTCGGCGCGCTGGCGCAGGCGAGGAGGGCAGCAAACACGCCGTCACGCTATCCCGCGCCCGTGCGGATCCGGCACCACGAACTCAGCACGCCGCTGGCCCTGGCACCCATGGAGGGGGTCACGGACCTCGCCTTCCGTCGGCTCATCCGTCGTATCGGCGGCTGCGGTCTGTTCACGACGGAGTTCATTTCCGGCTCGGTGCTCGCGCGGGACATCCCCAGGGCCCGGGAGATGGCCGCATACGACGAAGGTGAACGGCCCATTGCCATCCAGTTGTACGGCCGCGACCCCGCGTGGATGGCCCAAGGGGCGCGCCTCGTTCAGGAACTCGGGGCGGACATCCTCGACCTGAACATGGGGTGCCCGTCGAAGAAGGTGTGCGCGAACTCTGGCGGCTCTGCGCTGATGAAAGAGCCGGCCCTGGCCGCCGCCATCGTTCGGGCGATGCGGGCCGCCGTGCAGATACCCTTCACCGTCAAGATGCGTGCGGGGTGGGACCCAGACCACCGCAACGCGCCGGAGATGGCGGCGATGTGCGAGTCCGAGGGCGTCGAGGCCATCACCGTACATTGGCGGACGCGCTCCGACCTCTTCGGCGGCGAGCGGGAACTCGACACGATTCGGGCCGTCGTCGATCGCGTGCGCATTCCGGTCATCGCCAACGGGGACATCGTCGACGTCCCCACTGCGCTGGACACGATGGCGAAGACGGGGGCCGCGGGGTTGATGATCGGACGCGGCGCCGTACGGGACCCCTGGATCTTCCGCAAGGTCGAAGCCGCATTGGCGGGGAGTCCGGTCCCCGAGGTCGCCTTGGCGGAGCGCGAAGCGGCGCTCGTCGCGTACTTCGAGGACGTCGTCGATCGCATGAAGCCCCAGGGGGCGATCGGGCGAATGAAGAAGATTGCGCGCTGGTACACAGAAGGGCTGCCCGACGGTGCTGCGCTTCGGCAGACCGTCTTTCACTGCGAGACGCCTTCGCAGGTCTTCGCCGAAGTTCGCGGTTGGTTCGCCGAGCAGGGTAGTCGCTGACGTGCGCCCTACTCGCCGTGCGGTGTTGGGTTGGACGGCCGGCTTGGCCGCCTGCGCCGAAGCGCCGCCGCCCGAGCCGCTCCCGCCGCCCGACCCCTGGGCGCGCCCCACGAACGGCAAGAAGCCGCTTTCGCTGCTCGTGATTCTGTGCGATGACCTACGCGCCGACGTGTTGGGATGTGCGGGCCATCGCGTCGCCAAGACCCCGAACATCGACCGACTGGCGCGAGAGGGCCACTCCTTCGACCGGGCCTTCGTGACGACGAGCCTCTGTGGCCCATCCCGGGCGACGCTGTGGACGGGTCACTACGCCCATCGGCACGGCATCCTCCACAACGAAGCCGACCTGCCCGAGAGCGCTGCGACCTGGCCGAAGATGTTGCAGAGTGCAGGGTACCATACGGCCTTCATCGGCAAGTGGCACCTTGGCTCGGCGAGCGCGGCCCCGCGGCCGGGCTGGGATCACTGGGTCGGATTCCGTGGGCAGGGTCAGTATGTGTACCCGGGCCCTGAACGTCTGGCGCCGATCGACCGGTCCTTCAACGTCGACGGCACGCTGCAACGCATGAACGGGTACGTGACCGACCTCCTCACGGACGCGGGCGTCCGAGCGATCCGGTCGGCCCCAGCCGACAAGCCGTTTGCGGTCGTCGTCAGCCACAAGGCGGTCCACGCGCCTTTCGTGCCTGCGGAGCGGCACCTTGGCGCCTACGCCGACGTCGCCGGACCCAGCCCGTTGGCCAATACGGACGCGGCTTACGAGGGGCGTCCGCAGTGGATCCGGCGGATGCGGGAGGGGGAGTTTTCTGCCGATGCGCCCTACTCTGGGCGCTGGCCCGACCTTGGTGCGTGGTATCGGGACTACTTGCGAACGCTGCTCGCGGTGGACGAGGGTGTTGGCAAGCTGCTCGACGCGCTGGCCGAAGCGGGAAGACTCGAGGACACCGTTGTTCTGTTCACGTCGGACAACGGCTTCATGGCGGGCGAGCGGGGTGTGGTCGACAAGCGGAACTTCTACGAGGAGTCGATCCGAATCCCCTGGATTCTCCGCGGGCCGCCAGTGGCGCGGCCGGGCAGCCGCTGCACTTCCATGGTGCTCAACCTGGATTGGATGCCGACATTGCTCGATGCTGCCGGCCTCGTGCCCCCCGAAGACGGCGATGGCGTCACCGTCCTGCCGCTGGTAGGCGATCAGCCGCCACCAGGACGAACGGAGTGGCTCTACGAGTACTTCTTCGAACCCGCCTTTCCCCAGACGCCCACGGTGCTCGGGGTTCGGACGGCGACCCACAAGTTTGTGCACTACCATGGCGTCTGGGAACGAAATGAGCTGTTCGACCTCGCCAACGACCCCGGAGAGGTGGCGAACCTCATCGACGACCCCGCTCACGCCGATCGGGTGCGTGGGATGTCGGGAAGGTTGCGTCGCTTGGCCGCCCGCCACGGCCTGAGCCTGGAACCTCGATGGGATCGACCGGCCGAAGAGCCGCCCGTCGAGGGTGGCGAATCTGCCCCAACTGGTGCAGAATGAGCGGGCTTCGGAGGCGATGTGAGCGCTAGCCAAGTTGCGCGCCGCGCCATGCTCGTCAGCATCGGGATGATTGCCTTCGGCGGCATTTGGGGGCTTGGCGATCTGGCCGACGGCGAACTCTGGTCGGCGATCGTGTCGGGTGGGGATTGGCGCGGGCGGCTTGGCCTTCTGCGCGACGGTCCTGGCCTGACCTACGGTTTCTGGCTTGGCGTGGCGGGGATCGCCCTGTTGATTCCGAGTTCCGTGGCGTGGACGATGTTGCTGCGCGCCGAAGACGAGGACTACCTCTACTGGTGGGACATGGAAGAGCGGGCCCGGGCCCGTTGCCGTGTCGAGGGCCAGGCCGATTCGGCGCTTGCGGTGACCCGAGCCGCCCTTGCCATCGAGGACAGCGAGGGC
Organism: Pseudomonadota bacterium; assembly: GCA_005776945.1. Lineage (GTDB taxonomy): Bacteria > Myxococcota_A > UBA796 > UBA796 > SXOB01. Next base: position 120,157 of record SXOB01000003.1, read on the forward strand.
GGGCGACGCCCCGAAACGCTCGCTCGCTACCTCGACGCCCTCGGCTCAGTGGTGAGCGGCGTCGACGTCTCTTTGCTGCCCGAACTCGGCGACTACGCGCGGCGGAGCCAGATTCTCGTGGACCGCGCGGTCCGTCAAGCGTCCCGACCGGACCTGGCGCGCGTCGACTTCGCGGGACGGTCGTACACGGCGCTCGATTTGTCGGGTCGCCTCGGCCAGGTGCGGGCGCGGATCGATGCCTTGTCCGGCGGCGGGCCTGACGATCTGGTGTCGCGGACGACGTCCACGCCGGCGCCCACGCGCCGAGGATGATCGCGCTGCTGCTGGGACCGGCCGCAGCCGCGACGACCTGGCACCTCCCAGATGACGCCCTTGGCGTCAACTTGCTACCGCTGGCCTCGGGTGACACGGTCGAATTCGGCAATGGTTACGACCTGTCGCTCGTCGACGGAGCCGGCGTCACGTTGTCGGTCGACGTCACGCTGCTTGGCGTGGGTGTACAACCGGCGGTGCTTCCCCAAATTGCGGTGGACAATGCCACGGTAACGATCGACAACGTCGAGTTGGGAGGGGTCGGGTCGATCACGATTACGAACGGCGACATCAAGGACTTTGGGATTTACGGACTCAAATCCAGCATCAACTTGGAGGATGTGCTGTGCGTCGCCATTTCGGGCGCCTGTGTCATCGGGGACAACAGCGAGTTCGACATCGAGAATCTCACGGCGGCGGGAACGCAAGCCGGCACCGCCGTTGTGTGGTTCCGCGAGGGTACCCACGGCGTCATCCGGTCGTCGACGTTCTCCGATCATGGCCGCGTTCCCATCCGGCTGGACGGTTCCACGCTCGAGGTGGAAGGCAGTACCTTTGAGCGCAACTCAGGGCTTCTGGCCGGCGGCATCGAGGCGAATTCGTCGACGGTGACGGTGACGGACGGGCACTTTGAGGGACTTGCGTCGTCGAAAGCTGGCGCCATCTGGGTGGAAAATGGATCGCTGACGATCACGTCGTCCCGTCTGATCGACGTCTCCGGGTTTCGGGGGGGAGCGATCTCGGTGGTGTCAAGCGGACTCTCGGCGTCGTTGGTCGTTGACGATTGCACCATCCAAAACGCGACGGCGCTGGACTCCGGTGGCGCCATCTACGGCGAGTTCGCGGACGTCGTGGTCGAAGAAACGGTCATCTCGTCGTCCGTGGCCTACGCCAACGCCCTCAATGGGGGCGGCCTCTGGATCGACGGCGGGTCGCTGACGATGACGGATACGACGCTGACCCAGCTCCAAGCGACGTTGGTCGGCGGGGGCCTCGGTGCGGTGGGCGCCGTGGTCGTGCTCGACGATGTGGAGGGGACAGAGCTGAGCTCGGTGGACGGTGGCTTCGGTTGGATCATCTCCGGCAGCTTCGAGGCCACCGACCTCGCCCTTTCGGATTGTAGCGCTGCGCTGGGGGCCGGCTTGGCGATGCTTGGCGCGTTCCCGGTGGCCATCAGCGGCGTCTTTACGGGGAATCGAGCTGCGCTGGCGGACGTCCTGCACATCGCACAGGTTCCCGAAGCCCAAATCCATGACAGCGCTTTTTGTGGCAATGACGGGGGCTACGGCGCCATCGTCGCCTTCCAAGGGACGGCGGCATCGGAGTCCGCCATCGAACGCGTCATTTTCAGCGGGAATACGGGGTCCGGTGCTTCGGTCCAAATTCGGGACGTCGTGCAGACGATTCCGCTGGTCGTGAGCCACGTCACAGCCTGGTCCGAGTCGACGCCGGCGGTGGTCGCGGTGGATGCGGGCGACCTGCAGGTCCTGGACAGCCTCTTCGTCGGGCCGGCCGCCGCGAGTGTGGGGACGACGGGCGCCGCCAACGTGACGGCGTCCTGGAATTTGTTTTGGGATTCTGCGGTCGTCGGATCCAACGTGGCGTCGGACAACGAGGTGCACGCCGACCCCTTGCTTTCCCTGGCGGTTGCAGGAGACTGTGAGTCGTCGTTTGCTCCCGACGAGGGTTCGCCGGCCATCGACGGAGGAGATCCGACCCACGTCGACCCCGACGGCACGCGCGCGGACCTCGGTGCGGTGGTCGGCGGGGGCACCTTAGGGGAATCGACGCCGACGTCCACGGTGTCAGGTGAGCCTTGTGACGCCGACGGCGACGGCTTCCTGAACGCGGATTGTGGCGGCGACGACTGCGACGATGCGTCGGCAGCCGTCTACCCTGGCGCCGAGGGCGGGGATGGGGGCGACGTGGACTGCGATGGCTTCAGCACAGTGTTCGCGCTGCTCGGGGGCGGGTGTGGGTGCCAGTCCACGGGCGCGGCGTCACTCGGCTGGGCGTTCGTCTTCTTCGGGCTTCGGCGCCGACGGCCATAGGTGCTCGAACCAATCAGGTTCGTCCTTGAGTTTCCAGTCGAACCACGCGAGCAGGGTCTGGGACCAGCGTAGGCGACGGTCGCGCTCCACAATCCAGTGATCCTCGTCGTCGAATCGCACATATTCGACGTCGCGGCCAAGGATGCGCAGCGCCGTGTAGAGGCTGTCGGATTCGCCCTTTGGAACGTTCGTGTCGTCGATGCCGTGGGTGAGCAAGAGCGGCGTCTTGATGGCGTCGGCGCGGAAAAGGGGGCTGTGCCCGACGTAGAGGTCGGGGTCATTCCATGGCACCGAGTCGCCCGATGCGACAGACGAGTAGAGGTGCCCCCAAAATCCCTCGCCCCAATAGGAGGCGAGATTGCTGATGCCGGCGTGGGCCACGGCGGCGCGAAAACGGTCCGTCTTCGTCAGCAGCGTCATCGTCAGAAAGCCACCGTAGGACGCTCCGATCGCGCCGAGGCGAGCGCCGTCGACATAGTGTCGCTCGCGCACCAGGGCGTCGATACCTGCGATGACTTCGTCGGACGTCCGCGCACCCCAATCTCCGACGTGGCGTGCGCTCCATTTCGGGCCAAATCCGGTCGCCCCCGAGGGCTGAGGAATGTAGACGACGTACCCGTGGGCGGTCCAGACGTCGATGGGGTAACGGCCGCCCCACTGGCGGGAAACGGGGTTCGTTCCTCCATAGTAATAGACGATGGTCGGATATTGTTTGGCGGGGTTGAAGTCGTGGGGGAGGTGCAGCCTGCCGTGGAGGACGTCGCCGGACGGCAGCGCGACGTCAAATTCGTCGACGCGTCCAAGCGTGAGGTCCGACAGCGCGTTCTGTGGCGAGATCGGCCAGGACGTGACGCGTCCGCGGGTCCGAATCGCGATCTGGGTGGGCCGGTTGGGGGAAGCGGTGGTCGCGGCGACCACGTCCGCCAAGCGTGCCGACGTCAACATGGCGACGACGTCGCCACCCAAATCGATGGGCGTGGCGGTGGCCTTGCGCTCGTCCCAGCGCACGAGCCGCACGTAGTCTTCGTCTTCGACGACACCGTAGAGCGCGCCTTGGGGGCCAAGCGCCTCGTCGACGATCGACGGATCGTAGCGGTGCGTCAACGGTATCGTCGTCGCGCCGTCCAAAATCATCCAGTCGCTGTCGTAGTCGTTGACGAAACCTTCCCCAACCTTGTCGCCGAACGAGCTGGCGCCCGCGCGGAACAGGAGGCGGCCGTCGGGCAGGTAGCGGCCCGTGTCGACCCACTGAAAGGTGGCTCGCTCGGTGAGCGCGAGGGTCGCCAAATCGATCTCGGCGTAGGTCGTTTCGCTGTAGGGCCGCGCGTGGGTGTCGTAGGCGACACTTGCGACGAGGGCCCGTCGGCCGTCGGGCGACACGTCGGCGAGCGACCATTCGGCGTCGCCAACCGTCAGAGGGACGGCCTGGCCCGTGGGGCTGATCCACGTGAGCGTGGAGCGGTCGCGGTAGTCTGGCCAGCGATCGGGGGTGCCCCGAAGCCGTTGGCCGCCGGGCCGGTCGGCGTCGTCGGGCGGGTGGCCAAGCGTGACGATGTGGCCGCGCCCTTTGGGCAAAGGGGTGACGCCCTCGATGTGCTCGCTGGCGTAGAGCTCCCGCGGTTGGCCGCGGACGGGGATGAGCTTGACGACGTCTTCGTCGCCGCGCTTGCTGATGCCGACGAGCGCTGTCGTTTCGGGCATCCAGACGAGTCCGCGAACGCCGGTGAAGGTCGCGACGACGTCGCCGCTGCGCGCGTCGCGGATCTCGGTCCAAGCGACCCCCGCCTTGGACTCGGCGGTCGGGGATTTGAGGCCGACGAGGAGGTGAGACCCGTCCGCGGAGAGCGCGAGTTGGGTCACCGAGGGCACGTCGAGGACGTCGGTCAGGTCGGTGCCTCGGCGCGGGCTGTCGGAGGCTGAGAAGTCGGGCAGGTCGAGGTCGACGGTCGGCGGCGCCGGCAACGTGCCAGGCGGGGCGACGGTGCGAACCACGAGGCGGTGGGTGCCCGGTGTGAGCACGACCTCTTCGCCTTCCGCTGCGTCGTCCTTCGCGAGGGCAACTTTGTGGCCGTCGAGCCAGGCGGCGGCAGGTGTGGCGCTTCGGATCTTGAGCTTGCCCTTGCCGAATCGGGGGACGTGAATCCACGTCGCGGACCAGAGGCTGGAGGCCTGGTCGGCGGCGGGAGCGGCTTGGGGCACGCCCCAGGTGGCGGTGCCACCGAGGTGGGCGACCTCGGCACCTGGACGGATGGCGTCGAGGTCAAGATCGCAGGCGTCGGCGAGGTCCTGCCACGGCTCGGCCTTGGCGCCCACCGGCGGCGGAGTGGGGAGCGGTCCGAGGTCCACCCAGGATGTGATCGGGGCGGCGAGGGCGACTGGGACGAGCGTCCACATCGGCGAATCCGGGGGGCGAGGTGGGCGCCGGAATAACAGCCCGATGGAGGTGGGATGGACGGTGAGCGCGTTGGGCTCGGCTGTTCCGGGACGGTGGTGGCCGTCGGCGCCGTCGTGTTGGCGATTGCGTCGGGGTTGGGATGGCTGGCGTGGCAGGCCCGCCAAGAGGCTCTGGCCCGCGCCGCGGCGGAGGCCGCTGGAGTGTCCGAGAAGGCCGCGGAGGTCCTCGGGCGCGACCCCGCGGCACCTTGGGACGTGGATCGGTCGGTTCGCGTGCTGCTCGCCATCGACGGCGCCATGGCCGAGAGCACGGACGTGTCGGCCTACGTCGAGGCGTTGGCGCGGATGGACCTGCGGGACGTCCACCCTGGCGTGCTGGACGGCCGCAAGCGCATCCTCGACGCCCTCATTCGCATGGACGCCTTGCAGACGCAGGTTGAGGCGCGCGAGGCGGCCTGGGAGGGGTCGACGGAGGCCATTCTGCAGGCCTTGAGCGTCGTGAGCGTCTCCGGGGAGTTCTCGCTCCTCGACCCCGGCGGCGCAATCCAAGTCGACCGGGCGCAAGCCGCCCGGCTCCTCGAACAGGCACGTGAGGACCGTGCGGAGCACGACGAGCTCGTCGACGCGATGACGGAGGTCGAGGCTGAGCTGCTCGACGCGCTCTCCGCGGCAAGCGGCCCGCACCACGAGGTCCTTCGTGCGTGGGACGAGCTGAGCCTCGTCCGGGACCGCGCCTGGCTCGCGCTTCACCAGGGCGACTGGGACACAGCGATTCAGGCGGCTGAGGAGGCCATGCGCCGCGCCCCCCGGGAGCGCGAGGCCCACTGGATCGCGGCGGCCGCGCGGATCGAGCGCGACGGTCCGGAAGCCCTCGCGGTCGTCGGGCCCTTGCTCCAGGAGGTCTTGGAGGAGCATCCGGACGCCGCTGCACCCTCCCTTCTGTTGCTCGGCGTGGCCCAGGCGCGCGCCGGGCAGCCGGAGCTCGCGCGAAACAACCTCATGGCGGCGGCGGTGGACATGCCGCGGCAGGCCGAACGGCTCAGCGACGTACTCGACCCCTACCGGCGGCGCAGCTGGCTCCGGAAGAGCCGAGAGGGCGGCTTCATCGTCGACCAGGTGGAATCCCTGATGACGGGGGCCGGAGCCTTCTCCCCGGACCTGCAACTGGCCGCCATCGCGTACGCCGAGGGGCAGCCCGACGTGGGCCGCGCCAAGGTGCTCGACCACTTCGCGCGTCGTCGGGCCCAGGGCGCATGGCCGCAGGTGCTCGCCGATCTGAAGTTCTGCGAAGAGACCTTTGGAGCCGCTTGGCTCGACGTCTTCCCTGAGGAAAGCTGGCTGGACCTCGAGGTGTCCTCACCCCTGGTCGGCTCGGGCCTCAAATTGGCCGTCCGCCATCGCGGGGAGACCGACCTGCACAACGCGACGCTCGTGTTGGCCGTCCACATGACGGACACCTTCCCCGACGACTGGGACACGATTCGCGCGGGGGACACGCTGCCGGTTCTGCCGGCTGGTGAGACGACGTCGCTTGGGACGGTCGCCATCGCTGTTCCCGTGTTGGGCGAGATTCGCGACGAGTCCGCAATCGTCAGCATGCGGGCCATCGTGGTGTCCGACGAGGCCGTTTCTTGGGTCGACACGCCGCCGTTTCGGGCCGCCGAGGTGGCCGCGGCCCGTCGGGGCGATGACGTCGAGAGCTTTGGTCCCCTTCGCACCGTCGTGGACCGAGCGGGCGACGGCGTCGTCGTCGCGGTCGAGCTCGGCTTCGGCAAAGACGACCTGCGCGTCGACGTGCCACGTGAGTTGGCCCTTGTCCGCCCCATGTTCCGCCTTGACGTCGGCGGCGAGCTCATCGCGCCGACGGAGAACCGGCTCGACGCAAGCGGCATCCACCTCGTATTCGGGGGGGTCGCTGACCTCGACGACGCCGCGGCGAGGCCCCAGGTCGCGCTCGAGGTCTCGAGTGCGTTGGGATCCGTTCGATGGGGTTTTGTGCCCGCGGGTTTGGGCTACCGCCGGGTACAGTAGCCGGGGTGCCGACAGCCTACTTGGCCGCCTGCAGCGCCGACGTGGCGACCGACCAATCGGCGGCGATGGCGAAGACCTCATCGATGACGGGGTCGGGGCGCTCGTCGCCACGCTCGGACTCGGGCAGCTTTGGCCGCTCGGGGAACAGCGCCTTTTGCCGGTCGAGGTCACTTTTTCGCGCCGCAAGCTGGAGGGACCAAGTGTCGCGGGCTTCGACCTCTTCGCGGAGGGCAGCGCGGTCGCGAAGGAGCTGAATCTCCGCGTTGTCGGCAATCCGGGTTTCGCTCGCCGCGCGAATCATGGCCAGAGACGCCGGTGCAAGCGGCTTGCGCTTCCAGCCACGGGCAGGCGCAATCGTGTCCCATGGCAGGGCGTGGTCGAAGACGCCTTCTCCTACGTCCATCCCGTCGAAATCGGAGGGCAACACGACGTCGCTCTTGACGCCCTCCACCTGCGTCGACGCCCCCGACACGCGGTAGAACTTTTGGGTCGTCAGCTTCAGCGCACCCGCCTTTTCCGCGGAGGTCGACTCGGTCGACAGAGCCTGAACCATGTCTGCCATATCGATGACGGTTTGCACGGTTCCTTTGCCGTGGGTCTCGTTCGAGCCGACGATGAGCCCGCGACCGTAGTCCTGAATGGCGCCGGCAAAGATCTCCGAGGCCGAGGCGGACGCTTGGCTCACGGCGACCACGAGCGGGCCCGACCACTCTGCGACCGAGCCCGGGTCGGCCAACGACTGGATGCGACCGTCCCGATAGCGGATCTGGACCACGGGCCCCCCCTTGAGGAAGAGACCGGTCAGGTCGACGGATTCGTTGAGGGAACCTCCCCCGTTGTCGCGAAGGTCGACGATGAGGCCGTCCAGCGTGCCTTCAGAGGTCATCTGAGCGATGGCGCGCCGGGCGTCAAACGTCGTGCCTTCGCCGCCTTCGCCCGTGTAGAAGCCGGGAACGGTGAGGATGCCGATCCGGCGCGTCCCGGTCGGCGTGACGATCTCGCGCACGGCGCTGCTGACGCGCTGCTCCTCAAGGCGGACCTTGTCGCGTCGGATGGTGACCTCCGACGTCTGACTGAGGTCGGCGCCGGCCGGCACGATGGTGAGCCGGACAACGGTGCCTTTGGGGCCGCGGATGAGCTTGACGACGCGGTCGATGCGCATCTCGACGACGTCGACCGGAGCGGCGTCCCCTTGGGCGACGGAAAGGATGCGGTCCTTCTCGTGCAGCACGCCGGACAAGTCGGCTGGCCCGCCCTTCACGAGCGACTCGACGGTCGTGTAGCCGTCGATGTTGCGAAGGGTGGCGCCGATACCTTCGAGGCTCATCGACATGTCGATGCCGAAGTCTTCGTTGGCGGCGGGGGCCATCCAGGTGCTGTGGGGGTCGAAGACGCCGCAAAGCGCCCCGAGCCAGGTCTGCAACAGGTCGGCCTCGGTCAACTCGGCGAGGTCGCCCTGGAGGCGCGCATAGCGCTTCCTGACCTTCTCCCTGGCTGCAGCCTCGTCCCCGCCGTCGAGGAAACTCGCAAGTACTTCGGACTTCACCCGTAGACGCCAGAACTCGCGCTGCTGGGCTTCGTTGGCGGGCCACGGGTCGTTCTGGCGATCGGCGTCTACGCGTTCGTCGGCCGTGAAGTCCATGGGCTCGGCCGCGATCGTCTGGGCGGCGGCAAACGAGGCCGCCGAGCGCTGAAGGTAGGTGTCCCATACCTGGTGCATGAGCGCCAGATCGGGTTCCCGCTCGTGGATGCCGTCGTCCAACGTGCCGGTTTGGGCCCGAAACCCATCCACGTCGGAAGCGAGAAAGAGGTGCCGGTCATAGTCCAGGCGGTCGAGGGCCTCCTCGAGCCATGCGACGGCGACCTCGTCGTTGACTGTCTCTCCGCTGTAGTGGTACGCCTCGACCAGGCTGGCGGTGACGCGAGCGATCGCGGGCGAGACCGACGGGTCGTCGATGTCGGCGGAGAGTGCCGAACTGCAGGCCGCGAACAACGGCCACCACCCGACACGCAACATCCGGCCCCCTCGTCTGTGGACAGGGGAACCGCGGATGGGGCCTACGTCAAGTCGCAATTGGTCACGGGGACCCAAAAGCGGCCGACGCATGACTCAGGGCGTGTGACCGTCTGCCAGTTATCGACTGACCGTGGGGGAGGCGTGATGCGTTGGACTTGGATGTTGCTATTGGGCGCCTGTGGCGACGATGGGTTGCCTACGGATTCGACCGCGCCGCCTGACCCGACCGACACTTCGGATGAGCCGACGACGGACGATCCCCCCACGCCCACAGACACAACGGACATCCCCACGGAACCGATCGATCCGTGCACGCTGCCAATTGAGTTGCTTGAGATCGCGACCGGCGCGGTGGAGGCGGACTATCGGCCCCTCGCGGCGGGCGACGAGGTCACGGTCTTCAAGGGGCCCCAGGGGGGCTACCACATCGACACCGGCGCCAAGGCGCGGACCGGGGTGGGGCAAATCTCGTTCCATCCCACGGTGACCGTGGTCGCCGATGGCGTGGTCGTGGCGGGGCCGTCGACGCCAACGGCCTTTGTCGCTCTGAACAACTTCGACGCCGTGACCTGCGAAGGTACGGTGTTTGGTCAGCGAGCGTTGTTGCTCGACTACTTTCCTCCGACGGGTGGCTTGGCCGCCTACATCTGTAGCCTAGAAGGCGCGGAGTTGGACATCGCCGTCGAGGTCGCGGCCCTTGGCGACCAGAGCGTCGTCGCCGAAGGGACAGTGCGCGTCAAGGCGAGCCTCGACTCGACGGCGTTGGTCGACTGCCCCTGAGCGGACCGTCAGCAGGCCTAGCGGTGCGAGGATAGGACGGGCGGTAGGGGGGGACGTGGTGTTGTTTGCGTGGTGGCTGGGTTGCAGTGAGCCCGTTCGCACCGACGACACAGCGCCGCCCTCGGTCATCCCCACAGGGACGACCCCGACGTTGCCGGCGGTCCCGACGATGCCGGCGGTCCCGACGATGGCGACCTTGGATGGGTCGCCGCCCATCGACGTACCGAACTGGCCCTATCTTCGGCCCGACCTGGACGTCGTGGAACTCGTCCGCGGCGTTTCGACCGTGTTGGCCGTCTCCGATCTGGGAGAAGGGGTCGAAGTCACGTTCCTTCGGTCGTCGGTCGGGATGGGGCGCGGGCCTTGTGGCCTGGCCCCCAATTTGTGTTCGGCCCTCCTGTCGCCCGAAGTGTTGGGCGTGCAGGTCGCGGACGCGAGCGGGCGCGTTGAAATTCCCTATGATGTTGCGAGCGACGAACCTCCAGGTGCATGGTGGTTCCAGGTGCTCGCTCACGATCCGGCGTTGGGGGCCGGCCAATCGAGTTTGTGCGAAGAGCGCTACGTCGCGCTGGCGCCGGGAGAGTCTGCGGCGTCCTTCTCCATGGTCAACGAGGAAGCGGGCCTGGAGAAAACCTATACGGACGGGAACAGCCACACGGGTGGCATCGCGTGGACGGACTACAACGGTGATTATTGGCCCGACCTGTTCATTTCGAACGGCGGTGGTTTGGCCCACTTTCTTTACCGCAACAACGGTGACGGCACCTTCACGGACGTTTCGGACCTGGTCCCAAAGCCTGACCCGCTGTTGGAAGATGCCGGTGCGGCCTTCGCCGACATTGACAATGACGGTGACGAGGACCTGTTCATACCCGTCGACAATCCGGCTCCCATGAACGTCGACTATGCGCAGCCGCGCGACGGCGGCCCCAACGTTCTGTACGTCAATCGGGGAGACGGTACCTTTGACGAGGCCGCCGAGGTGTGGGGACTCGTGGACCCCGAGGGGCGGAGGACCATCACGGGCGTATTCGCGGACTATGACCTGGACGGCCTCGTCGACTTGTACCTCGGGAACTGGGCGATGAACGCCGAGCCCGTTGGCGTCCAAGACAACTTCGGCCGGCTGATGCGGAATGTGGGCGGGACCTTCGTCGACGTGACCACGGCTGCGGGTCAGGTCGACAACGACGGACTCGACAATCTCACGAGCGCGTGGATGGACTTGGACTTCGATCGCTACCCCGAGCTTTATTTGGGGAATGTGGCGCGAACGGATCTGCCTCCGAACTGGATTCCCGACGACCGATACTACCACAACCTTGGGAATGGGACGTTCGTGAAGGACATGCCCGCCGGCGTCGGCGAGGATGCGTGGGCGGCGATGGGCATCGATATTGCCGACGTCGAGGGCGACGGCGATTGGGACGTCTACATCACAGACAACTGGGACACGGAGCCCTTGCCGCGCGGCAACCCCTTTTACCGTACTGAGGGCGGCGTGATGCAGGCCAACACTTGCGGCGAGTCCGGCGTGTGTACGGGGTATTCCGCATGGCCGGCCAACTTTGTGGACTTTGACCGGGACGGATTCGTCGACCTGTGGGTTGGCACGCAGTTCCGAAACGAGCCGGAGTTGTTGTTGATGAATGACGGGGCGGGAATTTTCACCCCCAACACGGTCCCGGAATTCGTGGACAACGCGGCCCATGGTGGTGCTGTGGCCGACTATGACGGTGATGGCGACGTCGACATATTCATCCAAAACACGTCGGGGGACAGTCGGCTCTACGCCAATGAGGGGATCGACGATGGGCATTTCATCCAGTGGAAGCTGATCGGCCGCGTTTCCAACGCTTCGGCCATCGGGGCCGTGGTCCGCGTCCGGACTGGCGTGCACGAGCAGATTCGGCGCGTCTCTGGCGGGGATTCGGCCCACAGCCAATCTGAGACGATCTTGCATTTTGGGTTGGGCGACTCCGATCACGTGGATGAAGTGACGGTCGTCTGGCCGAGCGGCATCGAGCACCGGTTCACGAACACCCCTGCCAACGAGGTTTGGTTCGTCGACGAACTCCAAGGAGCGTTTCCGGAGGCGCTGAAGGACACTGTCGTCGGCTGGAGTCCTGCTACGGAGACGCTTTCAGTGGCGGTGAGGTCGAATTTTGGCGGGCGAACGGCCTTCGAGGTTGTGGGTTTCGGCCCCCTTCGGTACGACGCCTCCACGCGCTTGTTCACGGCAGATTTCAAGGGCATTTCGACCCCGCCCGGCACGATTCAGGTCGTTGCGCGCCGGGGCGCCGCGTTTGAGTTGCCTGTGCTCTTGGTGCCCTGACTCTAGCAGGCTGCTAGCGGCTCCGCGCATCGCACAACGCGACGATGCCGACGTGTTTCGCGCCCTCGAGTCGAAGGAGATCTGCGCAGGCCGTGGCGGTCGCTCCTGTGGTCACGACGTCATCGACGAGGACGACGCGCGGCGGAACCGACCCGGTGATGCGGAGGCGCCCGGCAACGTTGGCGCGGCGATCCCAAGTGGCGATTCCGGCCTGCCGGGGGCCGCGGCCGATGGCCAGAACATCGGCGATCGGCTGAGGTCGGCAGCGGTTGAGTTCGCGGACGAAAAGATGGGGGAGACTGAATCCGCGCCAAAGACGCCGGTCCCATGGGGAAGGAACGGGCACCCAAGCCGCCTCGTCGACCATCAGGGGACCCAGAGCCTCGGCCGCCCGGACGGAAAGCAGGACGCCAAGGTCGCGGTCAGGGACGTACTTGGTCCGGCGGACTGCGCGCCCGATCGGGCCGGCGTAGGGCGCCCAAGCCGTGGCGAAATCCAGGCCGGCGGGCGGCGCCGTGGCGGCCGGACGGTTGGCGGCACACTCCACGCAGAGGCGACCGGCGAGCGGTCGGTCACAGCCAGCGCAGGCCGTAGGCCAGATCCAGTCGAGGCACATGGAGCGGGCCTAGCCCCTGGCCAAGTGAAGCGGACGGAAATTGGCATCACCCGGTCGGAATTCGTCCGACCGGAGGGTGATGCCGTCAGCGATGACCGATCATCTCTTCCTCATCGCGTTCGATGGACTCGAGATCGTCGTCTCAGGACGGGGTGAGCGGCGATTCGGTCCGTTTCCGGACGGGCTGGGTCGGGATGCCGCCATGGAAGGTCTGTTTGCGCGGTGGCGCGCCGCTGCCCGAGGACGAGGTGGCTGGGCCTGGAAACAGACTGCGTCCCGCTGGGTCGTCACCCTGCCACCTGGAAGTGTCTCGGATGGGCTCCCGTTGGAGCGACGGCCCGTGTCTCGGATCGGTTGACCGCGTCGTACCTGAGCGTCGACCGGGAGGTCCGCAACAGCGCGCAGGCTCGCCGTTGCGACAGGCCGCGCGTCACCGCGTGCTGCACCTGTCGACGGCGGGCCGGCGCGCTCACCATTTTTTTCGGCGATCTCTCG
>SXOB01000033.1 GCA_005776945.1 Pseudomonadota bacterium
AGGTCGACAGGTCCATCGGGCAGCGGACGCCCTTAGGGACGTAAACGAACGAACCGTCCGAGAAGGCTGCGCTGTTCATCGCCGCGAAGAAGTTGTCGGTCGCGGGCACGACGCTGCCAAGGTATTTCCGAACCAATTCGGGATGGCTGTGGACGGCTTCGCGGAGCGGGCAAAAGATGACGCCCGCCTGGGCGAGGCGGTCCCGGTAGGTCGTGGCCACGCTGACGCTGTCGAACACGGCATCGACGGCCACCCCGGCCAGCGCCGCTCGCTCATGCAATGGCACGCCGAGCTTCTCAAAAGCCGCCAAAATCTCAGGATCGACTTCGTCGATCGACTTTGGCGCCGGTCCCTTGGGGGCTGCGTGAACGACGAGCTGGTCGTAGTTCACGCGGGCGTAGCTGACGTTCTGCCACTCGGGCTCGTCCATCCCGCGCCACGCAGCCAGCGCGCGAAGTCGGAAGTCGAGGAGCCAGTCCGGCTCTTCCTTCATCGCCGAGAGGCGATGGACGATGGCCTCGTCGAGACCGGGCGGGAAGCGCTCGGTTTCCACGATCGTCTCAAAGCCGTGCTGGTACTCGGAGCGGGCCGCTACGAGCGCGTCCACCTCGTTCATGCGCCACCCCCGAGTCGAACCTGGACCGCCGCCCCGTCGGCCCGGGCGAGGTCGGCCAGCGTGATCTTCTTCAGTGCGACCTCGACGGTGTGCCCGATCCACCGCCAGACGCCGCGAACGGTGCAGCCGTGCCCATGTGCGCAGGCCGCATTGCGGCCCGTGTGCTCGGCACAAAAACCATCGTGGTACAGGGGCTCGTCGAGCCCACGCACGACGTCCCACGCCGTGATCTCGGCGGGTGGCCGGGCGAGTCGGTGCCCGCCTTGAACGCCGCGGCGCGCCACGACGAGGCCCAACTGGCGCAGCTGCCGCAGGAGCTTGGCGGCGTAGTCGCCGGACATACCCTCAGCGTTGGCCAACTCGCGAATCGATCGGCTTTCGAGGCCGGCAAGCTCGGCCCGAGCCAGCGCCAACATGATCCGCAGCCCAAACTCTTCGGTGGCGGATACGCGCATGCCCCGCACCTAGCTCAATCTGGACCTACGAGTCAAGTATCGGCGCCCCACCCCGGGGAGGCGTCCGACACCCCTCAGCGAGGGGACCGGAAGCCGGAGCGACTGCCTGTCGACGGGCTCAGCTGCCGCCCCGGACCGGCGCTGCCGAGCAGCGGCGTGCCTGGCGGATCCTGAGGCAACTCGTCCTGAAGCTGGGTCAACGCTTCCTTGAAGGCCGCACAATCGGGGTACCGATGGGCCGGGTCATCCGCCATCGCGCGACACAGAACGGGCGCGAGAATCTCCGGAATCGTCAACCACTCGCCCATCATCCGCGTGTTGGGCAGCGTGCTGCGGGCGTGACGGTTCACCAACAGGTGAAACATAGTCGCACCCACGCCGAACTGGTCGGCCCGATGGTCGACGAGCGCGCCGGACACGCGCTGCTCGGGGGCCATATGCGTACGGGTCCCCGCAACCCCCGGATTGTCGAAATCCAGGCTGGCGATACCAAAATCCGACAGCCAAATGTGCCCTACCCGCGTGAGCAGGATGTTGCTTGGCTTGACGTCGCGGTGCACCATGCCGCGCGTATGGACCTTGGTCAGCGCGTCCAAACAGGCGATCGCCACGCGCACGACCTGGCGAGGCGTCAGCGCGCCGTACCGCTCGAGGTGTCCGTCGAGGCCACCGCCATCCGCGATTGGCATGACCAAGTACGGTACGCCCTGGATCTCACCGAACTCGTAGACCTTGAGAATATTCGGGTGCTCGAGGTTTTGCATGAGCAAAGCCTCCGTCCGAAACCGCTTACGGTTCACCGGGCTCGACGCCGTGCGTTCGTTCAGAACCTTCAGCGCCACCCGCCGGCTTTGAACCATGTCCGTCGCCGCCCATACGTCAGCCATGCCACCCTTGCCAAGGGTAGTCTCTAGCTGAAAGTGGCCGAACTTCGCCCGAGGCCGCACCTGACTGGGTTAGCCCGAGTCCCGGCTCTCGTCACGTCCGCGCCGACGGCAGCAGCCGACCCGCGCCGTTAGGCGCGGCCATGCCCGCCATCGCACTGCTTCTCACCGGGTTTGCTTCGGCGGGCTCCGCCCTGGTGACGGCGCGATGGGACGACGCGGGCGTGCACGTCATCGACGTCGTCGAGGGGGGAGGCCGCCTTCGGCCGCGCGGGAGCGCCACTCCACCCGACCCACGTTGGGTCTCGGCGCCTGGCGGAGGAATCGCCCTACGGCGCGAGGGCCTCGGCCGTTGGCGCGTCGCGTGGGCCGACGCCCCGTCCTCGTCGAGGCCTGCTGCCGCGCTCGGGGTCCCTGTTTTGGCGCCAATACCCTTGCACGGCACCGGCCCCGACGACGCCCGCCTCGACCTCGTCATCCTTGGCGACGGCTACCAAGAGGCGGAGCTGTCGCGATTTTCGGACGACGCGGACGCCGTCCTCACCGCGCTCCTCTCCCTGGAACCGTGGGCGCGCCACGGCAACCTGCTCAACGTTTGGCGCGTCGACACGGCGAGTACGGCATCAGGCATTAGTCATGCAGAATTCCCAACGCCGCTCATCCGAGAAACTGCATGGTCGTGCTCCTACGGCTGCCAGGGCGTCGACAGGCTCATCTGCTGCGACGAAGCGGGCATGGTCGAGGCCGTCTCTGCCCAAATTCCAGCCTTCGACGCCATCCTCGTGCTCGTCAACGACCCCGCCTACGGCGGCGCGGGCGGCTTCACCTACGCGGCCGCCACGAACGGCGTCGATGGCGTCGACATCGCGGTCCACGAGGTCGGTCACGCCCTCGTCGGACTGTGGGACGAGTACGACTACGGCCTCGCCGGGACCGGAGACCTAGGACCCAACTGCGCCGCGGATGCGTCGTCCGTCCCGTGGGCCAGTTGGGAGGGGGAGGTCGGCGTCGGGGCCTTTGACGGCTGTTCCTACGACGACCTCGTGCGGCCAACGGAAGAGGGGTGCATCATGCGCACCCTTGACGGCGACTACTGCCCCGTCTGCCGACAAGAGGCGATGTACGCCATTTTCGACAAGCTCCCCACGCTCGTCGGGTCGACGGATCCCCCCATAGGAACGCCCATCCGTGACAAGGGGCCAACCGCGGTTTCCTTGACGCCCTTCGACCCGGCGCTGCCATGGACGATCCGCTGGCAGGTCGGCGACACCGTGGTCGGCGAGGGCGAGCAGATCGACCTTGCGTGTGCCGACGTCGAGGGCAACCTGAGCGCGACGCTCACGCTCGTGTCCGAGTTCGTTCGGGACGACCCCTACGGCGCGACATGGGAAAGCGTCGGCGCCTGGCCCGTCGACGTCGGCCCGTGTTCGGGCTGCGGCTGCTCGTCCGGCGGCTCTCCGTGGCTGGGTCTGCTCGCTGTGGTCGGCCTGGGGCGTCGCCGCCGATGACCGTCCCCTTCCTTATTCTCGGCTTGTTCGCCGTCGGGCTCCAGATCGCCGCGGAGTGGCTCGGCGCACGCGCGGCCCGCGCCGCCGCCAAAGTCGCTTCGTCGACGGCCTTCGTGGCGGTCGCCTACGGGGTGGGCGCGCTCGGCACCGACCACGGGCGTTGGCTGTTCGTGGGCCTGCTGCTGTCCTGGGTAGGCGACGTCGCTCTGTTGTCCGACGAGCGGCGCATTTTCCTTGGCGGCATCGTCGCCTTCCTCCTCGCCCACCTCGCCTACGCGGGCGCGTTCTTGACCCTCGGCGTGCACGGACCGACCGTCGGAATCGCGTTGGTCGCCATCGCTCCGTTCGGCGGACTCACGATGTTGTGGCTGCGCAAAGGCGCTGGCAACTTGTTCCCCGCCGTGGCGGCCTATGTGGGAGCGATCGAAGTCATGGTCGCGCTCGCCTATGGCGTCGCCACCCCAGGCCTGCGTCCTTGGCCCGCCGCCGCGACCCTGTTCTTCCTCAGCGACCTCGCCGTCGCCCGTGAGCGCTTCAGGCAGAGCGCATTCATCAATCGCGCGATCGGCCTGCCGCTCTACTACGGAGCCCAGTTCGCCTTTGCGCTCTCGGCGGGACCGCTCGTATGAGAATCTACGCGCTCAGCGACCTGCACGTGGGCCACGCCGCGAACCGGGAGACGCTGGCGACGATGCCCGGCGACCCCGAAG
Source organism: Pseudomonadota bacterium (assembly GCA_005776945.1). Taxonomy (GTDB): domain Bacteria; phylum Myxococcota_A; class UBA796; order UBA796; genus SXOB01. The sequence continues at coordinate 4,174 of SXOB01000033.1, forward strand.
GCTGGCTCATCCTCGCCGGTGACCTCGGGGAACGGCCCGCCCATCTCAACTGGACCTTCGAGTTGCTTCGCCACAGGTGGCGGCAACTCGTCTGGGTCCCAGGGAACCACGAGTTGTGGACGACCGACGGCGGTCCCCGCGGCGTCGCCCGCTACGAGGCCCTCGTGAACCTCTGCCAGTCCCAGGGCGTCCTGACACCCGAGGACCCCTACCCGCACATTGGCGACGGCCGTTATCTGTGCCCGCTCTTCCTCCTCTACGACTACAGTTTCGCGCCCGATGGAATGGGCCACGACGAAGCCGTCGCGTGGGCGGCCGAGGACGGCATTGCGGCCCAGGACGAGGCGCTGCTATTTCCCGACCCTTTCCCCGACCGCGAATCGTGGTGCCGACACCGCTGCGACCTCACTGAGGCCCGCCTGCGCGCCCTGCCGGTCGGGGCCCGCACGTTGCTCGTCAACCACTGGCCCCTACGTCGGGACCTCGTCCGTTTGCGGCTTGTGCCGAGGTACGCGCCTTGGTGCGGAACGCGCCGGACGGAGGACTGGCACCAGCGATTCCGCGCAGACGTCGTCATCAGCGGGCATCTGCACATGCGCGCCACGGATTGGCGCGACGGCGTGCGCTTCGAGGAGGTCAGCCTCGGCTACCCCCGCCACTGGCGGCCCGAAGTAGGAGCGGCCGGCTACCTTCGGCCCATCTGGCCGGACCCGGGCGCCTCCGCCCACGGCGAGCCGGTCTGGCACCCTTGACGGGCGTCAGAGGCTGACGGCGACCACGTCGTCGGCGAATTCGCACACGGGCGGACAGTCTTCCCCGTTCGGCATCTGAACCTCCGCGACCGGCGCGAGGTCCGCCGCGGCCACCTCGACGCCGTCCAACGTCACGACCATGGCCCAGGTTTCGGGCACCGACGGAGAAAACACGTCGGGGAGCTCCTGATCGACCGGGTCGAGCTGCGTCCCCGAGATCGTGGCGCTGAGCATGTCCGGGTTGTCGCATCCGTCGGTGGGGTCTTCGTTGAACGGGATGTGGAAGCTGCAGGTGGCCACTTCGCCGTCCTGGTCCGTCACCTGGATGACCCAGGCGCCGTTGCCCGAAAGCGGCGGGTCGAAAGCCACGAAGTAGCCATCCGTGCATCCGATTTCCGTACACGCCTGCAACGACGGCCCATCGAGTGGCTGACATCCCACGAGCCCCAGTGTCGCCCAAATCATCGTTCGCATCCAAACCTCCACGACCCCAACATCAAACGGCGTGCCAACCCAACAGAACCCGCCCCGAAGCCGCTCGGCGGCCAGCTGTGACCGCGCACCCCGCCCCAAGGTCGGACAATCGTATCCGGACCGGTGACGCCTACAAGATCACCTGGCCCAGCGCTGAGCCCATGAGCCACACCGCGAGCTCGCCCGTGCGATTCCGCTCGTCGAGGACGGGGTTCAGTTCGACCATCTCCATCCCGAGAAGGCGCCCCGTCCTTGAGGCCGTTTCACAAATCAAGTGGCTCTCTCGGAACGTCAGGCCGCCAGGTACGGGGGTCCCAACCCCTGGGGCCTCGTCCGGATCGACGCCGTCGAGGTCAAAGGACAGGTGCACGCCGGCCGTTCCGGTCGTCACCAGGCCAAAGGCCTCCTGAACGCAGACGTTGGTCCCACGCGAGTCCAACTCCGACATCGTGTAGACCCGTACGCCGAGTTCCTTGACGAGCGGGATCTCGGTCGGGTCCACGTCGCGCGCCCCGATGATGGCGACGTTTTCGGGCAACAAGGCCGGCCGCTCGCCCGCGAGCGCCACCAACTCGGCCGGGCCGCGCCCCAACAGGACCGCCAACGGCATCCCGTGAATGTTGCCGCTTGGCGTGGTCTCGGGCGTGTTCATGTCCGTGTGAGCGTCGATCCACACGACGCCGATCTCCTTGCCGCGCTTGCGCCAATGGCGCGCCAGCCCGGAGACGGTGCCGATGGCCACGCTGTGGTCGCCACCGAGGACGAGGGGGAATGCGCCGGCGGCGAGGCCGGCCTCAACGCGCGCCGCCACCGTCGCGCACATCTGCGCCACGGCGGGAAGGAACCGTGCGTTGTCCTCCCCGGGCGCTTGGTTCTCGAAGAGCTGCCCGCCAAGGGAGCTGATCGAATCGATGGTGTGCCCGAGTCGCTGAAGCCGCGTGACGAGGCCCGCCACGTGCATGGCGGAAGGCCCCATGTCCGTGCCGCGCCGCCCAGACCCCAGATCGAGGTGGACGTTGGTGATGGCGATGCGCATGTCGTCGGCTAACGTGCGCCACCTCGGACTCCGCCATGGCGATGATCGTCCAACTCTTCCGGGACCTCACGGGGTCCTGGCCGCCGATGGTCACGCGCCTCTTGGGCGCCGGCATCGCGCTGATTGCCCTCGCAACGTGGCGCCATGTCATCCGAGAGCGACAGATTCGGAACCTCCTCCGCCAAGCGGCCCTCGCCTCTGGAGGCGAGCGGGAGGCGGCCATCCAGGCCGCCATCGACCTCGCCGGAGACGTCCCGCGACGATGGGGCGCGATCGCCCGCGAAGCGCGTCTACGGAAGCTCGACGACGTCGCCGAACGCGCCACCGAGAAACTCCGCGCGCTGGGCGCCAAGAGTGAGCTCGAGGTCCTCGCGCGACTGGAGGCCGCCGCACCTACGCCCGCGGCTCACCCTTTGGAGGTGGCGGCCGCCGTCGAGCGTTTGATCGAGACGGGCGCGCTGGGAGCCGCGCGCACCCGCCTGAGCGCCGGGTTGGCCCGCCATCCCGACCATCCCGCCCTCCGCGACCTTGCGGAGCGGCTCGCCGGAGGCGCCCCTCGGGAGTAGTCGGGCCGAATGTCGCTCTCCTCCCGCCAGCTGAACGAGATGGCCACGATCCTGCGCGATCTCGATCTGATCGTCTGGCAGCTCGAACGATCGCCGGCCGATGGCATCCCGGCGGACGCGCGCGGACGCCTCGTCCGCGAAGTCGAGGCCCTACGGCAGCGCCTCGCAGACCTTTCGGGCGAACTCGGCGTCTGAGGTCCGCGCAGCCTTCGCGACGTCGCGGACAGATTTTGACCGCCAGGTGAGCAACGCCGCACTACACGGAACGTGTGTTCACCCTATCTACTTGTCACAATCCACAGGGCGCGCAGGGCGGCCGTGCGAAATCCGTGCGGTGCGCGGCCACCATGGCCGATCTCACGCCATATCGAAGGCTGTGGACGAAGTTGTGGACAAGTCCCCTTCCCGCTGTGGAACGAAGGCCCCGATCCACCCCGAAGTCCGCGTCCTACGCCGTCGCGCGATCCGTTGTCGCGAGCCTGACTTGTGGATCATCGAATCGCCGCCAGACACAAGATGTTGGGGCTTGCCATGGCAGAGAGCCACTAGATATTGTGTTCCACGCGGCACGGAACGCCGCCCCGGCCGACGGAGACGTCGCCCCGGGGGGCACCCAAGTTCCCTCCGTTGTCCACCCCCGTCAACCCCCCCAACCTGACCCTACTCCCCGACGAGGTGCTCCCATGCGCGTCGCTCGCCATTTTACGTCCGGTCTCGATTCGCCCTACGATGGGCTGCGATTCGTTCCGCGACGGTCCGAAATCCGCAACCCCGACGGGTCGCTGGTGTTCGAGGCTGACGGCGTGCTCGTACCCGACGGATGGAGCCAGGTCGCTACCGACATCCTCGCTCAGAAGTACTTCCGCAAGGCTGGCGTCCCGACCGTGGCGCGCCCCGTGGCAGAGCCAGGGGTTCCCGACTGGCTGCAGCGCCGCGAGCCCGACCCGCGCCGCAACAAGGCGTCCACGGGTGAGCGGGACGCCCGCCAAGTCTTCGACCGCCTCGCCGGCTGCTGGACC
>SXOB01000034.1 GCA_005776945.1 Pseudomonadota bacterium
CCGACGAAGGCATCTCCGGCCGGACCAGCGACCGCCCCGCCCTCAACGACGTGGTGAAGGCGATGCGCCGTGGACAGGTGGACGTGGTCGCCGTGTGGAGGTTCGACCGGTTGGCGCGCTCACTCTCGCACCTCGTGAAGTTCCTGGAGGAGTGCAGAACCTTGGGGGTGGCCTTCGTCTCCCACCAGGAGGGCATCGACACCCGCACGCCCATCGGGATGGCGATGTTCCAGGTAGCAGGCGCTATGGCGGAGCTTGAGGCCAACCTCGCTCGGGAGCGCGTGCAGGCCGGGCTGGACGCGGCCAGGGCGCGCGGCGTGGTGGTGGGGCGCCCACGGCACGAGCTTGACCACGCCACCGCCCTTGCGGCCGTTCAGGCGCACGGGTCGGTGCGGAAGGCGGCCACCGCGCTGGGCGTGGCGCCGACGCTGGTGGCGCGGCGGCTGAAGGTGGGGCCACGCCCCATCGAGTAGGTTGCGCGCATCCGGAGAGGCGATGCGCACCTTCTTGTACCGCGAGCAGCAGCACCACTGGGCGGACCTCGTCCGAGCATTACCGGCGAAGGAGTTTGCGAAGCCCTCCCGGTCCACCGTGCCACTTCTGGCGTGGTGGCACGACCACCTCCCCGTAGGCGTGACCGACCTCGGCGGCGCCACCCTGGAGGTAGAGGCCGAAGTGGCCTCGACGATGACGACCGACGCTGCCGGGCGACCCCACAAGAACACGGCCTCGTATACGGACGTGATGCTCCGCACAGCCAGTGCTGCGGTTGCGGTCGAGGGGAAGTGGACGGAGAAGAAGTACCCCACGGTCAAGGACTGGCTTGCCGAGAGCCCCGGCCCGAATCGAGAAGGCGTCTTGAATCACTGGCTGGGGCACCTCGCTCCCTACTGCGGGTCGGGAGACCACCGAAAACTGGGAGCCTGCACCAACCAGATGCTCCATCGCGCGGCGTCGGCGTGCGCGCAGGGGCTGACTGAGGCCATCGTGATGTACCAGGTGTTCGGAGTCCAGGACCGGCCCCGCTACCTTGACGACCTGCGCCGCTTCCGGGCGGCGCTGGACCCCGTGCGCCTTCGCCTCGTGCTCATGGTCGTTCCGACAGCCACCACGGAGTCGTGGCGTCGCCTGGACAAGGCGACTCCGGAGGAGGTGCGCGTCGCGCTTCTCCGGGGCGGGCTCTTCGAGTTCGGGCAGCCGGAAGTGGTCGACGTGTAGGAGGTCACCGGCCGCCCGCCCCGTGCCGAAATCCCCCCCGACGACGCCCGCCCAGAGCGGGCGTTCACCCGCACCCCGGTACGCGCCGCCGCGCCGTGCCAGAACCAGCGGAAATCAACACGGCTGGATTACGGAGGCGGGCGTGGAGACCGCCCTGATCGACCCCGGCAAGCCCTGGCAGAACGGAGCAGACGAGAGCTTCAACGGTAATTTTCGAGATGAGTGTCTAAGCGTGGAGTGGTTTCGATCGCGGGCTGAGGGCATCGTAGTGATCGAGGCTTGGCGAGCGCACTACAATGAGATTCGCCCGCATTCAAGCCTCGGCTATCTCACGCCAAAGGAACACAAGCAGCGGCTTTTGAGGAAGAACAACCAGACGGTGGCGGCGAATCTAACGTAATGGTTGGTCCGAAGAATCCAGGCAGGTCACATTCTCCTACGCAGGAGGACGCCGTGCGTTCATCGTCTGTCTTCTAGATCACACTGGCGCTCCTTGGGTTGCGCTCCGTCCGTGGTCCCCGCCCCGGTGGATCCTGAGGCCTTCGCGCATTGGCTACGTCAGTCGCGTCGGACGGTTCCGGCGGTCGCCGTGGACACGGGTCCGGCGTACCGGAAAGCCGGGAGTTGGCCGGAGGGTGGCTAGCAGGCCCATCGCGCGGACGCGGAGCTCCAGTCGCCAGTTCGCTGAATAGGACGGCTGCCCGAGGAACCATGGACCTGGTGACCGAGCGTCTGCTGCTGATCGTGCCGCTGGTGTTGTCGCTGTCGGTCCACGAGTGGGCCCACGCTTGGACCGCGTTCCGCCTCGGCGACGATACGGCCAAGCGCATGGGTCGCATGACGCTGGACCCGACGTCGCACATCGACCTCGTCGGCACCATTCTGTTCCCTGCGCTCGGCATTCCGTTCGGCTGGGCCAAACCGGTTCCCGTCGACCCGCACCGCTTCCGACCGGGCGTGGACATGCGAACCGGCATGTTGTGGACGGCCCTGGCCGGTCCGTTGAGCAACTTCGTCTTGGCCGCCCTGAGCGGCGTCGTGTTGGGCGTCTGCCTCGCCACGCTGCCTCGCTCGGCCATCCCAGAGACGCTGCTGGCCATCTTCGTGCAACTCAACGTCGGACTCGCGCTCTTCAACTTGCTCCCCATCCCTCCGCTCGACGGAAGTCGAATCGTCGACCGCATCGTGCCCGACTCGCTTGTGTCCGCATGGCTCAAGGTTCGCGGTCAGGGCCCGCTGATCCTGATCGGCTTCGTCGTCGTGACCCAGACGCTCGATATCGACTTGTTCGCGTGGCCCCGCTGGGCGGCCACGGCGATGGTGGCGGCGCTGGCGCAGTCCTTGAATTAGGCGCACCTGTTGGAGTGCATCATGGGCGTCTGGATGCTGACCGTGGCTCTTGCGCTTGCAGTGGACGCGCCACCGGAACCCGACCCTTCCGCGGCCGGTTCCGCTGAGGAGCCGAAAGGCCCAGCGGAATTGCGCGCAGCCATCCGCGAGCGTCTCGTCGCGGAGGAAATTCCGGCGGAGATGCTCGACGGCATGGTCGAACAGGTTGCGGCCGACGTCGAATTCGAGCAGCACTTGAAGTGGGTCACCGGCGACGTCGAAATCCAGGACGGCCTGGCCGTCCTGCATCTTGGCGACCAATGGCAATTCGTCGGCCCGGAGGCGGCCGCCGACATCGTCGAACGCTGGGGCAACCCGCGTCCAGCCCTGTTGCCTGTGGGCATGTTGTCGCCGGTCGGAATGACGATGCTCTCGGCCGACGGCTGGGGTGTCCTTGTGACCTGGTCCGAAGAGGGTCACGTCAGCGATGCTGACGCCGCGGATATGGATTTCGACGCCCTCCTCACGCAGATGCAAGAGGGGACGGCCGCCTCTGCTGAAGCCCGGAAGGCCGCGGGCTACGAGGCCCTCGAACTCGTGGGTTGGGCGGAGCCTCCGCACTACGACGCCGTGAACAAGCGCCTCTACTGGGCCCGTCATCTTCGTGCGGGTACTGGAGAATCGCTCAACTACGACATCCGAGCCCTCGGACGCCGGGGAGTCCTGGAGTTGAGCGCAGTCGCGCCCATGGAAATGCTGCCTCAGGTCAAGGCGCCGATGGAGGACTTGCTCGGCCGCATCGAGTTCCGCGATGGCCATCGGTACGCCGATTTTGACCCCGACCTCGATACCGTGGCCGCCTACGGCATCGGTGGCCTGATCGCCGGAAAGATGGCGATGAAGGCTGGCTTCTTCAAGGGTATTATCGCCTTCGTGCTCGCCGGAAAGAAATTCATCATTCCGGCCGTCATTGGGGTGGCCGCGCTCGGGGGGCGATTCTGGCAGCGCATCCGTCAGGCGACGGGAGATCGACGCTCGGTGGATTGAAAAGCGCGTGATGGAACTCTACGCCGATCGTGATTTCGTCGTCCTCGACAAGCCGTCGGGCCTGTTGTCCGTCCCGGGCCGCGGCCCCGACAAGATCGACAGTGCCCTCACGCGCGTCGCCGCGCGATACCCGGCCGCGTACGCCGCCCATCGGCTCGACATGGACACGTCGGGGCTGCTCGTCATCGCGCTTCGGCGGAAGGCGGAGGCGAACCTCCACAAGCAGTTCCGCGAACGCACGGTCGAGAAGCGGTACGTTGCGCGGGTGGCTGGCCACGTCGCGCAGGACGAGGGCCGAATCGAACTCAATCTCACGGTCCTGGAGGGTGAGCCGCGCTCTCGAATCGACCCTGACGGTCGCGCGGCGACGACGGACTACCGCGTCCTGTCTCGCGACGGCGATGGGACGTCGCTCGTCGAACTCCGTCCCCTCACGGGGCGCTCGCACCAGCTGCGCCTGCACCTGTTGGGGATCGGGCACCCCATTCTTGGCGACCGATTCTACGCCCCTGCGCAGGTCGTGGCCGCCGCCCCGCGCCTAATGCTCCACGCCGCCGAAATTCGGCTGGATCACCCCTTCTCGGGCTTGCGGATGACCTTTTTGGCGCCCATGCCGTTTCTGTAGGCGTGAGGGCTCGCCCCGAGGAGGGCGGGGGACTCAGTACCGCTCTCCACCCAACGAATACAGGTCCGCAATCGGCATCGTCCGCCCGATCGCGTCGGATACCCACTCCAGATCCCACACGACGGTCCCGTCGGGTTTGGTTTCGCGGAGTCGGGCGAGGGCCCCGTAGTTGTGCCAGGTGTTGCCATTGGGCAGGCGGACCGCCTCGCCCATTTCTTCGCCGTAGATTCCGTCGCCGACGCCAAAACTCCAAACTTCACGAAGCGTTTTGTTGGCGTCGTCGATCTCGTACTCGCGAACGATCGTCTCGATGCCCGCCGGCGCGAGGTCGGAGCTCGTCAGCAACGTGCCATCGGGCGTCATCACGCCGCCGTGTTGCCACCAGAACTGGCTGTCGTGGGGGTCGAACGCGTAGGCTCCCTCCACGTCCCCGAACCAGCGCGTCGCCACGCCGGAGGTGCCGTCAATTTCAACGATGGCATCGAGCGAGTAGAACGAGAACAGGAACCGATCGGTGGCCTCATCGTAGTTGAGTGTATTCGACGTACAAATGCCGAAGAAACCCACGGAGTCCATCCAGTCGTCACACTCCCAGAGCGTCGTGACGGTGCCGTCTTGCTTGACGACGTTGATGACCTCCGGGGAATACCACCCCGTGAGTAAGCCGTAGGCGATCGAGCCGTCTGGCATGTCGGTAAACGGATGGTGCGCGCCGGGTGTGGCAAACGAATGGAGGAGCGTGCCGTCGAGCGTCTTCTGGTCCACCCACGCGTCCTCGAGGTCGAAGGTCGCCCAGAAACTATTTTGATCGATGAGCAAAGAGCGGCCGTCGCGCGCGACTCGGGAGTGCATCGAGATGTGCTTGAAGGCCGACCGCTCAGCCCACACCGTCCGCGCTTGCCGGTCCAAGATCAGAACCCAGAACGGGTCGCCCCACACGGGCGTGGCCAAGGTCGTGAAGAGGTAAGGTGCCCCGTCGGCATCCCACCCGGCTGGGTCCGACACTTCGACCGTGACGACGGGAAGGCCAGGCGGCAAAGGCCCGGTACGGATCACCTGGTCAGCCGTTGCCGAAGGCGCATCGCCCCCACTCACCACGAGCCGCCAGGTCACGTCCATGTCGAGGGGCACGCCGTACAGGTGCTCCTGATGTTCGCCCGCTTCGAGCGCTCGCACGGGTGACGTCAACCACACGCCGTCATCGACCGAAAACTCGAAATGGACGGAGGCCGCAGCGTCTTGCGTCCACGTGACGACGACGACCGATCCATAGGTCTCGTGCAAGGTCGCGGTGAGGCCGGAGATGCCGACGCCTCCGGTTACGGTCGGGGGTGTTGGCGCCGGTGGCGTCGGGGTGTCGCTGGTTCCCGGTGGGGTCTCGCTGGTTCCTGGTGGGGTTTGGCCGTCGCCAGGAAGGGTCGCCACGGCGGGTTCGCAGGCTGCAAGTGTCAGAAGCGAGTAGCGAATACACATGGTATGTTGGTCCCCAGAGGCGACATGTATGTGCTTGTTAACCTAGGGGCTGCCCTCGTGGGCTGTGGGGGCGACACTGGCGAGAGCCCAAGCGATCCGCCCTCGAGCACAACCGACGATTCCACGACGGGCGACCCGCCGGCGCCCACGGACGGCCCACCCACAACGGTTCCGCCCACCGATCCGCCGACGGACACGGATCCGCCCTCAGGGGCGCGATCTGGACTGTTGGTACGCTTTGGCACGTTGGTCTACGACGGCGCGGCCCTCTCGGGCGAGGAGCGTCTGACCGTCTTGGGCGACTCCGGCTACGGCGCAGCCGTCTGCGAGATTCGGTACGACATCACGAGCACGCTGAGCCGGTCGGATTGCCCAGGTTGTATCTGGGCCTTCGACGTCGTCTACGGCGGCGCCGAGGTGGTCCTCGACCTCGACGCGAGCTGCCTGACGGGTGCCGGCTACGACGCATCGACCGTCGCGGCGCTCAATGGTGTCGCCAGTTCGCGGGCCTTCCACCCCGACTACGTCGGGCACAAGGAAGTTCTGATGTCCGACCTTGGAAGCGGCTTTCAGGCGGTATCCTATGTGGAGTTGTGGGACGCGGCTTCGGGCACCCTGACCTACGATTGGGACGATGGCGTTGTTTTCTACTGAGTGGCTGATCGCGTCGCTCGTCGCCTGTGGTGGACCCACGGATGAACCGGTGGGCACCACAGATGGCTCCGCCTCCATCGACGTCACCGGCCTGAAGGCGGAGGTGTCGACCGCGATCGCGACGGTCGTGACCGTTTCGTTCACCGCAGACGTTCAGGGCGCGCTCACGGTGGCGTTCGGCGTCGAGGGTGCGCTCGACCGGGAGGCGCCGGTTGTGTCGGATGGCACCTCCCACACCGCGCTGCTGCTTGGCCTTCCAGCCGACACGAATGTGTCCTACGCGGTCCGCGTTGATGGCGCTGACGGACCGACGCAGACCGTTCTGACGGGGTCGCTGCCCGCGGGCGTCCCCGCGACCACGACGACGGGGCCTCGGGACGGCTTCGTGCTCACCAGCCGCACGACGGATTTCGGCGACTGGATTCTCATGCTGAACGGCGAGGGTCAGGTCGTTTGGTACCATGCCGATACCGGTGGACTTTCGACGTTTCGCGCGCGTCCAAGCGTCGACGGCAGCGGCATCGTCTACAGTCGCGCCATCGTCGCCGGTGGCCCCTCGCCGGATTCCGCACTCGTGCGGGTGTCTTGGGACGGCGAGACGGCCTCCGAGATCGCGGTCCCGGATCTCGCCCACGATTTCGTAGAGGTGGCCGACGGGACCCTCGTCAGTTTGCGCTACGAGACCCGCGAAGGCATAGAAGGCAACGACCTCGTGTCCGTCTCGGCGACCGGCGAGGCGACGCAGATTTGGAGCGCCTGGGATTGTTGGGATCCGGCCATCCACATCGGCGACGACCCCGACCATGGCTGGACGCACGCGAACGCCTTGGACCTCGACGAAGCGACCGGCCTCTACTTGGTGGGACTGCGAAATTTCGCGACGATTTCGGCGGTCGATGCGAGCGCGCGGTCTTGTGCTTGGGGTTTCGGGGGTGTGGGTGGAACCGTAGATGTCGAAGGTGCCGCGTTCCTCCACCAGCACCAATTCGAGTGGGCCGGAGACCGGATGTTGGTCTTCGACAACGACGGTGCACCGGGCACCGTGTCGCGAACGATTGAATACAGCTTTGACGTCGCAGCGGGAACGGCCACGGAAGTCGGCGTTCGTCGTGCTACACCCGACCTGTACAGCTTCATCATGGGCGACGTGCTTCCGACCGAATCCGGCGGGACGGTCGCGCTCTGGTCGGTGCCAGGTGTCATCATCGACTTCGACGCAGCTGGCGCCGAGACGTGGCGACTGACCTTCACGGACAAGGGTCCGTTGGGCTTCATGACGCTGCTCGACACACCCTACGAGCAGTAGGGAGGGACCGGCTACGGCGGGTTCTCGTCCGTCCACGTAGCGCCCATGATGGCGGCGTGGTGCCCGCCGACGGAGGCGTCGTGGGCCGTGGGCCCGACGAATTCGTCGAAGTGCCAAAGGGCGACCGTATTCGCGTCCAGGGCGTGGACGACGTCGGGCACGAACGGGCCGGCGTACCGAAGCGTGTCCGAGATTCGGACCTCGTCGATCACGCCGTTCATTTCACACCCGAAGTCCCAGTCGATGCCGATTCTCAGGGCATCGGTGTTCGCTGTGGGGACGCCCCACGAAATCGTGGTTCCGTAGGACGCGCCGTCGATAAATCCCTCCGCCACCCCGGCCGCGGGGTCCCAGGTTCCGGCAAAATGGTGCCAGCGCAGAGCGTCGAAGGCGCTCCAGCCGATGACGTTCCAGCCGGTCCACGACAGCCAGTGAGCGCTGTCGTTGGGCGCGAGATTCTTGTGCAACCAATATTCGTAGGTGGGTGAAGACGCGTGCCCTTTGCGGACGAAGGTCTGGCAGTTGTTTAGCGTGTCGAACCAGACCCAGGCTTCCACGGTCCACGGACGTCCCGAGATGTTGAGGTTGGGGTCGTGGGGCACCTCCAACCAATCGTCGATTCCGTCGAAGCGCAAAGCGCAGTTGCCGTCGGGGCAGTCGCTCTCTGGCAGGTCCTGCACAATCGTCGCCGTGTCCGTCCCCGCTTGGCCCTCGTCGAGCCCGTCGGAGGGCGTAGCCGTGCAGGTCCACACCTCGCCTGCGCCCGTGACGCCGCTGGCCACGCCATCGCCCGGCCATACGTCCGTGGTTGCCGGGGGAAATGGCGCGCCATCGACGGTCCACGCCATCGTGTAGGTCACGAGGTCGCCATCCACATCCAGCGACGGCGCCGTGACGGCGCAGATCAGTGCATCGCCCTCGTTGGGCTCATCGGGAACGATGTCGACGCCGGGGGCTGTCGGGGGCGTGTTGCCGATGACGACGGGCTCGGACCAGGCGGTGGGGCCAGGACCCAGCGCGTCCGAGGCCGTGACGCCGACGACCACCTCCTGCCCACGGGCCGTCAGGGCAGGGTCGAGGACGTCTGCAGTGCCGGCTTCGGTGCCGTCGATCAGCCAGATCACTTCGTAGGTGAGAACGTCTCCTTCCGGGTCCTCGGCCGGAGCGTCGAGGAGCCAGGCGAGCACATCCAACGTCCGCGGGTCGGTTGGCGTGATGGACACCGTGGCGGCGCCAGGCGCGGCGTTGATTTCGACCAGGTGGGAGACACTGCAGGTCAGACCGGTGTCGTCGCTCGCGGACAACGTGAGCGTGTGAAGGCCTGACGCGGACAAGGCACCGACGAGGTCGACGCGCCCGTCCAGTGCGACCGGGCCAGTGAACAGGGGACCGGACCGGTCGCTCGTCCAAGAGGCGGTGAGACCGGCTGGCGGTGTGTCCGCATCGACGACGGCGCCGAGCAGGTCCAGCGAGGGTCGGGAAACGAGCCCATCCATTGGGGCGTCGATGACGCAAGTAGGGGCAGTTACCGGCTCCGGGGGCTCGGTGGGCTCGGTGGGCCCCGTCGTGTCCGGCGGGGTGGTTGCGGGCACGTCGCCGGGCGGGGCGGGAACCACGGGCGCTTGGCCGACAACGTCGGACTCGGAGACGCAGGCCAACCACGCAATGGTCCACATCCGGGACTCCGTGCCAGCTTCGGAGCATCGAGACCTGCGCCCGTCACCGTCGCAGCATGTAAACCGCTATCTCAGAGCGGGCGCTGGCGGTCGGTCGAGGTAGCGGTATGCTGCTCGACGGCACGGGTAAGCGAGCGCGACATGCAAGGAAATTTGGCGGCCCGGGCAACGGCCGTGGGCGTTCTGGCGTGGTTCATCCTCGGGTGTTCGGGCGCGACCGGCACTGTCAGCGGTGAGCGTGCAGCCCTCAGCGGTACCTGTCCCGAGGGGAAACCTGCAGCGACGCGGTGTCTGGGCTGTTGTTCGTTGGCAGCGGCCTCTTCGACGAGGTGGGTTTACGCCTGGGACCGATTGCGCTCGGGGGGCGTTTCGACCTTGGCGTGAATTCCGTGGACGGCACGGAGCTGCCACCATTCCGATTCGAATTTGAGAAGCCGGCGATCATCGATGCCACCGAGGGTACGGACGCCTTCAATGACGGCAAGGCCCTGATGCCCGTGACGGGCTGGGCGTCTCTGCGTGGGGCCGGCGTGGGCACAAGCTATGTGCGCGTGGTCGACGCCGAAACGGGCGAGTTGTTCGATCGTTTGCCGCTTTCGGTCGTCGAGGTCGCGGCGATTCGCCTCGTCAACGCGCACGCGCCGGAAGAGCCCTTCGAGCCTGGCGAAACCCAGTTCCTCGGGGTCGAGGCGACGGGCATCGACGGGGAAGAAGTTAGGGTCTTCGATTTGGACATGGCCATTTCGAGCGGCGACATCACGCTCGGAATCGACCCCAGCATGTGGGATTGCTTCGAGTTCGACGTGCCGGACGGCGACGCGAATGTGGTTGTGACCGTCGGCAGCATGACGGTCGATACGTCCCTGTGGATCGAGGCGCCCGAGACGCTGCCATAGGGACAGGCGCCGAACGCTACGCGCCGTCTGACTTCCAGGTACGTCAGCCGCGCTGAACCAGCCGATCCCCAACGAATTCCAGCGTGACGCTCGCCAGCGGGGCCACGCTTGCCGCGTCGTGCGTCGCGACGACGACAGGGATGCGCTCGGCGCGCACGTACTCGGCGAGCGCCGCCACGATGGACGTTGTCAGTGCACCGTCGAGGGCCGCAAACGGCTCGTCGAGCAGCAGCAACTTCGGTCGGCGCGCGAGCGCCCGCCCAAGCGCGACGCGAATGCGTTCACCGCCGGAAAGGTGGCGCGGCCGGCGGTCGAGCAGATGGGAGACTCGGACCAGCTCCGCAATCGGCGCGATGTCGGCGCGCGCGGCAAAGGCGAGGTTTCCGGCGACGTCGAGGTGGGGGAATAGCAGCCCGTCTTGGGGGACCCAGCCGACGTGTCGCTCCCACGACGGCACCGAAACTCCCGCCGCCGTTTGCCATGGTTCGTGGCCGAAGGTGAGCGTGCCCTGCGCGCGGCGATCGAGGCCGGCGATGGCCCTCAGCAGCGTCGATTTTCCCGAACCCGACGGGCCGAGCACGCACACGGAGGCGCCGCCCGTCGCAAATTGCGCGCGCACGGTCCGCGGACCGAGCGCAAGCGTCAAGTCGACGGACAGTTCAGACATCGAGTTCGAGTCGGCGGCGTTGCCAACGGTTCAGGCCTTCCCACGCGACGAGCGAACCCATCGCCAGCACCAGGCTCGCCATGACGAGCGTGACGACGCGCGGGTCGTCCTGCGGCGCGTCGAGGAGGCTGTAGACGGCCAGCGCAATCGTCCGTGTCCGGCCCTCCATATTTCCGGCGATGACGGCCGTGGCTCCGAATTCTCCCAACCCTCGGGCGAAGGCCAGGACGACACCCGCCGCAAGTCCTGGCAGGGCCAATGGCGCCGTGACCCGCCAAAACGTCCGCGCCGGCGGCACGCCTAGCGAGGCGGAGACATCCTCGTATCGGACGTCGACCGCCTCGATGGCCGTCCGAATCGTCAGCACGTAGAGCGGGAATCCGACGACGACCGCAGCCAGCACGGCGCCCGTCTGCGTGAACGGCACGGGCCAACCCACCGCCGCCATCGCAGCGCCCACGGGGCTGGCTCGGCCGAAGAGATGGAGCAGCAAGAGGCCCGTCACGACGGGCGGCAGGACGAGGGGGACCATCGCGAGCGAGGTCAACAGGGCCTTTCCGCGGAACTCCTTGCGCGCGAGCAACCAGCCAAGGGCACCGGCGGGCACGAGGCCCACAAGCGACGCGAGGACGCCCACCGTCAACGACAACTCGATGGCGCGGCCGACGTCGAGCGTCATTTCGGTTCGGTGAAGCCGGCTGCGAGAAAGGTCGCCATCGACGCTTTCGATCGGCAGTGACCAAGGAAGGCACGCGCCAGTTTGGCTTCCGGCGACGCCGTCAAGACGGCCGCGGTCACCCGGATGGGCGGGTGCGACGACGGCGGGAAGGTGAACGCCACGTTTACGGATGTCGAAACGCGTGCGTCGGTCAGGTAGACGATGCCCGCGTCCACTTCGCCGGTCCCGACCCAGTTCAGCACGGTGCGGACGCTGTCGCCCCAGACCGTCCGCTCCGAGACGTCGTCCCAGACGCCCAACGAGGTCAGCGCGGCCCGCCCGTAGCGTCCCGCCGGAACGTGTTCGCCAGCGAGGCCGATGCGGGCGATCGATGGCCCCGCGAGGTCGTCTGGCGTCCTCGCCTCTTTGCCGGCCGCCGTGATGGCTACGAGCGTGTTCCCGAGCAGGTTGACGCGCGACCCGGCGACGACCTGGCCGTTGGCGGTCAGGTGGTCGATCCACTGGGCGTCGGCCGAGAAGAGGACATCGGCGGGGACGCCCCCTTCGACCTGACGAACGAGCTTCGATGTCGCGTCGAACGTCAGCGCGACGGTGTGGCCGGTCTCGGCCTCCCACGTGGTGGCGACCTGCTGCAGCGACTCTGTGAGGCTCGACGCGGCGAGGACGGTCAGCGTGGCCGCGTGGGTGGGCCCGGCAGCGAACACCAACATGGAAGCGGCCATCATGGCCTCACCTACGGCGTCGCCGGCCCCTTGGCCAGCGGTCCGTCAGGGCGCGACCAGCCCCTGCACCCAGTCGCCATGACAGGGCACACCAAGCAGCGTCGCAACCGTTGGCGCAATGGCTGCGAGGCCGGCGCCGTTCGCCGTCGCGTGGAAGTTGCGTCGCCTCTCGGGGTCCACGAGCCAGCAAGGCACGGGTGCCAACGTGTGCGACGTCATCGCGAGGGGAACGCCGACCTCGTCGCGCAGGACCTCGCCCCCCTTGCCGTGTTGCCACATTTGGTCGGCGTTGCCGTGGTCGGCGGTCACCAGGGTGAGCGCGCCCGCGCGTCGCGCTGCCGCGAGCACTCGCCCAAGTGCGTGGTCGACGGAGGACACCGCGAGCCGCGTCGCTGCGAGATCACCCGTATGGCCGACCATGTCCCCGTTGGCGAAATTGACCCGGATGTGGTCGTAGCGGCCCGTCGCCAGCGCCGCGATGGTCGCGTCCGCCACCTCGGCCGCCTTCATCCACGGCCGCTCGTCGAAGGGCACATTGTCGGACGGCACCTCCTGCCAGGTGTCGAGCGCAGGATCCAACAGCCCGCTGCGATTGCCCTGGAAGAAATAGGTGACGTGTCCGAATTTCTGGGTTTCCGAAACCGCAAATGACCGCTTTCCCGCGCGGATGAGCTGCTCTGGAAGCGTGTTTCGTAGAACGGGTGGCGCGACCAACGTCCGCCGTGGCAGGCCGAGGTCGCCATCGTAGGTCATCATGCCCGCGAACACGACGTCGGGCACGCGGCCGCGGTCGAACGCCGTGAACTCGGGCCCCCCTTCGAAGGCGCGGCAGAATTCGACGGCCCGGTCGCCGCGGAAATTGAACAGGAGCACGCCGTCGCCGTCTTGAATTCGACCCACGGGGTCGCCCCGATCGTCGACGACGACGAAGGCGGGATGGTGTTGGTCGTCGCGCCCTTCGGTGTAGGAGGCCGACACGCCGTCGGAAAGGCGGGCGAAGGGCCGTCCGACGCCGTGCACATGGCAGTTCCAGCCTCGGGCCACCATGGGCCAATCGGCCTCGTAGCGGTCCATCGTCATCGCCATGCGGCCGCCGCCAGACGCCACTCGGTAGTCCCGGCCCGCGGCGACGTGGTCGGCCAGGCGCCGCTCGAGCGGCTGCAGCCACGTCAGCGCCGTCCGTGGGCCGACGTCCCGGCCGTCCGTCAGCAGGTGCAGGCGCAGCCGGCGGACGCCGTCTCTGGCCGCGGCAGCGATCAGCGCGTCGAGGTGGTCGACGTGGCTGTGGACGTTGCCGTCGCTGAGCAGGCCGACGAGGTGCAGGGTGCGCGTGGCGATGAGGGCGCGCCACGTCGGCGTCGCCCAGGCCGCGCCGTTGCCGAGGTCCTCGTTCACGCGTCGCGCCCCTTGGTCGACGACCTGGCCTGCACCCATCGCGTTGTGCCCGACCTCGCTGTTGCCCATGTCGGCGTCGCTTGGCAGGCCGACGGCGCGCCCGTGGGCGGCGAGTTGAACCCGAGGCGCGGTGGCGTTGAGCGCGTCGAAGGTCGGGGTGAGCGCTGTCGCGACGGCATCGTCTTCGCCACCGTTGCCGACGCCCACACCGTCGAGGATGACGAGGACGACGGGCCGGCTCATCGCGGGCCCGGGTCGGGCTTCTCGCGGGGGACGGCGCGTCGCTCCGGGTCGGGGCCGAAGTGGCCTTGGACGCTGAGTCCGATGCGGTCGATGCGGCCAGAGTACGTCCCGTTGCCCGACGCCCAGAACGTGGGCCCCGGCTCCGGGGGCCCGTCTTCCGCGATTTCGAGCGCAAATGCGCTGTCGGTGATGGTCCGCGTCGCGAAGAAGGTGTGACCGTAGGAGAGGCTGATGCCGAGCTTGGACGTGGGCCGGTACTGGCCCATGGCGGTCGCGGAGACCGAGGGCGCGTCCCAGTTGTTCGCGCTGACCATCGCGCTTGGCACGGCGCCGTGGTCGTAGAGTGTGCGTCCGCCGACGACCCAACGTTCCGACAACTCCGCCTTCGCGTCGAACCCGACCCAGAAACTGTCGCGATTACCACGAAGCCAAATGCGGTCCTGGCTGACGAGATCGGCCGTTTCCTTCGCCGTTTCGGGGTCCTCGTCGAAGCCGGGAATCACCTCGGGTTCGACGTTCGTCGTGATCGTGTAGGCCTCGAAGACGCTCCAATTGACCCAGCCGCCCATCAGCTCCAGCCGGAGCGTGTCCGTTGGGAACATCGCCACGCTGCCGTGGATGCGCGACGGCAGGTCGTAGGCGACGTTCGCGGTGCCTTCGAGGACGTTGGGAACGCGCTCGAACGTCGTCATATCCGTCCGGCAGGTGCCGACGTAGGCCGCCGCCAGCGAAGAACTGCCGTCGCCGGCTGGCGGGCAGGTGAAGCTCAGCGTGATGGGGCCATCGTGGGAGAGCCTCAGGCCGTGTTGGTAGGCGACGGCGACGTGGACGTCGTCGGTCGGGTGGAACAACAGGCCGCCGCCGAACGTAAACGTCGTGTCGCGCAGCGGACCCATGTCGAGGGTCGTCGCGTAGGCGTCGGCCTCCAGGTAGCCGTCTTGGTACCAGGCTGGAATGGCGTCCAAACCCGCCTGGTCGCGGTAGGCCGTCGCGTAGGTCGAGAAGACCTCGGTATCGACGTCCGCGGACCAGCTGCTCGCGACGAGGGCGCCCGAAAGGCCGATGGCGAGCTTGTCGGCGATGTCGTAGCCCGCGGCGAGTTGGGCGTGCAGCGCCGCGATGTCGCCGCCGCGCAGCGCAAATCGGTTGGGGCCTTCCTCCAGGTTGGAGCTGCCGCCCCGGGCCATGGGTGCCGAGAACGCGGCCCCAAAGCCGAAATCGCCCTTTCCATAGGAGACGCCAACGAACGGGACGACCGCGAGCGTCGAGATGTCTTCCTCGCCGCCGTAGTCGTAGGTCAGGTCCAGGACGCCGTCGGAGTCGACGTCGAGCGCGTTCGCGGGGTCGATCGTGCCGTAGTCGGGATTCGCGCGGTCGATGTGGAGATTCGCGAGGATCGGCGCGCCCTCGACGTGAAACTGGAATCCGTCGGCCAAACTCAGGCCGGCGGGATTCCACCACACGGCGGTGGGGTTCGTTGCGGCCGGCGTGCCGTGGACTCCACCCACCTCGATGTTGTCGAGGCTCGAGGCCAAGGCAGCCGACAGGGTCAGAAACGCAATCACGAGAATGCCTCCCTTCGCTCAGTTCTGGACCAGACTTCCGAGGATCGCGAGTGCGGCGATGCCGAAGCCCAGGCAGAGGCCCATGATCTGCCACAGCACGCTTCCGATGCCGATGAGAAGACCGACGAGGGCCTTGCTTCGGTCGGGGTGATCGCCCGACGCTCCCATCGCGCCGGCGACGATCGCCGCCACGTCCAGAATCCAGATGACCGGGACGAGGAACAGCGCGAGAATCCCGATGAACGGGATGAAACTGAGGCACATGCTCCCGATGTGGCAGGCCAACAGGGCCAGGCCACTGATGAACGCGATGTTGGCGGTGGTCGACGGGTTGGACACGTTCACCTCAGCGTTCGTCGGGCGCCAGGTCGAGCCAGACGGTGGGGATCTGCCACACGAATTCGTGCTGGCCCTTGGTCGGCCGCTCGTAGCGCACCTTGGCGAAAAGGTCGCTCAGACAGGCGTCGGCGACCGGCGTGTCGCGTTCGCCGTCGGGCGTCAGCAAGGCCTCCATGTGGCCGCCGAAAGCCCCGTTGCCGAGCGTGAACGCGATGGAGACGCTCGGCGGCAGCGGGACGCCGCTGGCCGCCTCCTGTTGGCGCAGGCATTCGAGGATCGCGTCCTGTTGGCCGAACGCGGATCTTGCCACGCCGGTGACGTCGGCCGCAAAGGGCCCGTCGCCCTCGTCGAGGCTGCCGCCTTCGAGGGGGTCGGCGGTGGATGGAGGAGGGGGGGCGGGAACGCCCGAGCGTGGAGCCGGCGCCGTCGAGGTCGGTGGTTCGGGCCGTTGGGGCGGAAGGCCCCGTGCGCGCCGCGCCTCTTCGCGCCGCGTGGCCAGGGTCGTCGCGCGGTCGGGCGCGCCTTCGTCGCCGACCCACCCCAATGAGGCCGCAAGAAACAATGCACCGGCGACGATTCCGGCGAGGATCGCGCGATGGCGCGTCAAATCACCATGTCCTCGTGGTGGGTGGGGGTCCGACCCATCGCGAAGGCGGCGAGCGGAATCGTCTGGCCCCGGAGGGTGACGGCGTCGATGTTGTGTCCGGCCCGCGCGAGAGCGGCACCGACGGCGGCGGTGAAAGGACCGAACATCGCGCCATGGCCGGAGAAGCCGACGAGGCGAATGAGATTGGCCACGAGCGGATCGTAGCCGAGGTACGGATTGTGGTCGGGCGTCGTGGCGTAGTAGCCGCAGGTCGTCGCTGAGTAGCCGGCCATCTCCGCGGCGGCGGGCACGAAGTCTGCGAGCTCCATCCAGGCCTGCGTCGACCAGGCGTCGGGGCCACCGCGGTGGTCGTAGTCGGGGTGGACGACGTCTTGGTCGTCCATCGTGAACTCGACCTCGGGTTCCGCCGCATTGAGCTTGCCGACGAGGAGCAGCTCGGGGTTCTCTGGGCGGAAGTATGCGCCGGTCGGGCCGATCGTCAGCGGCATCCGATTCACGATTTCGGGCGGGAGCGCGCCGCCGGTGCTGAGGAACCAGAGGTAGCGCTTGAGCGGATCCACGGGCAGGTCGGCGGCGCCGAGGAGGCGCGCCGTGCGGCGCGTCCAGGCATTCGTGCAGTCGAGGAAGAGGTCGGCGCCGAAGTTGCCCTTCGACGTACGGAGAGACGTGATTCGGCCACCGGCGTGATCGGCGCCGAGGACCTGAGCACCCTGGACGATGGTCGCGCCGTGTCGTTGGGCCGCGGCCGCCGCCTCCATGTAGACGAGGTGAGGCAGAAGGAAGCCGTCTGTTGGGCAGAAGGTGCCGCCCAACAGGTCGGGCGAGAGCCAGGGGAAGCGGGTCTGAAGCTCGCCTTGGGGCAGCCACTCGACCTCCGCGAGGCCGGCGCCCTGTTGGAGCGTCACCCGGGCCTTGGCGGCGGCGGCCTGCTGCGGGTCGCCCGAAAGAAACAGGTAGCCATGCTGGACGATCGGGCGGGTGTCGCCCCCGACCCGTTCCGTGAAATGGCTGTAGAAGTCGACGGCATACCGCATGCCTGCAACGGTCGCTGGCGTCGTGAATTGTTGGCGGATCCCCGCGGCCGTACGGCTGCTGCTGCCGGCGCCGAGATGGGCCCCTTCGAGCAGGGTCACCTTCCAGCCGACCGACGCGAGCGCGTGTGCGGTGAGCGTGCCGGTGATGCCGCCCCCGACGATCACGGCCTGCGCCATCTTTCCCCCCGGCGCGCCTAACCGCACCGGCCCCGTGCGCCGGCCCGGTTACGCGGCGGGCCGCCCGGGAGTTGCCCATGCCGCGAGCCCAGCAAGCACAGGTCATCGAGACGGCGCCGTCGGTCGATCCTCGTGCGGCTGAACTGACCGACAGCGAGCTGCGTCTCGCCTACCGCGAAGGCGTCCGCAGCCGCGCCGTCGAAGAGCAGATCGTGCGCCTCGTGACGCGCGGTGAGGTCAAGTTCGCGATCTGGGGACCGGGCGAAGAGGTCCACGGCACGGCGACGGCCCTTGCGCTCAAACACACGGTCGACCCCGCCCGCTTCGGCTTCGTCGCGCACTACCGGTCGGGCGCCTTGTGCGCGACGTGGTGCAAGCTCAACGGCGTCGACGACTTCCACCTCGCGATGTTGCGCCAGCAGTTCTCGCGGGCGACCGACGCCATGAGCGGCGGCCGGCAGATGGTCTACCACCTGAACATGCCGGAAGTGGGCATTCTTCCTGTGCAGTCTCCCGTTGGGATGCAGCTCGGCAAGGCGGCCGGTTGGGCACTCGGCTACCGCAAGCTTGGGTACGACGACGGCGTCGCCATGGCCATCCTTGGCGACGGTACGACGGCCGAGGGCGACCTGCACGACGCGATGAATGCGGGTGCCGTCTGGCGTCTTCCGCTCATCGTCCTCGTGACCGACAACCGCGTCGCGATCAGCACCCGCCCCGACGAAGGGCGCGGCATCCAGGACTTCCGGGCCTACGCCGAGTCGTTCGGCTTCGCCCACTTCGAGTGCGACGGGCGCGACTTCTTCGACGTCTACGAGACGACCCGCGCGGCGGCCACGCTCGTGCGCGGCCAGCAGCGCCCGTGCCTGTTGCACGTCCGCGATCTGCCGCGCTTCAACGGCCACAGCTCCGCCGCCGACGTCACCTTCGATCTCAGCCAGGAAGATCCGCTCATCCGCTTCGGCCAGCACCTCGTCGACAAGGGCCTGTTGACGGCCGACGACGTGCTCACGCGCGTGCCAGGCAGCGGCCGCGACTTCTTCTCCCACCACCGGCTCGGGCGCGTGATGGACGAGGAAGACGCCGAGATCCGCGCCATCCTCGATCAGGTCCGGACCGAGCCGCTGCCCGATCCGTCGACCTTGATGGAGCACATCTACGCTCCGTTCCCGGAAGACGCGGAGACGGCGCCCGGCGGCCCGGCCACCTGCGTGACCTACGCGGGCGCCATCCGTTCGGCCCTCGACAAGCTCATCGTCCGCAAGAACGGCGTCATCATCGGCCAGGACGTCGCGCGGCTCGGCGGCGTCATGACGGCCACCGCTGGCATCCAGGCGCGCCATCCCGACCGGATCATCGACTCGCCGCTCAATGAGCCGCTGATCGTGGGGACGGCCACCGGCCTTGGCATGCATCCGCAGCTCATGGCGCTGCCAGAGATCCAGTTCGGCGACTACGCGCTCAACACCTTCCACTGGCTCGTGTACCTTGGCCTGATGCGCTGGTCGAATCTCGGAAAAGCTTCGAGCAAACTCACCCTTCGCATGCCCACCGACCCGTTCGGCGGCGGCGCGATGTACCACTCGATGTCCGTCGACGGGTACTTCGGCTCGATCCCTGGCCTCGTCATCGCGATGCCGAGCACGAGCTTCGACGTCCACGGGCTGCTGCTCACGGCCGGCGACTACGACGGGCCGGTCGTCATCCTCGAACCCAAATGGATGTACCGTCAGTCGCTTGGTCCGGCCTTTCCGGGGGAGCCGACGGACGCCGAGGGCATCGCCACGCTCAAAAAGGCGATCATGCGCGGCGACGTGCCAGACTTGCCCGACGTTCGCGTGCCGTTCGGCAAAGGCGTCGTCCGGCGCGCCGGCAGCGACGTGACGGTCGTTGCCTGGGGCCGCGCGGTCTGGACAGCGATGGCCGCGGCCGAGGCGCTCGCCAAAGAGGGCGTGTCCGCCGAAGTGATCGACCTGCGCACGATCGTCCCGCCAGACATGGACCTCATCCGCGCCAGCGTCGGCCGGACGCGTCGCCTGATCGTCGCTGCCGAGAACCGGACCTTCGGCGGCTTCGTTCGGCAGATCCAGGGCGACGTCGTCCAGTCCGATCCGGGCGTCCCCACGCTGGCGCTTGGTCAGAAGAACGTTCCTGGCATCGCGCAGAGCGTGCACCTCGAAGAGCACACCATTCTGACCGAGGCCACCATCGTGGCGGGGGCTCGGCAGTTGATGGCGACGCGGGTCGCGGGCGACAGCGCTCCGATCCCGCCTCGCTACTTCGTCCGCTGAGATGGAGTGCCGGCACGCCGGGCGTTGTCCGGGGTGCCCCGCGATCGGGCTGGGGACCGAAGCCCAGCTGACCGCCAAGGCCGCGCGGCTGGCCGGTGCGCTCGGCCACTTCCCGCACTTGCCTCGGGCGTCGGCCATCGTCGGCAATCCTTGGCGCGAGGGGTACCGGCACCGGTTGAAGCTGCCGGTGGGTCGCGAAGGGGGCCGCGTCCAGCTCGGTCTGTACGCGGACGGACGCGTCGTAGACACGCCGGACTGCCCCGTCCTTCACCCCGCCCTGCGGTCGGCTTTGCCGCCGCTGGCCACGTGGCTGGTGAGCCGGCCCGAGGTGCACGCTGTCGATCTGCGCGTGAGCGCCGCAACGGGCGACCTCCAGCTCGTCCTTGCGGGTCATGGCGGGGAAGTTGGCGGGGGTGGACGGGCGTTGCGCGACCTACGAAATGCGCTTCCCAAGTTGGCGTCAGTGGCCGTCAGCCGGGCGGACCCCGAAGGCAAGCGGGTCATGGGCTCCGCACCGCGCTGGGTCGCTGGCGCCGCGACGCTTCGGGAGACGGTGGGTCCGACGTCCTACGCGCTGACGCCCGGCGCCTTCTTCCAAGTGGACCCGCGGCAAGCCGAGACGTTGCAACGCATCGTGCGCGAGGGCGTAGGGGACGCCCAGCGCGTGCTCGACCTGTACGCCGGCGTCGGTGCCTACGGGCTCATGTTGGCCCAGGGGCGGAGCCGGGTGGTGCTCGTGGAAGAGGTCCCTCAGGCCGCCGAAGCGGCGCGGTCGATGGCGCCGCGCAACGTGACCGTCCTTTGTGGTCGCGTCGAAGACGTCGAGCTGACGGGGCCGTTTGACGCCGTCATCCTCAACCCGGCCCGGCGCGGCTCCGACCCCGAGGTGTTGGCGCGGGTGGCCCAACTTGCGCCGCGGCTCATCTACGTCTCCTGTGGTCCGGAGACGCTTGCGCGGGACCTCGACGCCCTCGCCTTCCACGGCATGCGGGTCCGGTCCATCACCCCGATCGACCTGTTCCCGCAGACCTTCGAAGTGGAGACCGTCGTCGTCCTCGAGCGCGGTGCGCCACTGACGCACGTCTCGGTGCCCGGCGGGCAGGCGACGGGGCCCTGGGGCGGGCAGCCGTCGGGTGCGGTCGGCAAACCTCGCGTGGCGACGGCGCTCGTCATCGGCGACCCTGGTGCGAAAGGCAGCCTGCCCGGGGGACGTTTTACGCGCGTAGGGCGCTTCGCGACCCATGCCTTGCTCCGGGTCGAAGTGACCGGGTCGCTCGTTCGCGCGCTTTCCGCCTTGGCGGCGAAGGGGCACCCTTTGGCCGGTCGCGACGGGCGTACGCGGCGTTTCTTCGCGGAACGTGCCGGGCTCGTCCGCCCGTTTGTGCACATCGACGAGGCCGACGGGGCGGTCGCGCCGCTCCACGGCGACCTTGTCATGGCGCTCGATGTGTTGCGGCGCGCGCCGGTGGCGCCACGTCCCGTCCGTTCAGGGCGGGCAAAGCGGCGTTGAATCCGGGCCCAGGGGGCATTCGCCCCAGTGGGCTGGATGCAGCGCCGTGGTCGCGAAGGCAGCGAGGCCCTGGCCGCCAAGCGGAGGGCTTACCCGCGCCACCGGGCCGCCGTCGCGGTCCAACACGTAGACGCGGTCGAGCTCGGCGGACCAGATATACTCGATGCGGGCAGGGCGGCCGTCGGCCTGTTTGGGCAATTCGACCTGCAGGCGCCACAGGCTGGCGTCGGGGTGTCGAGCGGCCAGTTCGCCCAGTAGGCGGACGGCCTCCTCGGACTGCAGCGCCTGGCCGTCGATGTGGGGGCTCGTCCAGCGACGGCCGCCGGCTTCGAAACGCCCGGGGGGGACGCCGACGAATCGGCGGACCTCATTCGAGATCCGCTGGTCGGGGGCGTTTTCGTAGAAATGGGCCACGGCGGCTTCGACGCGCGGACGCCCGTCACCGAACATCCACTTGACGTAGGTCGGACGCGTTTCGCGGACGAGCTCGTGAACGTCGCGTCGGCGCTGCGGCATGCGGCCGTCGAAGAGCCGATCGATGAAGGCCTGCAGCACGGGATCGGTGTCCTGGACGGGGTCGCTTGGGCAATACTCGGCCCGATTTCGCCAACAGTCGTCTTCTTCGATCAGCAGGCTACGCGCCATGGCCCATGCGGCCGGTTTGCTGAGATCGGGCAGGGGTTGGGGTGCCTCGCGGCCCGGTGTGCATGCCGCGAAGACGGCGAACATCACGGCCCGTCCGACCGGATACGCGCGGCAGCGAGAGGTGGTCATGCTCGGGGTGGTCCTCGTGGCGCTGGCTTCGGCGCAGGCTCCGATAGGAGACGTGCCGGCCGCCCTGGTCGATCACGTAGTCGGGCCACACAGCCCGCACTTCGACCTGGAGTTGCTCTATACCGAGGGCCGTTACCGGGAAATGCTGGAGGCCGCGCGCGAGCGGTACCGCGCTCACCCCGAAGACGCGGACCTCGCGTGGCATATGGCGCGCGCCTACTACGAGATCGGTGAGGACTTCGAGCGCACCAACCAGGCGATGGACAAGGAGTCCTGGTACCGAGAGATGTGGGACGTCGTCGAGGGGGCTTTGGCGAAGAAACCGGACGACCCGCACCTTCGCTTCGCCCGCGGCATCGCGATCGGCCGCTACGGGACGACGCGCGGCGTGCTCGCGAGCTTGTTCCTGGCCAAACAGGTCGAGGCCGATTGGGTGGCCGCCGCCACGAGTGGGTACAAATACCGTTCGCTCGGCGGCGAGGAGGAGATGCCTTGTGACGTCTACCAGGCGCTCGCCATCTACTACCGGCTCGTGCCGGACTGGTGGATCGTGCAGGCCATCGCCGGAACGCGAGGCGACCTGCACAAGTCGGTCGCCTACGGGGAGAAGGCCGTGGCTTGTTCCCCCCATCGCATCCGAAATCTCAAGGAGTTGGGCGTCGCGCAGGTCTGCCTGGGGAAGCGCACCGAAGACGCGGCCTTGGTCGACAAGGGCTTGGGCACCTTGCGGCGCGCGCTGGCCGAGGTGCCGTCGAGCGCGTCGGAGAAGGTGGACCTCAACCACGTTCCACGCCTGTTGGCGGACCCCGACCTCGCGTGCGCCTACAGCCGCGACGGCCAACAGGATCTTGACCGCAGCAACCTCCCCGAGGCCCCGCCCCCTTGACGGCTGCCGTCGCCGACAGGTGCGTTAGCGGGACATCATGACGTTCATCACTGCGCTGTTCGCGTGCCAGGACTTCACGACGGCCGAAGAGGCCTGTCCCACAGAAGTGCCTGGCGAGTCGCTCGACAACGTGCCCGAAGAGGCCGCAAAGGTGTTTCGGGAGATGTCCTGCCACCGAGGCGTAGCGGGGATTTCGTCGGCCCGATTCGACCGCAAGGTGCAAGGCGCGACCGTTGCGCACGTCGACTACATCGAGAAGAACGCGCTGGCGCCGCTCCAGGTGCTGGACCTGCACGAGCGCCAGGACTCGCCCGGCTTCACCGGGGTGACCGTCCTCGATCGGTCCGAGGCGGCCAAGTACGACTTCGATCCCGACGGCTACGGGCTGTGGGAGGCCGTCTGGATCGACACATTTGCCGATGGCGTCGACCGTTTCAACTACTGGTTCCAGGACCCGAGCATGCGCGAGGTGTACCTCGCGTCCGATTGGTTGGACGGTGGCTACGCCGAGGGGCAACTGACCACGGGTGAGCACTTCGCCTACTTGAACATGTGGTACGCGCGGCCCCGCGGCGAAAGCGCCGACCGCCCGATCGTCTACCCGGCGGACGGGCAGGAAGATGTGCCCACATCGGCTTCCGAGCCTTCCGACCCCTGCAACCTCGAGGACGTGGGGATTCCGATCTCCGTGATCGTCGGTGAAGACCCGGGCACTGGCAACGTGGAGCCGGGCTCCAACCCGTTCGGCATCGAGGTCGTCGCGGCGAGCCTGCGGACCGAGAAAGACGACTACGTCCAACTCCGCAACAAGGTGCCCGGCGACGGCACGAGCGGGTTGACCTACAGCGCGGTTTTCGTGCCGCGATTCCCGCTTGAACCCAAGACGACGTACCTGTTCGAGGCGGTTCTCGAGTGGAACGACGAATCGCACGAGGTTTCGTCGTCGTTCACGACGGGCACGGGCGAAGCCGTCCGCATCGACGAATTCACGCCGGAGCTGTGTGCGTTGCTTGGTGGCGCGCTCGGGGCGGGAACGCTCACGGTGCCGGACACGACGACCGGGACGACCGGGGGCACCACTGAGACGCCGACCACCGGCTCTTCCTCCTACCGGGTCGTTCGGCCCGGGCGCTAGCCCGTGATTCCGCGGCTCGTCTGGCTGGGGCTCGCTTACCTGTTCGCAGCGCTCC
The DNA here is from genome assembly GCA_005776945.1 of Pseudomonadota bacterium. Taxonomy (GTDB): domain Bacteria; phylum Myxococcota_A; class UBA796; order UBA796; genus SXOB01. Next base: position 24,304 of record SXOB01000034.1, read on the forward strand.
CCATCGGCGTCGCCGTCACGACGTTGTGGGGTCCTGGTACGGACGTCCGAGAGGCCGGCTCTGGCAATGTCGGCGCGACCAACGTCGCCCGGGTGGCGGGGTGGCGGCTTGGCCTCGCGGTGCTGGGCTTGGACTTCCTGAAAGGCGCCGTCCCGGTGCTCTTCACCCTGCTGTTGTGGCCGGGCGAGGGCCGGGCCTTTGCGGCGCTCGTTGCGGCCGTCGCGTTCGCGGGCCATTGTTGGCCGGTCTACTTGGAGTTCCGAGGCGGAAAGGGAGTGGCGACAGCGGCCGGTGCGCTGGCCGCCTTGTCGCCCGTGGTGACGGCGGTCGGCGCCCTGGCATGGGGCGCGGTGCTTGCTGCGACCGGTCGGGCGAGCGTCGCCAGCCTGAGTTCTGTGGGGGCCGTCGTCTTCTCGGCGCTGCTCGTCGACCGCGCCATTCTGCCCGTCGCCCTCGCGTTGGCCGTGGCCATCGTCGTTCGCCATGCGTCCAACCTCGCCAGACTCGCGGACGGGACCGAGGACCGCGTCGCTGCGCGGAGGGTCGAGGCGGCCGTCGACCCGCAGACCTGGTTGGAACAAGGCCCCGACGGCCGACCCACGGGGCGTGGCGCTTGGCGGTGAGTCAGTTCGCGACGACGCGTGGCCAACGGTCCGGGACCTCGAGCGCCATCCGGAGGAGCAAGAGGTAGCGCAGGCGTGGAACGGCCGTAGCGCCGAGCCGGCGCAGGTGGGCCGTGTCTTGCTGGCAGTCGATCAACTTGACCCCGCCTGCGTGCAGCTGGCCACACAGGACGCCAAGGGCCACTTTGGACGCGTCGCGGCGGACGTGGAACATCGTCTCGCCGAAGAAGACGGCGCCGATATTGTGGCCGATGAGACCGCCGACGAGGTCGGCCCCGTCCCAGACTTCGACCGAATGCGTCACGCCCTTGGCGTGAAGGTCCGACCAGGCCCTGCGCAGGGTCTCGCCAATCCACGTGCCCGGCGCGCGGCGCGGTACGGTTGCGCAGGCGGTGACGACCTGCTCGAAGGCGGTGTCCATCGTCACCCTCACCTTGCGCCTGAGCGCCTCGCTGCCGTGGTCCCAGCGGAAGGCGCGCGGCACGAGCACCGCGCGCGGGTCGGGGCTGTACCAGGGGATGGGCTCTTCGTCGGACCAGGCGAAGGCGCCTTTGCGGGCCGCCTCGACGATGGTCTCCGGCGTCAGGTCGCCGCCGACGGCGACGAGGCCGCGGGCGTCGGGCCGCATCGTGTCGGGGAACTGCGGGCGGGCACCGCAGACGAGCGTAGCCGTCACGCGGCGCGGAGGTGCAGGAGCCTCATCGGTTCCATGCCCGGACATCGCGTGGCGTTGTAGGTGAGGCGCAGGTCGGGGCGCCCCACGAGCACGCGCTCTTCGACGACACGCCAACCGAGGCGGGCCAACTCGGTTCGGCGAATGTTGGCGGGCCCGTCCATGCTCATGGGCTCCCAACTCGTACCGCCGAGCGACGAGCCCGAGGGGTTGGTGAGGAAGCCCGGAACGTCGCAGAGCACGTCAGCCGTAGGCACCTGGCGGCGGAGGCGCTCGAGAACGATGCGCAGGCCTCGCCCGCCGAGGCGGGTGGACACGCCTTCGAGGAGGACGATCGTGCTCTTGGAATCCGATGCGGCGCCGGGCCACTCGGGCTCGGTGAGGGCCACCTTTTCGACGTCCGCCCAAGCGTCGCCGAACCGAGACTCGGCGATCATGTCGCTCTTGAGGTCCAGGACGTCGGGCTCTTCCACTTCGGTGAACTTGAGGTTTGCGGGGCGCGTCGCAATCCGCAACCAACGCGCGTCCAGACCACTTCCGATCGAGATCACGTGGATGGGTGACACGGATTCGCGAGCGATGCGGAGGCGGTCGCGCAGGATGCTGTCGAACCACTCCGCTCGGACGCGGACCATGGAGAGGATGCTTGGCGCGGCAAATTGGGGGGCCAACGCCGGTCGGTGCTCAAGCACCCAGGCTGCGAGCGGATCCCGAGGAGGTCCCGCTTGGGCACCGTCGGCGGCTCCGAGCGCTCGAAGGGCCCAGCGACACGCGATGGGCAGGCGCTGCTCGCTCACGCTTTCCTCGACCGCCATGATAGCCCGTTGCCCCTAGGTGGTCGCCTGAGTCGTGTTCTTCCGCTCTTCGTCGCCTTGCTGGCCGGTTGCACGGCGGCACGCGCGGGCGTGCGCATCGTCAGCGCCGAGAGTGCGTTGTCGCGTGCGCGCGCCGAAGAGGCCGACGTGCTCGCGCCCTACGAGTACGTGATGGCCGAGCGGTACCTCGCCAAGGCGCGCGAGGAGGTTCAGGGGTCCGAGTACCGCGTGGCCGACGCACTTGCGCGTGCAAGCGCCGAATGGGCGGATCGCAGCGTGATCTCGCTCAAGGGCCGTCGGGTCCCGGAAATGCAGATCGAAGAGGTTCCCGAAGGTCAGATGCCCGTGCCGTGGGTGGTCGAGCCTCCGCCCCCCGCTGTGCCGACCCCCGAAGACGAATTCGAGGACTTCGACAAGCCCGAGGAAGAGGACGACGTCGACGTAGGTGGGGGCCCGTGACGCGCCTCTGGTTGGCCCTTGTGCCGTTGGCCATGGGTTGTGTGACGCACCAAGCCGTACGCATCCAACTCGACGAGACCGAGCGCACGTTGGCGATGGCGGCCCGCGTCTACGCGCCTCTGTGTGCACCGCGCGAGTTGGCGCTCGCAGAGTCGGCCTGGGACTTCGCGCGTATCGAGCTGTACGAAGGTGACTTTCCGCGCGCGGCCGAGCACGCCGAAGAGGCGTCCTTGATGGCTATGGCGGCCCTTGAGCGCGCGACGCCCTGTGGTGGCGCGGACCGCGACCGGGACGTCGTGGCCGACGTGGTCGACGAATGTCCCGACGAGCCCGAGGACATCGACGGCGACGAGGACGACGACGGCTGCCGGGAAACCGACCCGGTCGGCGACGAAGACCGCGACGGCGTGCCGAACTTCGACGACGCGTGCATCGACGTCCCCGAGGACCGCGACGGCGACCGCGACGAAGACGGGTGCCCGGAGACGTCCGGCGACGGCGACGGCGACGGCATCATCGACGTCGTCGATACCTGCCCCGAAGAGCCGGAAGACCTCGACCAGTACCGCGACGCTGACGGTTGCCCCGATCCCGACAACGACGCCGACCTCCTCGCGGACTTCCGCGATGCGTGTCCGATGGCGGCCGAGGACCGAGACGGTTGGGAAGACGACGACGGGTGCCCCGACCCCGACAACGACGGAGACGGCATTCCCGACGGCTTCGACGTCTGTCCGATGGAGGCTGGCGACCGCGACCACCAAGGTTGCCCCGAGCGCGATGCCGACGGCGACGGCGTTGGCGACGACAACGACCGCTGCCCGACCGAACTGGAGACGAAGAACGGCTACCTCGACGACGACGGCTGCCCCGACACCCCGCCAGAACTCGTGACGGTGACGCGTGAGCAGGTCGAGATCAAGGAGATCATCCTGTTCGAGACGGGGTCGGCGAAGCTCCTTGCGGCGTCGGACCGCGTCCTCATGGACGTTGCCCGCGTTCTTTCGGATGCCCCCACGATGCGTCTGCGCGTTGAAGGCCACACGGACAACGAGGGGACGGACGCGCTCAACCTCGAGTTGTCCCGCGAACGGGCGGTGGCGGTCCGCGCCTGGCTCGTCGCCCACGGCGTCGACGGCAAACGTCTGGAGGCCGCCGGCTTGGGGGAAACGCGGCCGATCGACACGAATCGGACGCCGCTCGGGCGCGCCAACAACCGGCGCGTGGAGTTCCACATCGTTCGCGACACGGGCGGTTAGCGACCGGACATGTGGCTCTGGCTGGCCTGCAGCGACGGTTCGGGGCTCGGGTTCGGGCCCGGGGTCGATGTGCCGTCGCCGGCGGTGCCCCCCGACGGGACGAATGAAACGGACGGGCCGGCCACGACGGGGTCGCCTCCGTTGCCGCCGACCGAAACGACCACACCGCCTACAGAGCCGACCGACCCGACGGAGCCGCCAACGGACCCTACGGAGCCGATCGACCCGCCGGATCCGACGGATACGGGCCTGTCCTACGGGCCACCCATCCCCGGCACCTACATAGGGCCGATCGACATTGCCTACGAGATGACGGTGCCGCTGTTGGGCGGCAGTTCGACGTGCTCTGGCACGATGACCGTCGTCTACGATCCGGCCGCGCCGGATCCCATCCTCGGCACGTTCTCGTGCGATTGGCCTGTGCTTGACCTGTGGGCCGCTGTCTTCCTCGATGAGATGAACGGCGAGCTTCGGGGCGATGGGCCGCTGCCCGCGGTCGACGGGTGGCTGACAGGCGTGGACGGCTCGGGGACCTTTGAAATCGACGACCCGTGGGCGGGGGCCATCGCCGACGACCGCATGATTGGGACGTTTTCAGGCGGGAGCTTCCTGGTCGACGACTACAGTGGCACGTGGGACCTGAGCTGGGTCTTCTGATCAGGGTCCGAACGTGCTCTCGACGACCGTGGCGGTACCGTCGGCCTCGATCGTGACGGTCCAGAGCTGGCCGTAGCCGACGATGGCGGGCGGCGGGAACAGGCCGAGGTTGATGAAGAAATCGCTCAACGTGTAGCTGTGGCCGGCGTGCAGCACGGTTTCGGCGGCGTGTTCGGCGAGGATGTGGGCCGGCAACTCCGCCTCGGGTTCGAGGCCGGTGTCGACAGGCAGACCGTGGTCGAGCGCGGTGGGGCGGACCGTGAGTTGGGTGCGTTGTAGGGTGGTGGCGTAGACGGCGGTCAGCGGCGCGTCGTGCAGCAAGTCGGCCAGCGCTTCGGCGCGCGCGGTTCCTTCGGGCGTCAGGCCGGGGTCGGCACCGGTGTCCTGCTTTTCGGCGTGGCGGACGGCGTAAACGACGGTGGGGTCGGTAGGCGGCATCGTGCCTGTGGGCGGCGTCGTGCCTGTGGGCGGCGTCGTGCCTGTGGGCGGCGTCGTGCCTGTGGGCGGCGTCGTGCCTGTGGGCGGCGTCGGGTCCGTTGGGGGCGTCGTGCCGGTTGGCGGGGTGCTTGTTGGCGGCGTCGTCGGGGTGTCGGACGTCGATGGCCAGGTGGCCGGCAGCGTCGGACTGCCCGTTCCGTCTGGAGGGGCGTCGACCGCGGCGGTGCAGGCGAGCCAGAACATCATGGTGGGCTCCCTCCGCAAAGGACCGCGACGATGGCGGCCATCATCTTCACGTCGTGCACATTGTAAGCGATGAGGTCGCGGCGGAGCGCCTCGCGTGTGTCGATGGGTACCGCCGGGTCGAGCGCGACGAGGATCAGGTCGCCGGCGACGCGGCCGTCAGCAATCGCCAGGTCGCTGTACGGCTGGTCTGGAACGAGGGCCTGGGAGACGGACTTCAGCCCCGTTTTTCGGCCGGGACGTAGGCGCCCGACGAGCTTCAATGCATCCTGGAGGCGGCCGATGCGGCCGTTGAGGGCCGCCTGGAAGGCCGGAAAGCGCGATGCAAGCGAACTCAGCTGTTGGCGCTCATAGGGTGACCAGACGAAGATCGTGGCGAGCCCTTCGGTGGCTTCGAGGAACGAGGTCACGAAGGCGGCTTCGGCCCCGACGAGGTCGTCGGCAAGAAAGGTGTGTGTGGTCGTGCTCTGGCCGTCGTCGATGATCAGGGCCCATTGGGCGGAGATCACCTGGTAAGGCGTGTCGCCTGGCCGGAGGGGCAGGGCGGGATTCACGGTTTCGATGTCGAAGTAGGCCCAGGGACGGGGGAACGCGGCGAATATCTTGCACGCCTGGTCGATGACCTCCGGGGTCACCAACTCCGGGGGGTCTTCGGCTGGTGGCGTCGCCCCTGGCAGGCCCGAGCAGCGTTCGACGTAGGCACAGGGCCCGTCGAGACAGTGGGCGCCCATGGCGACGGTGGGTGGCGTGTCGCTCTCCAGGAACCTGGACAGCTTGGCCGCTTCGGCGGCTGCGGCCGGCAGGTGTTGTGCCATCGCGTCGGTGACGTCTACGGACTTGAACCAACTCGCCGGTTCATCGGGCGTGTCTCGTCGGGTCGCGTCGGGATCGACGTAGAGCAACGTCGCGCGCATCGGGCCCAGGGATTCGGCGAACGGCAGGAGCGCGCGGGCGAAGCGCGGCAGCTGGTCGGGCTTGAATTGTTTCGCCGTGAAGACCATGGTCGCGACCCAGCCTTCGGGCGTCCGGGTCAAGGCGTCGAGGCGGTCGTTGAACGGGCTTGGCAAGGTAGGCTGGAGCACGACGGCCGCGGTGTCCAAGGCGGCACGTGTTGCGGCGACTCGGTCAGCGTAGTGGTCGCGCCCGCAATCGACCCCGTTGGCGATGGACGCTCGCCAGATGGCATTCGGGGGCGTGGGCCTCGGCCGTGGGGGTGGGCGGGGTGCGCGGTCGCGTCGTTCGTTCCAGGTGCGAAGGTCGCATCGGGGGGGGCTTGCCATCCCGCCTCGTATCCAATGCCGAGTGCGGGGGCGTGGGGTATCGGACAAGATGGAGGTTTCGTGCGCACACTCCTCGTCGCATGTCTCGCCGGTTGCTCGGAGTACGACATTGCTCATCCACCCGTCGTGGATGACCTTCCGCTGACGTTGCCGACAACGCCTGTCGCAGGCGAGCCGTGGTTGGCAATCGATCCGGAACACCACGATTTCGCCATGGGGTGTCCAGCGACCGTCACGTTGACGCTGGCCAATGAGGGGGACAGCGATTTGCACGTCGACGCCCTCGGCTACGAGGGTGCCCCGGGGCTGGCGCTGGAGCCGGTCGACGATTTGCCGTGGACGTTGGCGCCGGGCGACGAGCGCCAGGTCGTCGTCAGCGCCGACAGCAGCGCCGACGGCGAAGGCGCACTCGTCGTGACGTCGGACGACCCGCGCGGCGAGCTTCGGGCGACGCAGGGGATGGCGGACGAAGGGGTGACGGTCACCGAGGTCTGGACCGTCGACGGCAGCGCGCCAATCGACATCGTCTTCGCCTTGGACAAGTCTTGCAGTATGGACGACGAGATGTCGTTGCTCGCCTCGGCCGCCGAGGACTTCATCGCGACCGTCGACTCGGCGACCACCGATTGGCACATCGGGGTCGTCTCGCACTCCGACGGTTGCTTCAACGAGGGCATCATCCTGCCATCGACGCCCAACTACGAGGCCGTCTTTTCCAACGCGATCGGCGGCTTTCAGATCTTGGGGACGGGCCTTTCAGAGGCGCTGTGGCAGCTCACGAGCGTCGCGCTCAAGGAGACGACGCCCGGCTCCTGCAACGATGGCTTCGTGCGCGAGGACGCCATTCTCGCCGTGGTCGCGGTGTCCGACGAACCCGAGCAATCGGGGACGGACTGGTCGGCCTGGGTGAGCCAATTCCGGGCCGCGAAGGCGGATGACGCGCTCGTGGTGCTCCACAGCGTCGTCGACTTCCAGCGCGCGTGCGGCGAAGGGGCCGACGGGTACACGGCGGCGAGCGAGGAGACCGGGGGTCTCGTGCTCGATGTGTGCACAAGCGATTGGGGCGCCTATGCGGCGGACCTTGGCCTGGCGTCCGTCGAGGGATTGCGAACGTTCGCCTTGGCCAGCGAGCCTGTGGTCGACAGCATCGAAGTGCGGGTCGACGGCGTCGTGTACGACTCCGGTTGGCACTACGAAGCGGGCACCAACGAGGTGGTCGTCGACGTCGCGCTCCCGGGCGGGGCCGAGGTGGCGATCAGCTACGCGTTGATCGGCTGCTAGAGGCAGTCGGCGCCGGTGTCGGGGTCGGCTTCGTTCGCCAGGCCGTCGCAGTCTTCGTCGGTCGACCCGGGGTCGCAGACTTCGGGCGCGAAGAGGTGGATGTTCGGGTTCGCGTCGTTGCAGTCGGCGCTGTTGTCGATGGTGTCCGGGGAGGGACGTTCGCACTGCAGGGTGGGGACCCCGTAGGTGTCGCCGGCGCCGTCGTCATCCAAGTCGGGGTACCAACTGACGAAGGACTCAGGCCGAACGCCGGGGTCCATGTCTTCGGCGAGGCCGTTGCAATCATTGTCGGCGTCGAGGTTGTCGCACACCTCGGACGCACCGGGGTTGATCGCGGGCTGGTCGTCGCGGCAGTCGCCGTTGTTGTCGGCGGTGGCCTCGCCGACCGGGTCGCAGGCGCCGACTGGGGGCGCACCTTGTGCCCCGGCGCCGTCGCCGTCCATGTCGGGGTACCAGGGGCTGAACGTCGATGCGTCGACCCCGGGGTCGAGGTCGTCGGCCAGGCCGTTGCAGTCCTGGTCGATGTTGTCCTTGTCGCAGATTTCGATCGCATCGGGGTGGATGCGGTCGTTGGTGTCGTCGCAGTCGACGCCATCGGGGAAGCCGTCGCCATCGCCGTCTCCGTCGGGGACGTCGGTTGTGTCCGTGGTCGGAGGCACGTCCGTCGCTGGAACGTCCGTCGGCGGAACCGTGGGGGAATCGGTGGTCGTATCCGTGGTGGTCACGTCGGTCGTAGGGTCGTCGCCGCACGCGAACAGGAGGAAAAAGACCATGGCCACCTCAACCGGGCGCTAACCTGAGGTCGCGAGAGCGGCGGCGCCGAGGGCGATGAGCACGGAGCCGAGGAGCGTGCGGGGGCCGACGCGTTCGCCGAGGGCGGCGGCGAGAAGGGTCGCGAAGACGATGCTGACGTTGCGAAGCGCGCTCGCGCGACCCGCGTGATCGAGCTGGAGCGCGAGGAGGAAGAAGAGGAAGCTGGCGGTGCAGCCGGCGGCGGCCAAGGCGAGCGTGATCGGGCGTGCGGCGGACGCGATGCGCGCCGAGCGCGTGGGTCCCAGCGCGGCGACTTGGACGGGCCATGCCATGGCCATGGAGATGGCAAACAACGTGCAGGGCGGGGCGCCGGCGGCGAGGGCTTGCCGGTAGGTCAGGGGGTAGAGGCCGACGGTGAACGCGCACAGGAGGGCCCAGGCGAGACCGCTGCGCGCGACGGGGCGGGCGATGCCGATGGCGAGGCCGGCGACGACGAGGGCGGCGCCGAGCAGGCCCTGCCCGGAGGGGCGCTCGCCTTGGAGGGCGACGGAGAGGGGCCAGGTGACGAGTTGGCCGCCACCGCGGCCGATGCCGTAGGCCGTCGAAAGGGGGAGGCGGGACAGCGCCCGCGTCAGGGAGAGGAAGTAGACGGCTTCGATGGCGCCCGAGGCGGCGACCCAGGGCCACGAGGCGGCACTTGGCAGCGTTTCACCGAGGGCGAACCCGAGGAGCGCGCTCAGGGCGACGCTGCCGCCGACGACCCCGACGATGGCGGCGTCGGGGTCAGCGGTGTGTTTGACGGCCGCGTTCCACCCGGCGTGCACGGCGGCCGACGCGAACACGAGCGTAGTGGCGAGGTCGAGCACGGGTGTTGGGGGTATCGCGGACGGCACGCCAAGCTGTCGCCACCAGAGGGGAGCGGGCCGGGGCTGCGTCGGGTAGCGGGGAGCAGGGGGTTGTATGGCGCATCCGTCGACCGATCCGGAGTTTTGGCATCAGCGTTGGCGGGACGGGCAGATCGGCTTTCATGAGGGCGTCCCCAACGATGCGCTGACGAAGCTGTGGACGGCGTCGGACGGGTCGGTCCTCGTGCCGTTGGCCGGGAAGACAGCCGACCTTGGGTGGTTGGCGGAGCGGGGTTGCGACGTCGTCGGCGTCGAGTTGTCGCCCTTGGCGTGTGCGGCCTGGTTCGAGGAGCGCGGCTTGGTCCCTGAACGGGATCGGTCGGGGGCGTACGAGGTTTGGCGGCAGGGGCGGGTGACGCTGCTGCAGGGCGACATGTTCGCGCTGGAGGGGCGCTTCGACCGGTGCTGGGACCGGGCGGCGTTGGTGGCGTTGCCGCCGGAGTTGCGCGAGCCCTACGCGGCCCTGCTGCGCCGGCTGGTGCGGCGCGGCGGGCTGCTCGTCACGTTCGACCACGGAGGGTCGGACGGACCGCCATTTGCGGTGTCGGACGCGGAGGTGCGGCGGCTGTTCCCGAGCGCGGTGGAGGTCCGGCGGCGGGTGATGGAGGACGCGCGGTGGCCGGGGGCGGAGGAGGTGGTGTGGCGGTGGTGAGGCCGTGGGTGATGAACACCGACCGCGGCTGGTACGACCACCTCAGTCGGATTGGGACGCCGGGGCCGGGCGGGTCG
>SXOB01000035.1 GCA_005776945.1 Pseudomonadota bacterium
CCGCCACCGCCGCCGCCGCCGCCAGCCGCACCAAGGACGCCAGCGGTGCCGTTGGCCGCGAGGTAGCCCGTGCTGACCCAGGAGCCGGTCGCGCTGCCTCCGACCCCGTTGGCGCCGTTGGCGCCGACGTCGCCCGCCGAGGCGTTGGAGGCATCGGAGCCGCAGGACGCGCCGCCTGCACCGGGCGCCCCGCCGGGGCCGGTTCCGTCGACGCCGCTGCTACCGGCGCCCGATTTTCCAGGGGCCCCGCCGACGCCGCCGACGTTGCCGCAAGAGCTCGAGCCGCCACCGCCACCAACGGGCTTGTCACAGTCGCCGCAGATGAAGCTGCTGTCCTCGCAGCCGTCGCCGCCTTTACTTCCCGTTCCGCCAGCGGCGGCCGTGCCCTGGTCGGCCTGGTCGGTCCCGTTCCCCGCGTCGCCCGCGGTCAGAACCATGTCCACGAGCCCCAGGCCATCGCTCGCCACGAGGGTCAGCGCGATGCTCGAACCGCCCGCGAACGACGTGTCATCGGCAGCAATCTCGAATTGGTGCCACTGGGTCGGTTCGCCCCAGCCGACGATGCGTTTGCCATTCGACGTGACGGGAATCCGCGGCACGACGGGGGCACTGCGGGTCCAGCCAGGCGCGGTGTAGCCGCCTGCGATGTGGACACCTTCGACGAAGTCGCCGTCGAGGTCGACGTCCGAGGCACCGGCGATGAGAACCCAAGTCCGCCCCTGGGCCGCGGCCACCTCGAAGGCGTGGTCGAGCGTGCGGACGGGCTGCGCCGAATCGAGGCCCCCAAAGCCGTCGCTGCCGCCGACGGGGTCGAGGAAGACGCTGGACAGCGCATCGCCGTCGATGAGGTCGCAGTTCGCGTCGACGTAGGTGGGGTCCGGGTCGTCCACCATCCACGGATGAACGCCGGCCTCCGTGTCCAGGCAGTCTCCGCCGATGGCGGTGCACTCGGAAATCGAACCGCTGCAGGGCTCGATCTCGCAGAAGCAGTCCCCATCGTCATCGTAGTGGGGGCCCCCGTTGTCGATCTCGCCGTCGCAGTCCTCGTCGATGCCGTTGTCGAGTTCCGGGGCGCCTGGATGGGTCGTCGAAACGTTGTCATCGCAGTCGTCGATGGGCAAACCGCCCAAGTAGTTCACGCACGCGACATCGATGTGCTCGTCGTTGTCGACGTCTTTGTCGTCGATCGCGCCCGAGCAGTCGTTGTCCTTGGCGTCCGCGCAGATTTCGACCTGCTCGGGGTTGACCTGCGGGTCCAGGTCGTCGCAATCGCCGGTTCGTGGCGTCCAGTGATCGCCGTCAAGATCGGCGTCGAGTGGGTCTTCGACCTCGACGAGGACTTCGGCGGTGGCCTCGTTGGCGTCGCTGTCCGTGACGCGCAGCGTCAGGAGGAAGCGGCCGAGATCGACTGGCGTATAGGCGGCCGTGCTGTAGCCGGTGGCGTCGGGGGCGCCCTCGAAAATCGTCGCGGCGCTCCCGCCCCCGTCGGGGGCGATGATCCAGGTGACGACGAGGTCCTCGGGCGCGTCCTGGCCGTCGGATACGATGCCGGCAAGGATGACTTCGACGCCTGGGTACCAAGCGGCAAAGGGCGCGGGCACCTCGATGGTGGCGGTCGGGGCTTGACCCTGCGCGCCGACGTCGATGCGGATGGAGGCTTCGCCGATGGCCCCCTCGAGGTCCACGGCACGAAAGACGATCAGGTGACTTCCCGGAGACGGTACCCATGCGGCGCGCGAGGCCCCTTGGGCGTCCGGCCACACGAGGTCCGGCGAGCTGATCTCGCCGTCGACGGAGCTGTTCCAAACCACGGAACTGAGGTCGTCGAGACCGTCGGCGTCGGCCACAGTGCCCAAAAGGTCGACGATCTGGCCCTGCTCGAAAACGGTTCCGTCGACCGGCGACTGCACGATGGCAATGGGCGCCTGGTTGGTAGACGCGGCGACTTGGATGTCGTTGGCGCAGCCGAGGATTGCGTACAAGAGCATGGGTGCCTCGCCAGATTCTAGCTAGCAGGCTGCGCCGGAATGGCCAACGAGCACCGCGGGCGTGCACGGGAGGGGCGTTGTCCGAGTCGATGGAAGACGTCGTGACCGAGGTGCAGGACGCGATTTGCGACGCGGTATCGGCGCTGGATGGGCGGGCCTTTGTCGAGCAGCGCTGGGAGCGCCCCGGAGGCGGGGGCGGGCGTAGCCGCCTGCTGGAAGGTGGGGACGTCATCGAGAAGGGCGGCGTCAACGTGTCGATCGTGGAGGGGGACCTGCCGGCTGAGGCCGCGGCGAGCATGCGGTCGCGTGTGGAGAACCTGCCGGAGAATCCGGTCTTTCACGCGGTAGGTATCAGCCTCGTCCTTCACCCGCGAAATCCGTGGGTGCCGGCCGTCCATGCCAACTTCCGTCGCTTCGCCATTCAGGGGGGCCCCTGGTGGTACGGCGGTGGCGCCGACCTGACGCCCAACGCGCTCGACGTCGCAGACGCCATTCACTTTCATGGGGTGTGGCAGGCCGTGTGCCGACGTCATGCTGGCGTCGCAGATCATGCGGCCTTCAAGGCGTGGTGCGACCGATACTTTTTCATCGGTCACCGTGGGGAGGCCCGAGGCATCGGGGGCATCTTCTTCGATGACGTCCGGGCCGAAACCGAGAGCGCACCACTCGCCTTCGTCACCGATTGTGCTGGCTCGTTCCTGGACAGTTGGTTGCCGCTCGCCGAGCGCCACCATCGCGAACCGGTTTCGGACGCGGACCGGGCGTGGCAACTCCACCGGCGGAGCCGCTACGCCGAGTTCAACCTCGTTTACGACCGCGGCACGACCTTCGGTCTACGAACGGGCGCGCGCGTCGCCTCTGTGCTGATGTCGCTGCCACCCTTGTGCACTTGGACCGGAGACGACCCCACCCCACCTGGAGACGCCCAGCGGGCTCTGGTCGATGTGTTGCGCAAGCCGGTGGATTGGGTCTGACGCAGGCCGTTGTTCGGCGGGCTCGGCGGGATAGGTGGGTGGGGGGAGGGACCGTGAAGCATTGGTTCGCCGCGATGGCCTCACTGTTCGCGGTGGCCTGCGATACCTCGGTTCCACCAGTCGTTACGGACACTGGCGTCGAGCTGATCGACCCCCAGTTGGACTCGGACCTCGACGGACTGCGCGATTTGGACGAGCTCAACGTCTGGGGCTCGGACCCGGAGAGCGTCGATACCGATGGCGATGGGCTGTTGGATGGCGACGAGGCCAACGAGTTCGGGACGGATCCGACCGACCCGGACAGCGACGGAGACGGGCTGACGGACTTCGAGGAAGTCGACGAGTTGGGGACGGATCCACGCCGTCTGGACACCGACGATGATGGTCTTGCCGACGGGGATGAAGTCAATCTCCACAACACGGATCCGACGGACGACGATGTCGACGGTGACGGTGTCGACGACGGCGAAGAGCTGGAAGCTGGGACCGACCCGTTCGATCCGGACTCCGACGGCGACGGCCTGTACGACGGTCAAGAGGAGGGGTGGGGCTCGGACGCGCTTGTGGCGGACACCGACGGTGACGGCCTTTCCGACTACGACGAAGTGCGCGAACACGAGACGGATGTGCTCAATCCCGACAGCGACGCCGATGGGCTCCTGGACGGGGCTGAGATCGACGCCGACCTCGATCCGTTGCTGTTCGACACCGACCTCGACGGCCTCTGGGACGGAGCTGAGGAGGCGGCCGGTACCGATCCGCTCGACCGCGACTCGGACAGCGACGGTCTGACGGACGGCGAAGAGGTGGAGGAGCACTTCTCGGACCCGACGAACCCGGACACCGACGGCGACGACATTTCCGATGGCGATGAAGTTCGCCGCGGCACGAGCCCGCTGCTCGCCGACACGGACGGCGACGGCCTCAACGACTTCGACGAATCGAATTTCTACAACACGGATCCGCTCGATTCCGACACGGATGGAGACGGAACCGACGACGGGACCGAAGTCGACGAAGGTTCGAACCCCCTCATCCCGGATTGACGCGGGGCAAGCTGTGGGTGGTCGCCACGCCGCTTGGCCACCCCGACGACCTGAGCCCTCGCGCGGCGGCGGTCCTGACGGCGGTGGCGGGTGTGGCTGCCGAGGACACCCGGCGCGCTGAGTTGCTTCTTCGGCGGATCGGCGCCTGGCCGAAGCGCTTGGTCTCCTGCCACGACCACAACGAGCGTCGCCGGGCGGAAGGTCTCGTTGCGCGCGTAGTTGAGGGCGCCGATTGGGCGCTGATCAGCGACGCTGGAACGCCGATGGTGGCGGATCCGGGCTACTCCGTCGTTCGGGCCGCCCTGGACGCGAACGTCGAGGTCGTTGTCGTTCCTGGCCCTTGTGCCGCCATCGCCGCGCTTGTCGGGTCGGGTCTCCCGACGGACGCGTTTCGCTTTGCGGGCTTTCTGCCGCGGGAAGGGGGACCGCGTCGTGCCGCCCTCGACGACGTGGCTCGGGATCGGGCGACGCTCGTCGTGTACGAAGCGCCCCACCGCCTCCTTGCCACTCTGGACGCGATGACCGAGGCGTTTGGGCCACGTCCGGTGGCGGTCGCGTTCGAGTTGACGAAGACGTTCGAGCGGTGGCATCGTGGTCGGTTGGACGAGGTGGCGGACCAACTGCGGGCCGAACCGGAGTCCGTTCGGGGCGAGGCAACGGTCGTGGTGGGTGGCGCCGAAGGGCCCCACCGGGGCGACGAGGCGCGTGCGCTCGAACTGGCCGCGGCCTTGGCGCGGGCGGGCGTCGCCCCAGGTGTCGTGCGCGACGTCCTCGCCGAGGCCTACGAGGTCCCCAAGCGCGCGCTGTACCAGGCGGCGCTGACCGCGCGCGGTTCGGGATAGGCCGCAGCATGGTCCCGGTGCTCCCTGACGAAGCAGTTCGCTCAAGGCGTCTGAAAACGCTGCTCGCGCTCGAAATCAGCCGCATTGTCGAGGACCTCGTCTCTCGGCGCGACTTCCTCGTGCAGATGTGGAGCCTTCACCGGGACCGCACGCCCTTCCTGGAGACGCTGTCGAGTCGTTGGTCGTCGCTGACCATGGGCGAGTTGCTCAACCTGGAAGACGAACACATCGTCGCCATCGAAGCCTTCTACCGTGAGGTCGACGAGTTCCGCCTCTACATCCGGTTCACCCAGGACATGCCCGTGATGTTGTCCGGCCGGTACGATTGGATGACGAAGCGGTTGGAGTCCTACGGCCAGCTGGCGGTCGAACAGCTGGGGGGTGCGCCAATCCGGCCGGGTGGCCCGCCGTCGCACCCGGATGCGAGCCTGCTCAAGTACACGCTGGATGCGCCGGCGGCGGGCAACCTGGTCGAGAAGCCTGAGCAGCCCCACCCAGCCGACGCGGCGGAGTGAATCCAGGCGACTGCCAGCAGGCTGCTAGAGCTCGTCGGCGCCTACGTCGGGCCGGTCGTCGCGCAATTCGAGGTCGAGGTCGTCGAGGACGTCAGCCGCCACGTCCGTGACACCGGTGTTGATGGCCTCCTGCGCGGAGGCGACGAGATGGAGGTCCCCGACACGCGGGAGTAGCCATGAGCTGACGGGCGCGTTTTCGATGTTGCCTGCGGCCACGATCAGCGATCCCTCGGAGCGGAGGATGCCGTGGCTCGCGAGGTTGTTCGTTAGGCGACCAGTCGTCATTGCGAAGCGGTGGTCGATGGAGCCACTGCTTGGCAACACGCCGGAATGGACCGAGTTGTGGGCGACGAGCGCCTCACATGCTGACTCGACCGCGATGCCGGTGAGGATGCCGTGGTCGGAGTCGAGAATCTCTGAACCGTCGGCGGCCACCATGTTGTTGACGACCCGGCCGCCAAAGGTCTGGGCCGCCGCGCCGGCGCACGGTGCGTCGTCGTAGGTCCGGCCGCCGGCCGCACCCTCACCGTATTGGATTCCGAGCGTCGAATCCCAGATTCGATTTCGGACGACGTCGATGTCGCGGGCACCTCCGAACACATGGAGAGCAGGCCCGGCGGCGGGGCCCTTGGAGCACCACAGACCTTCGATGGTGTTGTCCCGGACGGTCCAACCCCAGCCGCCGTCGATCGTGATGCCGGCGAGGCCGCAGGCCGCCGCCCGGTCCCGCCCGTCGCCCGTCAGAACAATCTGGTTGCAGGAAATCGTGCCCATGTCGGACCAGGTGTCGCCCGCCTCCACGGCGATGGCGCCTCGGCCGAAGTCCTCCAAGTAGAGGCCATGAAGCAGGGTGTCCGTCGTCGCGCCGGAGTTCGCGTCGACGTGGACCAAGTGAACGGCCGCGCTGCGAAGCGTAAGCTCAGCCACGGTGACGAATGGCGCGGCGATTTGGATGGCGCTCGTCACGCCGAATGCGCCTTCAAGGACGACATCGGTGGGCACGCCGGACGCGCTGCGAATCGTGGTGCCGGGAACAGACGCAACGAGCTGGCTGCCGGCGATGATGTAGGTGCCGGTGGCGAGCCGGAACGTGGTGTCCGGCGCCGCGTTGGCCAACATGTCGGCGAGGTCGCCGTCTTGGCTGGGGTCGACGTCGACGACTGTGCCTGTAGGCGCGGGCAGGGGCTGGCAGGCGGCCGGAATGGTCGGCGGTTCGCTGGGATCGGAGGTGTCGGTGTCCGTTGGCGTCGTGTCGCTTGTCGTTGCGCCCGTGCCCGTCGTCGGGACTTCGCTGGCCGTTGGCGTCGTGTCGTCGTTGGTGCAGGCGAGCCAGAGGAGGACCAACATGTCGCGAACTCCCGGGGGGCCCGCTAACTGCCCTCAGGGGCGCGCCATGGGTCGTGATCTGCTCGAAGGCAGTGAGAAGTATCGGCGCCGGGCATTTGCGGGCTCTCGGCGCTTCCTCGCTGAGCTCGCCAACGAGGGCCAGAGCCCATCGACGCTGTTCGTTGGCTGCTGTGACAGCCGGGTGGTGCCGGAATTGCTCACTTCGAGCCACCCTGGCGACCTCTTTGTCGTGCGCAACGTCGCGAACGTCGTCCCGTCGCTGAACCATGCCGACGCAAGCGTGGGCGCGGCTATCGAGTACGCGGTGGGCCACCTGCGCGTCGCCCACGCTGTAGTTTGCGGGCACACGCGCTGCGGCGGCGTCCAGGCCGCGCTCGATGGGTTGCAGGATTCCCATCTCCCGTCGTTGACGGAGTGGATTTCCCTTGTCCGAGTGGGCGCCGTGCCGCCGCATTTGGTGGGAGACGCCCGGTGGGACGCGGCGGTTGAGGCCAACGTGCTCGCTCAGCGGGAGGCCTTGCTGACCTACCCGTGTGTGTCCGACGCCGTGGCCGCCGGCCAGCTGCAGTTGCATGCCTGGGTGTACGACTTGCAACGCCTCGACTTGCGCGTCTTCGATGACGAAGAGGACGCCTTCCGTTTGGCACGCGACTTGGTGTAGGCTTCGGCCTCGGAGGCGCCATGTTCCAAGCCCTGTTGGCCGTCGTCTGGCTCGCGTGCGAGACCGGACCTTCCTACGATTCAGCCCAGGAAGCAGACACGATCGAGGCCTACGAGGCGTTCCTTGTCGCCGATCCGACGAGCATGTTCAAGGACCAGGCGACCCGGCGACTTGAGGAACTCTATTTCGAGAAGGGTCTGGCGCTCGGAACCGTCGAGGCCTGGGATGCCTACCATCAGCGCTTTCCCGAAGGCGGGCGCAAGGGTGAAGACGCCGCCCGCAAGCGAACCCAGGCCCACTACGATGCCGCGATGGCCAAAGGGGACCTGGCCTCGTTGGAGGGGTTCGCCAAGGCCTTTCCCAAAGCGGGCTGGCTCACGAGCCGCGCCGCAGGCCGTGCGGCCGTGTTGGCCTACGGCAAGCTGAGCTTCGCTGAGACGCGGGTCGAGGGCATCAATCTCGCGGAGGACCCGAAGGGCGAGAAAAATGGTTGGGGCGTCTTCGTCGACGTCACCAATGGAGGTGACGCGACGTTCGAGTTCCTTTCGATGACGATCGAGCTCCTTGGGCCCGACGGAGTTGTGCTCGAAACACGGGACTACCCGCTCGTGAGCCCCACGTGGGATCTGCCGGCGGAGCCCATTCAGATGGCGCCTATGAAGCCAGGCGAGATGCGGACTTGGGAGTGGTCCGTCGGCTACGAATATGCGCCGAAGGGCTTCGACGGAAGAGTGCGCGTGACGCCAACGGGATTGCGCGCGCTGCCCTGAGGGTTTTGGTCCCGTTCGCGCCGCCACTGCCTTCGACTCGGGGTAAGAGCGCGGAGGAGGCTACATGATCGCAGCTTGGTTGGCCTGGTCGTTGTCGTTCGGCGGGGAAGTAGGCGACGCTACATCGGAGCCTCTCGTCGACGCGGTGGGTGCCGACCGCGCCAAAGACGGCGGGCCGAAGGGCGGCGGTGGCAAGGGCGGCGGCAACGGTGGCGGCAAAGGCGGCGGTAAAGGCGGCGGCAAGGGCGACGGCGAAGGCAAAGGTGGCAAGGGCGGCAAGGGCAAAAAGGACAAGGACCCCACCGTCGGCCCATTCAAGAAGGACAAGTACCCGACGCAGGCGATCTATCGGCCGCTGACTGCGCCCAAGGGCATGGCAGAAGTGACGGTGGACCTTGGCCTCGTGCACGCCGATTTCGGCGGAGCAACCGCCGACGCCGTCGGGGCGGGCCTTGGGGTCCGCTACGGGATCACCGACGAGGTCACCGTACGTGCGGCGTCGGCCTTCGTCCTTTCGCCGAATGCGGCGTGGGGTGAAGTCATCGTGGTCGGCGGCAGTTTTCTGGCCCACGATTCGAGCGAACTCGATGTTGCGGCGGGCCTCGACCTGGATCTCAGCCTCGCAGACGGTGGCGTCCACGTTCTCCACATGCACGCCGACACGCGGTACTTGGTTGCCGACAAGGTCTACGTCTTCGGCGGGCACAACCTGTTGAACGTGGGCCTGAGTGACCCGCTCTCTCTGTCGACGTCCGTCGCGGGCGGCGTCGGCTACCAATTCTCCGATACGGTGGCTGGGACCCTGCGCACGACGCTGCTGACCGTGGGTTGGACGCCTTCGATCACGGCGCTGTGGTGGGCCGACTTCATCCCGGTCGATGTAGGTGTGCTCGCCGCGGTGTCGCGCGACATTGACGTTTTCGCGTCCGTTGGCCTTGGTGACCTGCTGCACCCGGACACGGTGATCTGGGCGAATGTGGGTGCGAATTTCCGGTTCTGAGGCCGGCTAGTCGCCGAACGGCGGGGGGTCCGACGCGCTCGGCGCGCGGATCCTCAGGCTGACGCCCTGGACCATGCCATCAAGGAAATTGCCCTCGAGCGGCAGCCAGGTGGCCCACCCAAAGGCACCGGAGACGGTTTCCGCGCCGAGTCCCAACGTCAACGTATGGACCTGGGTGGTCCCGTGTTGCCAGCCGGCGCGGATGCGCGCCCCGCCTGCGACCACCTCGGCGCCGGCCCCGACGCGCCAAGAGAGGTCGTCGGGATCGATGTCGACCTGGGCTGCGAGGGCGCCATATTTGGTATCTTCGAAGCGGACCCCGCCGCCCAACAACATCGGTCGGTCGCCGGTAGTGTCCAACGACGAAATCACGTTTCGCGCAAAGGTCGAAAGCGACAGCTGCGAGATGGGGCGCCCGGCCAAGCCGAAATCCAAGTTGCCGGTCGTACCGTCGCCGCCTTGGTCGTGGTCGAAGAACGAGACGTCGCCACCAACGCCGAGCGCGATGTGATGCTCGGGGTCGTGGAAGGCGATGGCGCCGAGGAGATCATGGGTGCGGCGCACGTTGGTCAGCGTGCTTCCGGTCACCTGCCATCCCGGTAGGTCCTCGGTCCTGAGCGCCGGGGACGTGCGGTCGCCCGCGTAGCCGAGGCCGAACGCGAGGAAGCGGTTGGTGCGCGCGTCGACGGCGGAGACGTCCCAGTGAAGGCCCCCTTCGGTGCCGTAGGCGAAGCCGGCCTGAACGTCGTAGCGCTCGCCGAGACCCAACGACGCCGGCGCCGCGCCGATGGCGGCGTTGTCCTCCGGATCGGCGCCCGACGTGTCGCCCATCGCAAGGGTCTCGACGTGCATTGGCACATCGGCGGCGCGAGCGGTGCCGGGAGCGATGAGTGCCCAGCAGATGGCGTTGCGAAGGGTCATGGGGCGAACTAGACGGGCCGGCTTCGGGGGGGGTGCCCCCCCCTAGCACCGGCACCCGGGCTTAGCCCGCGGCAGGAGGGCGGCGTGGAAGACGCGGACATCGGCCGGTTCCGGAAGCTGTTGGAGGATCGCTTGGCCGCGTTGCGGACGTCGGCCGGCGAGGCCATCGGCCAGCTGACTGACGAGCGCGAACCGTACGCCGACGCCGTCGATATCGCAGCCGAAGAATCCGACCGCGAGTTCGCCCTTCGGGTCCACGACCATGAGCGCATTCTCGGCAAACAGATTCAGGCGGCCCTCAAACGGATGGACGAAGGCGAGTACGGCGTGTGTGTCGCGTGCGGCGAGGACATCCACATGGGCCGTCTCGCCGCCCGTCCGATGGCGACGCACTGCATCGACTGCATGACGGAAATTGAGCAGCGCGAAGGCGACCCCGTTCCGGGTGGTTCCTTTGGGACTTTGTCCTAGCAGGCTGCTGCAAAGCGCCGTCCTGCTGCGCCCGCGGGGGCATCCCGCCCCGCGGCGTCACGGTGGCTGATCGGCTGGTCCGCGTTGCGGTCCCGCGCCCAGTCGATGCTGCGTGGACGTGGTCGGTACCGGCCTTCTTCCCCGACCTGCGGCTCGGCCACGCGGTGAGCGTCCCGCTTGGCGCTTCCATCGAGACGGGTTGGGTTCTGGGAGCCGGAACCTACGACGGCTTGAACCCGGCGAAGGTGCGCCAAGTCCAGGCCTTGCTGGATCCGGTGCCGGTGTTCGACGAGGCCCAGCTCGGCTTCTTCCAGTGGATCGCCGACTATTACCTGGTCCCATTGGGGATGGTGTTGGCGACGGCGCTGCCTGGGCGCGGCTCGGGCCGCGGGCGACGGGTGCTCGAGGCCACCGACGCGGGCCACCAGGCCCTTGCGGAGCAGCGGGTCGGGACCGAGGCCCTCGCCGTCCTCCGTGCGCTCGTCGCACGGCGCGGCATCACGGTGCGCCAGCTGGCGGACCGCATCGCGGACGAGGTCGCAGCCGACGGCCTCGCCCGCCTCGTCGCCCAAGGCGTCAAACAAGGGTGGTGGGCCTGGGACGTCCAGGAGGGGCGGGGTTTCGGTGGCCAGGTCGCTACGGTGACGCTGACTCGACCCGCCGCGGTCGTTCGGGAGGCCGTTGGCAGGGCGCCGCGCCAGCTCACGGTCGTCCAGGCGCTGGAGGCGGGGACGTTGGACGTCGACCACGTCGTTCGCGCCCTTGGCGCTACGGCGCGGCCAGCGCTGACGGCCCTTGCGCGCGCCGGTCACGTCGTCCGAGGGACCCGGGAGCGCCGCGACCCCTTGCTGGAACATGAGGTCGCCCCGTCTTTTGCGCCGTCGCTGAATCCAGACCAGCAGGCGGCCATCGCGGCCATCGCGGGGTCGACGCGCCCGACCTTGTTGTATGGGGTCACGGGCTCAGGGAAGACGGAGGTCTTCCTTGGGGCCACCGCTGCGGTGCTTGAGCAAGGCCGCCAAGTTCTCGTGCTCGTTCCGGAAATCGGGCTGACGCCCCAGCTCGTCGGACGCTTCCGAGCCCGCTTTGGCGACGGCGTCGCCGTCTTGCATTCCGGCTTGACGGGCGCCCAACGCCTCGGGCAGTGGCGCCGGGTGCGCGCCGGTGAAGCGTCCGTCGTCGTTGGCGCGCGGTCGGCGCTTTTTGCGCCCTTTGCGCGGCTTGGCCTCGTCGTCGTCGACGAGGAGCACGACGACTCCTACAAGCAAGACGACGGCGTTCCGTACCATGCTCGCGATTTGGCCGTCGTCCTTGGCCGCCGGGCCGCGTGCCCCGTCGTCTTGGCTTCGGCGACGCCGTCGCTGGAGAGCTGGCACAACGCCCTCGAAGGCCGGTACGCTCGGGTCGATCTGCCGCAGCGGGCGACGCCCCGTCCCCTGCCTGACGTATTGCTGCTCGATCGAGCCGAAGAGGTCGGTCCCGAGGGGGCGCCGCGGCCCGTGCTCATGCGCGAGGCCGTCGACGCGTTGCGAGAAGCGATTGCGTCGGGCGGCCAGGCGGTCGTGCTGTACAACCGACGCGGCTGGGCGACGTTGGTGTCGTGCGAGGGCTGTGGCGCCAGCTACGCGTGCCCCCAGTGTGCCATCGAAATGACGCTGCACAAGGGCACATCGGAGTTGGTGTGCCACTGGTGCGCGCTGCGGGTGCCTTTCACGGGCTCCTGCCCACGCTGCGGGTCTGCGGACCTCGACCTTCGGGGGCAGGGCACGGAGCGCATCGCGGACGCTGTGAGGGAGGCCCTGCCCGGTGTCGAGGTGCTGAGGATGGACGCGGACACCACCGCCGTCCGTGGCAGCCACGCACGGCTGTTGGATCGGTTTCGCGAGGGTGAGGCCGGCGTGTTGCTCGGGACGCAGATGATCGCGAAAGGGCACGACTTTCCCGACGTTCGCGTCGTGGTCGTCGTCTCGGCCGACCAGCCGCTGCGGCTCCCGGATTTCAGAGCTGCGGAGCGGACATTTTCATTGCTTGTCCAGGTGGCGGGTCGCGCAGGCCGCGGTGACGCGCCGGGCCGCGTCGTCGTCCAAACCTGGCGCCCCGACCACTTCGCGATTGCGAGCGTCACCGATCCGGCGCGCTTCTACCGCCAGGAAATGCGCCTGCGCGCGACCCTACGGTATCCGCCCTTTGCGCGCCTTTGTCTCGTTCGTCTCGACGGGCTCGATCGAGACGCGGTGCGTTTGGCGGCCGATGGGCTCGCGCGGCAGGCTCGGAGGCTCGCGCGACCCCATGCGTCCGTGGCGGTGATGGGCCCCGCGCCATCGTCGGCCGCCCGGGTCGCCGGACGGTGGCGCTTCCAACTCGTGTTGCGCGGGGAGCAGATGGGGCCGTTCAGGGCGTTTCTCAGTGAGCTCAGGCCCGTGTTGCTCACGCCTCAGAAGGGTGTGCGGGTGGCCTGGGACGTCGATCCACGAAACCTGGGCTGACCGACGCGATAGGGCGCCCGCCCTGGGGGGGTCGTGTTCGACGCCTTCGTGCTCGCTGCAGGCTTTGGGACCCGCCTTCGGCCCCTGACCGCCACGCTGCCCAAGCCGCTTGTGCCCGTGTGCGGCGTACCCATGTTGGATTGGGCGGTCGACGCTTTGATCCGGTCCGGCCTTCGTCGGGTGCTCGTCAATGCCCATCACGCGCCGGAGCCTTTGCTCGCTTGGGCCGCTGGCCGCCCGGGCGTCGAGGTGTCGGTCGAGGCCGACATCCTCGGCACGGGAGGGGGCCTGCGCCTGGTCCGCGACAAGCTGTCCCCCCGGTTCGTGGTCGTCAACGGGGACGTGTTGCACACCGTGGACCCGCAGCGCTTGCTCGACGCCGTGATCCCCGGTGGCTGTGCACTGGCGCTCCGGCGAGACCCCGCCGCTGCTACCTATGGGCCCGTCGCGATGGATGCTGAAGGCAGTGTCGTCACGCTGCGCAGCTACGCGGGGCCTGAGCCGGTAGGGGAGGTGACATCCGACAGCCACTTCACCGGCGTGTGGGCGGCCGACCGGTCGATCCTGGACGACGTGCCCGAGGGCTTTGCGGACGTTGCGTCAACGGCCTGGCGGACGCTGCTTCCTGCCCGACGCCTGCGCGGTGTGCTCACCGGAGGCCCGTGGCTGGACGTCGGCGACCCGCATGGATGGTGGGCGGCCAATTTGGCGGTCCTTCGCGGCGAGGTCGACCTTGGCGTCGACCCCTTCCTCCGAGCCGAGGCTGGCCTAGACGTCGCCGGTCGTTCCAAAGGGGTACGTCCCGACGGCGTCGAGGTGCATGGCGCCGTGTGGATTGGCGAGGGCGCTCGCATCGCGCGCGGCGCGGTGCTGCGGGACGCCGTCATCGGTCCCGGAGCCGTCGTAGGAAGGACACGCGTCGAACGGTCCGTGGTGTGGGCGTCGGCCATCGTGGAGGAAGCGTTGAGCGACGGCGCCGTCGGGCCATCCGGGGAACGGCTCGCGTTCGGATCTCAACGCGATATCCGCCCGTAGGAGTCGCTCATGGTCGCCATCCTCGCCCTATGGGGCTGCGGCAGCGGGCCGAAGGGCTTCACGGAAGTCGATTCTGCGGTGGTCTGGCACGTCACCGGTCGTGGGGTTCAACGCCTTAGCTTCACTGCGGAGGAGACCTACGTGCTTGGCGAGTGCCTCGCGCGCGCCAAGGTCGTGCCGCCGGATACGACCGAGCCGCTGTTGCCGGAATCCTACCTCCTCGAGGTGTCGGACCGGCACGGGACACGAAGCCTCGAACTTGCGTCGGCGCACCTTCTGCGCGGCGCAGGGGCGACGTACCGCTCGGACTGCGTCTATACCCTCGTCGCCAACGCGGGTCCCTGAGCGGGCGCAGCCAGGGCATTGACAATCGTGTCGACGAGCCCTGGCCCGTGTGTTCCCCATCCGAGCCAGTGAATGCCCGGTGCGCGCGCGGCCAGGGCGCGCAGTCGCCCATGGTGGCCGCGGGTGGCCTGGGGAATGCGAACACGGCGGACGTGGGTGACGACGGGGGGACCGGTCACGCCTTCGACTTCTTGGAGCACCCGTTGTGCGGCCGCAATCAGCTCGGCGTCGGTGCCACGTGCCGAATCGGGGTGGCGCCCCCCGCCCATCATCACGCGCACGAGGCGGTGCCCGGGCGGCGCCGTGTGGGGAAGGATGTCGGAGACCCACAAGATGCCGAGCGCGTCCGTCCGTTCGCGGGGGTCCGCCAGCCAGCCGAAGCCGCGACGCTTCTTGGCGTCCTCAAAGCCCAAATGAACGGAGGCGAGGGAGTGGGTCGGGAACTCCGTGGGGTCTCCGCCGACGAGGTCTGCGGCCGCCGAGGGTGGGGCCGCGAGCACAACGTGGTCGGCTTCGAAGCTCCCACCCCGGGCGAAGACGACCCAGCCGGGGCCGTCCGCGTCGATACGAACCGCTTGGGTATCGTAATGGACGGCTTCCACGGCGGAGACGAGCGCGTCGACCAGCGCTTGCCAGCCAGGGCGGAGGGTCCACGGTCGCCGGGGCGCGGACGCGTCGGCTGGCGCGCGACCACGGAAGAGCCCGCCACGGCGCTCGGCCTCGACCCACGCGGGGAAGACGCCGCCAACCTCAAGTTCCTTGGGGTCTCCGCCGGTGACGCCGCCAAGCAAGGCGCCGCCAAGGGTGTCGGCGACGCCGTCACCCAGCCGTCGTCGCAAGAAGGCGTCGACGGTCTCCTCGGGATTTGGGACGGGCGGAATCCACGGCTCACGGAGGGCCCGCCAGGTGGCGCGGCACGACAGCGGACGTCCCGCGACCACGCCCCACGGGGACAAGGGCGCCACCTTCCCTTGGTGGAGCAGGGCTGGGCGTCCTGGCTCGGAGACGACGACCTGTTCGCCGAGGCCAAGCGCGTGAATCAGGCGATGCGGCACCCCGTGGCCACCGCGCATCGTCTGGGCGGCCCGTTCGAATAGCCATGGGCCGTGGTGGTCCGTGCCAAGCACGCCTCCGGCGTCCGGACTTGCTTCGAGCACGGTCACCTGCGCACCTTTGGCTTTCCATGCCCAGGCCACGGTCAGCCCGGCGATCCCGCCCCCGACCACGACGACGCGGGTCACGGTCCCTTGGACCGCCCGTTGCGCTCGCGCAGCCAGACGTCGAGGCGCACGGGTTCGAAATCTTGCTCGTCGTCCCGGCCATACCAGGTGCGCAGCGCCTTTTCGAAGACGGGATTGCACAACACCATCGGGCTGCGCTTCATGCGGAGCGTCGTGATGGCGTCCCCGATGGCGTAGCCCTTGTGGCGGTGCAGGTAGGCGCCGAGCGCAAGGCCGCTGCGATTGAGGCCGGCGTGGCAGTGCCAGTAGGAGGCCCGGCCGTCAGCCGCCGCGTGCACTTCGTCGAGGAAGGCCTCGAAACTGGCCCGGGAGGGGACAGCCGCCTCGTCGAGCAAATCGAGCAGGCTGAGCATGAAGACGCGCCGGCGGGCCGGGTCACCGCGTGGAGTGACGCCGCAGAGATTGACGACTACCTCGGGGTCGACCTGCTCCCATGTGGAGGGTATTTCGCCCATCCAAATGGCCGAATCGCCGCTGAGGATGAGATCGGCGTCCAGTCCGTTCACCGTGGCCTCTGGGAGCCACGGCGCGTAACGTACCTGCGGGGGTGCCGCGGGCCGTCAGGGACTGGCAGTGGTCCCATCGGGTTCGGTCGCCGTGGCCGTGGCCACCGCGCCCGCTAGCAGCCATACGGCGAAGAACAGAAGGAAACCCGTGAGGAGCGGCGTCGTGGACGCCGTTTCCTCGTGCTTGACGACGAGGGATCGAGCCATGGGGAATTCCGGGGAGGGGGGGGCCGCGAACGCGGTGGGACGATCTACCCGGGTGCGGCAACGCTTGCACGTCGAATCGTAGATGCGAGATCGCCGAGTGCAACTGTCACTTGCTCGCCGCGCGCCAGATTCTTGACGGTCACGGTGTTGCTGTCCACCTCTTGGCCCCCGACGACGACGACATGGCTGGCACCCAGGGCGTCGGCGTGGCGGAATTGGGCCTTGAGTTTGGCGGTCCCGGCGTAGACTTCGGTCGGAATGCCCGCCGCCCGGAGGTGCGCGGCGGCGGCGAGGGCGTGTCGGCGACCCCGTTCTTCGGCCACAGCGACCACGACTTCCGCCCCGGCCGGCGAGGTCGGGAGCCGACCAAGGGCCTCAAGCACGACGAGGAGGCGCTCAAGGCCGAGCGACACACCGACGGCGGGGACGTCGCGACCGCTGAACATGCCGACCAGCCCGTCGTACCGTCCACCGGACGCGATGGTCCCGATCTGGTGGGCGTCGATGACGAACTCCCAGACGGGCCCCGTGTAGTAGTCCAGGCCTCGGGCGAGGGTGGCATCGAACGCCATGCGGACCTCGGCGACCCCGAGGGCAGCGGCGTCGTCCCAGAGACCGAGGAGGCCGTCGCGGGCTTCGGCAATGGAGTTGGCCATGTCGGGCACCCGCTCGATGAGGGCGCTCGACCAGGCGCGGAGACCATCGCGAGTGGGCGCCGACAGGTCGGACAAGCGCCAGAGCTCGGCGATGGCCGAGTCTGCGAATCCCCGGGCCGCAAGCTCCTTGGAAACCCCGTCGCGGCCAATCTTGTCGAGCTTGTCGACGGCAACGAGGAGGGCCCCTTCTTCGCCAATCGCGCCGACGGCCGCCGCCAAGGCGCGCAGCAGGCGGCGGTCATTGATGCGGCAAACGGCATCCGGCAAAGCGATGGCGTCAAGGGCGGCGAAAGCGACCGCGAGGCACTCGGCGTCGGCGATGCCTTGGGGGGCCCCCACGACATCGCAGTCGCATTGTAGGAACTCACGAAAACGGCCTTTGGCCGGGCGGTCGGCGCGCCAGACAGGCGCGATGTGATGACGCCGCCACGGCAGGCGAAGGTCAGCGTTCATGGCGACGACCCGAGCGAGCGGGACCGTCAGGTCGTAGCGCAGCGCGAGGTCGGCTCTGCCCGCCGTTCCCCCTTCACCGCGTTCGAGGATGCGGAAAATGAGCTTTCGACCTTCTTCGCCGTAGCGGCCCTCCAACGTCTCGATCCGCTCGAAGGCCGGCGTGTCGAGACCATGGAAGCCGTGGCGAAGGAAGGCGTCCCGAATCGTCTGGATGACGGCCGAGCGCGCAGCGAAGGTCTCGGGCAAGTAGTCGCGGGTTCCCTTGGGCAGAAAGACGTCCATGTCACTCGCTCGGTACGAAGGTGGTCCGTGCTAGGCCGGCAGCGGCCACTTCGTCCACGGTCACGGCGACGGGAAGCGCCTCGTTGGCGAGCCAGAGGGCAGCTTGGTCAGCGTAGTGGGGCGAGCCGAGGACGCCAGATTGGCCACCTGGCGCGACGTTCTGGCCGGTGACGCCGTCGGGACCCAGCTCGAAGACCATACGCATCACAGGGCCCGACGCGTAGCGGAAGCTGCGGCCCGAGAGCCCAGGGTTGCCTGCGTCGACGTTGCGGTTGTCGCCCGGGCGAGGAAACCACGTCAGACCGCGGCGAACGTCTCCCACCGGAAGGTCGTCCTGGAGGGGCAGCAAGTCGGTGTCCACGGCAAATGCCTCGAAGAGGCCCGTGAGGACCGGGTCGTCGAAGTAGCCGAGCACCATGCTCTTGAACTCGACCTGGTGACGCAGGCCCCAGATCCAGGCGGTCGGGTCGTCGGTCCCGAAGCCACCTTCGCCCGGTCCAGTCGACGGCGAGGTGAGGAAGTCGAGCGTGGCCGCGAGCGCAATCAGCAGGATTTCGTCGCTCGTTTCGGTGACGTCGGGCGTGGCGGCGTCGTCCCACCAGACCCGTTCGTCGGTTTCGGCGAGAACACCCACATCGCCAAGGGGTCGGTCGGCGCCACGCGCGGTCCACAATTCATCGAGGACGCGGAGACGGCCCGCGGAGCCTCCGTTGCGGAACACGCTGCCCGGCAGCAACTCGTCGTCCAAGGTGTGCACGTTGACATCGCCCAACCAGGTGTTCCAGATCATCGTGGCGATGGCGTCTTCCACCTCCCCGGCGTCTACGGGGTCGTAGAACGTGTCGACGCCGCTCGCGGCGGTGGCACCTCGGGCCAGCCAGGTCCGCAGGCGTTCGCGCGCGTCGGTGAAACGCGCCGCATTCGCTTGCCATAGGCCGGCGACCCGGCCGTTCGCTCCCAGCTCGTCTGGCGACAGGGTCTCGGCCCGGTCGAGCGCACTCAGCCAGCCCGCCAAGAAGCGCTCGGCGGTGACACTCGTGTGGTCGGCCTGGATGAGGGCCATGTCCTCGATGGTCGCGCCGCGAGCGACGGCGTCGGCGAGCCCGCGATCGATGGAGTCGGCGCGGAAGCCGTCGTCCCAGGGTCCGCCCATGTAGAGGACATCGTTGGTGAGGTCGTCGTCGAGCGAAAGGCCGCCCGGGTCGTTGTTGCCTGTGAGCAGGTAGCCAGTGCTCGATCCGAGCGCGTGTGGCGTGTCGGTCCACGGGACGATGCAGCGGGAAGGGTCGGGGTCGCCCTCGATGGCAGCGCCGTTGGCGTCTGTAGGGAGGGTGAAGCCGCCGAAGAGATTGCCGTCGAGCAATCTCTGCGGGTCGCCGCCGGGCAGCCAGCCGCCGGCGTCGTCGCGAAGTTGGTCGCGGCACGGTGTCATCTGGTAGCCGGCGTAGAGAATGTCGCCGTGGATGTCGGCGGCGACGAGGTTCTGGCTGTAGGCCTGAGCGCGGCGATTCAGGTCCGCCACTTGTTGGATGTCGGTGGCGGTGCCCATGGCGTCGTACATGCCGAGCAGATCGCCGGGGTCGAGGCCGCCGAAGTCGAAGCTGACCCCGCTGATGGCGCCGTCGCCGTCGACGTCGGCCGGAATGACCCATGCGCCCATCATCGACGCGAGGCCTGTGCCCGGCTCAGGCACGGTGTCTGCGGTTGCGGGGATGCCCTCGACGTCGGCCAGCCAACGGCCGTCCGGCGTTGTCCAGCGCGGGATGACTAGGGTCCGGGCCGGGGTGCCGCTGAGCGAGCTTGCGGCGACGACGACTGTCTCGTCTACGCGAATCAGGGGGACGTCGGCTCCCTGGTGACGCGTAGTCGCTGGCAGGCCGTCGGCGCCGAGGCCGACGGTCTCGGCGTACCAATCCGTGACGTCTCCGCTCAACTGAGTGGTGGACCACGCGACGTCGCCATTCGTCCCGACCGCGAGGACGGGCAAGCCGACGATCGTCATCCCCACTTGGTGGATGTTGCCACCACCGAGGTGGGCGTCGTCCAAGCCGATGCCGTACATCAGAGCGGGAATGTCGAGTTCGAGGTGGCCGTCGCCGGCAAGGAGGGCGCCGCCAGAGGCCGTGTGGGCGCCGTCGACGGCCCATGCGTTGCTTCCCCAGCCCTCTTCGTGATCGCGGCCCCTGGCGCGCTGCCACCGGTCGAGCTTGTCTCGGAGCCGTTTCCCCATCGACGCTTCAACGTTGGGGCCCGCGAGGATGGGGGACGGCGCCGAACGTAGGCCCGCGCCCG
Source organism: Pseudomonadota bacterium (assembly GCA_005776945.1). Taxonomy (GTDB): domain Bacteria; phylum Myxococcota_A; class UBA796; order UBA796; genus SXOB01. Next base: position 20,039 of record SXOB01000035.1, read on the forward strand.
CCCATCCCGTGGCCGAGACCACGGGGTGGATCGGGTGGAGCGTCGCGAACGTGGCGCGCGCGAGGGCTTCCCGTTCGGCCTCGTGGGGCAGGCCAACGAAGGCGTTGTCCAGGGCGTCGTGGTCGACGGTACGGCCGACGTCGTCGGACTCGAAGCCGAGTCGGTAGAGCACCGCCCCTCCCACGGCAGCGACGTCCCGGACGTCGAAACGGACCATCATGTCCGCCGGGCTCTCGAAGCCGAGCAGGGAGTAGGCGAGTTCGTACTCGCTTGGCGGCGGAAGGGTTCCATCCGCCACGAGGTCGATGTAGGCGTTGACGCCGGCGGCGTAGCCTTCGTAGCGTTGGGCCAATTCGGGAGGCGCGGTTTGGACGAGGAGGTCGGTCGCGTGGGTCATCCCGATGCCGCGCGACTCCAGGTCGGCTTCCAAGGCGAGGTCGCCAAGCAGCTCCGACAGGCGACCCTGGGCCAATCGGCGGGCGAGGTCGATTTGGAAGAACCGATCGCGCGCGAGCGTGAAGCCCATGAGGACGCCGACGTCGTGAGGGTTCGTCGCGTAGATGTGGGGGATGCCCATTTCGGTCGTGACGACGACACCGGGCGCCGAAACGGGAACCGTAAAGCGCTCGGTCTCGGGGACGGCCTCGAGCGGCGTGGGACGGTGCGAGGCGTCGGTCGTCGGGTCGGTTGCTGTACAGGCGACGGCGAAGAGCGTGAACATGCGGCCGCCTAATGTGGCGATAGCGGAGTTAGCGGCGCGCCATGTTGTGGGCCTTCGTCGCTGTCGCTTGGTCCGTCCCCGAGGGCTTCTGGGAGGTATGGGGCGACGGCCAGGCCGAAGTGGCCGCTTACGCCGTGACCGTTCCGCGCTACGGTCAGCTGCGCCGCGGCGAAATGGTCGTCGTCACGGTCACCGAGACGTTCACGCGGGGCCAGCGCGTCAAGTCGGACGGTGGCCACGACGATGAATTCCCCGTCGTCAAACAACATGTGATGCTCGACTTTCAGACCGGCATCTACGACTACGACACGGCGACGAGCACGTTTGTGCCCATCGACGGCGCCGTCCCCACGAAGGTCGCATTTTCGGCCCAAGAGTGGTGTGGCTCCACCGCGGACGTGTGGGTGCTGGACGGGCCAACGTCGCGCTGGGACGCCCACAGTTACTTTGATGGCGAAGGGGATCGTAGGCATCGACTTCCAGTGCCGACTGGGGCCGTCGTCGCCGATGCGCTGCCCTGGCTCGTACGCGGCCTGGCGGGCGAGGTGCCGGAAGGCGACCATCCCTACATGGCCCCGTTGCGCGACCTTCGCTTTCACCACGTCGACCCGAGTTGGGGTCAGGTGACGCTTTCGAAGAGCGGCCAGGAAACCGTGGTCGTGCCGGCGGGCAGCTTTGAGGTGGACGTCGTGTCGGCCGCAGTCAGCGGCGGCACCCGGACGCGCTACTTCGTCGAGCGGGGTCCCCATCGGCGCGTCGTGCGCATCGCGTCGGACGACGGCTTCGACGCCATGCTCACCGGCGTCAACCGCAGCGCCTATTGGACGCAGAACGGGGAGGGGGCGGAAGCCGGGCGGGTCGCGCTGGGCCTGCCCGCGAGTCCCTGGCACGCCCCCTGATGACCCCTGCGCCAAGCGTGGACGTTCGCCCGACACACGTCATCGTCGACTTGGACCGATTGCAGGCGAACTACCGCGCGATTGTGGCGCACGTGGGTCGGCCCGTCATGCCAGTGCTCAAGGCGAACGCCTATGGCCACGGCCTCAGCTCCTGTGCGCGAGCGTTGCAGGGGGTCGGGGCGACCCACTTCGCCGTGGCGACGATGGAGGAGGGAGCGGAGCTGCGCGCCGCTGGCGTTGGCGGCCGCATCCTCGTCCTCGGTGGGCTCAGCGCCAGTCAGATTCCCGAGTTCCTGAAGAACGGCCTGGACCTCACTGCGAGCAGCGTCGACAAGCTGATCGCCGTCGATTCCGTCGCCAAGCGGCTGGGTCGGCGGGCGACCGTCCACCTCAAGTTCGACACGGGGATGGGCCGCATTGGGCAGCACCACGAGACGGCCCACCTGCTGATCGAGGCCGCGAACCGGGCCAAGAACGTCGATGTCGGAGGCATCTACAGCCACTTGGCGACAGCCGACGAGGTGGACGCCTCGTTCGTGCAGGTCCAGGTCGAACGCTTCGCTGCCATTGCGGACTGGTGGAGTTCTCGAGGCCTGACGGTGCCCACGCGCCACCTCGCGAACAGTGCCGGCGTCCTTCGCTTCCCCGAGACTTGGTGCGACCTCGTCCGGCCAGGGCTCATGCTCTACGGGGTAGCACCGGCGGCCCATCTCCCCGTGTTGCCGGGAATGCGCGCCGTGCTCTCGTGGTGGACGCGGGTCGTCTACTTCAAGGTAGGTCGGAAGGGCGCTGGCGTCAGCTACGGCCACACATGGGCGCCCGCGCAAGACACGCGCCTCGTGACGATTCCGGTCGGCTACGGAGACGGGTACATGCGGCGAATGTCGGGTCGGAGCCACGTGGTCATTCGGGGCCAGCGGCGGCCCGTCGTGGGGACCGTCTGTATGGACATGGCCGTCGTCGACCTCGGCCCTGACGGCGAGGCCTACAACGGCGACCCGGTCTTGTTGTTGGGCGATGTCGCCGCCGGGCGCGTCGAGGCCAGCGAACTTGCGGAGTGGGCGGGGACGATCCCGTGGGAGGTCCTCACCGCGATCCATGCGCGCGTGCCGCGGGTCTTTCGGGGCGGCCTCAGCCCAGGGTGAAGCGGAACGTCTCGGATCCAATCCCGAGTTGCTCCCCGCCAAACAGGGGCCGAGTCAAGATGCGCTCGCCGTGGACGAAGACGCCGTTGGCGCTGCCGAGGTCTTCGGCGACCCAACCGGTGGGTTTGCGGCGCAAGATGGCGTGGTGCCGCGACACGAGCGGGTCATGGGCGAGTTGCAGGCCATTGTCGCGCGCCCGGCCAATCGTCAGGTCGTCGCTGAAGCGCCGAACGACAGCGACGTCGAGGACGGTACCGGTCAGGATGGCAGACGCGGTGACGGGGTGCACGGGGAGCGGGGTGGCACTGTTGACGGCCGCGAGCAGGTCTGCGCGCGACGTGACTTGGGTCTCGTCGTCGTCGTCCTCGAATACGCCGTCCCAGCCGGTGTGGTGGGAAATGGCCTGCGCGATCGCCGCGAGCGCTTCCCGCTCCTCAGACTGGACTGCGCGGAAGCCGAAGAGACCGCCGGCGGCCTCGGCGACGCGCTGGCAGAGGTCGAGGACATCGTCGGCCGTGCCGGGGCCTGTGGGCACCTGGGGCATGCGTCCAAGTGCGAACAGTGCGCGGCGGGCGCGCGACATGTAGGCGTCGGACGGCCGGTGGGTCAGCCATTGGTCGAGCAGCGCCCGCGCCGGGGGCGTCAGACCGAAACGTTCGGCGGCCACGGACGAGATGACCGCTCGTTCAGCCACCTGAATCGCGCCATCTGCCCAAGCGACGTGGACAAGGGGCAACAGGGCGATGGCGCGGAAGGTGTCCGCGTCCACGCCCAGCCAGATGAGTTCGCGGCGAACCGCGTCGAGTTGCATGGGGCCCGCTACCGCGGCCGCGCAACCCGATCGAGCCAGCGGCCGAGGATGGGGCGCGGCACGACCCAGTCGACGTCATTTCGCTCGCCGTTTTCGACCTCCCAGCGACGCCAGCGGGTGCCGTCGCTGGCGACGACCGCTTCCGCCACCCCTTCGCCGTCCCGGCCACGCAGTACTGCGCCGTCGAGGCCAGAATCGCGTTCGAGCAACTCGACCGGTGGCAGGCCAGGGGGTGGATCGCGGCGCGCCGCGTCGATGGCGGCGTCGAGCGTCTCCTCGCGGGGGACGAAGATCTCGCGGATGCGGGCCGCGAGCCGGTCCACGTCGGCGACGTCCACGCGGACGCCGTCGCGCTCGAATGTTCCAGGGCCCGCAGGGGCGCCTTCGAAGAGGTCGCTCATGGGCCGTCCACGCGCGACAGGTTCGCCCCGTCATGAACGAGGCGGACGGGCTTGGCATCGAGTTGGGTCGCGAGGTGAACGGGTCGGCCCCAAAGGGCTGCGAGGTTGCCAAGCACGGTCGTCGCGTAGTTCAAGTCGAGGTCGGGCCCTTCATGGTCATGCGCGAGGCACAACACGCCTTGGTTCAGGCCGTTGCCGTCCACGACGGAGATCCGGGGGGTTCCGCGCGAAGCCAGCATCGAGAGCAGTCCTTTCTTGACGTCCGCGAACTCCTCCGACGCCAACTCCCACGATTGGGACTTCGCGTCGTATTTCTGGGTGAAGAACCCCTGTTCGCGACAGAAATCCTCGGTGAGGAAGGCGTCGAGAAACGTGACGTCGTTGTGCGTCGACCGAACCTCGAACAGCTTCTTGCGCCCAAGATGCGCGTGGGTGTCCCACTGCCTACGCGCCTCGGGCGACGTCTCCTCCAGCCAGTCCTTGCCGAATTGGCCGCGGTCCCAACGCCGCTCGATATGGCGCCAAAGCTCGACGCCGAGCTTGTAGGGATTCAGCCGTCCCGGTTGCTGGGCCGTCGTTCCGCTGTGGTGGTCACAGTAGTCGACGACGTCGCCATCCGTCAGTACGTGGCGGGTCATCAAATGGGTGTGCCAGTAGGTCGCCCATCCTTCGTTCATGATTTTCGTTTGTGCCTGGGGTGCGAAATACATCGCCTCATCGTGAACGATGTGCAGGATCTCGGCCTTCCAGGCCGGCATCCGCGCGTGTTCGATGACGAAGGCGAGCACGTCCCGTTCCGGATGTTCCGGAAAGCGCTGGTCAGCCGTCTCGCGCTCGGCCCGTTGACGCTGCGCGTCGAGCCACTCTGGCGGGTTGACATACCGGTCCATGTAGGCCTTGGCCGGAAGTCGCGCAGCCGCGTCGCTTGGCAGGTCGTCGATGACCTCCTCGTCTTTCGGACGCGCAATGTGGTCTCGGTAGGGGTCGACGAGGTTGTCCAGCGACAGCGCCAGATCGATCGTGCGCTCAACCTCATCGACGCCATGCCGCGCCATGAAGTTGCGGACGCGCGTCGCATGATTCGCCATCTGGTCGAGCATCTTGCGGTTCGTGTGCCGGAACCAGGCATTGTTCTTGAAGAAGTCGACGTGGCCGAACACGTGCGCCATCACGAGCTTCTGGTCGACGTCCAAGTTGCAGTCCATCAGGTACGCGTAGGCGGGGTCGGTGTTGATCACCATCTCGTAGATTTTCGAAAGCCCGTATTCGTAGCTCTTGTTTGTCTCAAGAAAGTCCATCCCGAAGCGCCAGTGTGGGTAGCGGGTCGGAAAGCCGCCGTAGGCCGCGAGCATGTTGATTTCTTCGTAGGTGCACATCTCGAAGATGGTCTCAAAGAAGTCGAGGCCGTAGCTGCGCGCCAGGCCCTCGATCCGAATTCGTTCCTCTTCCAGGTTGGAGGGAAGCCCTCGGCCGTCGCGAAGGAACCGGTTGGGAATCGTGCTCATCTTCCCCTCCCCAAGAGGTCGCGGATTGAGCCCAGAATGGCGTCCTTGCTCTCGACGCGACTGAGCGCCACCCGTTCGTCGTCGGTGAACGCGCCGCGCAGGTCTTTGAGAAACTGGCCCGTCCCGTAGGGGGAGTCGACTTGGGCGTAGGCGAACTGGTTGACGAGGGGAAGAATGGACTGACGGACGAGGTCCACGCACTTCGCCGTATCCGTGGCCGACCAGTTGTCGCCGTCCGAAAAGTGGAAGACGTAGTTGTTGGTGGCGCTGGGGGGATGGTCCCGCTCGATGAGGGTCAGCGCCAGTTCGTACGCGCTGGAAATGAGCGTTCCGCCCGACTCCCGCAGGCGGAAAAAGGTCTCGCGGTCGACCTCCCGCGCCGTCGCGTCGTGGACGATGAACCGCGTGGTGACCTCTCGATAGTTGTGCTGGATCCAGGCGTCGATCCAAAATGCTTCGGAGCGGACGATTTCCTTCTGTTCCTGGCCCATACTTCCCGACACGTCCATCAGGTACAACACGGTGGCCGTGCTGTGGGGGATGGGCTGGGGGACGGCGGAGCGGTACCGGAAGTCCTCCCGAACTGGCACGAGCACAGGGCGCTTGGGGTCGAAGGAGCCCGAGGCGACCTGGCGGCGCAAGGCCTGGCGCCAGGTCCGGCGCGTGTGGCGAAGACTGTCGGGGCCAACCCGGGAGATGCCCTTGAACCGGTTGAGGACGGTTGGGGCGCTCGACGCGCCGCGGGGTTCGATTCGCGGAAGTGAAAGCTCCTCGCCGAGGATCTCGGCGAGCTCAGCGACGCTCAGCTCCACGTCGAGCTCGTGTTCGGCGGTGTCCTCGCCGGCCTGCCCGGGACCACCTGGCCCTTGGCCTACGCCTTCACTCTCGTTCTTTCCGTGACGCAACCGGGGGATGCCAATCTGGGGCAGGGGAATCGACACGAGGTCCTTTCCCTTGCGGCCAATCAACTCGTGGTTGGACACGTAGCGCTTGAGTTCGCGGCGGATCCGGCCCTTCACAATGTCGCGGAAACGCCCAAGGTCACTGTCGATGGGCAACATGGGTCACCGCTTCTCGGCATCGCCCCGTGCAAAGATGCTGGCGACGTATTGGAGCACGTCGCCCGCACACACGGGGCAATAGCCGTGATGGTCGATGAGGCGCTGGCGGACGACGTCGATTTTGGCTTGGGTTTCGGCGTCGGTCGCTTGGCTGACGAGGCTTGTGAGCTTGATGCTGTCCTTGCTGTCCTCGAACATCTTGAGCTCGAGCGCGCGGTGCAGGCGCTCGTTGGCGGTGTAGTCGAACGTTTTTCCGTCGAGGGCGAGTGCGCCGATGTAGTTCATCAACTCGCGACGAAAATCGTCCTTGCGAGCTTCCGCGATATCGATCTTCTCCTCGATGGACCGCATCAGTCGTTCGTTTGGCTCCTCGGCCGCTCCCGTGAATGCGTTCTTGACTTTCTCGCGGAGTACGTAGGCGCGCAGATTGTCGATGTAGTTGCCGGCGAGGCGGCGCATCGCTCCGTCGTCTGCCGCGATCGATTTCTGCACTTCGTTCTTGACCTGGTTGTCGTACTCCATTTTGACAGCGCCGAGCAGCTCTTTGTATCGGTTGCGCTCGGCCTCGCTGCGGATGAGGGAGTGGTGCCCCAAGCCGCTTTCCAACTCGTTGAGAACCATGAACGGGTTCATGCAGGTCAGCGATGGGTCGCGGACCAGCGCGTTGCTGATCTTGTCCTGCACATAGCGGGGCGAAATGCCCTCCAGACCTTCGCGTCTGGCCGCCTTTCGAAGCTCCTTGACGTGGTCCTCCGTGAATCCCGGGACCGAACGGCCGTCGTAGAGGCGCGCCTTTTGCACCAGCGTGAGTTTGGCGTTGTTCGGGTCCTCGAGGCGGGTGAGAACCGCCCAGAGGGCGGCCATTTCGAGGGTGTGGGGCGCGATGTGCGCGGCCACGCGGCGCCGGTGGAAGTCCTTCTGGTAGATTCGCGCTTCCTGGCTGGCGCGGGTGATGTACGGGACGTCGATCTTGATGGTCCGGTCGCGCAAGGCCTCCATGTACTCGTTGGACTCGAGGCGACGGAATTCGGGCTCGTTGGTGTGGCCGAGGATGACCTCGTCGATCGAGGTCTGTGCGAACTTCTTGGGCTTGACGCGGTGTTCCTGGCTTGCGCCGAGCAAATCGTAGAGGAACGCGACGTCGAGCTTGAGCACTTCGACGAACTCGATCATGCCGCGGTTCGCGACGTTGAATTCGCCGTCGAAGTTGAATGCTCGCGGGTCGGAGTCGCTGCCGTACTCTGCAATCAGCCGGTAGTTGATGTCGCCAGTCAGCTCGGTGCTGTCCTGGTTCTTCTCGTCTTTGGGCTGAAAGGTGCCGATGCCGACGCGGTCGCGCTCCGAAAGGACCAAGCGACGTACGACGATGCGATCCAGCAGCTTGAGCACGTCGCCGCCCACCTCGCGCATTCCCTCGCGGAACATGTGGCGGCAGACCGGGCACAATTCGCCGTCGATCCGGATGGGGTAGCCAAGCGCGGTCGTGTCGAGCGACGCGAGGACGTCCTCTCGACCCCAGTCTGGCAGCAGATGGAGCGGGTCCTCGTGCATGGGGCACGCGACTTCGCCATTCTCCGTTTTCCATGCGTAGGTGTAGAGGCGCCCATCGTTGGAGCGGCTGTAGGCTTCGATACCCTTTTTCAGCAGGCGGGCGATGGTTGACTTTGCCGAGCCGACCGGGCCGTGAAGCAGGATGACGCGGCGTTCCGGACCGTAGCCGAGGGCCGCGGCGTGGAGCACGCGGACGAGTTTCATCAGTTGGACGTCGACCCCAAAAACGGCATCGGCGCCGTTGTCGTAGGGGTCATCGAAGAAGTGGTAGCGCCGAATGACCTTGCGGTACTCGGTGCGCTCCGAAGAGCCGTGCGCGGCGACGAGGTCGTAGAGTCGCTGGTAGGCGTTTCGGGCGATGCGCGGATCGTCCTGGACGAGGGCCAGGTAGTCGGCGAAGGACCCCTCCCACAACAACTCACGGTAGCTCGCGACATCCTGGCGGGCTGCGAGGCGCGCAAGCAGGTCTTTCGTCGTCCCCATTCCTCCTCCCCGTTTCCGGACCAGCGGGCTGGTGGCCGGTGCGATTCAGGTGGTGCGAAACTGGAGAACGAGATGCGAGGTGATCTGAGCGTTTGGGCTCTACGTCCAACATGACACGGATCAGGCCGGCCGTGGGAACTTTCTGCACTCCGACCTTTGAACCCTTGGAAGTGGCACGCCCTTCCATCGTTGCGTCATGACCCGGCCCACCAACCGACGGCTGCGGCGAGACCGAGGGCGGTGGCGCCGAGCAGGAGGAAGGCGGTGACCGCGATGGCCCCCACCCATGGGATCCAAGACCCTTGGCGAGCGGGTGGCGGCGCAGGTGGGGGAGTCAGGTCTCGGAGGGCGTGGTGGACGGGTTCGGTCGTGGTCGGGCCGTAGATCTCTTCGACGTGGGTGACCCCGGCAAGTGACCCAGGGTCTCGTGGGGGAGGGGCAGCGGGCTGGTCGGCCATCCAGTGACGGATCGGGGCGGGCGGGAAGGCCGCCAGGCGGGACTCGAGGCGGTCGGCAACCTCGCCTGCGCTTGGTCGTCGTGCAGGGTCCCAGGCCAGCATCGCCTGCAGCAGGTCGCGGATCGCGCCCACCGATTCGGCGGCGAGGGCGTTCGTCAGGTGCGCATCGAAGAGGACGGGGTCAAGCGCGATCGAACCCAAGGCGCGTGCGTCGGTTCGGCGGTGGAAGCGTTCGCCGCGGACCGCCTCGTACAAGGTCGCGCCAAGGGACCAGACGTCGCAAGCGCCCGTCGTCTGGGCGTCGCTGAAGCACTCGGGCGCGACGTAAGGAAGGGACCCCACCATTTCGTCGCTACTCGTCCAGGCCTCGCGAAGGGCCCCCTCGAATCGCGCGATGCCGAAGTCGAGCAGCTTGACCTGGCCGTGGCGTCCGATCCGGATGTTGGCCGGCTTGACGTCGCGATGGACGAGGCGAAGCGGGCCAGCGTCCCCCTCGGCGTTCCAGGCTGCTTCAAGCGCAGAGGCGACCTGCGCGAGCACCGCGAGCACGCATGGCAGGGGCAAGGCTGGCCGGCGGCGCAGGCACGTACTGAGGTCGAGGCCGTCGACGTACTCTGTCACCAGGCCCGTTCGGCCCGCGAGGCGCACGCGATCCACCACATGGAGGATGGCAGGGTGGTCCAGGCGCGCCAGCAGGGACGCCTCGTCGCGCAGCCGAGCGAGCGCGCCGGCGTCCAGCGTGAGGTCCGATGTGAGGAGTTTGACGGCGACCGGCACCTCCAGGCCGCTTGGCGACGCCATCCTTGCGAGCCAGACCTCGCCGAACCCCCCTCGGCCAAGCAGGCGCTCGAGGTGGAAAGTCCGACGAACGTCTGGCATGGCGCAACCTCCGCTGCCGACAGGCTCCGCCTACGATACGCGATCCATCGTGGTGGGCAACCCCCACCTCAGGGGAGACTGGCATGGCGTCGGGGGCCGCGTGTCCGAAGTGCAATTCGAACCGGGTGGCCTGGTCGAGCACGAAGGGCCACGTTCCGGCGGATGTCCTGTCGTGCCAGGATTGTCAGACCGTGGTTGAAACCGAGGACTGGGTGTCGCCTGTCGCGCCGCTCTACCCGGGCCGATGTGTGAACTGCGGGGCGCGATTCGACGTCGACAAGTGCGTCAACTGCGAGCTCACCCGCAAAGAGGTCGTGCAGGTTCACTTTGAACTGCGCGGTCTCGTGCCCGGGCAGGCGACGTTCCACGACGCCGCCAAGGAAGCCGCGAGGATCGGCCGACGCGTCCTGGCCCTCAAGCTCGCAACGGCCGGTGCCGCCAGCAACGAGGCGGGGCGCGGCGTTCAATGTCGCGCGATGCGCATCTGGTTGTTGCAGGCCCTCGGCCACACGGATGATGCGCTTCTCGACGCGCGCGCCTGGGTCGAGACGACGCCGGATCCTCCCGGCCTGGCCTGGGCGATCTACGGCCAACAGCTCCAACAGTCGGACAACAAGGGCGGGGCCTCCGACGCATACGGCAACGCCCTGCGCAAGGACGAGGCGCAGCACGCCCTCCGCGCCAAACGGGCGCGCCTTTTGTTGGACCTTCGCCGGGAGGGCCAGGCGTGCGACGAAGCGGTGCGGCTCATCGAGATGAAGGCGGACGACGCGAGCTTGACGGTCGCCGTCACGATCCTTGAAGAGTTGTGTGACGCCCACGAGAAGCGGTACCGTGACGACGAGGTCGGTCGCATGTTGGACCTGACCGGCGATCAGATCGAGCGGTCGGCACGGCTGATGGCCCATCGCGCTCGAATCTTCGGCGCCCAGGGCGACTACGCCCAGGCGAAGAAGTGGCTCAAGAAGGCTCAGACGGTCTTGGCAGACCTCGATATCTACGCGCGGGTGTTGACGACGGATTCTGAGGATTCGGGGACCGAGCGCAAGGGTTGGTGGTGGGGGAACTCGTCCTGACCTTGCTCGATTCGCTGCCGGATGCCGAGCCCATAGATCCACGCCTCGCCCAACGCGCCGCTTCGGGACGGACGGCGGACGCCGTGATCACGTGTCTGAACGCAGTCGACGAACGGCCGCGTCAAGCATCGGCGACGTTGAGGGACGCCCAGCGATCCTGGCGGCACCTTCACTCCGCAGAGCGGCGCTTGGCGATGGACGCGGTCCAGGACGGCCTGCGCTTCGGCGCGCTGCTGGACGAATTGGTCGACCAGCCGTCGGGCTGGCCAGGCCGCTACGCGAGATGGTTGGCCCACCGCGGGGGCCCGTCGGTCGCTGGCCAGCGGGCAGCGGCGCCGCCGCTTGGGAGGATCGGGGAGCTCGCGCGGTACCTGAATGTGGAGCGACGCGTGGCGGAGGCGTTTGCCGAGACGTTCGGCCCGCGGTCAGAAGCCGTCGCGATCGCGCTGCAGCAGCGGGCGTCGATTTGTGTTCGGGCCCATGGGGTGTCGCGGGCGGCGTTGGCTTCGTCGTTGGCGGCTGAGGGCATCGCGACGCGGCCGGGGCGTTGGCATCCCGCCGTGCTCCAAGTCGTCGGCCGGGCCCAGTTGGAGGCCACCGAGGCCTTTCGCAGGGGTACGTTCGACATCCTCGACGAAGCGAGCACCGTGGTGGCCGGGCTCGTTCCCGACGGTGCCCATGTGCTCGACCTGTGCGCTGGCGCTGGCGGGAAGGCGCTCGCCATGGCGGATCGCGGCTGCCGGGTGGTCGCCACGGATGTGCGGTCGGCGCCGCTTCGCCGTCTCCAGGAGCGTGCCGGCCGTTTGGGTTCGACCCTCGAGGTCGTCGAGCGATCCGCTGTGCGCCGGGGGTACGACGCCGTCCTCGTCGACGCGCCTTGTACGGGAACCGGAACCTGGCGTCGTCACCCCGAACGGAGGGCGTTTGTCCAGGACCTCGACGCGCTCCTTCCGTTGCAGCGGAGCCTGCTTGCCGAGGCCTTTGAGCGTGTCCGACCGGGCGGTCACGTCATCTACGCCACCTGTTCGTGGCTTGGCGCGGAGAACGACCTCGGCGACCACGCGCAACGCCAGGTGCCGGTCGGAGAGGCCTTCGGCTGTGAAGGCCCCCATGTGCAACTCGACCCCGACCGCCATGGCACGGACGCGTTCTTTGCGGCCGTGCTGAGGGTTGAGTAGCAGGCTGCGGCAAAGCGCCGTCCTGCTGCGCCCGCGGGGGCATCCCGCCCCGCGGCGTCGCGGGGACCCCAGGCTCGGTCTCCGTACGCTCGGTACGGCTTTCCTCGCCTTGCACCCCGTTCCTTGCGGGATCGGGCACCCACGCGGGCTCGCAACGAACGGCGCCGGTCAACACGCACGCCGGCACTCCGGCGAGCGTTTCGCCCTTTTGCGGCAGCCTGCTAGCCGCCGCTGGAGGCGTCAGCTGCGACGACGGCGAAGGGCAAGGGCGGCGAGACCCGCGAGAGCGCCCGCACCCGCGATGCCCGGGCCCGCGACGTCGCAACCGCCAAGGCTGGTCGCGCGAACGTCGACCGTGACCGCTGCGGCGCTGGTTCCGGCGTAGCCACCGAGATTCATCACGATGGTGTAGGTGCCGGCTTCCGGGAAGTCGATGAGCGGCTCCCAAGAGGAGAGCGGCCCGATGATGACCTTGCCGTCGGCGCTGCTGCCCTCGTGAACCGTCCAGGCGATGTCTTGCAGGCATCCGTAGACGGAAACATCCGAGCGGTTGAGCATCCGCCATTGCAGGCCATCAAGCGGCTCCGCGAGGAATTCCGGCTCGGGCATGCCGCAGGCGCGGACGTAGCCGACCTTGCGGAAGTTGTAGGTCCAGCCGTCGTCGCCGCACGCGTCGCGGTTGCCGTGCACGTCGACCTGAATCGTGTAGTTGCCCGGCTCCGTGTAGGTATGCTTGGCGTCGATTTCGGTGGACGATCCACCGTCACCAAAGCTCCAAACCGCCGAGTCGACTTCTTCGATCGTCTCGGAGACGACGATGCATTTGAGCTCGAAGGGCACCACTCCGATGGACAAGTCGTCGGACAGGGCGTGGCTGCATTCGAAGGTGGCGTAGGGGCCGTAGATGGCCGTGATGCCTTGGATGTCGTCGACGTTGATATCGGCCTGCGTGCTGTCGCACGTGCCGGCCGCCCAGTACATCGTGGCGCCGCGCAGATCGGCGTCCCCGCAGGGCTCGTCTTCCTCGCACGAGTGACCCATCCCGAGTGTGTGGCCCACCTCGTGGGTGGCCACACCGAGGATGTCGGCGCCGCCGTTGCAATCGCCCTCGACGATGTCTTCGTGGCTGTCGAAGATCACGTTGTCGTTGAAGATGATGTCACTGTCGTCGGCGTGGTAGTACTGGACGTCGTTGATGACCTTCGCGATGCCGAAGGGAATCGTCAGCGTGACGGCCCAGGTGCCGGCTTCTTCGATGTCGGCGTCGACGTCGTTGAAGGTGATCCAGTTCTGGTCGTTGGCACTGTTGAAGCCAGTGTTTTCGCAAACGCCCATGTAGGTCGACCTGATCTCGGCACACGGCGCGGCCTCCCACGCGGCGTAGGCCTCTTGGGCCATCGTCGCGCAGTAGCCGGGCTGGTCGACCGTTTCTTCGCAAGCGGAGTCGGCCGCGCCGTTGTCGGCGACCCAATACTCGAGCGGGAAGTCGTCAGGCAGCCACATCGATTCCGTGTGGGTGAACGCCTTGGCGGGGCCCGCCAGGAGCAGCGCAGCGAGGGTGAGGGTGGGGCGGGTCATCGCGGCATCCTCCGCTCGGTGGCGTTGATTCGTTGGAGCTCGGAGTCGTCGACGCCGGGGATCGGTTGTCCGTCCCAGCCGGCCTCGACGCGACGCGCGATGCGCTCGGTGAGCGCCGCGAGGTCGTGGCGGTTCTCGGGGGCCGGGTGGGGGAGGAAGCGTGCGTCGAAGGTCTCGCCCGGCTTGGCTTCCCAGCGGCGGCCGTACAGGTCACCCGTCTCGGGGTCGCGGCGAACGGTGTACTTGCCCAGGTATTTGGAGACGAGCACGGTTCGGCCGGTGCGAGGGCTCTGGTAGACGAAGGCAAACAGGTCTTCGTCGACGGAGAAGCCGGCAGAGCCGGGGACGTGGGTGGTGACCGCGCCGAAGGTGCCGCCCATCTGGTCGATCACGACCTCGCTGGGAGCGTCCTGGCCCTTGTAGGACTGGGCGACGCGGACGCGGGCGTGGGTCCAAACCTTGCCGCGTTCGTCGAGGTCGGTCCAGACCTCGGTGACGGTGCCGCGGATGACCCAGGTGCTGGCATCGGCGATCTGTTCGATGGTGAGCGGCGCGAGGGTGGTGGCCGTCGCGGTCGGCGCGGTGGCCAGCGCAAGGGTCAGCCCTACGGCTGCAATGGCACGGACGATGGCCCTCATGGGGGTTCTCCTGCGAGCCGCGGGACTAGCCTACGGCGTTCTCATGCACAAGGAGGTGGTCGGATCGTGGCCGATGTTCACAGTCTTCACGGATGCGGGCCTGCCGTTGGCTTGTCGTGGGGGGTTGGTTAGCAGGGCCGGCCCCCCGGGCACCTGGGGGGCAACACAGGGGCCGCATCTCGGTCCTGGGGGTCGGTGAAGCATGATCCGCTTCCGCAACGTTCGCTTGGCAATGCGCTTCGTGGCCATGATGGTCGCGCTCTTGGCTGCGCTGCCTGCTTGGGCCGTCTCTGGCGGCCAGCTGCGCGTCGTCGTCGAGGACACCGAGCAGCTGCCGGTTCCGGAAGCCGAAGTTCGGGTCTCCAGCCCGCAACTGATCGGTGGCGAGCAAAAACGCGTCTCCGATGCGAACGGCGAGGCGCTGTTCACGGAGCTTCCGCCTGGCCTCTACACGATCCGGGTCACCAGTACGCTTGGCGGCGTGACCGCCATCGACGTCGCCGTCGACCTTGGCCGCACGACCGTTCAGAAGCTGAAGGTCAGCGGTGGGGAGGGTACCGAGGTCGAGGTCAAGGGAACGCGCGCGGCCGTCGACGTTGAGAGCACGAGCCGCAGCACCGTGCTGACGAAGGAGTTCCTCAACAACGTTCCGACGGGCCAAACCTACCAGGACGCGATCTCTCTGACCCCTGGCGTCACCGGCCAGGGCGGCAACAAGAACATCGGCGGCGGCGCAACGAACGAAAACACGTACATGTTGGACGGTGCCAACATCACCGACCCCGTCACGGGCACGTTCTCCGTCAACTTCAACTTCGACGCGATCGCGCAGATCGAAGTTCTGCTCGGCGGCTACATGCCCGAGTACGGAACGAGCGTCGGCGGCATCGTCAACCTCGTCACGGACTCGGGCAGCAACGAACTCGAGTTCATCGTTTCGGCGGACTACACGAACGGTGCCTGGTCGCCAAAGTACGACGCTCGCTATTCGGCGGACGGGCTTCAGATCGCGGTCACCGGCTTTGATCGCCAGTACGAGATCCTGACACTCCGCAGCCGCGTGTCGGGGCCCATCGTCCGCGACAAGGCTTGGTTCATCCTGAGCTATCAGATGGACCGCAGCCTCATCGCGGTCGCCGGCGTCGATCAGCCCCGCGACTTCGAGGGTCACTACATCCTGTCGAAGTTGACGGTTCAGCCGAGCGAGGATCACCGTCTCACGGCCTTCGTTCAGCTCGACCCGACCACGATCGACAACATCGTGCAGAGTGCCTACACGCTGCCGGAAGCCCAGGGTCGCCAGGCTCAGGGCGGCGTCGTGACGCAGGCGCGGTGGCAGTGGTTCTTGGCGCCCGAGGTCAACTCGGACCTCATGTTCGTCGTCCAGAAGAACTACATCGAGATCGGCGCGGTGCCCTGTACCCACGACGCAGAGCTCGGGTACCACCCCTGCCGGCCCGGCGAGCAGGAAGGCGTAGAGGACTGGGAAACCCCAGGCCGCCTCGGCACCGGTGGCGCGTATGACTCGGTCAACTGGGGCTACTACAACTTCGACGACCGCATCTCGTACATTCCTCAGGCCAAGCTCAACGTCGTTGGCATCAACGACCCGCTCGGCGGCTCGCACGACTTCAAGTTCGGCATCGAGGGGCGCCAGCTGATCTGGGACCAGACCCAGGGCTACTCTGGCAACCTGCTGATCATCGACCTGAACGCGGTCCCCTACGACCCGACCACGTTCCAGAACTACTACAACCTCGAGATCTCCGGCCCGATCAAGTACCGGACGACAGGTTCGCAGTTTGGCGCCTTCGCGCAGGACTCGTACAAGCCGGTCTCGAATGTGACCATCAACTACGGCGTGCGCCTCGACAGCTTCGTGATGCGCAACGACCTGGGTGAACCGGTCATCGATGGCACGCTGGCCGGCCCGCGCCTTTTCGCGGCCTGGGACCCGTTTGGCGACCAAAAGACGAAGGTCGCGACCGGTTGGGGTCGCTTCAACGACACGGGCGTGCTCGGTGTCGCCGACTTCACGTCGGCGTCCGGCTACGGCTCGAAGCTGTACTTCGGCGAGTTTTTCACGGACAATGGCGCCACGGGCCAAGGCTTCCTTTCGAACTCTAGCCTCATGTACAGCTACGACCCGATCGCCAGCGCGAACGTCTCTTCGCTGAACACGCGGTCGCCGCGCGTCGACGAAGTACTGTTGCTGCTCGAGCGCGAAGTGGTCAACGACTTTGCGGTCATCTCGAACATGGCCGGTAAGTTCTCGCGATTCATGTACGAGCCCGACGAGCTCAACGTCATCTACGACAGTGACGGCTCGGCGGTCATTGGTACGTCCTACGGCGCCACCGCTGGCTACAACGTCTTTCGCCTGCGCACGCCGCTGCTCGCCAAGCGCGACTACTTCCAGTGGGACCTCGGCGCTCGCAAGGTGTCGTCCCGCCGGTGGCAGGCCGAAGCCACCTACACCTACACTCAGTCGCTTGGCAGCTCGACCAGCGCGCTGTCGGGGTCGTTCGTCAACGACCCTCAGACTCAGTACAACTACGGCCCGCTCAACACGGACCTGAACCACGTCGTGAAGGCGGCCGGCTTCTGGGAGATCCCGAAGACCGACCCCAGCACGACCACGGTCGGCCTTTCGGCCTTCTACTACTCGGGGATGCCCGAAGAGCGCCTGTACTTGTCCGAGGGTCTGCTCGGTGGCGGCACGTCCTACGCGCTGCGCCTCCGCCCGCGCGGCACCTACCTGCGCTTCAATCCCTGGTGGGAGGTCAACCTGCGGCTCCAGCAGGAGATCAAGGTGCGCAAGGGCAACCTCGAGGCCGACGTCACGTTGTTCAACCTCTTCAACAACAATGCCGCGACGTTCTACGACTTCGGCTACATCGACTTCCAAACCCGCATGCTGATCACCGGCCGCCAGGATCCCCTCCAGCTTCGGCTGGGCCTGCGGTACGAGTACTAGGAGGCCATCATGATCACGGCACCCCTGTTCGCCTTGTTCGCGGCCTGCACCTACGAAGAGCCGTTCCAGATCGAGAACCTCTCGGGGACGGTCGTTGTGCCTCGCGCGGCCGCGACGCGGGAAATCGTCGACCCTGACGGCGTCGTGCAGCCTCCGCTGACCGACAGCCGTTTCATCGGCCCGATCTACCTGGGGTTGTACGCCTCGATGTTGGGTCCCAACGAGGTCGCGTCGTATCCGCACCCCGAAGTGGGTCCGCAGATCGGCGACGTGCAGTCCGACGCCTACCCGTACGGTGGGACGACCGTCGGCGACCTTCGTTTCGCGTGTTTCGAGGCGTTGTCCTGCAAGGTCGTCTCCGACCGCTTCGTCGACTTCGATGACGTCGTGAGCTTCTTCAAGGACACGCTCTACCTGCCGTTCGAAGATGCGGCGGGCGAGGTCGTCGAGTCCGGCGACCTGATGCGCCACACCTGCTATGACCTGCTCGAGGTCTATACCGACGAAGAGGTGAACCTCACCGCGTCGGACGAGAACGAGGACGGCAAGATCGACGACCTCGACCTGCAGTTCCAGGAGAACGCCGACGGGGACTTCGCCGCCGAGTTCACGATTTGGCAGCAGGAGATGGTCTACGACAACGACGACGTCGAAAACGACGCGGCGGCGTTCTCGCTCTGGGCCTTCGCCGATCAACCGTCGGCGACCGAGTTCAACTTCGTGACGTGCGACGACTCCAACGGCGCCGGCCTCTTCATCGGTGAGTACGCCGAGGAATACTACGGCGGTCGCGTTCGGCAGGACGTCCTCAACGTGCCGTCGAACTACATCACGGGTGGCGACTACGTCGCCAGTGAAGCGTTCGTTTGGGAAAATGCGGATGACCGCCCGGTCATCACGCTCGACTGGGAGGTGCTCTGATGCGCACGGCGGTTCTGGCGCTCGCGCTTGCGGGCTGCGACTACTCGGGCGACTGGCTGTTCCCCAATATCTACGACGACCTGCCGGCCGTGGTTCACTTGACCCCGGAGGGCGGTGAGGACTTCGTGCCTGTCGACCTCGTCGACCCAGAGGACATCCCTGGAGCCGTCATCTACGCTGAAGTTGGAGCCGCCCTGTCGGTTGAGCCCGGTGGCGTGACGGCGACCTTCGTCGGCAACGGCGGTGAGGTCTGCGTCTGGATGGACCCCGAAACGGCCTACTGGTCGGCCTCCGTTGCCGAGAAGCCGGCCGATGACTTCGCACAGAAGTTCGCCTACCCTGACAATACGTTCGACGACGGGGACCTCGACCTGGAGGTCGGTCAGTCGTTGTTCTACAACGGGACGCCTGGCGTCCAGATGGGTTCGTTTGCGGTCAACTACCAAGACAGCCTGGGCCAGCTGATCACGGTGAGCCAGGGCCTCTGCGGCCCTAGCAACCCCGATCTGTTCGGCACGCCGGGCGCCTTGGCCGGTCGCGGCACGGCGGAGTCCTGCTCCGTTCAGACGGAAGTTGGAATCTCCTACACCATTGCGCTGGAGACCTTCTCCACCCCATTGGACGATGACCGCTTGGGATTCGGCCTTCTGATCGCGAATGGATCGTGTGACGAACTCCAAGCGCTCGCCGGGACTGGAGACAACCTTACGGCCGAGTGCCTCATCCAGGGCGAGTCGGTGCTGCCAACCGAATACCGGCAGGGCCCGGCGGGGCCGTGGTTTGGTCAGGTTTCGGCGCCTGCTTGGGAGGGTGTCACAGCCTTCGAGAGCGCTTTCTGCGATGCCGACCGCAACATGAAGAGCTTCTGCGATGAAGAGTTCGACGCGCACGAGGAGGCCGGGGCTCCCTGCGAATGGACTCAGGTCCTCAACGCCGAATCCCGCTGCTATTGCGGGGACATTCGCAACGACCCGAACGCGTTCTGAGCGGTTCGCCGGTCAGGGAGACAGCGACCGATCGAGCCAGGCGAGTGCGTCGTCGAGCGTGACGATGTCGCCGTGGAGTTGCGCCCCGTAGGCGCGCTCGAGGAGCATGCCCATCGCAGGGCCGGGTGGCACCCGTCCCGTCAAGTGGCGGCCGAGCAGCACGGGCGCGGGGGCTTCGTGGGCGACGCCCAACATCCGGCAACGCGTCAATGCGTCCGCCCACGGGCCCGACGGGTCCCACGCCGCGCGCACTCCGAGCCAGAGACCGGCTTCGCAGCGGGTCGAAAGGCGCCGGAGGTCGGCGTCCGACGCGATGGGGGCCTCTGGCGTCCCTACGAGTGCCTCGGCCTTGCGCCTCGCCGGGTAGGCGCCCCACTTGTGCAGGCCCAGGCGGTCGAACGCGTCCAACCAGGCCGGAGGTGGGCTCGGGTGGAGCCAAATGGCCAACATGAACAGGAGGCGCCGGCCCGGAATGTCGATGGCGTCCCGCTCCGGAAGGCAGCGAAGGAACGTCTCAGGGAGGCCCGGAGGCCGCGCACATGCGGGGAAGAGGCGCACATCGAGGTCGGCGCTGCGTAGGAATGCCCAACCCAGATCGGGGCGTGATCCCTCCGTCAGCAGGCGTTGCAACTCCGTAAAGATGCGCTCAGGTGGCAACTCACCGAGTTCGGCGGACGCTGCAAGGGCGATGAGGTCGTCGGTGGCCTGGAAACCGAGTTGGGCGGCGAAACGTGCGGCCCGGAGGGCGCGAAGGGGGTCGTCGAGAAAGGTCGTCGGATCGACGGCCCGAAGTACACGCGCCTGCAGGTCGCGTTGCCCGCCGAAGGGATCAAAGAGATGGCCTTCGGGAAGCACAACGGCCATCGCGTTGACCGTCAGGTCCCGCCGGCGGGCAGCCTCCGTGGGGTCGAGATGGGGGTCGCCTTGCGCCAGGATCCCGCGATGCCCGGGGCCCACCTTGCTGTCACGCCTTGGCAAGGAAACGTCGATGTCCAGGCCGCGATGGCCTCGAGGACGGACCTTGAGGACGCCAAACGCTTTGCCGACGGCGTCGACTCGCCCCACTCTGGCGAGCACCGTCGCCAAGTCGTCGGCCTCGAGTCCGAACACCTCCAGATCCCAGTCATGGACCGGCTGCCCGAGCAACGCGTCGCGTACGCCGCCGCCCACGAGGCGGGGCCGGCCCCCGGCGGCGACGAGGGCGTCGACAACGGCCCGGACACCCTCAGGCGGTCGGAGGTCTACCTGTCCTCCAGGCGGGTGCCCGTGCTCTCGAGGGGGGCCAACATCGGCTGAACCGGAGCAAGTCCCGCTTCGCCCGAGGGGACGAGCGTCCCGTTGATCCAGGCGATCAGCACGTTTTCGAAGTCGGCATCGGTGTTGAGGAGCTTGGCGCCTGACCCGTCGGCGTCGAGCAAGGCGAGGTGGTGGGGCCCCGCGACAAGTTCCCCGACAAGCGTCGCAGACTTAGCGGCCAGCGCTTCGTCGAGGCCCGCGGCCGCAAGAAGCGGCCTGTTGAAGCCCGTGGCGAGTTCCCTCAGCAGCAGGCCGTGGGAATTGGGTTTCGGTGACAACAAGGCGACGTCCCGGATGCCCGGATCCGTTTTTGCCGCGGCGAGGCCCACGAGGCCGCCATGGCCGGCCCCGATGACGGAGATCGTGGCGCAACCCTTGGTACGCAGCCAAGCTGCGGCAGCTGAGACGTCTTGAACCATCGCCGTGAAATCGGCGTCCGTGGCGGCTGACCCCGACGATCCGCCGTGGCCGCGCAGGTTCACGGCCAGTGAGGCGATGTTCTGGGTCGCAAGTCGGCTCCCGAAGCCGCCCCAGTCGGCATGGCTTCCGCCTTCGGCGTGGACGAGCACGACACCATGAGCACCCTTACCCCAGGCCTCTGCGGTCAGGGCCGTGGTGTCGGAGGCCTTGAGCGTGGCCGGAGCCGCCATCGCGAGCCAAGCCAACCATGCCGAGATCATGGGCCCCCCGGCCCGTTGACATCGGGCCACCCTTGGGTAACACCTCGCGGGCGCGGTTTAGGCCGTGCCGGGTCTTTGACCGTCTGAACCGGATCGCCCGGCCTTGCCGGGTGGGGGGCGTGGTGTCCGACGAGGAATCGATGGGCCTTGCCCTTCAGCTCGCCGATCGGGCTGCTGCAGAAGGGGAGGTGCCTGTAGGCGCCGTCGTCCTGGCTGCGGGCCGCGTGGTCGGCGCGGGGTGGAATCACCGTGAACGTTGGAGCGACCCTACCGCACACGCGGAAATGGTCGCCCTCCGCCAGGCCGCAGCGCGGCTTGGAAATTGGAGGCTCGATACGTGCACGTTGGTCGTCACCCTCGAACCATGCCCCATGTGTGCAGGTGCCGCCGTCTTGGCGCGAATTCCCAGAGTCGTTTTCGGCTGTCGGGACCCCAAGGCGGGATTTATGGGCAGCTTGGCCCACTTGCACGATTTTCGCGGGTTGAACCACCGTATCGACGTCGTCGAAGGCGTTTGTGCGGAGGAAGCCAGCGAGCGTTTACGCACCTTCTTCAAGGCGTTGCGATCCGGAAACTGAGGAGAGATGGCCGAGTGGTCGAAGGCGGTAGACTCGAAATCTACTGTACGTCATGCGTACCCAGGGTTCGAATCCCTGTCTCTCCGCTCCCTAGGAGAGGTGACCGAGTGGTCGAAGGTGCACGACTGGAAATCGTGTGTGGGGCAACTCACCGCGGGTTCGAATCACGCTCTCTCCGCCAGATATTCCACCGCCGTGGGGGGGCCGGGGTCTGACGACCGCGCGCTGTGAACCCCGCCAGGTCCGAGAGGAAGCAACGGTAGCGGCCTCCACGGGGCGTCGGGTACCCCGGTCTCCACCCCGGCGGTGGAATGTCTGGTCAATTCCCCAGCGCCTGGTGCCATAACGGCACCAGGTCGTCGGGGATTTCGCTTTCGACGGCCACCTCTTCCCCCGTGATGGGGTGAGGAAAACGCAGCCGCGCGGCGTGCAGCGCCAGCCGCGGCCACCGTCGCCCCGCATCCCCACCGTGTCGTCGGTCTCCGGCCACGGGCGTCCCCGCGAGGGCCGCGTGGATGCGAATTTGGTGCGTCCGGCCGGTTTCGAGTTTGAGATGCACGGCTGAAAGGCCGTTCTGCTGGCCGTGAACCTTGACGTGGGTGACGGCGGTCTGACCGTCGATCGGTCGGTCCCAGACGCCACCGGTCGCGCGGCCAACGAGGACGGCCTTGTAGGTGCGCTGGACGCGTCGCCCCGAGAACGCAGACGCGAGCGAGGGGTTTGCCGCGGGATCGATGGCGAAGAGTAGAAGGCCGCTCGTCGGTAAGTCGAGCCGGTGGTGCAGCCCCACGTAGGGGTAGGTGCGCTTGAGTCGCGTCACGACGTCGTCCGTGACGGTTGGACCGGGGTGGCTCGCCAATCCAAAGGGCTTGTCGACGACGACGACATGGGCGTCGGCCCAGGCGATTTTCACCCTCCGCCCACGGCGCGGAGAATTTCCACGCGGGCGCCTTCTACCAATTCCACGATTTCGTGCCCGGTTCGCGGGACGACGGCGCCGTCCACGGCCACGGCGACGCCGCGATCGGGCAATTCGAGGCGCGCAAGCAATCTGGCGACGGTGCAGGGCGCGGGGACGTCGAGGACGTTGCCGTTGACGCGCACCTTCACGTGAGGTCCCGCCGAAATTGCAGGGCGCGCGCAAGGCTCGGTGCGTCCGCGTACTCCAATTCGGCGCCCACAGGCAAACCGTGGGCGAGGCGCGTCACACGCACACCGATGGGGTGGATGAGACGCGCCAGGTAGAGCGCGGTGGCGTCGCCTTCCACGGTCGGATTCGTCGCGAGCAACACTTCGCGGACTTGACCGTCGCGCAGTCGCTCCAGGAGGGGTTTGATGCGCAGGGAGTCGGGACCGCGGCCCTCCAGCGGAGACAACGTGCCGTGAAGCACGTGGTAGCGTCCCCGAAATTCCCCGCTGCGCTCGATGGCCAACACGTCTTGTGGCGATTCGACGACGGCTAGGAGGGCGTCGTTGCGCGGCTGGGTACAGAGCTGGCACGGGTCGGAGCCGCTCAGGTCTCCGCAACGGCTGCATTCTTTGACGGAGTCGACGAGGCCGGAAAGTGCCGTTGCGATTTCGCCGGCGGTCCCCGGCGGGGCTCGAAGCAACCAGTAGACGAGCCGTGTGGCCGACTTTTCCCCGATGCCGGGGAATCGGCGCAATTGTTGCACGGCGCCGCGGATCGGGTCGCGATTCAAGGGCCACCTCGTGGGGTCACGCGGACGATGGTCCCTTGGAGGACCGAAACGACGCGGGCGATAGCGGGGTCCTCCTTCGCCTGGGCACGGAGGCGCTCCGCTTCGACGACGGCGGGGTCCGAGTGCAACGCTACGACGTTGCCAAGCTCGACGACGGTCGGGCGCCCGAGCACACGTTCGACCATGGCGACGAAATCGGGCTCCTTGACGGCGCTGCGCGCGTCGCGCTGATCGTTGAGGTTCATGGCCGGATCCACGACCAACCGTAGGCCGTTGGGCAAGGGCGTGACGTGGCTACCGATCAGCAGTTTCCAAGATGGGCGCCCCGACGAACGAATGGCCTGAAGGACGTCTGACCAACCCGGAACCGCGTCGGCAGGTGGCGAGGCCGGTGCCGGCGCGGCTGGCTCCGTCGGTCCTGAGGGCTGCGGGGCCGGGGGCGCTACAACCGGTGCGGCGCTCGGTGCCGTCGACGTGGCTGCGGCTCGCGCCGGAGGACTAGCGGGTGGAGCCGGCGGACGGGGGACAGGCGCGGACTCCGGGAGTGCAGGCGTGGACGGCGGCCGCGTTGGGGCGACGTCGCGCTCGACGGGTTTTGGCGGCGCGGCGGAACGGGGCGGTTCCGGACGGGTCGCCGGGGTTGGGAGCGGCGGTCGCGGAACCGGCCGCGCCGCGGCCGGGGGTGTCGGGCTTCTGGGGACACCCCCCGTGCGCAGGCGCTGCTCGAGCTGCTCCAGGCGCTCCGTCAGGTCTGGTAGGGGAACGAGGGCCGAGGTGTCTGCGAGGCGGACGACGGCCATGTCGAGGACGATGCGCGGCCGTCCGGCCTTGGCGACTTGGTCGTGGACTTCGAGCATCGTCTGGAACAGGCGTCCAAGCTGCTCGACGGGTGCGGCGCCGAGGCGCTCTACCAGGTGAGTCGACTCCTCGGGGGCGATATCGGCCCAACGCCCGGCCTCCTCCGAAAGTGTGAGCAGGGTCGCGTCGCGCAGGAGCGCAAGGACGGCGGACGTGAATTGCGGGATTTCGTAGCCGAACGTGTCGACGCGCTCGACGATTTCGAGGGCACGGGCCGCTTCACCGCGCGCCAGCGCGCCGACGAAATCGACAACGAGCCCGGGATCGAGCAGGCCGAGGGCCTCGTGGACGAGGGCCTCGGTGATCGGTTCGTCTCCGGCAAAGGCCAGCACCTTGTCGAGCAGCGACTGGGCGTCGCGCATGCTCCCTTCGCTGGCCCGGGCAATCGGTCGCAGGGCCGCCGCTGGGAGTTCATAGCCTTCGCTGGCGGCAATGGTTGCGAGGTGGTCCGTGACGTCCGTCGGAGGAATGCGCTTGAAATCGAAGCGCATGACGCGTGAGAGGATGGTGTCGAGAACCTTGTGGGGTTCCGTGGTCGCGAAAAGGAAGATGACGTGGGGAGGGGGCTCTTCGAGGCTCTTGAGGAGGGCGTTGAAGGCGGCCTTCGACAACATGTGGACTTCGTCGATCAGGATGATGCGCTTGCCGCCACGCGTCGGCGCGTAGTGCAGGCCTTCGCGCAATTCCCGAACGTCGTCGACGGAGTTGTTCGACGCGCCGTCGATTTCGATGAGGTCGGGGCTCGAACCGCGCAGGATTTCCAGGCAGGCGGGGCAATCGCCGCACGGCGTGATCGTGGGACCCTGTACACAATTCAGCGCACGGGCGAGGGCCCGCGCCGCCGTGGTCTTGCCGACGCCCCGAGCCCCGCAGAAGAGGTAGGCGTGGTGGATGCGCCCCCGGCGGATGGCGTTGGTCAGCGTGCGCGTGACATGGTCTTGGCCGATGATCTCGGCGAAGGTGGACGGCCGGTATTTTCGGGCGATGGCGAGGTACGACACGGGCGCTCCTAACTGCCTCAAGGAGGTCCGAAGGTCCCGTCAAGCCAGGTGTCGAGCACGATCAAGGTCCAGAGGCGGGCGCCGATGTCGGGGCGTCCCCGGGCGAGGCGCCGGAGGCGGGCCAGCTCTCCGGGCTTGTACCAGCCGAAGCGGTCCTTGAGCAGGCGGGCGAAGCGGGCCTCGAAGAACACGCGCCCCTCGCCGCCGAGCCAGGTCCCGAGTGCACTCGGGAGGCCGCGCTTGGGCCGGTCCAGCAAGGCGGGTGGCAACGTCCCTCGGAGCAGCGCGCGGAGCGGCCACCGCATGGCCAGCGTGCCGGCCTTTGCGGTGCCGGGGACGGCTGCGGCGGCGCGGAGGACAGCCCGGTCGAGGAGGGGAAATCGGAGGTCCAACGCGCACGCGGCTGCGGTGCGCTCGGCGAGCGGAAGCGCACCCTCGGCCAACCATGACCGCAGTTGGACGTGCAGGACCGTGTTGACGGGGTCCGTGACGAGGTCGCGTACGAAGGGCTCGAGAACGGCCTCGCGGACATCGGGTCTGGCCAAAGACGGATCGCGAAGCAGCGCTTGCCGCTCTTTGGCGTCGAACAGGTTGCGACCACCGAGGCCAAGACGAATCGGCCAATGGTGCGGTGATCCGCGAGCGACAGCCCGGGCGGCGTCGCCTGGCAGGAACCGCGCGAGGCCGGCCCGCAGGGGTGCCGGCCAACGAGCGAGGGCCTGGCCCAAGCGCAGCGTCGTCCGCCAGCGATCGAGCACGCTGCCCCCAAAAAGCTCGTCGCCCCCATCTCCGGACAATGCGACGGGCGCAGATGCCGCGGCCGCACGAGCGAGCGCATCGTGCAGTACCGTCACCGGATGTCCGACGGGCATGGGCAGGGCCTGGATGGCGGTATCGAAACGTTCGGCGACGTCGCCGCTGCCAACGCGGATGTCCCGGTGGTCGGGCATCCCGAGGAGGTGGGCCACCCGTCCCGCGATGGGCGACTCCGGGTAGGGGTCGTCGTCGAGCGATACCGTGAACGTCGGCAGCGCGGAGCCCTGGGCGCGCGCGGCAACGGCGATTGCCGTCGAGCCAAGGCCGCCGGAGAGGTAGAGGCCGGTGCCCCCCCGCTCGGGCAGGCGTCGGCGTACGGCCTGTGACACGGCCTCCTGGAGCCCTTCGATCAGCTCGCCCGTTGCGGGTGGCCGGGTGCCCGGGCGGGCGTAGCGAGGCGACCACCAGGAACGGTCGTGCTGCCCGTCGGCCCGGATGTCGAGGCGATGCCCGGGTTCGAGCTGCTCGATTCCGGCGAGCAACGTCCGTGGCGCGTGGACGACCTGGAACGAAAGGTACTCGGAGAGCACGTCGGGATCGATGCGCTTGGACACGAAGGGCAGGGCGAGCAGGGCGGCCGGTTCGCTCGCAAAGGCGACGCGTCGACCGGATCGGACGAGGAAGAGGGGCCGGACGCCCATCGGGTCGCGGACGAGGCTCAGGCGCTCGTCTCTGCCGTCCCAGACCGCGAGGGCAAAGTCGCCGTCCAGCCGTTCCGGGGTGGCGGCGCCGAAGCGACGCCAGGCGCGAACCATGCTGTGGGTGTCGGTCGCGCCGGGCGCTTCGCCAGCGCTTCGCGCCAGCTCGTCGTGTTCGTAGATCCAGCCGTCGAGCACGCCGGCGAAGTCGCCCTCGATGGCGGGTTGGGCCGGCGTCAGCGTTTCGCGTCGCGACCGGAAACCGAGCGCGATCGGTCCCTGTCCGTAGGTTCGCTGGGGCCCCCGGCCACGATGGCGCATGGCGGCGCCCATGCGATCGATCCAATCGGGCTCCGGCCCCTCGGGGTCGAAGATGCCAAAGATGGCCCCCATCGGTCGCTAGCGCCGCGGCCCGCGCGACCGACGGCCTGGCGGTCGTCCCCGCGTTGGCGGGGCCGCGGGTGCGGACGGCGAAGGGGCGGCGGGCGCGACTTGCCCGCTGCGAACCTGGCCGCGGATCAGCCCGACGTCGCGGCCGCGCCAATCGAGCGGATGGCCGCTCCAGACTGCGTTGCGGAGCAGCAGCAGGATCAAGGCAATTCCGACGCCGAGACCGACGTCGCGACGGTCGAACTGCTCGAGGGTCACCCAGGTTCCGTCCGGGCGACGAACGTCAACCTTGGTCGTAAATCGTGAGTGGGTGGCGATGAAGGGGCTCGGCTCGGCCATCGGCAGGGCGAGCTCGTCGGCGAAGCTCTGAGGCCAGGACATCACCTCGTCGTCGCCGTCGACGGTGATCACGACGCGCTGCATGTCCTTCGCCGCGGGCATCGGCGACAGCCGAACAGGCCCCGACCAGGCGTTGAACCACCCAGCGCCTGCGAACGTCAGGGCGAGCCCCACGAGGAAAATGGGGACGAGGTGCCGGAGAAGGTCGCGGATGTCGTGGTTCACGGGCGTCCCCTACCCCAGCCACCGCCTCCGGGAGTGCGGATGACGATGCGGTCGCCTGGCAACAGTTCGATCGCGTTTCCGTCCCACGGGAGCGGGCTGCCGTGGGCCCGGACGATGTGGTCCTCGCCTGGCAGGCCGTCCGCCCCGCCGTCGAGGCCGCTTGGGCCGACGTCCCGGCGTCGCGCGATGAGGCAGGCTGTCGCTGGCGCGAGGACCTCGATCTCGCGGATGACACCGTCGCCGCCACGTTGGGTGCCGCTGCCGCCCGAGTCGGTTCGCAGTTGCCAACGACGCAGACGCAGGGGCAGGCGACGCTCGAGGACCTCGGGGTCCGTGCCATGGGTGTTCGTCATCCCGACCTGACGACCGGAGAGGCCGGGCGCCCGGGGCGAGGCGCCACCGCCGCCCCCGATCGTCTCGTAGAAGGCCCAGGTGGGCCCCCCGAGGGTGAAGTTGTTCATCGTCCCTTGGCCCGCGGCGCGGGCGTCCAGCGCGCGAAAAACGAGGTCGGCGATGCGCTGAGACGTCTCCACGTTGCCGCCAGCGACAGCGGCGGTTTCGGGCGGG
Organism: Pseudomonadota bacterium; assembly: GCA_005776945.1. Lineage (GTDB taxonomy): Bacteria > Myxococcota_A > UBA796 > UBA796 > SXOB01. The sequence goes on from SXOB01000035.1 coordinate 48,395, forward strand.
TCGAGCATCGAGCCTGGCCGGGTCACGACCTCGACGCGCCGCATGACGCCCTCGTTCAGGGGGACCTCCTCGGCCACTTCGACGCGCAAGGCCCATAGGACGGCGGCCTGAACGACGGCGTTCGGGGCGTTGAGGTTGCCGGGGTGGGGGCCGTCGGTCGCGCTGAAGTCGACGGTCAGGTGTTGGCCGTCCGACGTCAGCGCGACGTGCAGGCGGAGGCCGTCGATGTCGTCCTCGGCCTCGGCGTGGAAGGGCCCGCGGCCGGCAAGCCACCGTGCGACGCTGGCTTCTGCGGCGTCCTGCACGCGGGCCATGGCGGCATCGAGTGCTTCGGGGTCCCAGGCGCGCAGCCCTTGCGCCATCGCGTGGTTGGCCGCGGCTTGGGCTGCGAGGTCCGCGAGGACGAGTTGGGGGAATCGGCAACCGTCGAGCGCGTCGCCGACGCCGTCGGTCCACCAACGGTGCACGGGTGCGATGCGCCAGACGCGGCCTTCTTCCTCGATGTGGCTCGCGGTTGGGGGCATGGATCCGGGCGTCAAACCGCCAACGTCGGCGTGGTGACCACGGCTGGCGACGAACCAGCGGCCGCCCTCGACGGGTGTCACGAGTGTGAGGTCCGGCAGATGGGAGCCGCCGTGGCGCGGGTCGTTCGTGAGCCACATCTGCCCATCGGCCAGGTTGGCGACGTGGGCGATGACGTCGCGGACGCAGGCGCCCATCGCGCCGAGATGGACCGGGACGTGGGGCGCGTGCACGACGAGCTGACCGTCGCGATCGAAGACCGCGCAGCTGAAGTCCTGGCGTTCGCGGATGTTGACGGATTGCGCGAGTTGCCGGAGGACGGCGCCAGCCCGTTCGGCGACGGAGCCGAGGCGGGCGGCCATCTGGGCGATGGCGGCGGGGCCGTCGCCGCGGATCGCAGCTGCCGTCGGTGGTGGGCCGTCGAGTCGGACGAGGTCTCCGACGCGGGTCGCCGTCCAACCCTTTGGCACGACGACGCGGGTGCCTGGGCCGTCAAAGATTGTTGGTCCTTCCCCGAGGGGGCCCTCCCAAGAACCCGATGGCGGCGCGGCGGGGGGCGGCGGCGCGCTCATTCGGGTCACCATGGCGGCGACGAATTCGACCGCGGCCGGGCGGTCGAAGCCCCAACGGTCGCGATGTGCGACGTGAAAGGCCGCGATTTGGGCGGTCAGCGAGTCCGCTTCGGCGAGGTCGAGGGTCGCGTCGGTTCCGGTGACGCGCATTCGGACGTTTCGAACCCGGTTGGGCGAGCGAGGAAGGTCGGCGTCGAGTGCGATCCACGCCGCGTGGAGGCGGTTCCAGCCCGAGGCGTCGGCCGGGACCCAAAGGGGCGCCATGGCGGTCGCGGTCTCGACCGCGCGGGTGAGGCCCCAGGCGGACAGAGCGCTCGCGAGAGGGTGGATCCAGACGCGTCGGAGGCCAGCCCGTTCGGCGACGTCGGCTGCGTGCTGCCCAGCGGCGCCGCCGAAGGCGAGGAGCGCAGCGTCGCCGGCGTGTTGGCCTCGGTCCGCGAGTGCGAGGGACACCTGGGCCGCCATGACCTCTCGGGCCACGGAGAGGACCTCGGCGGCGGGAACGGGGAGATGGACGCGGGCGGGGTCCAGCGGCGGGTCGTAGGCGTCGGGCCGGACCAGGCCTTGGAGGAGTGTGGCGTCCGTCAACGTAGGCACAGTGCCGAGGCCGCGGGCCATCGGGCCGGGGTTGGCGCCGGCCGACCTCGGGCCGACGCGCAGGAGGCCGCCCTCGATGGAGATGAGGCTGCCGCCGCCGGCCGCGACGGTGGAGATGTCCAGGTGGGGGCGAGCGATCTTCAGGCCCATGAGGGTCATGGGCTTGGCGGCGAGCGGGACATGGCCGTGAACAGCGACGCAGACGTCGGTGCTCGTACCGCCCATGTCGAGGCCGACGAGGACGCGCTCTCCGAGTGCTTCTGCGAGGTGGGCCACGGCGAGCGCGCCCCCGGCAGGGCCGCTGAGCAAGGCGTCGACGGCCCGGAGGTCCCGAGCGGCGACGAGGCTGCCGTCGCTACGCATGGCCAACGCGTCGGCCGGCCAGGCGTCCCGGGCGCGGATGTCGGCGAGAATCGGAGCGAGGCCGGCTTCTGCGACGGTCGTGCCGACGCGCGCGACGTAGCCGACGTCGGCGACCAACTCGCAGCTCAAGAACGTCGGACAACGGCCGGCGATCGCGTCGCGGACAGCCCGTTCGTCCTCGGCTGCGCCGTGCAGGAGGGCGACGGCGACCGCGTCGATTTCCGACCAGTTCAGGGCGTCCAGCGGGGCGAGGTCCAAGGCCTCGACGCGTCGCCCGCCCGGGTCGGTGCGACCAGGCACGCCGGTGACTCCGGCGATGGGCGGGAGGGTCGGGGCGCGTTCGGGTCGGAAAAGGTCGGGACGCGTTCCGTCGCCGAGGGCGAGAATGTCCTCGAATCCCGCCGTGACGATGAGGTGGACGCGGGCGAAGCGGCCTTCGAGGAGCGCATTCGTGACGGCCGTGGTGCCGAAGACGAGCGGTCCGCGGGCCAATTCGCCGAGGATGGCGACGTCGGATGGCACCTTGCGCAGGTGGAGGGTGCCGTGGTCGTCTTCGGTCAACAGGTCGGTGAAGGTGCCGCCGCGATCCGCCCAGGTTCTCATTCGGCGGCGTCCGACCCGCCTCCGCGGACGCGGACCCCGCGTTCGAGGAAGGCGTGCCCCGTCAGGCGTCGTGCGGGGCGATCGGGCGACTGGAGCGTCAGCGAAATGGGGGACCGCGGGGCGTGCACGACGTTCCAATGGTGCTTCTCGCCGCCGTACCTGAGGTGAAAGGGCCGCTCGCCGAGTTGGACGGTAGCCTCCAGCTGCGTGGGACCTTTGCGGGAGCGGATCGAGACGCCGTCGCTCTGGCGAGTCACTCGGGCCAACGCGAGGTCAGCCACGCTCGAGTACCGGTACACCTCGCCGTCGATGGCAAGGACCATACTCGTCAGCGCGGGCAGGCGCTGGCTGACGAGGCGGGCGGACAGGCACTCGAAGGCGGCGTCGGCCCCGTCCCAACGATTGCAGTGCACCCAGGTCCAGGACGCGATGCGGTTGGATCGTCCGTAGAGGTGGCCGACGACCCCGCGCCACTGGGAAATCGGCCAGATCTGGCCCTGGACGGAGACCTCGCCGTCGATTCGCGCGTCGAGCATCTCGGGGACGTAGGTTCGCCCGACGGCAGCGATGGCGTCGGGCACGTGGCGGTGCGTGACGGGACTGGCCCACACGTTCAGGCGCGCGCCGACAGGACCGATTTCGGCGTCGATCGAATCCGCTCCGAGGCCGCGCGGCCACGGTTCGGCCCCGTCGTCGATGTGGGCGACGCGCGTTGTGGGGCCCTGAATCATGGCCCATCGTCGGGTTGTCGTCCCGGTGGCCGTCGCCGTCAGCGTCCAACGCAGCCAGAGGGCCCGCGGACCGTGGGCCGCGAGCACGAAAAAGGTCTCCTCGTAGGGACCTCGACCCGGAAATTGGGGGCGCACGCGGACGGCTATCGCGGGGGTTGCAGCGGGCTCACGTCCACGCGGGTGGTCGGTGTGAGGATGCCCTCACGCCAGACGTGTAGCGTCGTCTCCCCGGGCTGGCCGACGGGAGCGACGAGTCTGCCCCCGGGCGCGAGGATTCGGGTCCAGGCCGTGGGCAGGGTGGGGACCGCGACGTGGGCCAAGACGACGTCCCAGGGCCCTTCGGGTGGGCGGGCGGCGTCGCCGACGACGATGTTGAGGGGGGTCATTCGCGCAGCCCGTGCGGCGTCGACGAGGGAGGGCTCCAGCTCGACGCCGAGTGCCGTGGCTCCGAGGGCCTCGAGCAGGGCGACGGTGTACCCACGGCCCGCGCCGAGGACGAGTGCCCGGTCGCCGGGGCGGACGTCGGCCAGCGCGACCATGTGGGCCGCGAGGCGTGGGGGCGTGGCCCGCTGGTCGCAGCCGATGGGCAGGGCGTCGTCGCCGTAGACTTCGTCGGCGTCGAAACCCGGCGGGAGGAACGGCTCACGCGCGACCGACGCGACGGCGTCGATCACGCGGGCAGGCAGGCCCTCGGCGTGAAGCCACTCTCCGAGGGCCTCACGCAGCAGGCCGTCGTCGTTCACAAACGCGCGTCGATGGCGGCGAGGACCGTCTTGCGCTGACGGCCGGCCGCTTCCGTACGGCGCAGGGCGTGAAGCGTGACCGCGTCGGAAACCCCGCGGACGGCGGCGATGGCGTCGCGAGAGTTGAGGTCCCCGAAGCCCTCAAGGGGCTGGGTCACGGCCGTGAGCCTGCGGCTCACAAGGCGGTCGAGCGGGGCGACGACGCGCGCGGTGACCGGCGTTTCGGGGAGTTGATCCAGCCAGCCGTGGACGCGCTCGAGCGCGCGGGTTTCAAGGTTCCAACGCAGGACTCGGCCCTGGGTGGTCACCTTGTGGGCGCGGGCGCGGGCGTCTTGCACGCGGGCACGAGCGGCCTCGGCACGGGCGCGCGTAGCGTCTTCGAGAATTTGGCGTTGGGCAGCCACGCGACGAGGAGCGTCGCGCAGGGTGTCGAGAAGTTCCACAGCTCACCTCACAGCGGGGCCAGCGCTAAGCACAGGCCTGAACCGCGTCAAGGGCGTGTCAGGACTCCCATGGCTCACGCGGGATGGGAGGACGTGTGAGTTCCCCCGGATCGGGGATGGGCCATGTGTCGCCCCACAGGGATTTGCCGCCGTCGACGACGTAGGTTTGGCCTGTGCAGTACGTGGCCGCTGGCGACAGGAGAAACGTTGCGAAGTCCGCGATCTCTGCGACAGTGGCGAGGCGTTTGAGCGGGACACGCGAGACCATCGACTCGATCAGGCCGGAATCCGGTGGGTAGTTTCGCAGCCCGCTCGAATTGACGTAGCCGGGGGCGAGGCAGTTCAGTCGAATGCCGGCCGCGGCCCACTCCACGGCGAGTGTGCGCGTCATCGCCTCGACGCCCGCGCGGGCGGCGACGCTGTGCGCCATCCCAGGGAACACGTTCGTGAGCATCGTGATGTTGAGGATGGCGCCGCCGTGTTGCAACATCGTCGCGTCGGCCACGGCGCGCGTGAGGTTCCACGTGCCGACGAGATTCGTCTGGATGACGGCGTCGAATCCGTTGTGGCGAATCGCGGCGGCGGGGCTGAGGAATTGACCGCCGCCGTTGTTCACGAGCACGTCGATGCGACCGAAGCGGGCGAGCGTGGCATCGACTGCGCGTGCGGTCGCGTTGCGGTCGCGCAGGTCCATCGTGAGTCCGAGGACCTCGTGACCGAGTTCGGCGGTCAGGCCGGCGGCGGCGGGTTCGATGTGCTCGGGTTTGCGGCTAGCGATGGCCACTCTCGCGCCAAGGCGCCCGAGGCCGCGGGCGATGCCGGCACCGATGCCGGTGCCGCCCCCGCTGATGAAGGCGACCTTGCCGTCGAAGAGGCCGGCTTGGAACGTCATGGGAACCCCCGGGGACGGGTAGCCGGTGTGGAGGGGGTACGCAGGCGGGAGTCCCCACAGTAGGGGGCTGCGGGGGGCCCCTTTGAAACACGGCGACGCGGTGCGGCATCACTGGAATCTGGACCCGGACGTGGCGTTCTGCAACAACGGTTCGTTCGGGGCTACACCGATTCCGGTGATGGAAGCCCAGCGCGCGCTCCGCGACGAGATGGAGCGCCAACCCGTCGCCTTCCATATGGGCATCGGGCCCCGGATCCGCGCGGTCGCCGACGTGCTGGGGGACGTGGTTGGGGCGGATGGACGCGATCTGGTGTTCGTGGACAATGCGACGGCCGGCGTCAACACCGTGCTTGCGTCGCTGGAGCCACGCCCTGGGGACGTCTGGCTCACGACGTCCCACGTGTACAACGCGGTCCGTCAGGCAATGCGCCACTTCGCAGGCCGGGGCGGGGCGAAGGTCGTCGAGGCGGACCTCCCGTTCCCGACCCCTAGTCCGGACGCGGTGCTCGACGCGTTGAAGGCAGCGTGGACGCCGGCGGTTCGGCTCGTGGTGATCGACCACATCACGTCGGCGACGGGCCTCGTTTTCCCCGTCGAACGGGTCGTGGCGTGGTGCCGCGAGGTGGGTGCCAAGGTGCTCGTCGATTCCGCACACGTGCCGGGCCAGATTCCCTTCGATCTCAACGCGCTCGGGGCGGACTGGGTGGTCGCGAATTGCCACAAGTGGCTGTTTACGCCGAAGGGTTGTGCGCTCTTGTGGGTGCGGCGGGAGCTGCAGGCGAACCTGCATCCGCTCGTGATCAGTCACGGGTACGGGCTGGGTTTCCACGAGGAATTTGACTGGGTGGGGACCAAAGATCCGACGCCTTGGTTGGCGATCCCGGCGTCGATTGGATTCCTGCGCGGGTTGGGGGGCGTGGAGGCCCTTGGGGCGACCCAACGGATGCTGCGCCGTGAGGCGGCGGCTCACATCCTTGGTGTCTGGGGGACGAAGGCTCCGGCACCCGACGGGATGTTGGCGGCACTGCAGACGTTGGAGCCACCGTTTCAGGCGGAACCGGAGATGGCGCCCGCCATCCATGATGCCCTGCTCGAGCGTCACGGCGTGGAGGTTCCCGTGTTCCCGTTTGGCGGCCGGGTGTGGATCCGGATTTCGGCGCAGATTTACACGCGGGCGTCGGACTGGGCTCGGCTGGCGGTGGCGGTGGACGCCAACGGCGTCAGGTGACGGGGTCGCCCTGGCAGTCTGGCCCTTCGTGGCGGGCGTTGTTGACCGTCGTGGAGACGCGGCGTTCGGCCATCGCTTCGGCCGGGTAGGGAACGAGGAACTCACGTAGGGTGGCGACGTTGTCGTTGAGCGGGTCGAGCCAGGTGTCCCAGCGTTCGGGCGGAAGGATGACGGGCATCCGGTCGTGGATGGGGACCATCAGGCTGTTGGGGCCGGTCGTGATGATGCAGCAGGTCTGTTGCTCTTCCGACGTCTCCGGGTCGATGCGGCGTTCCCACAGGCCGGCGATGGCGAAGGGGCGGCCGTCTGCGAGGCCGATCATGTGCGGGAGCTTCAGCTTGCCGTCGGCCTTCCATTCGTAGAAGGCCGTGGCGGGGATGAGGCAACGGCGTCGCTTGAAGGCGGAGCGAAAGGAGGGCTTCTCGTGTACGGACTCGGACCGGGCGTTGATCAGGCTCGCCTGGATGCGCTTGTCTTTGGCCCAGGGTGGAAGGAGGCCCCAACCGACGCGGCGCATCGTCCGGACGCCGAGGTCGGAGACGATGATGGGAACGGACTGGGTGGGTGCGACGTTGTACCGAGGGAGAATGTCTGGCAGGACGTCTACCTGGAAGACTTCGGTGATGGCGCTCGCGGGCGCGGTCAGTGCGAAGCGGCCGCACATGGCTGTGGCGGTCCGCCGAAAGGCGGGCAAGGATGGGCTAGAAGGGTCAGGCCAGACGCTCCGGCATCACGAGAGAATTGGGGTCCGGGTACGCCGGGCCTGACCCTTCGCGCTCAAGGTAGCGACTCTCGTCCGACAGGAAAGGACGAAGTGGCGCGACCTGTGAGGGAAGGGGAACCAGGGGGCGGCATGAGGCACATCTAACGGGGGGCTTCCCGTTCGCCCCAACCGGCGCTAAGGTGAGGCTGCGCCCGCTCCGTCGGCGGTGCGAGCAGTTCAACTTTTCTTGGGGGCGCTCCGGCTTCGACGGGGTTGCTGTGAACAAGGGTCGCGTGCCGAGGTCGTCTGGTCCTCGTAAAACCCTGGGCAAACAAAAGTAGTTGCCAATAACAACAACTTCTTCGCCGAGCGTGCCGTCGCTTAATTGCGATTGCACCGTTCCCGAAAGGGACCGGCCGTCCGGAAACGAAGCTGCCAGGGGCAGTTTTTGGGCGCGTCACGACCTGGATAGTCCTGAAGCTGTGCGCGGTGCAATGGCCAGGGGACGATAAATAATCCAAACAGTCGCCGTCACCCCGAATGCCCTCCCGCCTCCCGGGGGGCTGGGGAAGAAAGGGAGGCTACGCACGTAGTGACACCTGTTCGGTGGCTTCGGACGCGGGTTCGACTCCCGCCGCCTCCA
>SXOB01000004.1 GCA_005776945.1 Pseudomonadota bacterium
CCGATCCCGCAAGGAACGGGGTGCAAGGCGAGGAAAGCCGTACCGTGCGTACGGCGACCGAGCCTGGGGTCCCCGTGACGCCGCGGGGCGGGATGCCCCCGCGGGCGCAGCAGGACGGCGCTTTTGCAGCAGCCTGCTAGGGAACGACTGGCGGCCAAATTTCGTCGTGGATGGCAACGAGTTCGTTGAACGCGGCCCGTTCCTCCGCGTCCAACCCGTCCAACACGAGGTCGATGTCTTCACCATCGCCATCCATGTCGTACAGCGCCCAGGAGTCCTCGTCGTAGTCCACTGCGTACCGGCGAATCAACTTCCAGCGCGCTTCGCGAACAAAGGACTGCTCGATGTGGTGCTCTCCCAAGTAGTTGGTGTGCCAGACCCCATTGGAGGCATGGGTGCGCGGCCCGTCCAAGGTGGCGTCGAATAGGACGTCACTGAGAGACACACCCTCCCAAACCTGGCCCGTCGCGTGCAACGGAGGTTGGTAGGCGGACGCGAGAACGGTCGCCGAAATGTCGGCTACCTGCGCCAAGGCTGACAGGCGTCCACCCGGGGTGACACCCGGTCCGTTGAAAATCATCGGGACATGGACACCTGCTTCGAACACGGTCCCTTTGGAGTACCCGCCGACCACATCATCTGGCGACCCGTTGTCGCCGACGACCACGACTAGCGTATCGGCGAGCGGAATCGACCCAAGGCCATCGAGGAGCCGGCCCACCTCGGTATCGGCCGCCTCCAGCATCGCCAAATACTGGGTGACCTCATCGGCCGCAGGGGGCAGCGCGCCCCCCGAAAGGAGATGTTCGGGCGGCGAATGGTAGGGAGCATGACCGGCATGGAGGGCCACGTAGGCGAACCAAGGGCCCGAAGTGTCGGCGATCCAGTCCGCGGCATCGTCAATGGTCTTGGTCGTCGCGTAGGTTGAGGACCAGGACGCGCTTCCGTTCTCGATTCGCTCCCAGTTCAGGTAGCCCTGCGGCTCGCCTTCCAGGCTGAAATCCATGCTGAGGTTGCCGACCGTTCCTGCGAAACGATCGAATCCATGGATGCGGGCGCCCTCGATGCCCCCCTCATCGACCACGTCGAGGTGCCACTTACCAAAGGCAGCGGTCGTGTAGCCCGCCTCTCGAAGAGCTTCGGGCAGCGTCACATGTTCGCATGCCAGCCCATGGTCCTCGGTCCACGCAAGCGCGCCGTCCACACCATGGTGCGGGGCCGCCACGCCGGTCATCAACTCCGCTCGCGTCGGGCTGCAGACCGGGCTCGCGTAGGCCGAATCGAACACGGCGCCCGTCGCCCCAAGTTCGTCGAGCCGCGGTGTCAACGCAGCCGGGGAGGCGCCGTAGAGGCTGAGGACATCCACCCCCACGTCGTCCAGCACGACGACGAGGACGTTGGGCGGGGGCGCCAGGAGCGGCATCCTCAGATCGATGAACGGGCGCAGCTCCCAGCAGTCGGACAACGCCTCTCCCCCGGTGTCACCCAACCCGGAGTCGGTACCGCCGGTGTCCTCGGGCCCAAGGTCGCTCCCGGTGTCGGCGCCACCGGTATCCGCCAAGCCAGAATCGGCACCCAACTCCTCGACCGGACCAACGAGCGCCATGAGGAGGGCCTTGGCGTCCTTGAGCGCCGGTGGCCGAACGCCGGCGGCGACCGCCAGCGCCGCCAGTGCCAACCATCGCGCGTGGGCGTCGCTCATTCGCTCGATTCAACCACGCTCCGCATCCTTTGTCAAGGACCCGTGTGGCGAGCGATGCGGCGGGTGGGCCGTTCTGTCGGGAGAATGGACGGATCCGTCGGCACGCGAGCATCATCGGGCAATTCGTCGGCTCGCAGCACGAGGAACTCGACGCGACGGTTGAGTCGGTTCGCGTCCACGGCCTCATGGGAGACCAGCGGCCGGTCAAAACCGTAGCCCTTGAACAAGAGGCGGTGGCGGTCGACGCCGTGAAGGATGAGCCAGTTGCAGACCGACCGGGCGCGGTTTTCCGACAACATGAGGTTGAAGGCTTCGCTGCCGTTACGATTCGTGTGGCCTTGGACCAGGAGGTACTCGACGTCCGGTCGGTCGACGAGCACTTGCTGGATGGCGCCGAGCACGGGGTCGCTGGCGGGCAGCAGCTCGTGGCTCCCTTCGCGGAAAAACAGGTTTTCGTGGAGGATGATCCGGTTGTCGATCAACTCCACCAGGGCCGGCGGCAGTGCGACGGGCTCGGGGTCCAGCGCCAGCGTCGGCACTTCGACGAGCTTGACGACCTCGACCGGCTCCGCCCGAACGACCTCCGGCGGCGCCTGCCCGAGGCCGGTTCCGACGAGAAGCCGCCAAGAAGCTGAGCCGGCACCATCCGTCAAGCCGGCGCCCCCACCCACAGTCCACCAGCGTCCCTTCGGGCCGCGGCCCCGTACGTGAGCTGACGCTTCCACAGGCCAATCCGCCCAGCCGCTCGACCCCTGGGACGCGAGTTCGGCCACGACGTCGAGGTCCTCACGGGGCCGCACGCGCAGACCAACTCCCATCATCGGCCCGGACCCGACGGTCAGCCCGCGAACCTCGGTGGCCGGCCCGGCCCGCAAGCCGACGTTGGCCGTCCAGCCAAAGCGCCCGTACGAAGAGCCCACGGCCACGACCCCGCCGCCCGACGGCGACGGATTGCCCACGTTGCGGCTCGTCGCGCCCGTTGGCAGCCATACCGACGGCGCCACAGCAACAGCGGGACGGAAGCCGGACGCGTCGAGGACCGAGACCGAGCCGCCCATCCGCAAATCGCCAGGGGCCGCGAACAGGCCGCCAGCATCGAATCCAGCCGCGTGGATCGGGGCCGCGATGTCCAGTCGAATACGCTCGAAAGGGGTCCAGGCGCCTACCGCATTGAGCGTCGTGAGATGGGCGAGCACGGGTTCGCGTCCGTCCGGCAACACCTCGACAAGCGGCGCGCCGGCATGGTCGACGAGGACGCCAAGGTCGAGATTGCCTTTTATTCCCACGTCCGGCGCGGCCATCCGGACGAACCCGGATTCCGAGGAGCCGAACCACTGAAAGCCGTGGCCGTCGACGCCTTGGGCCGACGCCACCGAAGGAAGGCCCAACGCGAGCGCCCAACGCGCCGCCCGGCGCCTGAGCAACCAAGGAACGAGCAGGAAGCCAGCGGACGCCTGGCCGCCGCCACCCGCACAGCCACCGCCCGCGAGGTTGCCCTGGTAGTCGGCGAAGTCGGGAACCTCGTCGTGGTCCGTGTCGGCGAGACCTTCGGCGCGGTCAAGGAGGTTGTCGGCGTCGGTGTCGAGATCGAGGCGATTCGGCGTTCCATCGCCGTCGACGTCGTTGTCCGCCGAACCGTCGCCGTCGGCATCGACGGCTTCCTCGGTAGCCGTCGGCAGCCCGTCGCCGTCGTCGTCGCTGTCGAGCGGGTCGAGGGCGGTGTCGCCATCGGTGTCGAGGGCCTCGCCGTCGGGCGCCTCGAGGCCGTCGACAACGCCGTCGCCGTCCGTGTCTTCCACGAGTGGGTCCGTGTCGAGCGCCCATTCCTGCCAGTCGGCCAAGCCGTCTCCGTCCCGGTCTACGCCTTCGTCAAATCCATCGCAGTCGTCGTCGAGCGCGTTCAGGAGCTCGGTGGCGCCAGGGTGCGCTTCGGGGCGCGTGTCGTCGCAATCCGTGGCGACTGGCCAACCGTCCGCGTCTTGGTCGTCGTCGCGGCCATCGCAGTCTTGGTCGATGCTGTCGTACCAAACCTCGGTCGCCGTGGGGTGGCGCGTGGGGTCCTGGTCGTCACAATCCCCTGCGACGGCCGACGTACCCGGGGGCGCCATGCAAGCGACCACCCACGACGTTGCGACCCCAAAGCCATCGGCGTCAGCGTCCGTGAACCAGGCCAACGGGTCGATGGCTTCGTCGTCGACGACGCCGTCGCAGTCCTGGTCCCGCCCGTCACAGAGCTCGGGCAGGCCAGGAGAAACCCCGGCGTCCACATCGTCGCAGTCGTCGCCGCCGTGGGCGGTCGCGTCACGACCATCGCCGTCCTGGTCGAAATCGGACCCGCCGCCGCAATCCGCGTCGATGCCGTCGTACCAGACTTCACTGATGAGGGGGCCGACCGACGCGTCCAGGTCATTGCAGTCCGCGCCGCCGTAGGCCTCCGCGTCAGCGGCGTCGCCGTCCTGGTCGAAGTCGGAGTTGCCCGCACAATCGGCGTCCACGCCGTCGTACCATCTGTCCAACGCTCCTGGGTAGGTGTTGGCATCCGCGTCGTCGCAGTCGTCTCCGCCCTCGCCGCCGTAAAAGCCGTCTGCGTCCGAATCGAGCAGGTCCCAGCCGTCACAGTCCTGGTCGACCCCGTCATAGGGAATCTCGTCCGCGCCGGGGTGGGCCGACGGGTCCCGATCGTCGCAATCGACGTGGTCGAGCCACCCGTCGCTGTCCTCATCCGCCACGTCCGCGTAAGGTCCTCCGTAGGCGCCGATGTCGCTGGGGGACCCGTCCTGGTCGAGAATCGCCGGGTCACCTGCATCGAGTAGTGGGCTGGCGGGGCTCAGATGCAGGTCGTCGTCCAACAGGCCGTTGGGCGACCAAGAGCGCAGCAACGGGTCCGTCGACAAGTTGCCGGAGAGGCCCACCGGATCGGCGAAGCTGCCGACCCAATCCCCACCCGCGTTCGCAAACGTGTCATTGAAGTAGGCGTCGACGCCTTCAGCGGCCGACGCGTCTCCCCACCAACCGCCACCGTCTTCGGCCCACGCCGCGAGGTTGTTCGTCGCCGCCAGGCGGCCACCCCAGATGGCGACGTGCCCGCCATCGATTTCGGCCTCGTTGGCCAGCCAGGTGTTGTTGGTCAGTCGCGATTCGGTGTCGACGGCGCCCAACCCGCCCCCGTCGACGGCCTCGTTCTCCACCCAGAGGGTCGCCCAGACATCGAGCCCGTCGGCCACGGTGTCGACAAAGGCCGCCCCGCCGGATGCGCCGGCGCTGTTGCCGTGAAACGCAGACCGGAACACCGCCAACGCCTCGGAGTCTCGAACGGAGATGGCACCACCGTCGTCGCCGGCGGCATTGCCGTCGAAGAACACACCATCGACCGTGACGGCTGCCGCCCGCCAAGCGTCGATCGCCCCACCCCGGCCGGCAGCACCGTTGTCGACGAAGTCCGTCCCAAGGATGTCCAGCGTCGCGTCGGATCCGAGTCCCGGATCGAATGCGATGGCGCCACCGGAGCCGCTTTCGGCGTCATTCGCGTCGAATTGGCCGCCAGAGACCACGACGCTTGTGTCGCCCGACGCATACAACGCGCCGCCATCCCCCGAATCCACCGCGTTCCCTGTCGCCTCGACATCCGTCAGCAACACCGAGGAAAAGCTGTCATCGACGTCCAGCGCGCCGCCATGTCCTTGCGCAAAGTTGCCCTCGAAAGTCACGCCGGCCAAGTCGATCGTCATCGCTTCGTCGGCGCCGATGGCGCCTCCGTCATCCAGCGCCTCGTTGTCGGCAAATGTGCAGTCATCGAGCGTGAGACTGGCGTCGTCCGCCACGAACATGCCTCCGCCGTCGGAGGCAACGTTGTCCTCGACGACGAGCGCACCCCCGACCAAAACCGCCGATCCGTCCACGAGCACAGCGCCGCCGCGCCCCTCGGCGACGTTGCCGGAAAGCGTGACATCCACGAGGTCGGCGCTGGACCCGACGTCGAGGCTGATCGCCCCGCCCTCTTCGGCCACGTTGTCAGCAAGCAGGACGTCGGTGAGCACCAGCGTTGCGCCTTCGACCCGGAACGCACCTCCACCCAGCGCGCTGGCATCGCCGTTCCGAGAAACGGATCCCCCGCGTGCCTCAAATCGCGCCCCGCCCAACACCAGGGCCCCGGTGCCCCAGCTCAGGGTGCCTACGGCGTCTTCGATGATGACCTCGTCGAGGTCGACGACGCCACCATGTTGGTACCAACCCACCCCGGAGTAGGTCGCCATCGCGCCAATCACGGAGACCTTGGACCCCAACACGGTGGCGTCCACGGCGTAGATGCCGCCGCCCCAGACGGCGCTCGTGTCCACGATCGACAGGTCGTCGGCGGTCAACGACGTCGCCGCGGCCAGGTGTACGCCACCGCCACGAAGCCCGGTGCATCCGGTCAGGGTGACCGCTTCGACATCGACGACCGCCCCGGTCGTCAGGCGCAGGCACCCGCCTTCCAAAGTAGGGCCACCTCCGCCAGAGACGTCGACGCCAGAAAGGGTCACATCGCCACCGTCCACGTCGATTCCCCGCGCGGCAACTGGGGTGACGGTCAGGCCTTCGAGCCGGCCGCCCGTGGCACGCCAGATGACGCCGGTCGCCCCGGGAGGCGGGGCGAGCACAGTCGCGCCGATTCCAAGTCCGACGATGTCAACGGCCTTGTCTACCGAGACGCCCTCGCCGAAGACGCCAGAGCCGACCTCGATTCGATCCCCGGCCGATGCCGCGGACAGGGCTGACGACAGGCTCGTAAAGTCGCCGCCGCTCTCGGCGACCGTCCACGTCGCCGCGCGCACCACCGGGGAAAGCCACAACCACATGGGTGCTCCGCTCCACCTTCATCGGTCAACAGGTCCGCCGCTGTTGGCGCCACGGCGTTCACCGGGGCAGGAAACGTCATGACAGCCTCACAACGCGTGGTGCACCGGCTCGGCGTTTGGGTCGCGCTTGCGGCGATGGCGATGCTCGCAGCCCATTTGTTGCTCGAGCGGCCCACCTCCGCCCAAGTGCACGATCTAGGCGGCCTTTGGACCCTCCACGCACCGGACGGGACGGAGCGCCCAACCGGAATTCCGTCGGAGATGGTCGGCGAGCGAGGACCTATCGAACTGCGCCGACGCATTTCCGCACCGACAGACGCGCCCCTTGCCCTCTGGCTCCGCGGCACATCGGGCGCCGCCGACGTCTTCGTCGACGGTGAACCCGTCGCCGCGATCGGACGAGACGGGCGGACGCCCCGCAGCATCGTCATCGGCCTGCCGCCAATGGACGCGTTCGCCCGTCACGATCTCGCCATCCGCCTCGAAGGCGACGGAGGCCTCGGCCTTGAGGGGGTCGCGATCGGCCCGGTTCAGGCCATTGCGGATACCGCGTCACGCCACACGTCCCGCGACCTCGGCGTTGCCGTGGCCATGGCGATCCTGGCGATTGTCGCCCTAGGCGTACGCGCGACCCGGGACGCACCCCATCCCGGCTGGGCCGCCCTTGGAAGCACGGCAGCGACCATGGCCCTCGCACGCTGGGCGCAGACGCCAGGCGCGGAAGAGCGCCTTGGGATCGGGCTCGCCCATGTGACCGGCCTTGCAGCGGCGGCGCCAACGCCCTGGCTCGTGGCGTCCCTGTTCGGAGCACTTGCGGCCGGGAGTTGGAGCCGAAACGCCACGTTGGGGGTCGGGGCTGGGGCGCTGGCCGCCGTGACGATCGTGGCTTGGCGACCAGCGTCGGCCGACGCGATCGGAACGGCCTCGCTGATCGCCTCCGGGGTCGGCATGGCTTTGGCTGGCCTCATCGCCGCGCGCGCGGGCCGAGGCCGTGACCTCGCAGGCGCATGTTTGTCGGTCGGGGCTCCGCTCTTCGTTGGCGCCGTCGGCGACCTCACGGCGGCCGAAGGCACAGGGGCCTGGGCAGCGCTCGGAAGCGTCGGCCTCCTGACCGGGGCATGGCTTCAATTGGTCCTCGGGCTGGCCAATGCGCGCGAACGCGACGCCGGCCTCTTGGCGGGGACGTCCGACGCGATGCTCACCTGCGACGCGGCCGGGACCGTCACCGACGCAACACCAGGTTCGACGACCGTGCTCGGCGCCGTTTCAGGCCGCCTGTTCGACCACGTCCATGCCGACGACCGTCCCCTGCTCCGCGCCCACCTTGCGCGCGCCGCG
This sequence comes from Pseudomonadota bacterium, assembly GCA_005776945.1. Lineage (GTDB taxonomy): Bacteria > Myxococcota_A > UBA796 > UBA796 > SXOB01. The sequence goes on from SXOB01000004.1 coordinate 7,879, forward strand.
GAGCGGCGCGACCGTGCCGAATTCCGGCTGGCGCAGGGCGACCGAACCGTCGAGTCTCATGGCAGCCCGTTCGCCGCGGGTCAGGTGCTCCTCGTCCTGCGCGATGTCACGCAACGCAGGCGCCTGGATCAGGGCCTCTTGCATGCCGCACGGCTGGAGACGGTTGGCATGCTGCTTGGCGGCATCGCACACGACTTCAACAATATGTTGGGGACGCTGCTCGCCCATGTCGGCATCCTCCAAGGAACCGTCGACGATCCCCGTTCTCGCGACCGCCTCGAGCGCATGGAGGCGACGATCGACCGGGCCAGCCAGCTCACGCGTCGCCTGTTGACGGTGGCGCGCGGGTCGGCCTCGAGCCTTGGACCGACGGACCTCGGACAGGTGATTCGGTCGGCCTCAGACCTCGTGGATCCCACGTTGCCTCGCGGCATCGGCCTCACCGTAGATCTCCCCCCGGACCTCCCTCCCGTCCATGGCGACGCGCAGGAGCTGGAGCAGGTCCTCGTCAACCTGCTCGTCAACGGTCGGGATGCGCTTGGAACGTCGGGCCGGCTCCGCCTCGCCGTTCGGCCTTGGCAGATCGAGGGCGGGCATCGCGGTCTGGCCGTCCTCATCGAAGACACCGGACCCGGCGTACCCGAGGCGCTGCGCGAGGACATCTTCGCCCCGTTTTTCACGACGAAGGGCCGCCAGGGAACAGGCCTCGGGCTCGCGGTGGCCCGCCAGGTGCTTCGAGACCATCATGGCCGCATATGGGTGGAGGAGCGACCTGGCGGGGGCGCCCGTTTCCTTATGGCGCTCCGACACGCCGATGCGATGGACGAAGCTCCGGCGCCCCTCCCCGAAGGCCGACGGGTCCTCGTCGTGGACGACGAGGCCGTCCTGCTCGATGGCTACGTGCTCGCCCTGAGAGATGCCGGCTACGACCCCGTCCCGTTTACGGACCCCCGCGCAGCCGCCCGGTGGCTCGAGAGCGAACGTCCCGACCTGTTGGCCACCGACGTCGTGATGGACGGCATGAACGGCATCGAACTCGCGACCCTATGCCAAGCTCGCTGGCCTACGGTGCCCATCCTGCTCATCAGCGGCTTTATTCCAGACGCGTCCGTTCAAGCCCTTTCGGCCGGCGCCTGGACCCGTTTGCACAAGCCGGTTCGCGCGGCCCGCCTCGTGTCCACCGCGGGCCGCATCCGACGCCGCGCGGAACGCGTCGCGCGCGGCGACGCGGACATCACGACCGTGACCTATTTGTTCCCGCCCTTGGACGGACTCTCGGCCAAACGCCTCGGCTTCGACGACGCATAGCAGCCTGCTGGGCGCCCGCGGGCGGATGGCGACATCGGCCGATTCACGTCGTCCTACGCGACATGGTTCTCCAGACCTTCCGCGCAGGCACGTCGAACACGCGTTCCTCTTCGATGAGCAGTCCCGCGAGCCGGCCACCATAGACACATCCGGCATCCAACCCGACGACGTGAAGCCGGCCGTCACGCCGGACTTCAACTCGCCCTTGCACCGCGTCGTGGCCAAAGGCGACCCGCCGTTCCCCCGTGTAGACATGCACCCAGCGCGGGTCGTCGGGCCCTGTCTCCGGCCACCGTCGCCGGTACAAGAGGTCCCACCGGGTGGTCTTGGAGAGGTCACCCGAAGGGTGGATCGACGCGTGAACGACGGTCCAGCCCTCAACCTCAAGCGTCAGGGGGCGGGCCCTGAGCCATGGCAACCAACTCGGATCCACCTTGTCCAGGGCGTCGACGACGCTCTGTGCCGCGGCGTCTTCCGGCCTTTGGCCGTCGACCCGGTCGAGGAGCCGCACATCGTGGTTCCCAAGCACACTGTCGGCCATGCGATCGCGCAACTGGCACCAAACCCCCGCTGGGTCGGGTCCCTTGGTGAAGAGGTCGCCGACGGCAATCACGCACGTCGGGCGCGCGGACTCCAGCAGGCGGTCCAACTCTTCGGCGCACCCGTGGACGTCGCCGACGACCAGGGTTCGGGACGACACGCGGCTCAGTGGCCCGGAGGCAGCTTGGCGCCGGGCTTGACGATCGGGCCACGCGGCGGGTTGCGCCGCGGCTTGCCATCGCGGTCCGAGCCGTTGCGGCGCTCATCGGACTTGCATTCGCCGCCGTCGGAGATGCACTCACCCACGGCAGCGCAAGCCAGCGGGGTGGTGAGTTCGAAGGTGGGCGTCGCCGCATCTTCGGCCGGAGTCGTCTTGCAGCAGCAAGGAATGCACTCGGGACCGCTCACCCACCGGCCTTCCTTGTCGCCGCCGTAGGTTTCATTGCACTCGGCCGCGCCCTTGACGAGGGCGTGCTTCTTGTTTCCGTCGTCACCCTTGTACTCGCAGCACCACGCATCTTCATCGGCGTCGTTCTCTGGCACGGGAACGATGACCAGCTCCTTCTCGGCTTCGCCCATTCCGGGGATCATGCCGGTACACGTGCTGGCAAAGGCGAACGGGATCGAAAGGAGCAGCACGATGCGCTTCAAGAGAGCCTCCGACGTCGCAGCGTGGCGACGCGACGCCTTCACACCCCGACGGCACGCGGTCAAGGCAAGGACTCATCGAATGGCGCCCGTCGCGAGCCGGGCCTACCCCAACTCGACCTGAATCAACCGGACCAGACGTGCGAGTGCGTGCGATGCTTCGCGCGTCGTCGGCGCCTTGACGATGGCGTAGCCTTCGCCTTCGTACCCGTCGGCTGCGGGCTGTCCGGGCGTGGGCAGGCTGGCGTCGACCACGTAGCGGCCTACCTCCTCTTGCGCCTGAGCCAAGCCATGGACGGCGACGACCCTGCCCTTTCCTTTCCCCCGGAAAAAGACCGTGCCCGCTGCCGCGCTGCGCACCGGCGGGGAGAACCGGTCCCAGGCCACCAACTCTGCCCAACGTGCGTACATGTCGCACCCGTGGGCAAGGCCCATCAATGGCATGATGTTGGCGCCTGGGGGACGACAGCCCACTTCAGAGATCACGCCTCGACCGTCCGCCGTTCGGAACCACTCCATGTGGGCAAAGCCAGTCACCATCCCAAGCGCCTCAAGTGCCGCATCCGACGTCGGATGGAACGTCGTGAATTCCGGGTCGTCCGTTTCTCGCGGAAGCAGCACACAATACTGCATCCACGGATTTTCCAGGACCATCAGCGGGCTGGGCACGTACGCGGTCCCCGAACGCCACACCACCTTTCCGTCGACCATGGCGGATTCAGCCGTTTGCTCCCGCCCGACCACGAACTCCTCGCACTGCACCCCTGTGCCCTCTGCAACGCGCATCGCGGCAAAAACCGCCGCCATCTCGTTCGCATCGTTGACACGCCAGGTGGACTTCGCCCCGGCCCCGGCTGGAGGCTTGCAAACGACTGGGAACCCGACCTCCTTGGCAAAGGCGAGTGCTTCCTCCACGTTTCCGACCAGCCGGCTCTTCGCGACCGGAAGGCCCACCTTGCGCAGGCGCGCCTTCATTACGTCCTTGTCCCGGAAGCCGCGTGCGACGTCCGCGCGCATGCCCGGCAGCCCAACCAACTCGCGCGCCTCAGCAATGGGCAGTTGCAGTTGCTCCAGGAAGCCGACCAAGGCGTCCACAGGACCGGTTCGCCGCGTCATTGTCTGGACGGCCTCGGCCAGTTGGCGCGGATCGCCGGCGTCCATGACACGGACGACATCCGTCAGACGTCCGCGTACCGATGGCGGGATCGAATCGACGGGCTCCATCGTGATCACGCACAGGTCGGTGTCCGCCAGGCCGTAGAAGCCCTGCAGGAAGCGCTGGGTGGAGCCCCGAAGGAACGGAGCCACGAACGCAATTCGGCGCATAGGGAATCCTGAGGACACACGCCCTAGCCGCGACCGCGCCGCCGTTCAACGCGGGCCGGACGCACCTGTCGGGGGAGGTTCCAACGGTGTCATGACCAGCGACGCACCCACCGCCACGCACCAAAGGAGTATGCCCCACGACGACAACGCATTGGTGGCATGCCTGTCCAAGCCGCTGACCTGCGCCGTATGCGCGACGACTTCGACCGCGAATAACAGCGCCAACAGGCCCCGATGCAACCGCTCATCGAGCCGGGATGCGTGCCACACTACCGGAACGAGTCGAAGGTTGTAGTAGTTGGCCTGCGCCACGGTCGCCGCAAAGAACGGGATGACCATCAGCGCAGCGTCGTCCTCAGGCGGCCGACCGCGTCGCGCCATCACGGCGCCCAGCCACACGACGATACCGAGCCCCAGCACGCGCAGGTAGGGCAAGACATCCAGGTAGTCCTGCTCCCGTTCCGCCATGCCACCTACGGCGCGGAGCGCCTCGCGCGTGGTCTCTCCGCGCCAGAGCACGACAGTGCCAAGGCCAATTCGCTGACTCGAAAAACTCCTGGCATGCAAGGCCAGGGCGTCGACCGACGCCCACATCGCGTCGGCGCCCCACCAAACGAGGCTCACAACACCCAAGGCCGTCACGGTCGCGACGGCCCCTCCCAACGTCGCCCACCCTACGCGCAATTGATGCCGATCTCGACCGATGGCCCGCAATCCTGCCACGAGCCACGGAAACGCGAAGAGTGCAGGGAAGGCCCTCGTCATCGCCGCGAATGCGAGGAGGCTCCCGCTCATCGCGGGTCGACCAAGGCGCGACGCGGCCATGGCCGCCAGGAGTGCAGCCGACCAATCAAAGCGGAGCAAGGACTGCCCTAAGATGGGCCAACGGCCCGAGAACGTCGTGGCAAAGAACAGCACCGCCCACAAGGCAATGTCGACGCCATAGGCGCGGCCAACGAGCGCGAAGGCGCCTGCAAGCAGGGCCACGTCGATGTAGGTCGCCCAACCAAGCGACTCCACCGGTACCCACGATGCGATCGACGCCCCCGCCACGGCCCATGGCAGGGGCGGATTGTATCCGTGGTCAACAAAAAAGTTCTCGGCCAAAGCCCGCTTCGATAGCCGCCGAAGGAAGAAGCGTACGTCGTGTTCGAACGCATGCCATCGCTCCGGTGTGAATGCCCGGGCCACGTGAACCTGCCCGTGGGCCTCCGCGACGTCTCGCGATTCCAACTCGTCCGTCGCCAGATTTCGAATCTGGGTGATGTGGGACGTCGCAACGCCATCGTCGGCGACGAGCATCGCGTTGTAAAGCTGGTCGTAGCCCAGTTCATCGAAATATTTGGCATTGAGGTAATAGTAGGTGACGTCCGTGACGTCGCCGGGACCCATGGCCACAGAACGGTCAAACTGCCAGTAGTTGGCCATGCCGAGAATGCAGAGCCCCCCGAGCGCCGCCCGGCGCAGGTCAGGACCGAATCGAAGAGCCAAGGCGGGCCAACTCCACGCAAGGCCGATCGCAGCCACCGCCAACAGAGCACGGACCGTATGGGAGGTGTCCCGCTCGATGGGCGGAACGAACCCAAGGCTGGCCGCCAAGAGCAAGCCGATCGCAAGCGTCGCGCGCATCCCCATGCTTCGCCGCTACAACCGCGGGCGCGGCATCGCCAGCCCTTCATCCGAACCCGGGATGTGCCGACGAGCCTTGCGGGGGACACCATGGGCTCAGCGGCATCGCCGCCGGGGTTTGCCGCTCTGCGTGAAGTCGAGGCCACGTTGTGGGACCTCGTCATGACGCATGCTCCGGCCCTCATTGTGTTGCCAGGGCGCAACGGCGCGTTCCTGGCGCTCTTCGACCGGCTGGAGAGGCACCTCGTGACCTTCGAGATCACGGGCAGGGGCCCCAGGACCTTCAAGCCCCAGCCGGCCGCCGTGTCCTTTCACCACGACGGCCGCTCCTCCATGTTCCTCTCCTCAGCGGAAGCTTGGCGCTTCGACGCACGGGGGCCACCGCGGTTGCTCGTCCGCGTTCCCGAGCAGATCGTCGTCGAGTCCCGCCGATTCCCGCGCTTCCCGGTCGCGCTGGAGATGGGCATCGGCGTTCGTGCGACGTCGAACGACGTGGCCACGGCGCCGCGACTGGTCGACCTTGGACAGGGCGGCTGCCGACTCGCATACGGCGCAGGCGCCGTCCCTGAGTGGACCGCCGGAACCGTGGTCCGGCTGACGCTGACGGCGCCGCCCAACGCCCCGCTCCTGCTGCACGCCGTCGTCGTCCGGCGATCGGGGAACGAGTTCGGGCTCGCGTTCCAAGTGGATGCCCGAAGCCACGAAGCGGCCGCCTTGCGAAGTCTGATCCGCGGAGTGGCAGCTCTGAGCTGACGTCGCGACCGACCTCGCCGCGCCGCCCTCCGCAGATGAACTGGAAGCCCAGACACGGCGGTCCACACGACGTTCCCGTGCGCGTTGCCATTCCCTGGCAGCCTGCTAGACGGCGAACCCGCCTCCCCGAGTCCCCCCATGTCGGTCACGGCCGTCGCGCTGCACGAAGCCGCCAGCCAGCGATACCTCAACTACGCGTTGTCCGTGATCACGGCGCGGGCCCTGCCCGACGTTCGCGACGGCCTCAAGCCCGTCCAGCGCCGCATTCTCTACACCATGTACCGCGAACTCAACCTCGATCCCGAGGGGCGGTACCGTAAATGCGCCGCTGTCGTCGGGGAGGTGATGGGCAAATACCACCCCCACGGCGACAGTTCGATCTACGAAGCCCTCGTCCGCATGGCCCAGGACTTTTCGTTGGCCGTGCCACTTGTCGACGGCCAGGGCAACTTTGGGTCGCTCGACGGGGACCCCGCCGCAGCCATGCGGTACACGGAGTGCCGGCTCGCGAGCGCCGCGCGAGAGTTGCTGACCGAACTCGACCAGCGCACCGTCCCAGTGCGGCCGACCTACGACGGCCAGCGGGTCGAGCCCGTCGTCCTCCCTGCCCAGTTCCCTCACCTGCTCGTCAACGGCTGCGAGGGCATCGCCGTCGGCATGGCGACCCGCATACCGCCCCACCACCTTGGCGAAGTGATCTCGGCCGCCGTTCGCTTGATCGACGACCGGCAGGCCCCCCTCGAAGCGCTGCTCGAGGACATTCAAGGACCCGATTTTCCGACCGGGGGCCGCATCCTCGCGACCAGAGACGAAATCCGGGACGCCTACGCGACGGGCCAAGGTTCCCTGAAGGTACAGGCGGAGTGGGCCGTCGAGAAAGACGGTCGCCGCACGCAGGTCGTGATTCGTTCCGTCCCCTACGGAAGCAACAAGGCGCGCCTCGTCGAGGACATTGCCGACCACGTGCGCGAGAAGCGGCTGCCCCAACTGGTTGACGTTCGCGACGAGTCCACCGAAGACGTCCGCGTCGTCCTCGAACTGCGCGCCGGCGCGACCCCCGAAGAGGTCATGGCGTGGCTGTACAGGCGCACGGGACTGCAAACGACCTTCCCGATCAACCTCACCGCGCTCGTCCCGGCCGACGAGTCCGGCGATGCGACTGCCCCCGTTCGCCTCGACCTACGCACTGCGCTCCTCTTTTGGCTCGACTTCCGCCACGACACGGTTCGCAAGCGGTTGGAATTCGAACTCGCCACCCTGCGAGAGAGAATCGAGGTCCTCGAGGGCTTTGCGCGCATCTTCGACGCGCTGGACGAGGCCATCGCCCTCATTCGGCGTTCTGAAGGGCGGCGCGACGCCAGGGAGCGCCTCATGGACCGCTTCGACCTGTCCGAGTTGCAGGCCGACGCCATCCTCGACCTGCGCCTCTACCGGCTCGCCAGCCTGGAAATCCGCCTCGTCCTCGAGGAACTGGCCGAGAAGCGTGCGGCCGCGGACCGCATCGCGACCGTCCTCGCTTCCGACGAGGAGCTTTGGGCGACCGTGCGCGGCGAGTTGCTCGCGCTTCGCTCCGCCTACGGGCGTCCGCGGCGCACGACCGTCGTCGCCCCGGCGGCCGCTGTGCTCACCTTCGAAGAGTCCGCGTACATCGTGGATGAAGACGCCTACGTGGTCGTCACCAAAGACGGATGGATCAAACGCCAAGCGTCCTTCTCCGACCTTGGCCGCATCCGCGTTCGAGAAGACGACGCCATCGCCGTCCTCCTGCGCGTCCGCACTCGTTCGACCCTGACCTTTCTGACGTCTGCGGGCTCGGCCTACACGATGCGCGTCGACGATGTCCCCAACACCACCGGCCACGGCGAACCCCTCCAGCGACGCTTCGCCTTCGCGGACGGCGAGCGCGTCGTCGGCGTCCTGTCGCACGACGTGCGCCATCGCCCGGCTCAAGTGGCCCTCCCGCTCGGCGACGACCCGCCGGGACCGTACGCGTTCGCCATCACGGCTCACGGGCGCGTTCTGCGATTTGCGACCGCCGCACACGAAGAGCCCTCCACGCGCAACGGCCGGAAGTACGCACGGTTGGACGGCGAGGACACCGTCTTCCTGGCCAGCGCAGTCCGCCCGGGCGACCGCGTTTGCATCGCCACGCTGCGCGGCCGGGCAGCGGTGTTCGGGGCCGACGAGGTCGGCGTCCTGCGGGCGGCGGGAAAGGGCGTCACCGGAATCAAGCTCCGCGAGGACGACACCGTGATGGCCCTTGTGCTTGCCCCCGACGCGGAGACGGGAGCGGCCGTCGTCACGGCTCAGGGACGCGAACTCGTCGTTTGCGAAAAGAAATTCGGCCTCGGGCCTCGCGGGGGTCGCGGCCACGTCGTCCTTCAACGCGGGACCATCGACGTCTGGAAACGCGGTCCCATCATTCTCTTGGGTCCATCTGACCCAGCGGAGGCCTGATGGCGCGGCCCCCTAGCTACACGGCGCGGGACATCGCGGTTCTCGACGGAATCGAAGCTGTCCGCAAGCGGCCAGGCATGTACATCGGCGGCACCGGAACGGGCGGACTGCATCACCTCGTCTGGGAGATTGTCGACAACGCCGTCGACGAGGCGATGAATGGCCATGCCACCGGCATCACGGTGACCCTGCACAGCTCCGGCACCACGGTGTCCGTCGACGACAACGGACGCGGAATCCCGGTCGACGAACATCCGACGCTCAAGCGCTCGGCGTTGGAAGTCGTGTTGACGACGCTCCATGCAGGCGGGAAGTTCGGCGGCGCGTCCTATGAGGCGACCGGCGGCCTCCATGGCGTCGGCAGCAGCGCCGTCAACGCGCTGAGCAGCCACCTCGAGGCGCGCATTCGCCGCGACGGTCAGGAGTGGGTCCAGAGCTACAAGCGCGGGGTCCCCCAAGGCCCGGTCGTCCCTGTCGGCCCTGCTCGCGGCACCGGTACGACCATCACGTTCACGGCCGATCCTACCATTTTCGAGGAACACCATTTCGAGGCGGCCCGAATCCACGCGGCCCTCGAGACGCGCGCTTGGCTCAACAAGGGCCTGCGCATCGTGTTCCGCGACCAGGTGACCGGCAGGTCGACCGAGTTTCGCTTCGACGGCGGCGTGAGCGACTACGTGGAGACCCTCGTCACCCGCGAGGGTCTGCACCGGTCCTTCGACGCTCGCTTTGCGATTGACCGCACCCAGGGCATTCGCGTCGACCTCGCCATCACGTGGACCGAGGCGCCCACTGAACGCGTCTTGTCCTACGCGAACGGCATTCACACCTCCGACGGTGGCACACACGAACAGGGCCTTCGCGACGCCGCGGCCCGCGCGGTCCGCGCATTCATCGAAACCCACGACCTCATGCCGCGGAATCTGACCCTGACGGCTGAGGATCTACGCGAAGGCGTTGTGGCCGTCTTGTCGGTACGACTGCGGGATCCCCAATTCCAAGGGCAGACGAAGGGACGGCTCAACAACCCCGACGTTCGCGGTTTGGTCGAGGGCATCGTTCGTCCCGCCCTCGAACAGTGGATGCACGCGAATCGGCCCACCGGCGAGGCCATCGTTGCTCGGGCCATCGCCGCGGCGCGCGTCCGTATCGCGAGCCGAGCTGCAGCCAACGAGGTCCGAGCCCGCTCGGCGACCACGAGCCGCCTCGCGCTCCCGGGCAAGCTCGCGGATTGTTCAGCCACCGACACCGACGAACGCGAGGTCTTCCTCGTGGAGGGCGACTCGGCCGGCGGGTCCGCCAAACAGGCCCGGGACCGCCGAACCCAGGCCGTCCTCCCGCTTCGCGGCAAGGTGCTCAACGCCGAGCAGGCGACTGCCAAGAAGCTCCTCGCCAACGAGGAACTCAACAGTATCGTCGTCGCGCTTGGTTGCGGCATGGGCAGCGACTTCCGCGCCGACCGCCTGCGTTACCAACGCGTCATTTTGCTGATGGACGCCGACAGCGACGGCCACCACATCGCGACGCTCCTCCTGACGTTTTTCTACCGGCACCTCCGCCCCGTCATCGACGGCGGGCATCTCTTTCTCGCGCAGCCACCTCTCTACCGGATTGCGTCGGGCTCCGACACGTTTTGGGCCAGCGACGACCGCGACCGCGACAGGATTCTCAAGCGCTTGCCCCCCCGCGCCAAGCCCGAGATCACGCGATTCAAGGGCTTGGGTGAAATGCCGCCCCGAACGTTGTTTGAGACAACGCTGGATCCCCAGCGTCGCCGGCTCGTTCGCGTCGAGATTCGGGATCCGCTGGCGACCGACGAGCGCATCTCCGAGTTGATGGGCAAGGACCCTGCGAACCGCTACCGCTTCATCACGGAGCGCGCCGCGGACGCCGACGACCTCGACGTCTGAACCCAACCTCCTTCGCCTCGACCGTCAGAAACGCGCCGGGCTGACAAAACTCCGACGGCCGCGGTCAATGGCGCCCGGAAGGTCGCGTTCGTCGCACACCCGTCCTTCGCCGCGGCCGTCCACCCGCAGCGCCCCCGGAATGGGCGCTACAGCCGCGGTGCCGCTGACGAAGTCGAGCCCGGCGTAGTCGTCGCGGTCTTCGAGCACGGTCAGCGGACCGCCACAGGGCCCCGATTCGCTGGAATTCAGGTCGACGGAAACGAAACCAACATCCTCTTTCCCGTCATCGTCCCAGTCCTCCCAGGACCCACACACGCCCAAAGACTCGTCCAAGGCGTTCTCATCCAGCGGCTCGAGCGCCCCTACCGAAAACAGGGGGTTGGCTTCCAGCAAGCCGTCGCAATCCGTGTCGTAGGCGCCGTTGCCGTAATTCATCACGGAGTCGTAATTCGGTTTGTAGTTGCAGCCGTCGTACGGACCGCCATGGTCCAAACCGAGATTGTGGCCAAGCTCATGGACGGTGACGCTACCCCAATCCTCCGCGCCCCCACACCAAGGGCCGAGGTGGACCTCCCAGCCGGGCATGAAAGCCATGCCGCCATACCAAGGGTAGCCCGTCGTCTGGAAGCCGTTGCTGAACAGGAGGTAGTGGAACCATCCCTTTCGGGCGAAATGCTCGGCCTCGATGTCGAAATACGTCCCCCCAAACGCGGCAAATTCTTCCTCAAATCCCTCCACCCGGTTCCCGCCTTCGTAGCCACCGCCTTGGCCGCGGTCGACTACGGCATGAATGCCCCAACGCCCTGAGGGGTTGAGTATCGGCATCGCGGCGAATGTGGACTCCAAATACGCCTCGAAGCGGCTGCCCGGCGCCAGCCCGTCGATGTCGTCGCAAAGTTCCGACGCCACCCAATCGGCTTCCAAGAGCAAATCCCGGTGATTGGGATCGCAGCCCATCCCGAGCAGATTCAAGCCCGGCGCCCGCTCCAGCACCTCGTCGCCGTCGAGCAAGCCGTCGTCGTCGGTGTCGGGGTCCTCCGGATTCGATCCCGAGTCGTTCGCGTCGACGAACAGGCCGGTACCAGTCTCAACGCAGTCCGTCAGGCCGTCGCCGTCGCCGTCGCCGGCAGGGTCGCAACCTTCGACGAGGCAGACGGACGAGCAGCCGTCGCCCCCCTCCGTCGCGCCATCGTCGCAGCCCTCGCCGACGTCCTTTACTCCATTGCCACATGCCTCCACGGCGCAATGGGCATCGCAGCCATCGCCCCCGTCGCGAGCCCCGTCATCGCAGGCCTCGCCAACGTCCAGGCGGCCATCGCCGCAGGCCTCCACGGTACAAAGCACGCTACAACCGTCGCCGCCGACGCGCTCACCGTCATCACAGCCTTCGACCTCGTCGACGACTCCATCACCGCAGCTTTCGGGCCGACAAAGGTCGTCGCAGCCGTCGCCCTCGGCCGTTCCACCGTCGTCGCACCCTTCGTCGACGTCGAGGACGCCATTGCCGCAAACCTCACGACCACACGACGCGCTACAGCCGTCCGCCGACACGGCCCCACCGTCGTCGCAGGCCTCGGCGTAGATCGGAAGGACCGAGCCCGTGTACCAGGCGTAGGCATCGCAATGGTAGTCGATGTCGGTGCCAAAGGGCGCCCACAAAGCCAATTCCTCACCGTCGATGTCGAGCACCACGTACGAGGCGTTCAGACAAGCACTGGCGACGCGCACCTCGACATCGTGTGCACCGGCGCGCAGGGCCGCCTTCAGGCCCGGCTCATCGACTTCGACGATTTCCTCGTCGGCATAGCAGACGAATTCGCTTTCCACTTCGTACGACGCCAGGAATTCCCCGTCGAGCCACAATTCCATCGCGCTGTCGCCGCAATCCGACGCCAGCCACCGCAGAAAAACAGCGTCGGCGTCAGGGCCGAGCGGGTCCACATCCCCATCCCCACAGGCCATCTGGCACCCGACGCAGGAACCGTCGCCCCCGCCAGGCCCAGGGTCGCACGCCTCGCCGACCTGAATCACGCCGTCTCCGCATCCCTCCAACAGGCAGCCAAAGCTGCAGCCATCGCCGTTCTCCGCGTTCGCATCGTCGCAGGTTTCGCCCACCTGCACGATGCCGTCGCCGCACGCGTCGTCGCCGCAGGCCGTGCAACCGTCGTCGTCCACGTTGTTCCCATCGTCGCAGAACTCGCCGACCAACGCGTTGACGACGCCGTCTCCACATTCAGGGACGGTGCAGTCGATGTCGCAGTCCACCGTCATCAGCGAGCCGAAACGCGGGTCGCCAGGGTCGCAGTCCTCGCCGTCCGTGACCCGTCCGTTTCCACACGCAGTGACGGTGCAGTCCGCGTCGCACCCGTCGCCGTCCAAGTCGTTGCCGTCGTCGCAGGCTTCCAACACCTCGACGGTCGGTGAGCGCTCCACCTCGAAGCCCTCGTTGGGATTCGTGACCCACGAACATGGAAACAGCGCCTCCGCATCCGCCAAGCCGGGTTCGTACTCGTAAATGCGGATGGAGTCGTCCGTCCCCTCCAACGTGACCGTCGCCCAGTAGAGTTGGGGTTCGGTCGCCGGATCGCCCCAGGGCGTCAGGGCCACACCGTACCGGTTCCCCTCCGGCGACAACGTGTCGAGAACGGCCGGGTCAGAGACCCGCAACTGGTGGGCGCCTTGGTAGCAGAGGCAGGTCAAGCCCGTTTCGGACACGCGCGCGACTTCGTTGCCGTCGAGCATGAACGCGACGTCGAAGGTCTCCGGACCACCACAGGGTCCACCGACGACGTAGTTGAGTACGAGCGCGGATACGCCTGGAACGAGCTCGTCACGCAGGCCATCCCCACAAGACGCGGGTGCACAGGCCGCTGTACAGCCATCGAGGTCGTCAGCATTGCCGTCATCGCAGACTTCGCCGGCGTCGACCACACCGTCGCCGCAGCTGTCGCCAGCCGACGCGTCCGTCGGATCGCCGCCACCGCCGTCCCGGCAGGCCAGCGCAAAAAGGACTCCCATCAACACGGGCACCTCGGGGACCGGCGGCGCAGAAAGACGAACAAGGGCAATCCGCCGAACGCGGCGCATCCCGAGGATTCGGCAGGCACCTCGGGCGCCTCGGCGGCCGTCGACCAGGTCACGACGGCGGGTTCACTCGAAACCCAGGATTCGTCGAAATTCGGAATTCCTGCATCAATATGAACAGAAACCGTAGTACTTTCAGGCCAACGTTCAATCGGCCGAATGTTCAGCACGTTGGTGTGCTGGCCATAGTACATCCACGCCTCGACTGGAACGTCCTGGCCGTTCGCCGTGGCACGCACCGAGGTCTCCACGGATTCCTCGTCGACGGCCGACCCCAAGACCAGATGGACGTGGTCGGCAAGCTCGCCGGGGTCCGTCGGTAAGGCGAACGAGCCGTCCTCAGGCTCGGCGTGTACCACCAAGTCGGCGGTCGGGGGTCCCCCATGCAGACGCTGCCAAAGGGCCACCCAATACGCGGCGATGGCCTTCGGCAGCCGGGCGGGACTCCCCGGAATGGTCGGGTCCAAAAGGTGCGCATTGGCCCAAGGTACGACGGCCTCGTATTCGGCGACGACATCGGGCTGCGTCGCCGCGCTCGCCACGAAGGCCAGCGCAACCTCGAGGCTGGCCATGCCGAGTTCCATCGTCGGCACGTCCACCTCGACTCCGACTTCACCAAAACGCTGCACCAGGTCCTCATAGGGCACCCAGCGTTCCTCCGTCGGCCAACCCCCGAATGTTGCCCCGAAAACGACGTCGGTAGCGGTGTCCGCGCCGTCGGGCCCCCATGTGTCGATCGCCTGGCTGCGCAACAGGTAGGACGCGTCAAACAGCTGGTCGCCAAGGCCGTGGCCGGCGAGCCCGAACAGGAAGGCCAAATGGTTGCGCGCTTCGGTATCCGCTTCGAGACCCGGCCACGACGCCGCAATCCAGGCCCCGTAGGAGCTCTGAAACGGCTCCCAATGCGAAACCTCGCCGTAGGGATGCTCGACGATGTGACTGTAGCCGCCGTCCGGAAACATCGTCCCGCCGACCAGGGCTGGCCGCATCGCGGGGTCCGCAAGCAGGTCGCGCAGCGCGCCGGGCGGCAACTCGTCGACAGCTTCGAGCACCGTCCAGACGTGCGTCGTTTGCCCACACGGGAGGGCTGGGGAGGCCAACCATAGCGCGATCACGACGAATCCACAAAATTCGAGCGGGCGATAGCCGATAGGCCCCAGCGCGGCCATCGGCGCGCTACCTTGTCCGCCGGAGGCCTGAGCGTGAGGAACCGGGAGCGGGCCCGCGGCCAATACAATCGAGGACTGCGTCTGGCCGAGTCCGGCGACCAGGAGAGTGCCCTTTCGGCCTTACAGGCTGCCGTCGCCGCCGATGACACCTACGGACGCGCTTGGGCTGCCCTCGCCCGTTGCTATGAGCAACTCGACCGTCCCACTTGGGCGGTCGACACTTGGCGCCGAGCGGCTGAGTGGCTGCCAGAGGACATGGAGGTCGCCCTTTCGCTGGCTGAAGCCCTGCGAAGCGTGGGTTGCTACCATCCGGCCATCGCCGCCTACGACCGGGTGCTCGCTTCGCGCGGCGACAGCGTCTACGCGTTGGCCGGACGCGGCGAGAGCCTCCGCATGTTGGGCCGACCTACCGAGGCCCTTCAGTGGTTCGAGCGGTCCCTCAGCGAGGACCCGGACCACGTGTTTGCGCTTCGCGGCCAGGCCGCCGCGCTGAACGCCCTGTGGCGCTACGACGAGGCCATCGTCGCTTGGGAGCGGGCGATCGACCTCGACCCCACGACGCCCTTCGCGGAGGACGGACTGTCTGAGGCCCGGGCGGGCCTCCGCGACGCCGAGGCCCTCGGCGCCATCGAAGACGAACCGACCGCCACCGCCAACCCGGGCCCGGACCGGCAGGCGGCCGAGTCGTCGATCGCGTGGGCGCTCGCCTTGGCCGGCGATGGACGTGTGCAGGAAGCCCTGGAGGCCGCACAAGAGGCGGTCAACCGCGCGCCGAATTGGCTCGACGCCACGTTGGAGTGGGCGGATCTGGCCGCCCGAGCACAAGAGCGCACCGAGGCTGCCACCGCTTGGAATCGAGCCGGCGTCCTGAATCCGGAAGACGCGACCATCGCAAGGCGTGCTGCCGAGGCCGCCGACGCCGCTGGGGACGCCGACACCTTGGGCCTTTGGTCGCGGGCTGCGCGCCTCGCGCCGCGGCACGTGGCGACGATGCTTGGCCACGCGCGCGCCCTGGCCCGGGCCGACCGCGGCGATGAGGCGCGCCAAGTCGTCGCCGAAGCATTGCAGGTAGACGCGACGTCCACCGAAGCCTGGGCCCTGCGCGATGAGCTCGCGCGCCCTGGACGAAAGCCCGATGTCGATGCGCGTCGCCAGGCGACCACCCACGTCGAACGCGCGGTCTCACTGTCCAACGAAGGCCGGTATCAGGAGGCCATCGTCGATCTCCGACGCGCCGCCGACCTGGACCCCAACTGGGCGCCACCGTGGGTCCACCTCGGTCTGGCAGCCGTGGAGGAGCGCCAGTACGACGTGGCTGCGGCGGCCTTCCTGCGCGCGTTGGACCTCGAACCCGGCCACGCGGGCGCCTCTCTCGGCCGGGCCGATGCCCTACGTCGCGGGAACCGCCAAACGGAAGCTGTGGAAGCCTACGAGTCCCACCTTTCGCGACACGACACGGACCGGGTCGCTATGGCTGGACTCGGAGAGTCCCTGCGGCTCATCGGCCGGTGCGATGAAGCGATCGTTCGCTTCGATGCTGCGCTCGACGGCGATTCCAACAACGCATTTGCGCTGTGCGGCAAGGCCGCCGCTCTCAACACGCTCCGCCGATTCGACGAGGCATTGCCCGTCTGGCACTCGGCGCGCTCGCTCCTCCCAGACAGCCCCTTCGTCAAACGCGGCATCCAAATTTGCAACAGCGCCATCGAATCCCGCGCCGTGGGTCGGCGCAAGGGCGCCACCGAGGGCACGGGCACAGCCGCGGAAGAGTTGGAACGCGCGCGCGAGCTGCATCGCCAGCGCGATCTCAGCGGCGCCATCGCGGCGTGCCGCCGGGCGCTCGAACTCGACCCCGAGCTGATCGACGCCGCCCTCCGCCTCGGCCTCTGCCTGGAGGACGAACACCAATATGAACCGGCCATCGCGGCCTATCGCCTCGTCATCTCCGTCGACCCCGGGCACGTCCAAGCGGCCACGAACATCGCGGAAGCGCTGCGCAAAGATGAGCGGTACCAGGACGCCCTTTCGGCCTACGACGGGGCTCTCGCCCAGCAACCCGACTACCTCTACGCGCTTGCTGGCCGCGCAGAATCCATGCGCATGTTGGGGGACTTCGAGGGCTCGCTCATCTGGTTCGATCGCGCCCTTGGCGTCCGCCCGCGCCACGCGTTCGCAGTTCAAGGCAAGGCCGCGTCGCTCAATGCGCTCAGCCGGTTCATCGAGGCCCAACCTCTTTGGTCGCTCGCGCTGCAAATCGAACCCAACAGTGCATTCGCCCAGGAGGGCAAGGCGTTTTGCGACGCCCATGTCGCCGACGGTTCTCTGCCTGAAATCGTCCCTGGGGTGGAATCCACGACGCCGATGTTGGACGAACAAGGCCGCGACCTGACGGCCCTGGCCCGTGCCGGATGCCTCCCGACCGTCGTCGGGCGCGACGCAGAAGTGCGCCAGGTCCTCAAGACCCTTGTGCGCCGTCTCAAGGCCAACCCGCTTCTCCTTGGCGAGCCCGGCGTCGGCAAAACCGCCGTCGTCGAAGCGGTCGCCCAGCGCCTCGTTGGCGACAAAGTGCCTCCGCGCCTCCGCCAGACTCGGCTCATCGAGCTGACGGTCGGGAGCCTCGTCGCGGGAACCAAGTACCGCGGGACCTTCGAGGAACGACTCCGGGACCTGATCAAAGAGGCTCGGGAAAACCCAGGAATCGTCCTTTTCGTGGACGAAATCCACACCCTTGTGGGTGCCGGCCGGACGGAAGGTGGGTCGCTGGACGCAGCCAACATTCTGAAGCCGGCCCTCGCACGCGGGGAAATCCAGATCATCGGCGCGACGACGCTTGCCGAATACCGCAAGCACTTCGAGTCGGACGGCGCCCTCGACCGGCGTTTCCAGCCTGTGACGGTGGACGAGCCCGACGAAGCCTCCAGCGTGAAGCTCCTTGAGGCCCTCCGCGGGGACTACGAGCGCCATCACGACGTCACGGTGGAGCCCGCCGCCATCACGGCCTGTGTCCGTCTGGCCATCCGCTACCTGCCCGAACGCCGCCTCCCCGACAAGGCGTTGGACCTGCTCGACGAGTCCTGCGCGGACGCCAGCCTTGAAGGCGCCGCGGTCGTCACGCCGTCCATCGTGGCGCGCGTCGTCTCCGAGCGAACGGGCGTGCCGGCCCACGAGCTGTCGCAAACGGACCGTCGCCGAATCGCGGGGCTCGAAGCGGTCATCAGCAAGCGGGTCGCGGGTCAGCCTGTGGCCGTCTCCCGCCTCGTCGGAGCCGTCCGGACCGCCCGCGCCAACCTCCGGTCGCCCGATCGACCCCGCGGCGTGTTCCTGTTCGCTGGGCCGTCGGGGACGGGGAAAACGGAGATGGCGAAGGCCCTCGCCGACGCCCTCTTCCCGGAAGGCGGCGCGCTGCTCCGAATCGACATGGGCGAGTTCACCGAGCGGTTCACCGCCACGCGCCTCACAGGGGCCCCCCCTGGCTACTCCGGCCACGGCGAAGAAGGGCAGTTGGCGGGTCCGTTGCGCCGTCGCCCCTACAGCGTGGTCCTGCTCGACGAGTTCGAGAAAGCGCATCCCGACGTCGCGGCGACCTTCCTGACCCTGTTTGACGAGGGCCACATCACGGACTCCGCAGGCCGCAAGATCCACGCCCGCGAAGCATGGTTCGTCATCACGACCAACGTCGCCGAGAGCGAAGGGGCCAAGGCTCGAATGGGCTTCGGCTCGGAAAGCGCGAGCGCCCGCCATGAGGCGACGCTTGAGCGCCTCCGTCGCGTGTTGCGGCCGGAGTTGCTTCAGCGCATCGACGAGACCATCGTCTTCAGCGGGTTGGGTCCAGATGCGCTCGAGACCGTCGTCGCCACCCACCTTGGTCGCCTTCGCGAACGTGTCGTCGAGCAAGGCGGCAGCCTGGCCTGGGACCCCGGCATCCCCGCGCTGATCGCACGCCACGTGCCCGATCCGGCCGGCGGTGCACGGGCTGCCCTGCGCGCCCTCGAGGAACTCGTCGCAGCGCCTCTGGCCGAGCAGCTCATCGCGACTACGACTCGATCGCTGCGCGCATCCCTTCGCGACGGCCACGTCGTCATCGAGCCCGAAATTCGCGGCCAACGGGTGGGTCAGGACGTCGATGCGGTGAGCTGACGAGCGCACCGCCCCTCACACAAGCCCCACGCCGCGCCTCCGGTCGATCCGCCAACGGCGCGCTATGGCGCCGAGGGAGGCACGGTGCACATCCTCTTCACCCTCGCGCTTGTGGGCTGCGGCGACTCGCCGTCTGGAACCAGCGATTCCATCGACGACCCCATCCCGGGCCCAAGCGACGACCCGACCGATCCTCCTGGTCCGGATCCGACCGACACACCCAGCCCTACGGACTCCCCGCCCCCGAGCGGCGAAGATTGCCTACTGACGTTCGCAATCGACGTCGCTCCGCCGGTCCTGGTCGCCGACAACGGGCCCCTTGGCGCCGATCGGATGCCTTGGGCCCTGCCGATATTCATCGACGCAAACCAGCCCGTGGAACTCAGCGTTCCGGCCCCGTTCGAGGTCTTCGATACGGCCGGCGAACTCGTCGACCGCGCCGACCCCGGCACGGAGCTGTTCATCCGCGCCACCGCCCCGGGAGCCGGCAGCGTGTCGGCCTCAATCGATGGCTGTCCGGGAGAGGTGACGGTCGACGTTTCCGCCATCCCGGCCCAGCGTTTTGGCGCGCGCCTCGGCGTTGCCGATGCGTTCGTCGAGACCGTCTCTCTGACCAACACCGGCGAAGCGGTCGGTCTGCACCTCGACCCCAGCCGATTTGCCCACCGGACGGGCGAGACCTTCACGGCTTGGGTCATCCCCCACCGGACCGCAGAAGGCTGGACAACGGATCCCAATTTTGCTGCCCTCGAGGCCGTGTCCTCCGTCGAAGGCACCGTGGGCGACGGCCTCGTCTCCGCGCCGCTCACCTTGTGGGCGTCGCCAGAAACCGATGGCGACCTCGCGACCGCCTACGATATTCTCATCGACTTCGATGGCGACCGAACGCTCGACCCC
Organism: Pseudomonadota bacterium; assembly: GCA_005776945.1. Taxonomy (GTDB): domain Bacteria; phylum Myxococcota_A; class UBA796; order UBA796; genus SXOB01. Next base: position 27,737 of record SXOB01000004.1, read on the forward strand.
GGCGATGTCCTGCAAGGCGGCGATGTGCCGGCCCTCACCGTCCTTGGGGACTTGCTCGCGCCCGGCCCCCACGACGTGTCGAGCGACGATTGGACGGCGTCCTACTGGATAACCCAGCGCGTCTACTGGCCGACCGACATCGACACGATGGATGCCCGCCCGCTCTTCGTGATTTCGCACGGGAACGGGCACGACTACGACTGGTACGACTACCTCGGCAATCACCTGGCGAGCTGGGGCTACATCGTGATGTCCCACCGCAACGACACGGTGCCTGGGACCGAAACCGCCGCTGTCACGACCGGAAACAACACGGAAGCCCTGCTCGCAGACCCCAGTCCGGTCGGCGGCGGCGTGCTCGTCGACAAGATCGACGGCGACCGCATCGCCTGGGTCGGCCACAGCCGTGGTGGCGAAGGGGTGGTCATCGCCTACGACGCTTTGGCCGACGGCATCGTGGCACCGCCCTCGTATACGGCGGACGACATCCGCTTTGTCGGCAGCATCGCGCCCGTCATTTTCCAAGACCCGCTCGACCAATCCAACCCGCACGATGTGCCCTACTACAACATCTCTGGCAGCATGGACGGCGACGTCACCGGCGGCGTCGCCTTCGGCGACGATGTGCAGTACTACCGGATCTTCACGAATGCGACCGGCGAGCGGCTCGTCACCTACGTCCACGGCGCCGACCACAACGACTTCAACTGCTGCGGCTTCGAAGACGCAGATTGGACCGATGGGGCGGCGGAACCGGTCTGCGGCCGACCCGCTGCGCAGGCCGTCGCGAAGGCCTACTTCCTTGCCCTCGCCGAGACCTACCTCGGCGAACGTCCCGGCCTTCTCGACCTCTTCCGGCGGGACCCCGCCATCTTCCGCCCCGACGGTGTCACGCCGGTCCTGGCCGGCCAATTCCGCGACGCAACGTCGGCCAACGTCATCGAGATCGACGACTTCCAGTCCGAGCCCACGGTTGAACTCTCGTCCTCGGGAGGGGCGGTCACCACGACGGCCGCCGACCTGGTCGAAGACCAACTCGACGACGGCAACAGCGTGTTCAGCTGGAACGAGTCCGACCCGATGAACGGCATGACTTGGTCGAGCAACGATACGAATGCCGACCGCGGCATCGTGTTCACGTTCGACGAAGGCGTCCCCGTCACGATGACGTGGGAACTCATCGACGGCGACGTCTCCGGAATGCGGGCCCTGTCGATGCGGGTCGCTCAGGGCACGCGGCACCCCAACACGCAGGAGTTGGGGGGGCCGCTGTCATTCGCAGTGGTCCTCGTCGACAGCGACGGCAGCGAGGTTCTCGTCGACACGACCCCCATCGCTGGGGCCCCACACCCCTTCCCTCGCTTCGGCGACGGTTCGGGACAGGGATGGGCGAACGAGTTTCAAACGTTCTCCATTCCCCTGGAGGCGTTCAGCTTTGGTCACCCCGAACTTGATCTCAGCCAGCTGACGACGCTCCGCCTGGAGTTCGGCATCGTTGGCAGCGTGCAGGGCCGCGTGGCGCTGGACGACCTCTTCTTCACCTTCTGAGGCACACATGACCGCGTTTCTCATCACGGCCGCCGCCGTGGCGGCCGATCCGACGTTCACGGACCTCGTCTGGGCGCGTCGCTTCACGCTTGAGACCCCTTTCACCTACACGATGCGGGCGGACCGCCCCGAGATCACCGAAGGGGTGGTCGTGCAGGTCACCCTTTCGCCCGAGACGCCGGCGGAAAGCCAACGGGTCACGCCGTTGTGGATGGCCGGCGAATGGCCGGCGATGATCCTCGAGCGGTCCGCGACCTGTGCCGTTCTCGTCGTCCCCGATCCGGACGCACTTACCCAGCCCTGGTTCGTGGGACCCGCCGTTCTCGCGTCGCGCATCGACGGCAATGCCACGCGCGCCGAGCGGGACGCCGCGGCGCAGCGCGGGGTGTCGGGTTTCGACTCCGCGCGCATCGCGGCTGTCGTGGAGCCCGTCGACGTCGCCGGGGTCGACTTCCGCGATGTCGCTGCCGTGGGCGCAGGTCGCTGCCCTCGGATGTCGCCCGCTCGCTGAACGGGCCTCCGCCAGAGGTTAGCCGCGGCTGCGGGAGCGAATATGGACATTCGAAGCGAGGCGCGCATCGCGCACCCCCAGCGGGCCGTGTTCGAGGCCTACCGGGACCACTTGCCCGAAGCAGCGCGCTTCATCCCCGACGTCCGCGAAATCGTCGTCCGCAAACGCGAGGAAAGCAACGGTCGCGTCAGTTTGCACAACGAATGGGCGAGCGACCGTGAGATCCCGTCGGTCGCGTCGGCGTTCCTCAAGCCCGAACACCTCCGGTGGGACGATTTCGCGGTCTGGACCGACGCCGACAGCGCGGGCGACTGGCAGATCAAGACGCGCGTCTTCACCGACCGCGTCACATGCAGGGGGCGGACAGCGATACTTGCCGACGGTCCCAAGGCCTGCCGGGTCGTGCTGACCGGGCAACTGCGCATCGAGATCACGGAGCTCCCCGGTGTCCCCTCCTTCCTGGCCAAACGGCTGGGGCCCCAAGTGGAGAAGTTCATCGTCACCTTGATCACACCGAACCTGGAGTCGACGAACCGGGGCATCGCGGCCTGGCTGGACAGCCGAGGATGAAGCCGCGAGCGGCCAGCGTCACGGAGGCCGGCGACGACGACGGTTGGCGACCGTCGCCAGGCTGGTTTGCCGAGATCGACAACCGCGGCGAGACGCGCCTCGTCGTGTCGGTCCCTCCCGACCAGTTGGTTGCCGTCCATCGCGCCCTCTGGACCGCGATGGAGGCCCCTCACGGCGTGTTGTGGCGCCAGTTCGTGGATCGGGCGAACCCACGCCCCGAAGGGGCGAAGCCGATCGACCACCTCGCCATGGAGGTACCATCGGACCGCCTCGCGGCCGGCATCGAGGCCGCCACCGACGTCATTTATGAGGACGCCCGCGCCGAACTGTGGATTCGTGGCCGCCACGGCGACCAGGTCGTGCTCGACGCCGACGGCCTGGTCTACGCTTACCCCGACGACATCGCCTTTCGGGACGTCCTGGATCGTCTCGGACTGCCTGAAGGCGACATCCCCACGCTCGCCCAGCGCGACTACGTCAAGCACTGGTATCATGCCGAACATGATGCCAAGGAGGCTGCCCTTTTGAATGCGCTCGGCCTGACCCGCATGGCGGCACGTTGAGCGCCTGGGCCGGCGATGCCGTCGACCGTGTGACTCGCGCAGTCGCCGATGCGGAATCGCGCACGTCCGCTGAATTCGTCGTCGTCGTCGCGCCTCGTTCCGGTACCTACACGGACGTCGCCTGGCGCGTGGCCGCGGGCGTCGCCGCCGCCCAGTGGTTGCTCGCCGTCCTCGCCCCGTTCGACGTGCACCCCGTTGCGCTTGGCCTCGAGCTGGCCATCAGTTGGCCGATCTCGCTGTGGCTGGGCGGCTCCGCCTTCTGCGCGCGTTGGCTGACGACCACCAAGCGCCGCGCCCGCCAGGTCGAAGACGCCGCCCTCCGCGCGTTCATGACGGAAGTCGTCCACGGTACGGCTGGGCGGAATGGCGTGTTGATCTACGTCAGCGTCGCCGAGGGACGCGCCACCTGGGTGGCGGACCTCGGCATCTATGGCCGCGTGGCCCCCGGCACGTTGGCCGACGTGTCCCCGCGGCTGGCCCAAGGGTCCGCCGACGCCGTCGTGGCGGCGATCAGCGACCTTGGTGAGCGACTCGCCGTCGCGTTCCCAAGGTTGGCGGGAGACGCCAACGAGTTGTCCGACGCGCCTCGGGTGCACACATGAGGCGCTCTTGGGTGGTCGCGATTGCGCTGCTTGGGCTCGTCGCGGTCGACGCCGAAGCACGCCTCGGCGGTGGTGAGAACTACGGCGGCGGCGGCGGCGGCGGTGGTGGCTTCGGCGACGGCGGCGGCGGCGGGCTGAGCTTCGGCGGCGGATCGTCTGGCGGCGGCGACGGCATTGACCTCGTCTTGCTCATCCGGCTCATCATCGCGTGGCCCGAAGTCGGCATCCCCGTGGCCATCGTGCTGATGATTCTCGCCAGCATGAAGGTTCGCAGCGAGTCCAAAGGCTTCCAAGTGCACGGGACGACGCCGCGCCGCGAGGAACGGAAGCGCCGGCCCGTTGGCCTCGCAGCCGTCGCCGAACGCGACGCCGCCTTCTCGCGTCCCGCCTTCCTTGCGTTCGTGTCCCTCGTCCTCCGCCGCTCGTTGGAGTTCGTGCCGAAGGACCAGGCGGACATTCTGGCCCCCTACCTGGCGCCGGCAGCGGCCGAAGCCCTCCGCAAGCATCTGACCGACGGCGTTCCTGATCGCGTCGTCATCGGCGCTACGGAGGTCCTGAAGGTCGTCGAACGGCAGGGACGGTTCCGCGTGGACATCCGCTTCGTCGCCTCGATGGAACTTGGCCACCGGCCCTGGCTCGTACGCACGACCCTACGTTTCGAGCGAGACGCGGCGGCGCTCAGCGCCGACCCCGAGGTCGTCTCCCGGTTGGGATGTCCGTCCTGTGGAAGCGCAGCGGATTGCGACCGCCAAGGGCGCTGCCGCGCCTGCGGCCAGCCCGTCAACGACGGCAAGCGCACGTGGCTGTGCACCGAGATTGTCGGCTGGGACCGCGAAGTCGCCCCGGGTCCCGACCTACGAGCGCACCACGGCGGCGTCGAGCCGAGTGTCCATGCGCCGACGGTCCGGAGCCCGGACCTCGATCGCGACCTCCGGGCGCTCGCCGGCCGCCATGGCGGCTTCGACAAACGTGCCTTTGAGGCACGTGCGCGGGAACTGTTCATGATGCTTCAGCAGGCCTGGTCCGATGACCGCATGGACGACGTCCGCGCCTGGGTCATCGACGACCTGTGGCAGCAATTCAGGTTCTACGCAGATCCCTACAGAAGAGACGGCTTGCGAAACGTCCTCGAGAATATCGAGTTGACCAAGCTCGAAATCACCGACGCATCCACGGACGCCTGGTACGAGTCCGTCTCGCTCCGCCTGACTGCAAGCATGATCGACACGGTTCGCGACCGCGCCGGCAACGTGGTCGCGGGCGACGCCAAGACGCCACGACGCTTCTCGGAGGTTTGGACCTTCCTTCGCAGCCCCGACGCCAAGGGCGGTACGGACCTGCACCACTGCCCGTCGTGCGCCGCCCCCCTCGACAAGGTCAACGCGGCGGGCGTGTGCGGCCACTGCGAAAGCCGCATCGCCACCGGCCGATTCGACTGGGTGCTGGCGCGCATCGAGCAAGCCAACGCCGTGGCCGAGGCCCAGACCTGACCGGCCCCTCAGCGCTCCTCACGCTGACGGACCACCGTGACCACCCGGTCGCCGATCAATTCGGTGGTCTGCCACTGTGAACCATCCGGCCAGCGCACTTCCAACGCGTCGACCGTGTGCCGCGTTCCCAACCCGAACTGGACTTCGGCGGGAGAGCTGCCGAACATGCCCGTCCCGCCAGCCCGAATCCAGCCCGTCTGAACCTCACCGTCCACGGTCACGCGAACCTCGGCGCCGACGCCTTGGGGGGTCCCGAGTTCGTCTTCCAGTCGCACCGTGATCCAGCCATTCGTCGAGCACCGTCCTCGCCAGCTGCTCCAGTCACCGTCAAGCTCAGCCAAGACGAGGTCCGGCCAACCGTTGTTGTCGATGTCGGCCGTCTGCAAGCCCCTACCAGCGCCGCGGCTGGAGAAGCCCTCAGCGGCGACAAATCCGTCGGGCCCTTGCAGGAACAGGCCGTCGTCCTGGTCCTCCGGGACGTCGTAGGCATCCCAGCCGCCAAATGCGCTCGCGACGTCGAGGTCGCGGTCGAGATCGAGATCGACGAGTTGGGCACCCCAGCCGACGATCTGGTTTCTTGCACCCACGTCCGGTGCGAGGCCCATCCCTGCTGTGTGATCCACGTAGACGACCCCATCGGGCACGTCGCGCGCAAGAAGTAGGGACACGGCCATCATGCTGGACTCAAAGACGTCGAGGCCGCCGTCGCCGTCGACGTCTCCGAGCCCGACCCCCATGCCGTTGAAGCCTGCGTGGAACCCGCTCGACCCCGCGACCTCGAAGCGGTCGCCGCGGTTCATCAAGAGAACGGACGGCTGCAGGTCGGCGCGGTCCCCAACGCTGAAGAGGTCAGGCAGACCGTCCCCGTCCACGTCGTGGAGCGCGACACCGAACACCCAGGCCCCAAGGACCTCGGCGGGCATCCACGCCTTGGCGTCGACGAGCTCGCCGCCCTCGTTCAAGAACAAATGCACGCCGCCGCCGTGGGCGTCGAGCGCGTCATGCGAGTCGCCCCAGCCCCCTGTGACGAGGTCGAGGTCGTGGTCCCCGTCGACGTCGCCCCAAGCGGCCGTGAGGGTCGCGCCCGTCAACGCTGCGAGGTCTGCGCTCGTCGCGTCGGAAAACCACCCACCCTCGTTTCGGAGCAACAAGTCCCCTCGTCCACCCCTCGCCACGAACAGGTCGAGGTCGCCGTCGCCGTCCACGTCCGCCGCGGCACCGCCGGCGACGCCGCTCAGGTCGAGGCCCGCCGTGGCGCCGGGGTCCGGATGGAAGGCGCCGGAGCCGTCACCCCAACGGAGGCCTGGCTCCGTTCCTCCGCTGAACAAATCCACGTGGCCGTCGTTGTCGAAGTCAGCGAGCACCGGAGCACCCGCCGAGATGTCCCAAGAGTCCGAAGGCGCCATGGCGATGGGGTCCACGTCAAACCAGGCGTCCTCGCGCGCCCCTGGATCGTCGCAAGTCGCCCGCGGACCCAGCTTCATCGTCACATCGGCGGGCCGCGCCTCGGGCACGGCTCCCTGGCAGGCAACGATGAGGGCCACGCCGAACATCCGCAAATCCCCCGTCCCTCCAGGGTAGGGCACGGGCCCGTCAAGTCAACGAATCCGAAGGGGCGCCTGACACACGGCGTCTAACGGACACAATTCGCACGTCGGTCGGTGTCGGTACCCTCGGCAAGCGCCAGAGATGCCAAGGTGGGCGAGCGCGAAGTCGAAGCGGACGGGGTCCATCTCGTCGAAAGTTGCCAGCCCTGCAGTGACCTCGAGGGCCGCCTTCCAGTCCGTGGTCGCTCGCGTGAGCAGCCCGACGAAGCGCGAAATGCGCGCGACGTGCGTGTCCAGCGGAATGACGAGTTGGTCGGGACGGAGGTGGTTCCAGACGCCGAGATCGACGCCATCATCCGTTCGGACCATCCAGCGCGCAAACATCGCCAACCGCTTGCAGGCCGACCCGCGCCGAGGGTCGGACACCAGTCGATCCAGTTGTGGGGCCGACTCCCCGGCCGCGGACCGCAGGGCGTCCACGAGCGCGCCAAGGGCGCTTGCCAAGTCGGACCCCTGCGCAACGGAACCAAGGCTGCCATGTCGCCCAACGAGCGTCGCGGCTGCGCGCACGAGCGTCGCCACCTCGGCCCCGCCAATCCAGCGATGGCGCAGCGGGTCCAGGCCCCGGAGCCCGTTGGAGATGGTCGCAGCGCGCGTCGGACCCCCGGCGGCGTCGAGAACCGCGAACACGCTGCCGAGCGTCTCCTGGAACGCCGCGACGCGGCCGAATGCGAGCGACGACGCGACAAGTCCGGCGATCTCCCGATCCGAGCCCATGGTGTAGCGGCGAGGCCATTTCACGGGATCGTGGGCCACACGGGCCGGCCGATCGACGCCCGACGCGAGGGCGTTCAGGTGTCGGCAAAGGACGTCAGTCGGGCCCATTGCCCTCGATCTGGACGTTGCCTACCACCGTCATGTTGGCGACGAGGGCCAACGCCGCCGAGGTGGGAAGCGCATCGTTGCCGACGATCTGGACGTCGCCCACCACCAGCTGGAGCATCCCCAAATCGTCAAGTCGGGTGAGCAGGTCGTTTTCCGAAATAATCAGGTTGCCGTCCACCGCGAGGACGCCAGAGAGGCCCTTGAGATCGACGACGCCCGTTTCCGCGATTTCCAAGTCGCCTCCGACGCTCGACAGCACAGAAAATCCGGAAATCAACGCCAGCTTTGGCAAATCGACGAAGCGCAGCGGGCCCGCCACCTCCAGCCCGTTCAGGGCATCGAACGACGTGAGCTCGGGGTTGGAGGAAAGCAGCAGGCCGCCAAGCGCGGAAACATTGTCGAGGCCACCCATGGTCGTCCACAAGGCGTTGTTTCTGACCTCGAGCGTACCGCCGACCCTTTCCAACAGGCCAAGGCCCGACAAATCCCCTGGAACGGGCCCCGTGAGCGAGATTCCGCCATCGATGGTCTGGAGCGCGGGCCAAGGGCCCAATCCGACGAGGGCCGGCGACGTGTCCACCACCAGACTCCCAACCAGCGTCGTCAGATTCTGGAATCCCGCCACGGAAACCAAGGCCCCGTTCGACCGTAGCGTGAGGTCCCCGCCGATGGACGTCGTCAGCTGAAAACCGCCGATCGTCAGGAGGGCCGGGTTCTCTTCGACAAGGAGATGCCCAGAGATGTCTGCGGCACCGGTAAAGCCGCTCAACTCGACCAGGCTGGCATTGTTGGCGACGATCACATCACCCGGGACATCCTCCAAGAGAACAAAGGCGGACAATTCCACCAGCGCGAGATTTCTTGAGATTTCGACCGACCCGCCAACCTGCTCGAGCGAGTCGATTTCGAGACTACCCAGGGCGTCATTGCCCCCAATGAGGATGTCTCCGCCCGCGGAACGGAGTCGGGAGAAGTCGACCGCCGTCATGGATGCATTGTCGGCAAGATGCAGGAATCCACCCACGTCGACGAGATCCGACCAACCCATCTCTCCAAGGGCCGTCCCATCCACCACCACGTCGCCGGCAATCACGTCGAGTTGAGGAAGATCCGCCTTGATCACGGCGATACGCTCCCAATCCACATTGCCGGCGATGCTTGACAACTCGGGCGCGACAACGCCGGTTCCGTTGCCCAACCTCAAATCGCCGCCTACGGCTGACAGCTGGGGCAGGACCGCGTCTCCGATCCCTGAGACGTACAAGTCGCCGTCCGCGGAGCACAAACAAGTGAGCTCGACGCCGCCGCCGACTTCAACGTGGCCAGAGATCGAGAGGCCGTCGACGCCGTCACACAGCGTGGCGGCTTCCGAGGTGGTGAGGACCGTCACGTCCCCCTCTGTCCGTGGGGGACTGTCGCAAACAGGCAGGGCGGCGTCAGTTCCGGGCGCGTCGCAGGCCAGCCAGGTCTCGAGCGCTTGAAGATCCGTCAGCGACACCCCTCCGGCCGGCGGCATGCGGGCGTCATCAAGCACGGCGGCGCCGATGGCGACCAACCATGGCTGCACGCTCGAGTAGGAGTCAAAGTCCACGCCGACCGGCGCCCCTTGGCGCGACGCCTCAGGCACCTGGACCGAGTGACAGGGCAGACACCACGTTTGAAAAAAGCCGTAGGCCCATGTGTCCCAAGTCGGCGCAACTTCACAGTCCAGCGCCGCGTCGGTCGCGCCTGTCGGACCGTCCGACGGTTTCGTGGGCGTGGACGGTTCCTCAGCGGAGCAGGCCGCCAGCCAGACCAGGAAATTCACGCGAACGCGCCCTTCAGGGCCGGCACGCCCGGCAGGTACGCCTCGGGGTCGACGTCGAACGCCGCGAGCAGGCCAGCGGCCAGGTGGTCGTAGCGGCACGGGTCGCCCGAGGTGGCCACGTCGCCCGACGCCAGATCCATCGGCAGCGATTCCAGGAGGTCGTCGGTCGCGCCAATCGTTCGGCCTCCAACCACGCCAGCGCCGACGAGAAGGGCCGACGTGTGTTGCCAATGGTCTTTGCCCGTTGTCGCGTTGCGGCGCGGCGTCCTCGTCATTTCGCTGACGACGGCCACCATCGTCCGGTCGATCAAGTCGTCCTTGGCCAGGTCTTCCATGATGCCATTGACGGTGGAGAACAGCGACTCGTACCGCTCATGCTGAAGCGCGTTCGCACCGTGCGTGTCCCAATTGTCGAAGTGCTGCAGCGTGACGGTTTGGCACAGCCCCGCCCGAAGCAGTTCGACCGCCAGCTGACCCTGCAAGGCCATGTCCGGCGCAGCGCCCGCATCCAGCGAGGCAAACAGCGACGGGCCTTCCGCCTCCAGGCGCGCTTTGCGGTCCAGGGATGCGAGCAAGTCGTCGGCCAGGAGGTCATTGAGCGCGCCATGTCCTCGCAGCGTCCGGAATTTCTCCGTCCGGGACTCAAGGTGGGCCCTGAGGGTCGCTTGGATGTCAGGGTCCGGCGTCCACAACGGGTAGGGCGATTGACCTTCCGGTGCGCGAAACACGACCGACGGGTCGACGAGCGTCTTGATTTGGCTGGTGACGCCAATTCGGCCAGCGGATGCCGCCAGTGGGCCCGTGAAGCCCAGCCCGCCGAGGTCGATCGTCCCGAGTGGCCGAGCCCCACCCAGGTGGTGTCCGATGATGGTGGCGACATCCGGCGCGACGAGCGACGACGATCCCGTCAGCAGGCGCAATCTGCAGACCTGATGGACAATGGAGCCCATCCAGAGTCCGTTCAGCACGCAGGCCCGGTCTCCCCAGGACTCGAAGAACGACGTCACCGCCGGGCGCTTGTAGTCATTGACGATGATGTGCGAGTCACCGTAGGCCCGCACTTCCTCTGCGTCAGAGGGAACCGTGGCGTCGAGGTCGACCTCAGGTCCCTCGACACCCTCCACACCGACCTTGGGATCGAAGGCAAAGGTGACGTCCCAGCCTCCGTCGGCGATGACGACAATCAGGTGCTCTGGCCGCTTCTGAGGCCCCAGCGCTCGCGCGCCCAAGGGCCAAAGAGCGGCGCCAGGCGCGGCCTGCAGGAGGTGGCGACGGGTCAACCGCATCGGGCATCTCCGCTCAGTTGAACCATAGGACCGGATCCTGGAGCATCGCCGAAATGACGGCCATCCAAGCTGTGGATGGGTCGGAAATGTTGCGTACGGACTGCCAGAGTGCCTCAAATTCATCGAGGGACGGCGCTGGCGATGGTTCACCGAGGAAGTCGCCGAGCAGCAACTCGATTTGAGCGCGAACGGCCTGGTTATCGTCCGTATCGGCTTCGACGAGCGTCAAGCGAAGCCGCGCGTTGGCCGGGAGCGCAAAGTCGGTCGCGACAAGGTGGGCGGCGGCGTTCGCTGCTAGGCGATCGAGAACCAGGGCCTTGACGGGCGTAGGCGCGTGTGTCGGTTGGACGACGTAAGTGCCGTCGACGCCACCGGACATCGATCGGAACCCGAAGTTGTCGCTCGTCATTAGATCGACGGGTCCCCAGCACAGGGAGCCGTAACGGCCATTTTCTGCCTCGGCGCAGTCCAACGCGTCCGCGTCGGCGACCCACGAGAATCCCGTGAGCGACTCGACCGTGCGCGCGAGCTGTTCAGGACGCAGGACCCGCATCCGACTGTAGGCGTCGCTCCCGCCCGGATGCCCCTCGGCGTAGGTTGCGAACTCCGGCGTTTTCACGATCGACGACGCGAGCTTCCGAAAATTGTAGTTGGATGCGACGAATTCTTCCTGGAGTTTCAACGTCGTTGCCAGCGGCAGTGCGTTGCGGTCCGTTTGTGTGACGTACGCCATCACGTTGCGGACCGCGCACTCCGCAAATCGCGAATCTTCGGCGATCATCTGCCCGACATCGACGAGATCTTCGGCCTCGCGGCTGAAATAGGCGGGCGCTCGGAGGCCAAGTTCCGCCCAATTGTCCTCGTCAGCAACAGTGTATTGTTGCAGCGGGTAGCAATAGTGGGACTCGAGGTAGGACGTTCCCAACGCCGGGACCTCGCCTTCGTAAAAGACATCTACACAACCGTCAGAGATAGCCGCCGCGATTTCGTTGCGATGAAGGATGTACTTGTAGCCCCACAAATACCCGGCGAGCGGATCGAGGGACTGGTGGCAACCCACACAGGTGGGCAGCGTCAGCACCGCCTCGGCGACGGCTTCCTCGTCGGCGATGTTGATGCCACCGACCACGACGATGTCACGCGTATCGAAAGAGTCGCACAACAGCTTGTCGGCGATGAGGTTGGCGCGCCCCCGGTGGAAATTGCTGCCCGCGCTCTCCCAGCGAAGCCACAGTTTGCTGCTGGACAAGATGCCAGAAACCGGACGACCGTCGCTCCAGGTCGTCTCTTGCACCTCTGGGCCCGCGGGGTCCCAAGGCAGGTCGTACATGATGGCAAGAGCTTCCGTCGCGTAAATGGTGGGCGACGTGACGAGTTCTGTGTAGGGTCGGTCCCCTTCCACGATGCGTGCCACGAGTTCAAGGGGCTCGTTGGTCGTCGCCTCATAGATCTCCTGGAGATCCCAGCCTTCCATCAGGCCCATCGACGGGAACTGAGGGACCGCATCGGTGCGCAGGAGGAACAACTCGGCGTGCACGTCCTTGACCGTCTCGATGAACTCAGGGCTCTCGACCCACGCGTCGACCAGCCCGTCGAGTGCCAAGGGGTCCGCCGCCACCTGGTCGAGCTCCGCGCGGCTGGGGCGAACGCCCCGAAGCGCCACAGACGTACGGATAGCGAGGTCCACGCCGGACAACCGCAAGGGCTCCGCCGTCGGCTCTGGTTCATCCCCAGGTGAACCCGGCTCAGGTCCGTCGCAAGCGACGAGCCACCACGCCAACACGCCGCCTCCAACGCAATCGGCCTAACACCGGGTTGCCAACAGGAGTTCGTCAATTGCTCGACAGGCGCCGACGTCGAGTGTTCCCGTGCTTCGTCTCCAGGCGGTTCGGCCCCGACTCCCCGCCCCTAGGCGCATCCACCCCCGCTGTGTGGTCGCCCAGAGGCCGTCGGGGAGATCCACCTGAGGACCATGGGGGGCGAGGCGGCAGACAGGGCCGCTCACCTGCGGTGCGGACGGGCGCGAATGGACGTCGACCCAAGGTGCGGCCTCCGATGGCGGCGGAGCCGGCTCGCCACCCAACATCCACTGTCCAAAGGTCAAACGAATCGCCGCATTGCCCGTTGGCTTCGGCCACCCCGACCCGTCGTCCCATTCGACGACGAGGTGGGGCGGCGCCAAACCCACGCGACGTTCACCTGCGGGCTGGGGCCCGCGAGCCAGCGGCGTTGCAGGGTGGCGGACATGGACGATCACCGAAGGCTGCACGCCGCAGCCGCGATCGGCATCGTCGGCCACGACAGCGGTCGCGCCTCGGCGGAGCAAGTCCGCGAAAGCCTCTCCACGCCGTCCCCCCGACGCGACGAGGTGTCCATCCGCCTCGAACAGCGCGCCTTCGTCCCCGAGGGCCGTCAGCGGGTCACGCTCCCCCTCGCGCCCAAGGCGCCGATCCGGACGTCCCGCGCCGTGGGCCAGTACGCCGACCCGATGCCCACGCAAAGCCAGGTGCGCCGCCACAGCCCGTGCGGTCGATGTCTTCCCTGGTCCCCGGGCGTCCCGCGAAGTGACCGCGACGAAGGGCACGGGCGACCGTTTCGCGAACGCCCGCCGAGTCAGATTCCGCGCGATCCATCCGACGGACCACAACGGAACCAACGGCCACGCCCAGGGACGCGGCGCCAGCTCCGGCGTCGTGATTGAGAGGTGACCCGCCAGCGCTTCGAGCGTCCGCAAGGGTGGCGACGGCGCCGCCGCAGCATCCAAGGGGCTCGAATCGACCCCGAATTGGGCCGGCGTCGCGATGACTCGAGCGCGCGCCCGCCGTAGTGCCCCTGCGTTCGACCCCAGGTCCGGCCCTACGCAAACGGGAACACGGGCCCGTACGGCGTCGGACGGGCTGTGCGCGCCCCCGCTCCACCCCCCACCGACCAAGGCCCACTTGGCGCCGACCACGGCGCCGGCCAGCTCGCCAAGCGTGTCCAACACGAACACGTCGACCTCGATCGCACCGCCGGTCCATGCACTGCGCAACATGACGGTCCGCCCGGACGCCCGGGCGCGCGCCGCGATCTCCCCGCTCCGCGCCGGGACCCGCGGCGCGAGCAGCATGCCAACGCCGGGCGCAAGGGACAGCAGAGCCCCCTCGTCTGCTTCGTGCGTCGACAACCCGGCCACGAAGGGGCGCGACCAGCGCCAAGGCACCGAATCCGCCGGCGCAACGTCCTTCAGGTCGTCGCCTGCGAGCACACCAAGCACGAGCGCTTCCTCCGGGCCACGTGCGAGGGTGAGATCGACGGGCACGAGCCAGTCCAAGAGCGCGCGACCAAGCCTCCATCGAGGTGGGCGCGCGCCGACGCGGACGACGGGCACGCCGGCCAGGCGAGAGAATGCGACCACGGCCCAAGGCGTCGCCGATTCGATCAACACGACGCGCCGCGGCATCGCATCCGCCCACAACGGGGCCACCGACCAGGGATGCGGCCATGGCGCGGGCGCCACGGTCACGCCACCTGCGCGAGCGGCCATGCCGCGTGCAACGCCGAGCCCCGTGTCGGTCTCGACCGTCAGGAGGATGGGGCCCTCGAGGTGGGCGATCAACCCCGCCGCGGCGCGCACCTCGCCGACAGACGACGCGTGAATCCAGGTGGCGCCGTGTCGGATTCCGCCGTGGGCCCCGAGCAAGCGCGCGCGCCATTCCCCTCGCCACCGCGGCCACAACGCGACGACAAGCGCTCCGAACACCCACCACGGCGCTGTCAGCGCGCCCCAGACAGCAACGGCCGCATTCACGCGGTCGGCTATCCGCCGCGACACCCCCCGCGATAGCGAGACTCGGGAGGCAGTATGGGCATCCACCCGACCGCCGTCGTCGACGCGGGTGCGAAGTTGGGCGACGTCACCGTAGGCCCCTTGGCGGTGATCGAGGCGGGCGCGACCCTTGCCGACGGCGTGGTGGTAGGCCCACATGCCGTCATCCACGGCGGGGTCACGTTGGCGTCGAACGTGCAGGTGGGCGCCCACGCCGTGCTTGGCGGGCTGCCGCAGGACCTCAAGCACGACCCGCGGCAAGCGACCGTCTTGACGGTCGGGGCAGACACCGTGTTCCGCGAATTCGTCACGGCCCACCGCGGCAGCAGCACGGGGACCGGGCGGACGGAAATTGGCGCCCGCTGCTACTTCATGGCCAACAGCCATGTGGCCCACGATTGCCGGATCGGTGACGACGCGATGTTCGCCAACTCTGCGGCCGTCGGTGGGCACGCCATCGTAGGCGACGGGGCCCTGCTTGGCGGTCTGTGTGCCGTCCACCAACATGCTCGCGTAGGTCGCCTCGCGATGGTCGGCGGCGGCGCGATGTGCGCGCAGGACGTGCCGCCCTTCACGTTGGCCCAGGGCGACCGCGCTCGGCTGTACGGACTCAACATCATCGGCATCAAGCGTGCGGGGCTGGATGCAAAGGTCGTTGGCGCGCTCAAGGACGCATGGCGGGACCTGTTTGCCTCCGAAGGCCCGCGACGCAACGCCGTCGACGCCGTCCGCGACCGCCTCGGTCACATAAGTGAGGTCGCCGAGCTGCTCGACTTCATTGCCGCTTCAACCCGCGGGCTCTGCCGGACGGCCGCCACGTGATCGACGTGGCCCTCGTCGGCGCCGGCACGATGGGAGCCCACCACGCCGGGACCGTGGGTCGCAGCCAGTCGTCACGGCTCGCCGTCGTGATCGACCCCGACCTGGCGCGGGCCGAGGCCCTCGCCGCGCGTTGGGGAGCGCGGGCCGCGACCGCCGTCCCACGCGACGTCGACGTCGCCATCGTCGCCAGTCCGGCCACCACCCATGCGATGGTCGCACGTCCGCTGCTCGACCGCGGCCTCGCGCTTCTCATCGAAAAGCCGTTGGCGGTCGACGCGCGAACCGCGCGCGAACTCGCCGCGGGGCGAGTCTGGGTCGGCTTCTGCGAGCGATTCCTCGACGCCCCGTCGCCCGCAGCCGGAGACCGCGTGGAAATCGTCCGGACACGGCCACCAGGACCGCGGGGCGGCGACGTCGACGTCCTTCTCGACCTGGCCCAACACGACCTTGACCACCTTGGTCGTTGGTTTGGACGCGCGCTCCTTCCCTCCTTCGAAGGTCGGGTCGAGCGGGAACGTGTCCAAGGAACGGTTCGCCTGGGCTCGGCGTCGGCCATGGCGACATGGGCAAGGGATGCGGCGACCACGCTCCGTATTCACCACCTCGGTGCCACCTGGATCGACAGGCACCCGACGCCCGCGCCACCTGCCGACCCCCTGACGCTTCAATGGGAGGCTGTCGTGGATGCTCTTTCGGGGCGGCCCTCTCCGAAGCTCGCAACGGGCGACGACGGTGCATGGGCCGTGGCCGCGGCGGAGGCCTTACGAGGCGACGCCGTGAAACACTCGGCGCCCGCATGGGTTTGAGCGCCGTCACCACCTGGTTCGCCTGCACCGACCCCATCGCCGACGTGTGGGAGGGACCTTGGCAGATCCTGGAGTCGACGATTGCGACGCCCGAATGTGATGGCCCCACCGAGGGCCTGGACCTCGGCGTCGACCACTTGAAGATGGCCTTCGGCTCTCGCGACCCGTGGCTGGTGCAGGTCAACCTGTGCGACGGGCCCGACGATTGCGAAAACGGAACGGCGTGGCGAGTTGTGGCCTTGGACGCGTTGTCCGAAGACGCGGGCAGTGGAACGTACATGCTCGTGTCCTTTTCCCCCTCGACCGGCGGAGGCGCTGGCTTCTGCGACCTTGAGCGCACGATCAGCACGTGGACGCTCGACGGCGACCACGCCGTGTTCGCCTTCGACACGCGCAGCGACGTAGGCGGTACCGCCGCCAGCGCCGCCGACTGCGAAGCGGCTGGCGCCGGCCTGCTCGACAACCCGCCCGAGGATTGCACGAGCCGAATGGTGATCGAGGCCCGCCTGGCGCCGTGACGCGCATCCTACTGCATGCCGCGGAGCCAAGTGGGGACGCCATCGGCGCACTCGTGGCTGCCGAGCTTCGGCGACGACTGCCCGACGCTGTGATCCGTGGCCTCGCCGGCCCGGCGATGATCGCCGCGGGCGTCGCGCCCCTCGCCCCGGTCGAGAACCTCGGGGTGCTCGGCATCGTCGAAGCGCTGGGCCACGTCGGTGCCGCCTGGCGGGCGCGCGAGGCGGCGAGGCGTGCCTTGCCGGGCGCCGACTTGGTCGTGACGGTCGACGCGCCGGACCTGATGCTTTGCGTCGCGGCCGACGCCCGCTCAAAGGGGACTCCTACCGTCCACATCGTCGCGCCCCAAGTGTGGGCCTGGCGACCGGGACGGGTGCGCCGTGTCGCGCGGGCCGTCGACACCCTCGTCGCCTTCTTTCCGTGGGAAGCGCAGTGGTTCGCGTCCACCTCCCTTCATGTCGCCACCGTCGGTCACCCCCTCGCTGCCGTCGGGACCCACGCGGCAGAGGCGTCCACCTACGCTCTCATGCCTGGCTCCCGTGCATCGGAGCATCGCCGGTATGGGCCTGTGTTGTGCGCTGTTGCAGCCGCCATCCGCGCCCGCGAGCCCATGGCCACATTCCTCGTCCCGGCCCCGTCCGGGACCTTGGGCGACCTCGACGCCACCTACGTGCCGACCGTACGCGAAGCGGCGAGGCGAAGCCGCTCCGTGGCCGTCGCCAGCGGTACGGCGACGCTCGAGGTGGCGGCCGTGGGCGCTCCGATGGCCATCCTCGGCCTCCTCCACCCTGTGACGACTTGGCTTGCGCGCCGTTGGCTGACGGTCAAACATGTCGGCCTGCCAAACTTGATCGTCGACCGCCGAGCCGTGCCCGAATTCCTGGCCCCCATCGATCCAGGCGCCGTCGCCGACGTCATGCTCGCGGCAGAACCCCTCCCAAGCGACGTAGGTAGCGCCATCGTGGCGCTCGGCGCTGAAGGCGCCGTCCATCGCATCGGAGCCGTCCTACTCGAGCGACTCTCGACCGGACCCCGCTGACGCCGGGACGGCGCGTACGCCCTCGGCCTCTTTGCCCGGCCCCCATGGGAACATCGCGCGGCGCCCCGCCACGACCACCCAGTCGACGCCCTCCTCCATGGGGGGCTCCACGGAACGGGTCGCGAAGGTGACGCCGGAGGGGCAACCGTTGGCCCTCCAGGCGGGGCTGGCCGAGGGGTCGACGACCACCACGCCCGCCAAGTCATGGCACAGGGCGGAAATGTCCGTCACGGGCACGCCCGGGAACCTGGCAACGCTGATGCCGCCGAGCAGAACGACCATCGCGACCGCGTTCCATCCCGGCAGGCGCTCAGCGAGCGCCAGGGCAACGAAGGGCATCAACAGGAGGGCGCCCCGGTGGGGTCCAAGGGGCCAGAGGTCAGCGACCGAAAGGACGACGAACAGGCCCGTTGCGCTCGCCAAGGCGCGAACTTGGGGCCCAGGCGCCGTGGCCAATCCCACCCAGAGGGCAGCCCCCAACGCCCATGGGACCGCGTCCCAACCCGTCAGCCACCAACCCGCCATGGCCAGCCAATCCTCGGGCCACGACGGGGGGCGTCGCGCAGCAAAATCCCGAAGGCCCGCCATCTGGTGCGCGACGAGCGGCGCCGCAAGCGCGCCGCCAACCGCCAGCGCTACGATCGACGACCAGGCGCGGTCGCGCACCGCGACGGCCGCCGCGACCATTCCGGCTCCCCAGCCCGACGCAAGGGCGAAGAGGGAGGCAAGGACGCGGGCGGCGCTGCCCCGGTCTCTGGCATCGAGCACGAGCGCCACGGCGAGGACGGCGAGCGCCCACGGTCGGCCTTCGCGACCATACGCGACAAGAGGCGGAAGAACCGCGCAGAACCACGCAGCGCGCTCCCCCATGGCGTCCCCGCCTGCCCGGGATGCGACACGCTGAAGAACGGCGACCGTCGCCAACGAGGCGGCAAAGGCGGGCCATCGAATGGCCGATGCCGGCCCCAATGGCAAGGCGACGGTGGCCAAGAGGTCGTAGAGCGGCGGGTGCATTTCGGTCGCCAAGAAGCGAGCGGACGCCTCGGACCACGTCGGGGCGGAGGCCACGGCCCACGTGAGGCCCTCATCGTGCCATAGGGGCCGTTCGCGCAGGCCGGGCCAGCGCAGCGCCACCGCGACGAGCCAGAGTGCCGCGACGCGCATGCCGTTCCCCAGGTGGCCCGCTATCCGTGGACGGATGTCGCCGAACGCCACCGCCGTTGGGATTCTGGCCGTGACGGCGGGCCTTCGAATCATCTGTGCCAGCGCGCTTGGACCGCTGGCCGACGAAGCCTGGTATCGGCTCTGGTCTGAACGTCCGGCGCTCGGCTACTACGACCAGCCGCCGGGTATCGCCGTGGCGGTTGGCCTCGGCGCCTGGCTGCAGGACGACGCGCTGGGTTGGCGCCTCCCCGGCCTGCTCGCCGCCTCGTTCGCCCCTCTCGCCCTGCTCCGCCATACGCCCAATCCGGTGGCTTGGGCGCTCTGGTGCGCAACGCTCCCGTCGTTCGGCGTTCTCGGCACGTTGGCGACGCCCGACGTCGGCCTGCTCGCCCTCATTCCTTTGGCGCTGCGGTTTTGGCTCGACGGACGCGCCTTGGCGTTCGGTGCCGCGGTGGGTGCCGCGACGTTGTTTCGGCACGACGCCGCCCTGCTCGGCGCCCTCGCCCTGATCGGCCAACCCGCGGCCTTCGGCCTTCGGGCGGCGCTGGCCGCAGCAAGTGTGTCCGCGCCCCACATCGTGTGGTTGCTACGCCACGACGCCATCACCCTGCATTTCCAGGCATCCCAGGCCCTTTGGCGGGGATCCGCCGACCCGCTTGGTCCGCTCATGGCCGCGGCGGGGCAATGGCTGGCGGTCACGCCCGTCGCCGCATCCGCGGGGGCGGCCGCGATCGTCGGGTCGCGCGATCCGTTGGCACGTTGGGTGGTGGGGTTTGCCCTTCTGCACGGCATCGCCGCCGTCGGCGCACCTCCCGAACTGCATTGGCCCACCTGGGGGTGGTTGCCGGTGGGCCTGTTGCTTTCGCGTACCGACGGCCGCTTGACGCGCGCCCGGGACGTCGGGCTCGCGCTGGCCGGTGCTGCGCAACTCGCGTTGTGGACCCATCTCGCAGTCCGCCCGCTGGTTTCGCTGGCCGACGACCCCCGCGGCCGATTCCGCGTCGGAGAGGCCCTGGCCGACGTCGCCGCCCCATGGCTGCTCCCGGAGGGAGCCGAACGCCGGTCGACGGAGGCGGCGGACATTCCCGCCGTCCTCACCGAACGGTACCAAGAGGCCGCGCTGTTGGCGCATCACCTCGGGGTCCCCGTCGTCGTCGCGCCGGAATGCGGCCGG
>SXOB01000036.1 GCA_005776945.1 Pseudomonadota bacterium
TAGGCGGGAACGGTGATGACTGCCTGATCGACCTCTTCCTCGAGCGCCTCTTCCGCGGATTCCTTGATGCGCCGCAAGATGGCCGCGCTGATCTGCTCAAGGGTGAAGACCTGGTCGGAGACCTTGATGAGCACTTCGGAGGACTCACCCTCCATCAACTCATAGGTGAAAACCTGTTGGAAGCGCTCCATCGCCTGGCTGCCGAACGAGCGGCCGATCAGGCGCTTGGACGCTGCGATGGTGTTGAGCGGATTGTCGGAGGCCTGGGTCCGCGCATCGTTGCCGACAAGCCGGTTGCCCGTCTTGTCGATGGCAAACACGCTGGGAATCGTTCGGGAACCGTCCCGGTAGGTGATGACCCGAGGTTTTCCACTTTCGACGACGGCGCAGCACGAGTTCGTGGTGCCCAAGTCGATGCCGATGGCCCTTCCCATGCGCCGTCACCCGCTGCAGCGAACCCATCGGTTCGCGCGTCGACGATTAGCGTCCGGCGGTGGAGGGGTCAACGGCCTTGGCGCGAAGGTGCCCGAGGTCGTGGTCAGTAGGTCCCGAAGACGTGATCCCACAGCGTGTTGGACACACCAAACTTGCGGTCCTTGTGGGCGGCGTTGTGGTGGTGCGCCATGTGGTGGGCGCGCAGCTTGCGGCCGACCCAAGTCACAGGCTTGCCGTGGTGCAGGTAGTAGTGGGTGAGGTCATAGGTCATGTACCCGGCCATCACGCCGGCGAAGAGCGCCAGGGTCCAGGTCGGCGTGACCAAGGGCGCCAGCACCATCGACAGGGTCCACAGGGATCCGTAGACGACGACACCGATGGCGATCGACGCGGCCGGCGGCATGACGAGCCGGAACCGGTCGCGGTGCCAGGTGTGATGGACGCCATGGAGCAAGAAGTGGAAGCGGGGGCCCCAACTCGTGGCGGGCGTCCAATGGAAGAGGGTCCGGTGCAGCCAGTACTCCATCAGCGTCCAGGCGAAGACGCCGGCTGCGAACTGGCCGGCAATGGCCGTGGCGGAGACGCCCACATGGCTCGCGCTGTACGCAAAGCCGGCGATGGCCGGCACATAGATGAGGGGCACGGCCCACCAAGGGACGCGGCTGAAGAAGTCGATGAAGTCAGACTCGAACATCCGAGGCGACTCTTCGCTCGCATGGCGCATGCGACCTCCGTCGGAGCCCCAACGGGCGCGGCTCCGCAGAGGACGGATAGCGCGCTGGAACCGCCTTTCGCAAGGCTCGCCGCGAGGTCGTGATACCCGGCCGCCGTCTAGGCTTCTCGGCCAATCGGGGGGACTCTGGAACTCTCGGCCACGGCCTTTCGGCTCATCCCCCAGTTTCCCTCGGTGGGTCCGTCGGGAATCCTCGCCTGGATGTTCGCAGCCGCGTCCCTCGCCTTTGCGCTGCGTGGGCGAATGCGGGTCGCCGTCGTACTCGCCACCTTTGCGGCCTCAGTTGGCTGCCTGGACGCCGTCGCGATCGGTTGGGAGTGCCACCGTCACTACGATCGTGCCGCGGAGGCCTATGGACTGGCGGCCCGAGCCCGGGCCCATGGGTACCTAGCGGCGTCGGTGGCGTACGGAGGTTGCCTTGTGGCCTCGGTGCTCGTGCCTCATGTTCGTCGGGACGACGACATGGTGTTGGAGGTCACCCTCACCGGCGTTGCGTCGGCGGTGCTCGCCTACGCCGTCGGCCGGTTCGAGGGCGGTCCGGCGACTTGGGCGCTTTGGGAAGTGCTGATCACTTTGGCGGTGATTGGCCTGTTCTCGGTCGGTTCGTACCGGGGCGCCGTCGTCGACCTCCGTCCGACGCTGTTGGGTACCGCTGTCATCGCGACGTTCTGGCGGGGTGCGGCCGCCAGCATCGTCGCGAATGCCTACGCGGTTCGGACGGATGGGCACATGCCGCCGCTGCACAACATCGTGCGGATCTGGGACCAACTCGCGGGCCTCAACTCGACGGCCGCTGGGCCCCTCATCGCCGTGTTGTTCGCTGGGTTTGCGACCGCGCGACGCGGCTCTTGGTGGCTCCCGCGGACTTGGGCTGTCGCTGGCGGGGTCCTCGCCTTCGTCGCCGTCGAAGCCGAAGCCTCCGCCTGGTTTTGGCGACCCTACGCGGAAGGGGGGGACCTCGTCTGGCGTGCCGACGCGGCCGCGCCGCGGATCTGGGGGCGCGTGCCCTACCCAGGGGGCGACTGCGTCCGCGCCGTCCGTGAGGACGGCGTCGTTTCGACCGACCGATGGTTTGGGTCGGGGTCGTGTGACCCAGGCGTTCCGACGTTGGTGCAAATCGGGGCGGATGCGCCCGCCGAGGCGTTGTTCCACCCCGATCTTCCGGGCCGATTCGAGGTTCAGGTGGTCCTGCCCGATTCGGGCGTGCACCGGGGCCCGTTGCGATGGATCGACGTCGGAGGTCTTTGGATCGAGCGCCTTGACGAGCGCGTCCCCGAGAGCCTGCTGTCGGAAGCGCGGCTCCACGCCCTGGACGGGTGGTTGGAGGACGCTCGACCGGGCCGCCCGCAGCCCTTCTGGGTGATCGAACGGGTGGGCGGGCCGCTCGCTCCTGCTGCGCCCGACGCCTCGAGAGCGGCGGATGACCTCACGGAGCGGCGCGACGTTTGGCGAGCCCACTTGTCCAGCGGGTCTGCCGCTTCGGTGGTCTTTGTCGTGAATCACGGGTGGACCGTCCAAGACCTCGTCGACCGATGCGTCGAGGCGCGCCGTGGGGGCGTGTTCGACGCCGTCCAATGCATCATCGCCAGGTCAGGTCCGTGACACTGCTGCTTTGGCTAGCGTGCCGCGGCCATTTCGAGGCCACGACGGGCACGGACTTGGCGGTGGATTGCCCACCGTCCTCGGAAATCTACTTGGCCCCCGACCACATCGTCGTGGAATCGGGATGCGGTCGGCTGTTCTTCGACTCGTTCTCATGGCGCGGGTCGGGCCCGCTCCGGCTCGACTTGCTGAGCGACGGCCACATCCTCTTGCCGGCGCTTGTCGCCGACGGTGGCGACGGCGTTGTGACCGGTGTTCGGATGGGTGGGGTCCACGATTTGGACGGCGTGGAGACGCTCTGGGCCGCGCGGCACGCGAGGGACGCGAGCGGTCCAAGCGAGGTCGACGAGGTCCTTGGTGCGAGTCGCGATCCCGAGGGGTGGCCCCTGTGGCCGGCCCCCCAGGAGTTGGGCCAGGGGACGAGCAGTTGGTCGATGCTCGCCGGCCGTGGCACGACCTCGGCCCTCCATATGGGTGCAGTGCGGGCGTCGGTCGCGTCGGTGTCGTTTGCCATCGGCGAGGCGGAGGTCGACGTCGTTTGGGGGGATCGGGGCGAGCGTTGGGACGTGCCCGACGGCACGACGCTGTACCTCGACCCGGTGCGGCTAGAGGTCGGCGGCGACGGCGCGGGTCTGGAAGCGGCTTGGGCCGGCGCCGTGGCGGACGAGGTGGGCCTCGCGGCGCCAAGAGGCAGCGCCCTCCGCCGGTGGGCAGGAGAGGTCGACGCGGCAGGGCTCAGCGAAGAGCTGGCTGTAGAGGGAGTCCCTCGACCGGACCTTTGGTCGATTGGGGAGGGCTGGCAGGCGACGGCGGGCTCGTTGGCGACGTCGACGGGTTGGCCGGATGGCGTCAGCGGCGCCGTCGCGGCAGCGGCCCCCGAAGGGGTCGAGTTGTCCTGGGCCCCATGGTGTGTCGACGAAGGCGAACCGCTGGCCGTGGAGGGAAGCCCGGCATTGTGGGTCAAGGGGGCCGACGGCCAGCCGCTCATCGTGGACGGCTGCCTCGCGCTGGACGTGACCTCCGAGGAAGGCGGAGCACTCTTGGCGGAACAGGCGGTCGCGCTGGCAGCGACCGGAATTGTGGGCGTGGTTCTGACGCGTGGCGACGTGGGTTCCGCCGAGGGCGGCCGCGCCGTTCCGATGTCGGGGACCTCAGCCTTCGGTCTGGCCCTGGAGCAGCTGGGCGAGGCGATGCCGAATGTCGAGCGCATCTTGGCGTCCGGGCCGTGGTTGGCGGCCGTCGGCCGTGTGGAGCGCGCTTCTTGGGGCGAGGGCCGCGCGGCCGACTGGTCCACGGCGGCGGCACGGACGTCCACGAGCCGCTGGTGGGCTGTGGATCCGGGGGCCTGGGCACCCACGTCGCGATGGGAGCGGGCGGCGAGCGTCGCGCTTGGGCAGGTTGAAACGGTCGCCGCGCCTCGACAAGGCGTCGAAGCGGCGGATTGGGCAACGGTCTGGGACATCCGCGCCCTTCCATGGCGGGAGGGCGTGATCGTGGCCCCGTCTCGTTCGCGGGCTCTGGCCAACACCGCGTTTGGCGGTGTGCCGGCGGTTTGGGCGCGGTCGGGGGGCGCGGTCGTCCATCTCAATCCGACGGATGCTCCGTTGGAGGTCGCGCCTCCCGCGGGAGCGAGTCTGCTTTGGGATGACGACGACGGTGGGGGCACTCTGCCGCCCATTGGCGCGGCCGTTTGGGTCCCGTCCGGTCTCGCGCATGGCCCGACCGCGGCTGGGCAGCTAAGGTGAAGGACGACCTGCAATCGCGGAGACGCACCCGATGCTCGTGGCCCACTTGGCTTTGCTCTCACCCGCCTTTGGCGCCACTCAGCGCGTCAATCTCGCGACGTGCGACAACGATGACAACGACACGATCCATTGTTCCATCCAGGACGCGGTCGACGAAGCCGCGGCCGGCGACCTGATCCAGGTCAACGCCGGTTTCTACTATGGCGGCGCAACGATCGATAAGAGCCTGACCATCGAGGGCCTCGGTGGCTCGGCGGCGGTCGGCGTTCGTCCCGACGTCAACGACGTCACCGGCGACATCGACGACTTCGCCTTCCAGATCGAAGCTGGCGCCGACGTCACCATCACTGGCATCATGGTGTCCGGCGACGATCAAGCGATTCGCTACGACGCCGACACGGCCGCGGACGCGGGCGTGCCGCTCTACTCCGAAACCGGCGGCGACATCGACTGCGACACGGTCCTCGACACGCGCGGTATCCTCGTGTTCGGGTCGGCCACGCTCGACGACGTGTGGGTTCGCTGCTTCTACAACGGCACGGGCCCTGGGCTCTACGCCGCCGGGGTCGAGGTCTCGATCCTCAACAGCCGCTTCGAGAACAATCAGGCCACCTGGTCCGGCGGCCATATCTACAGCTTCCAAACTGATCTCGTCGTCCAGGACACGGTCTTTGAGGCTGGCGCGGCCGCGCTGGACGGCGGCGCCATCGCCGTGCTTCAGGCCGATGCAACCATCGAGAGTTGCCACTTCGAGTCCAACGCTTCGGGTGACCGCGGCGGTGCGGTGTTCCTCGACCTCGGCGCCTCCGTGGCCGAGCTGTGGGACAATAGCTTCGCGTTCAACGGCGTCGCCGACGACGGCGCTACGGCCTCGGCCGACATCATCAGCGAGACGGAGGACCTCGATCCGACGTCCGTGTTCAATTCGGCGACCGGCTTCGGTGGCGCGGCCTACGTCGCGGCCGAAGAGGTCGATGTCTACGACAACCTGTTCTGCAGCAACACGGCGTTGGAAGACGGCGGCGGCCTCATGCTGTTCGACACGGCTGACTTCCTTGTCGAGAACAATCGATTCGTTGGCAACCTCAGCATCTACATGGGCGGCGGGCTGCTCTGGCGGACCGAGAGCCTCGCGGCCGCTGGCGGCTACGACCGCGCCGACATCGTCAACAACACGTTCATCGCGAACTCTGGCGGCCTCGTCCCGAGCCCGCCTACGATGGTCATGTTCGGCGCCGGCGGCTCGATCATGCAGGACGGCTCGTTGGCCGATCTTCGCAACAACATGATCGTCTCCACCATCGCCGGCGGTGCGATTTCGGGTGTGACGGGCGACCTGTACGAGATCGGCGACCCCGCTGCGTACCAGTACAACCTCTTCCTTGGCAACTGCGACGGCGTCGGTTGCGAAGTTCCGACGAACCTCGTCAGCGAGCTGTCCGCGCAGTCCCTCGACCTGACGAATCACCTCGAGGTCGACCCGCTGCTTCGGTACGTGTTCGTCGAGGGTGATTGTGTGACGGATGCGTACTACCCGACGTTCGCCTCTCCCGCGGTCGATGCCGGCGACCCCTACATCTCCGACGTCGACGGCTCTCGCTCCGACATCGGCGCCTACGGCGGTCCGCGGGCCACGGTGTCCGACGGCGACGGCGACGGCGTGTTCAACATCTACGACTGCGACGACACGAACGCGTCGGCCAGCCCGCTGCTCCTGGAGATCTGCGACGGCACTGACACGGACTGCGACGGCGTCGTCGACGACGGCTTCACGATCGTTTGGTGGACCGATGCCGACGCCGATGGCTTCGGCGACGCCAATGACACGAATCCTGTCATCGGGTGCACGATCCCGCCAGGCCGCGTCGGCAACAACACAGATTGCGCGGACCTCGATCCCGAGGTCAATCCGTTCAACGCCGAGACGTGCGACGGCATCGACAACGACTGCAACGGCATCGTCGACGATGCGGATCGACTCGTGTTCGCCGAGTACCACCCCGACTTCGACGGTGACGGCTTCGGTTCGGCCGGCGTGTTCCAACTGGCGTGCGCCCCGCCCACCGAAGACTGGGTCCTCAACAGCACCGATTGCAACGACGAGAATCCGCTCGTCAACCCGTCTGCACCCGAGCAGTGCGACGACCTCGACAACGACTGCGATGGCACGATCGACTACCTGCCAGTCTTCGCCCCGACGTGGTCGATTGACGGCGATGGCGACGGCTACGGCAACCCGCTTTCGCTCATCCTCTCATGCGACCAGCCGTCTCAGGACCCGCTGACCGGCCTCACTTACGTCGAAGTGCCAGCGACGGACTGCAACGACGCTGACCCGGCCATCCACCCGACGGCGGACGAAGTGTGCGACGGCATCGACCAAGACTGCAACGAAATCGTCGACGATGACGCTGTGGACGCGCCCGAGTGGTTCGTAGACGGCGACGGCGACGAATTCGGTGACCCTGCGACCGCGACCTTTGCCTGCGAGCAGCCCGACGCCGCCCATAGCGCGACCAAAGGTGGCGACTGCGACGACAACGACGAGTTCACGCAAGAGTGCTCGGGTTGCGGCTGCACCACCGACCCGACACCCGCGTCTGGGGGTTGGCTCGTCGCGCTCGGCTTGCTCGCGGCTCGCCGTCGCCGGCGGTGATCGCAGTCCTGCTGGCCTGCGGGCCAGCGCCTGTCGATTCGTCGCCAAGCGATTCCGCGTCTGAGTGGACCCTGGAGGCCTTGCAGGCCCCAGGGCCCTTCCCGGTCGGCTACCGCGTCGACGAGGTGACTTGGGACCTACCGGACGGCTCCCCGCGGACGTTGCGTCTCGCGGTCTGGTACCCTGCGGCCGAAGCCCAAGGGGAGCCTGTCGAGTACTTGTACGGGCTTCATCCGGACCCCGACAGCTTCGGCGATGCGGTGCCCGCGGACGGTTCCTTTCCCGTCGTCGCCATGTCCCATGGCCACCAAGGCTACGCCGAGGTCAGCAGCTTCCTCCTGACGCACCTGGCGTCGCATGGGCATGTCGTCGTTTCGCCGGATCACACGGGCAACACCACGTTCGATGGCTCAGACCGCGACACGGCCATCTACTGGCAGCGGCCGATGGATTTGTCGGCCGTCCTGGACCACGTGGAAGGTTGGGGGCCCGACGATCCGGCGGCGGACATGACCGCGCCGGTGCTCCTTGGCCACAGTTTCGGCGGCTACACGGTTTTTGCTGCGATGGGCGCGGCCTATGACGCGGCGCGGATGGACGGTTGCGCGGCTGATGTTGGGGAACCCGGCTTTTGCCATGACTTCGACGCCGATGACCGGGCGCTGTTCGAGGCCGGCTTGGGCGACCCGCGCTGGGCGCGTGGCGTGGCCATGGCGGCTGGCGACGAGACGCTTTTCGCGGACGGCGTGACCGAGGTGACCGGCCCGGTTCACTTGATGACCGGCGGCCTCGACGGCGACCACCAAGGGCAGGCCTATTGGCCTTGGCTTACTGGGACGGGCTCGGACTGGGTCGACCTTCCCCGAGGTGGCCACCAAACGTTCACGGACGTCGCTGGGGGCTTCGACGTTCAGCCGGGCCAGATCGACGCCAAGGAGGGCTGGGACCTCATCAACGCCTGGGTGCTGGCGTGGGTGCTCACGGGCCGCGGGGAGACGGGGCTGGATTGGGTCTGGAAGGACGCTTGGGGGGAGCCCGAGGCCGTTCTTACCCAAGATTCGGGCTGAGCGCGGCCTGGATCGTCAGTCGAGCGAGGCGAGGTCCCGCTCCAACAACTGCATCAGCGGCTGGGGAACGTCCCGCATGGCAGCTCGCGCAGCGACGAAGCGTTGGCTGAGCGTTTGGCGTTCGTCGGGAGTCGCCGTGAACAGCTTGGAACCCCGGCAGCGAACGTGCCCACAGGTGCACGCGAAGGGTGTCTCGAAAGGCAGCGCGCAGTCGGCGTAGTCATTGGTCACCTGTTCGCCAGCCTGAATGTCGCGTAGCGCGACTTCGAACCCGAACTCTGTGCCAGCAGCGTTGGGGTCACAGGCGTGATTCATCAGCCTGGCGTGATCCCAGGGCTGCCAGACTTCGTCGCGGACGCGGAGGGCCGTGTGGCTCAGGATTGGGCGCCAGACGTCGGGCCATGTCAGCACGGACGCGAGGGGCCAGGACGCGTCGAGGGCGTCACGAGCCCACACAATTGTGCCCTTGGGGATGGGGCGCAGCGCGACCACGCCCCGGCCAACGACGTCGGAGACGTGCGCAACGGCGAGATCGGGATGGATCATCGTGTGGCCCACAGGCGGGTCGGGTCTGCGGCACCGCCCTGGACCGGTGAGCGTAGAAGGTACGCCAGACTTGGCGGCGGAATGAGGCGCCCGTCGCGCAAAGCGTCGATCCAAACCCGGTCGCCCTCGGGCGGGTCCGCGAAGGGCAGCAGCGGTTGGGGGACCTAGTAGGCGGCCGCCCAGGCGTCGGCCGCCCAGGCGTCCCATTGCGCGAGATGGGCCGAGGCCTCGTCCGAGCGTACCTGCCGGCGGCACTTAGGGGCGCCGCACTGGCAGTCGAGCGTTCCCGTCATGTTCAGAACGCCGTAGTCGCAGGTCAAGGCATCCCCAGCTTCGATGTCTCGGCGCGCGACCTCAAGCGTTCGGCTCACGGCGACCGTGGCAGGGTCGCAGCTATGGTTCATCATGCGTCCCGCATCCCAGCAGAAGATGAGGTCGCCGCCGGGGTCTTGGTAGCTGTACCGCTCGACGGCGCGGGCCAAGGCCGCAGGCAGGGTGTCCACCTGACCAGGTTGCACGCGCCGATCGAGGCGATCGAGAACCCACAGTATGGTGCCCTTCGGGATCTTCGCGATCGCGAACACCCCGGCGCCGATGGTCTCGCTCACTTGGCGGACGTCGGTCGCGGGATGAATCACGGTGCCTCCGGCGACGTTTCACCATGCACAAACGCCGCAGCGTCCACGAAGGGACGTTGCGGCGCGTGGCGCGCGGGCGAACCCGCAACTCGTTCAGGGAGCGGGCGGAGCCGCAACCACGTTGAGCGTCACGGTGGCCGAGAGGGCCTCGTGCTTCGCCGTGATCGTGACCGAACCGGCCGCAACGCCCGTGACGTTGCCGGCGTCGACGGTCGCAATGGCGGCGTCGCTGGATTCCCAGGTGACGGCCTTGCCTTCGAGCGCCGTTCCGTCGGCCTTCACGGCGCCGGTCAGGGCGACGGGGGTGCCGATGGCGACGTTGCTGTCGGCCGGCGCGCCGCCGATCTCGACCGCGTCTGGCAGAGAGACGACGATCGTGACCGAGTCGCTCAGCTCGCCGAGCTTGGCGGAAACGGTGGTCTCGCCGTCGGCCAGCGCGACGATCTTGGAACCGTCGTCGGACAGCTTGGCGATGTTGGCGTCAGCGACGGCCCACTCGACCTTTTGGTCGGGGATCTCCGCGCCTTCGGCATCCAGCACCTTGGCGCTGGGCGTCGCAACTTCGGACAGCTCGTGGACAGTGATGCGCTCCTCACCGGAGAGCTCGACTTTGGCAGGGGTGGGCGCGCAAGCGACCAGGGCCTGAATGATGATGAACATGGGCGTTCCTCGCAGCTCTGGTTGCAGAGCGCGCCGCGGCTAATCGAGAGGAGCGACTCCGCTACAGCCTGCATCACGACGTTGCATAACGACGCTCAGGGTTTGTAGACGACGGCCGCGCGACGCGTCGTTGCGATCCCGTTGGCAACGGTCTCGACGGCCAGAACATACACGCCAGCCGCCGACGGGGTGAAGGAGACGCTTGCCGTGGCTGCGCCGGTCAAGAATGGGGGCGGGCCCGCCGCCGCAGGCGTTCGGAGCCAGGTCCACGACCAAGAAATGGGGGCGCCGTCCGCGTGGACCGACCCGGACGCGTTGAGGGTCACGGGTCCTGGCACGGTGGAGAGGGTGACGCCTGCCAACGTCCAACTCAAACCATGGTCGTCAGGGTCGGTCGGGTCGCTGGTCTCGAGGCCGTCGCCGACGCCGTCCCCGTCGGTGTCCAGGCGGTCTGGGCGCGTGCCGGCGAGCCACTCCTCCCCGCGATTGAGACCGTCGCCGTCAGCGTCTTCGCCGGTATCGTCCAAGTTGGGGTCGCCACCGGTAGCCGTCTCCCAGGCGTCGGGGAGGCCATCGGCATCGACGTCGTGGATCGCAAGGTCGATGGGGCTTTCCCATGCGCCGCCGAGCACGCCAAGGTCGGGCTGGGACCCGTCGGCATCCGCGCCATTGGCAAATCCGGCGTCCCGGAACTCCGCGGCGGCTGGGCGCTCGACGGCGACCGCGACGTCGTCGAGCCGGTCGTCGCCGAGAACCCAGGTCGCGATCCCTGCGGCATCGCCGAGGCGAAGACCATCGCCCACGTCGATCGCGGTCGCGTCGTTGGCATCGAACCAAACGGCCCACGCGCCAAAGGTCGTCGGGTCGACGATCTCGTCGTCGGGATTCCAGTCCTCGGCGCGAAACAGGGCGCGGCCCGCCGTGTCGCGGACGGCGACGTCGACCAAGTGAATCACGCCGCCCTCAGACCAGAATGGCGCGTCACCCCACGAGCGTTCGATGAGGCCGTTGCGTACGACGAGGGCGGCGACCTCGCTGTCGCTGGATTGGGCCAGGACGGCACCCTCGCGGCCGTGGTTGCCGATCGCACGCAGCCCGTGGATCGCTCGGGGGGTAGTCGTCGGAACGGGCTCGACCGCGAGGAGGACGCCGCCTTCGTCCACGGCGCCGTCCCCTACGCTGGTCCAGCCGACGACGTCGATGGAGGCCGCGTCGATCCAGGCGGCACCGCCGTTGTTCGCGTAGTTGTGCTCGGTGTGCAAGTTGCGGGCGACGAAGCTCGTTCCCGCAAAGGCAAGCGCGCCGCCCTTCTCCAGACAGCCGTTGTCGACCATGGCGACGTCCACGAGCGTCAGCGCGGTGGCAAGCCGCGCGTCGATGGCGCCGCCTCGGGTCGCCTGGCCGCGGGTCAATGTGAGATGACCTAGGACGACGTCGTCCGCGGCGCCCGTGAGAACGACGCTGGCTGCCTCCTGGGCATCCAGGACGACGTCGGAGACCTGCGATCCGAGGCCGATCAAGGCGATGTTGCGACCGGCGAGGTCGAGCGTTGCAGGCCACAGGCCCGGGCGGATGCCGACCGCTTCGCCGGGCACGGCGAGGTCGAGCGCCTCCGCTACCGTGCTCGCGTCGTCGGGCACGAGGACGCCATCGTAGACGAGGACATCGGCGGCGTCGGTGACCGTGGACGCCCCGTCTGAGGCCGTCAGCGTCAACGTGTAGGTCCCGGCCACGTCGGGCACGAAGCGCGGGTCGGCGGGGTCGTCGAGTGCGGCGATGGACGACGCCGAAGGAGCGTCGATCGACCACGCGACCGTCACGGCCAGCCCATCCGGGTCCAAGGCCGATGCGTCGGGGATGGCGACCTCCGCGTGGACGACCCCAAGGCGATCGGCGCCGGCAAATGCGGCGACGGCATGGTCGCGTGCGTCAAGCGGGTCCGTCCCGAGATCGACCTCCTCACCGTCGGAAACGCCGTCGGCGTCGGAGTCTGCGTTGTTCGAGTCGGTTCGGTTCAGCGCTTCCTCCGATGCCAAGAGGCCGTCGCCATCGGCGTCGGCGTCGGCGTCCGGAGTCGCGGGATCAAATCCCAAGAAGGACTCATGGGCGTCATTGAAGCCGTCTCCGTCCCCATCCGCGGCGAAGGCGCCGGCGCTCCACGGCCATGCGTAAGGCCCCCCGTGTGCGCCGACGTCGGCGGGGGTCCCGTCTAGGTCGAGCACGAGGGGATCGCCGGCGTCTACGAGCGGGCTCGTCGGCCACAAGCGAAGGTCGCTGTCGGACGGGGAGAGTGGGTTCTCGGCGAGGAATTCGGGGCGCCAAGCGTGCAGGATGTCCGAACGGAATCCGCTGGCGTCGTCCCAGTCGTCAGAATCGAGGACCCAGACGCGCTTGGCGTCGAACCCGTCGCCGAGGTCGGCCACGTCGAACCAGGGCCCACTGCCGGTGCCGCCCGCGAAAGCGAAATCGACGAGCACCGTGGACGAGATCCCGCCTGGCGGATCGTCGTCGGCCGAGGCGTCGGCGCTGAGCACCTGCTGCCCTTCGGCGTCGGAGCCGGCGGCTGGGCCGTTGCCCCAAGCCGTCGCAAACTTCACGGTGGCGTGCGACGGCCGGTCGCCGTCGGCGACCGTGGACCTCCGCGTGTGGAGTACGGCGCCGACGTTCGCGATGTTGCCGACGAAGATTGCGTTGCTGAGGTCCAGCGAGGATCCGGACACGGTAATGGCCGCGCCGGTGGGCGCCTCGTTGGCAGCAAAGGTGAGCCGCGTGCCGTTCAATGAGGTCCCGGGGCCGACCCACAAGCCGCCGCCGTTGACAGTGGCGTCGTTGTCGGCCAAAACGACGTCTTGTAGAACTGCAGCGCCGACCTCGACTGCGATGCCGGCGCCTTGTTTCGCTGAGTTGCCCGAGACGCAGAGATCGGTGGCAACGACGTCACCGAGGATGTGCAGGCCACCGCCGACCTCGAGATCGCCACCGCCGATGCCGCCGCTCAGCGTGAGCCCTGTGACGGCGCCGCGGTCCGCTGTGAGGCTGGGCCCGGACGCGCCCACGAGCGTCGTGAATGCGCACCCCTCGCCGGCGAGGGTGACGTCGTAGCCGCTGATGTCAAAGGGCCCGAGGAACCAGCCTTCGTCGAATTGGACGACCGCACCCGGCGGCGCGGCGGCCAAAGCGTCATCGAGGGTCGCGAACGGAACAGGGATACCGAACTCGTCGACGAAGCCGTCGCAGTCTTGGTCCAGACCGTCCGAAGGCAGGTCCTCGGCATGGGGGCCCACGGCGGGGTCCTGGTCGTCGCAGTCTCGGTCGTTCGACGCCAGGCCCGGCGCGTGGCCACACCCGAAGGCGACGGCGCCGGGCGCCCCGTAGCCATCCCCGTCGGCGTCTTCGAAGAGCGGCTCCGCCGGTGCTCCTTCGTCGATCAGGCCGTTGCAGTCGTTGTCCACGCCGTCGCACACCTCGGTGCGGCCCGTCCAGGCGAGGGGTTCGGCGTCGTCGCAGTCGTCGCCGAGCGACGACCAACCGGGGGACTCTGTGCAGCCGGGTCCCGGCCGAAGGGGGTCGCCGTGTTGGTCTCCATCGAGGTCCTCGAACAGCTCACCGAGCACGCCTTCGTCAGTTTCGCCATTGCAATCGTTGTCGAGACCGTCACAGGTCTCTCCAAGGCCCGGCGCGATGCGAGCGTCGACGTCGTTGCAATCCCCGCCGAGCGGAGACCCGTCCGGCGGAAGCGTACAGACGCGGCGCGCGAACTCGTCGGCGCCGAACCCGTCACCGTCGACGTCGAGGAATGCCGTGATGGACACGCCCTCGTCGATCTGCCCGTTGCAGTCGTCGTCGAGGCCGTTGCACGACTCGGGCGCGGAGGGGGAAATCGCTGGATCCTCGGGCGCGCAGTCGCGTCCGTTGCGAGTGCCGTCTCCGTCGTGATCGGAGCAGGCCAGCCATGCGGCGAGGACCGTGATCATCCGCCCCCCTGCCTTGTTTCTGACGCGACGGGACCGCCGCCGCAAACGCGGGGGCGGCGAGGCGCGGCCCACTGCCAGCTGACACCGGTGGGGTCGACGAAGCGGACCTCGATCGTAGAGGCGGTCAGGGTGAGGTGGACGAGGCCGTGCCCTCCCGAGCTGTGAAGCGAAGGAATGCCGCGCCCTGGCGGGCCGTGGGGGTCGGCCCCCGCTCCGGAAACGGCGAACCAGGTGCCGCACGCGTCGAGCCACTCTCGGTGGTGGTCGTGGCCCGACAACACGATGTCGGCGCAGCCGCAGAGCGACGTGTCGCGCAAGGCCGCGAGGCCTGTTCCCGACATCCAGGGCACGCCCCGCCAACCTTCGTAGGCGCCGGCTGTGCCGTGGGTGCCGTTGGACATGAATGTGTGGTGGGCCAGAACGACGCGCCAACGGGTGTCGGCGCCAGCGAGGGCGGCGTCGATGAAGCTGTCGTCGGCGCCGTCCCAAAAGCGACGCGTCGTCTCCAGGCCGACGATCCGCGCAAGCGGCAGATCCAGCACCCAATCCTGCGACGGGAGGTGGTACCGGCCGGCGCCCCAGGCCCAATCCCGTTGGCGTCCGAACGCGGCGGCGTCAAAGCCGCGTCCCCAGTCGTGGTTGCCGGCGACGGCCCAGGTCGCGGGCGGGTCGTCGCCGACGAGGCGCTGAAAGCGGAGGGCGTGTCGGGTCACGGCCGCATCTCCCGTCAATCCGCGTGGGTAGGCGTTGTCCCCCGTGAGAAGGAGAAGGTCCACGCCAAGGTCCCGCCGCGCCACCTTCAGGGCGGCGGCGGTTCCGTCGAGGCCAGCACGATCTTGGCCCCAGTCACCGATGACGGCGAGCGTCAGTTCATCGGGTGACGGGTCGACGGTCCGCCAGACCGTCGGGGGGCCGACGCCGAGACATGCTGCCCATACCCACACGCCGTCCGCCTAACGCCGCGCAGGGCGGCCCGAACGGGGCGCTCGCGGCGGCCACGAAGGCTCGGTCATGATAGGAGGCGCCCCGAGGCTTCTGTGATGCGCCCCATCGTCGCCGCCCTGATCGTCGTCGCCTGTGGCCCCAGTGGGGACACGCCGCCGCGCCCGACCGATGCCACGACGGATGGCACCGGCGGCCCGGTGACCACCGATACGACCGTTGAGGAACCTCCTCCCTTCTTGAAGGTGGGCGAAGAAGGCAGCGTCGTCGTGGTTCGCTCCCATGCTGGTTCGGGCGGGAACGCCACGTTCAGCGTGTACGGCGTGTTTGCCGATCGACTCAAGGGGTACACGGCGTCGGCGCTGTGCCTGGCCGAAGGGTTTTGCCTGCCCGAAGGGCTGCCCGCCGAAGACGATTTCTTGGACGTCTCCGAGGAGGAATTCCCGCCGGCAGGCGCCGACTGGAGTTGGGTCGGAAATACCTTTGTCGCGGCGGACCGCGCCGTTCCTCTCGTCCTCGACGCCGAGGAGGAGCAGACGTTCTACGAAGTGCGCGGTGTCGAGCAGCTTGCCGATCCCCCCTACGCGCTGAGCCTTGGCGGGGAGTGGGGCGACTACTTTGACCCTTCCGCCGTCGCGATGAACGTCATCGAGGTCACGGAGCCGGAGCCAGGGCTGGGCCTTAGCCTGACGCCGGGCACGACGATTCCTTTCCGTTGGAAGAAGGCCGGGGAAGGCGACGTCGTCCTTCGCATCAGTGGCGACGGTTTCGAGCGCGTTTGGCGCTTGGCCGACGACGGCGAGTTTGACCTGAACGTTGACGCGGTGCCCATCGAGTCCGACGGCGAGTATCGGGTGAGCCTTGCCCGCTGGACGACCACGACGATCGATGTCAACGGCAACGACCTCGATGTGATCGGTGTCAGTGAGCAGCCTTGGTGGGCGGCGGAGTGCGCCGATTTCCCGACTGTGGACCTTTTGGAGGGCAGCGACGGCGACCCCTTCGATCCCGCGATCCGGCCAGCCTACGTCGGCGTGGGTTTCAGCGGCATCGTCAGCGGTAGCCACCTCTTCGACTACTCGTACGACGGCGTCCAAGGGTCCGCAGTCCTCTTCTTCTACGTCTACGACGATGCATTCGTCCTCCAGTGTACGGTCGCGTACGACGCGAGCGCCGCTGTCGAGATTGCGGCGGACACGTGGACACCGAACATCCCTGGCGAGGAGATCTACCGCGCCTTCGATGTCCCGCTGGCGAACGGGTACACGGACTGCCCGCCGACGGACGTGGCCTTCTTGGGGACGGATGACATTCGGCTCCACCTCGAACGCGTGGATCTGTTCGATTGGGGCGTCGGCATCGGCTCGAAGTCGCTTCAGGCGACCACGTTCTTGAAGAACGTGACGACGGTCGACCAATTCAACGATCTCAATCCCGTGACGTCCTCTGGCTGGGTGACCCCCAATGGGGTGACCGCCTACGAGACGTCCATCATCGAGCACCTTGAGATGGTTCCCTGCGGAAACGCGGACAGCGACAATCCGATTCCTGCTGCGACGTCCGAGGACTTGGTGCCTGGCTACTACGGCTCGACGTTCCTCTACCTGCTGTTGCAGGCGAGCTTCTAGCGGCCGCTTCGCAGCCCGGTCACGCCTTGTGACCGGGGCGGCGGTGTCAGCGGAGACGGACGCCCGGCAAGACCGCCTGGACCGCGTCCACGGCGCGCATGACGGCCCCCTGGAGGTCCTCGGCGGTCCAACTCGTGTCGCCCTCGTCGGGGACGCGGATGGCGATCGTGAGTGTGACCGTTCGGTCCTCGTGGACGAAGCGGTCGGCCACGCGGGCGGTGGAGCCGGGGGGCAATGCGCTTTCGACGGCGGACGTCACCTGTGAGGCGGCCATCGTTGCTGGCGTGTTGAGGGCGAGGTCACGCGCGATGGCGGGACGCTGGCTGGGTTCACGGAACGCGCGGCGCCGCGGCTTGGCGTGCAGCCAAAGGTCGGCGTCCATTTCGACCCACAAGGGACGCGCGTGTTTGATGCGCGCAGCCCGCAGGACGCGGGGATGCACCTCGCCGACGACGCCAGCGGCCTCGCCGTTGACGGCGACGGCGGCGCTTCGGCCGGGGTGCAGGAGGGGAGATCGAGGATCGGTCGCGTCCAGGCGCGAGAACGTGAGATCGAGGCCCTGGGAACGCGCCAGCGCGGCAAGCTCACCCATGAGGTGGTGAAGCGACGCTTCGGCGCCTTTCTCTGCCCAACTTGCCGGTCGAGCGGAACCGAAGCGCGCGAGCCAAAAGACGGCGCGTTCGTTCGCAATCGGGCGGCTGCGGTCCAGCGGCCCCGAGGGCAGAGGGTCGAACAGTCGTGTCCACTCGAAGACGGCGCCGTCGAGGGTGCGGTGGCGCACGTTTTCTGCCACGAGCTCGAGTACCTGCGGCAACGTGCAGCGTTTCAGGAAGGCGTAGCCGCGGTCCAGCGCGTTGGTCGTCTCGACATGGCGCAGCAGCTCGCTGTCGGCGGGCAACACCGCGGCCAACGGCTCGTCCGCGCCGCGACCGTGGAATCCGTCGGTAAAGACCTCTGTCCAACCGTGGGCGGCGAGCAGGTCGTCGTAGGCGTCCCGGCGGCGTTCGCTGGCCGACGGTCGGGAGCCGAGAGGGATGGGCGGCAACGCGGGATGGACGGCGTTGTAGCCGACGATTCGGGCCACCTCCTCCATGAGATCAGCGGGCTCGGACACATCCCAGCTGCGCCAAGTGGGGACGGTCACGGTGAGTTGGCCGTCGTCTGTCCTCGGCTGGAACCCCAGGGCGTTCAGGCCTGAAAGCACGGTCGCGCGCTCGAGGTCGAGGCCAAGGAACGTGCTCAGCTTGGCCCAATCCAAGGACACCTGCGGGGTTGGCGGTCGGGCGCGGTTCGGAGCGTGGTCCGTCGTGCCGACCGTCGTCCAGCAGTCCTCCAACAACCTGGCGACGCGCTGGGTCGCGATGGGGACGGCGTCCCAGTCGCCACCACGTTCGAATCGCGCAGAGCTGTCGGTGGCGATGGACAGCGCGCGCGCCGCCCGGCGAACGGCGATCGGGTCGAACGTCGCGGACTCGAGCCAGATCTCCTGCGTCGCCGCCGTGACTTTGCTGCCTTCGCAGCCCGTGACGCCCGCGATCGCGAGGATCGTGCGGTCGTCGGCGATCACAAGCGTCCCTTCCGGCAACACGACCGGTTCCGGCTGAAACAGGGGGTGGGCCATTTCTCCGGCGACGCTTTCGCGAACAACGACGGTTCCGTGGATGGCTGCCGCATCAAAGGCGTGGGTTGGCTGCCCAAACTCGATGCGGGCCACGTTCGTTGCGTCCACGGCGGGGTGGACGGCAGCCAGACCGGCACCGGCCAATGTGGCCTGAGCTTGCGCATCGAGTGGCCGATCCGGGCCGGACCGACGGAAGCGGGTCAGCTGGTAGCGGAGACATCGCGGGCTTTGGATCGCGCAGGGAGGGCCGTCGCCGGTCGGCGCTGCGGCGAGCGGGGGCGGGGTGACGGCGGCTCCGGTTCGGGCCGCGACCTCGCGAGCGAGCCCGTGATGGCCGTGGTGGTCGCCGCGATTGGCGAGCAACTCGACGGTCATATTGCCCGCGTGATCCAGGCGTTTGACCTCGATGCCGAGGTCGTCGAGCAGTCGGCGCAGGTCGCCGCCGTCGGTTGGCAACGGAACCCAGGTGGCGAGGTTGTCGCGATGGAGCTTCACGACAGGCTCCCCCGGTCCAGCGCGGCATGGACCCGCAAGTCCGTCTCGTAGAGCGACTTGATTCGCGCGACGCCCGCCCATTGCGCGGCCATGCGGGTTGTTCCAAGGCCAAACGCGATGCCAGAGACCACTTGTGGGTCGTAGCCAAAGCCTCGGAGCACCTTGGGGTGGATCATGCCGGCGCCGAGGATCGTCACCCAACCGCTGCCATGACAGCTTTCGCAGCTCCCGCCCCGTCCGCCACATGTCACGCAGGCAAGATCTACGCCGACGCTCGGTTCCGTGTACGGGTAGAACTTGGGTTTGAAGCGCGTAGGATGGTCGCCATAGAGGCTGCGCGCGACGAAGTTGAGGACGCCTTGGAGGTGGGCAAAGGTGAGGCCTTCCTCCAGCCAGAT
The DNA here is from genome assembly GCA_005776945.1 of Pseudomonadota bacterium. Lineage (GTDB taxonomy): Bacteria > Myxococcota_A > UBA796 > UBA796 > SXOB01. Next base: position 19,141 of record SXOB01000036.1, read on the forward strand.
GCCCTCGAATTGGTGGAACATCGCGAGGTGGGTCGCGTCGACGGCCTCGTTTCGGTAGACGCGGCCGCGGGCCATGACGCGGATGGGGGGCTTCGGCGTCGAAGCCAGGATGCGCGCCTGAATTGTGGTCGTGTGGCTGCGCAACAGCCAGCCACCTTCGACCCAGAAGGTGTCCTGCAGGTCGCGTGCCGGGTGGTGTTCAGGGATGTTGAGGGCGTCGAAGTTGAACCACGGATGTTCGACCTCCGGCCCGTCGACAACCTCGAAGCCAAGTTGGCGAAGGACGGCTTCGCAGCGCCGCTCTACGAGCGTCACCGGATGGCGGCCTCCCGCGGGCGGTTCGATGGGCGGAAGGGTCGTGTCCACGGCCTCGACAGCGAGCCTGGCGTCCAAGGCGGCGGATTCGATGGCCTGGGCCTTGCTCTCGACTTCGGATTCCATCCTGGCAAGCGTCTGTTGGACGTCGCGCGCGAATGCGGGACGGTCCTCAGGGGCCAACGTCCGAAGCTGGGACAAGGCTTCGCGAACGGGCGCCTTCTTGCCGAGATGTCGCCGACGCACCTCTTCGACGGCGGCGGGGTCGACGGCTTGGGCCAAGTCGCCCGCGAAGGCGTCGTAGATGGAGAACAGTTCGGTACCCACGGCGCCCTCGCAAGCCGGGGCCTCGCCTATGGCTCGGGCCGCTGGCGTGCCATAGGCCGCGGGCGATGCGTTGTGACGACACTGCTGAAGCCCTGCTTCAACCCGTGCGCGCGTTGGTCGACGGCGTTCTCGCGGACTGGGGCGTCGGCGCAGACTTTCATGTGACGGTGGGCGGGTCCCCGGGTTGGGTCGACGGGGGCGTCGTTCTGCCGTCGGAATTGGCCAAGGGGGACCCGTTTCCGACGGGCCAGGGGCCAGGTCAGGTGGACCGGTGGCGGCGCGCGGCGAGCGGCGTTCTGGAGGGGGCAGTCTTGGACGGGCTCGCCCAGCGGGTCGGTGCGTGGCCCGCCGACGACTGGCGCTGGGTTGGGCTGGCTGCCGAGGTCGCCGATCGCGCGGCCCCGGTCCTTGGCGCCGCTGCAGCGGACCTCCAACGCGCCATCGCGACCGGCAACCTCCATGCCCACCCGCGGGCAGGTTTGGCCTTTTGGCGATGGCTCAGGACGATGGGGGAAGACCCGGTAGAGCGATTCGTCGAGGTCGCTCGCGGCAGCCTCGTTTCGGGGGATGAGTGGACCCGTTTTGGCGGTTGGCTATTTGACGCTGCGCCCCGACTCCTCGAATGGCCCGTCGAACGTCCACCGGTGGCTACGATGCCGTCAACTTGGGGCCCGTGGCAGCTAGGGCGCGCCGTCGTGGCGGCAGGGCCCGGTGGCCGCATTTCGACGGCAGGGGCGGGCTGTTGCTCGTCGAAGTGGTGGCGGGCAGGGACAGTCGTCGTCGTCGGGGCGACGGATGGCGAAGGAACGGTCGAGGCCGCCCCGGCGGGTGTCGGGGGGCGCTGGCAGGTCGCGAGCGCCTCCGTCGCGGGCCAGGTCATGGGCGCTCGAGGGGTGTTGTGGACGCTGTGGGAGGATGGTCGGCTCGAGATCGTCCTCAGCGATGCGTTTGTCGGTCCGCTGGCCGCGTTGCCTGTGGCGTCGGAGGTGGGAACCAGCGGCGTGGCCACGGGCCGTTGGCGCGTGGACGAGGCGGACGTGCTCACGTTCGAGGGCGTCACAACCGCAGGGCTCACGGTTCATGGTCGGCGAGGGGACCGGATGGGCGGTCGCGCGCTTGGTTTTGGCATTCCCGAGTGGATCGCCGACCTCAACGAGGGGCCGTGGCGTTTCGTGAAGGCTGACGACCGCCTCGTCATGCGCGGCGCCATGCGCGGCGCGCCGGTGGAGGTTCGATTTCGTGACGCCGACCCGGTGGCTGACTGACCACCGCCAGAGGGTCAGGGCTTCTTTTCTGTCTTTTGCATGACGACCAGCTTGAATTGGCTGAACTGCGTGTCGCCGGCCACTTCGAGGAGCGAGGTCAGAAGCAGGTAGGGCGTCGTCTCGTGGGCGACGACGAGGAGGCGGCCGTCGAACGGAGTGCCGCCCATGTCGGAAAGGGCCTTGAGGTGGTCCACGCGCTCAAGCAGGGCGTCGTGGAGTCCAGGCACGTCCATCATGCCCGTCTTCGGGTTGACCTTGATCTCTTCGACATCGATGACCGGGAGGTCGTCGACGAGGATCTGCTCGCTCGTGATCGTCACTTTGGTCGCGGCATCGAGGACGATGGTCGTCGTGGACGGGGGCGGGCGGAGTTTGAGATTGACGTTGATGTTCTCAGGCTCGACGGCAAATGACTTGACGAGGAAGACGAGGAGCATCGTCATGATGTCCATCATCGGCGTCAGGTTCAGATACGCGATGTCCTCTCCTGGCATCTTGCGCGCCTTGCGGCGGCGGCGTTTCGGCTTCTCGCCCCAGATGTCGTCGACCGGTTCCTCAGCTTCGGCCGGGGCGTCGATCGGCGCGTCGTACTCGGTCAACGCCGCTGGCGGTCCATCGGGCTCGACGACGCCGCTGGGCGGGCTCATGGGACGCCCCCGACGTTGGCCAGCAGGACGTCAGGGAAGAGGGGCTTGCCCTTCTTGTCGGCGCGTGCGGCGTCCATGGCGGCGACTACGACTTGGTACTCGATCTCATTGGACGCCACGAGTTGCAGCGACTCATCCAGTCCAAGATTCGCCTTGGTCTCCTGCAGCTTCGTCGTCAGAAGGGCATTGTCGTAGTCTTTGCCCTTCTTCGGGATCGCGATCTGGCCAAGTGTGGGGTCGTCCGTGACCAGTTTGTAGCCGTCCGTCGTGATCATCAGTGTGAGCGTGCGCTTGGGGTCGTCCGGATTCTCGTCGGGGTTTTGCGACGAGGCACCGTAGGCCGGGGGCATCAACTCGATGAGCCGGAACTCGATGATGACCTGGAACGTGAAGACCAGGAAGATCACGAGCGTGGTGATGATGTCGAGGTAGGGGACGAGGTTCAACTCGCCCGACTCCTCGGCCTCATCCTCGAGGTGTACCGGTTGGCGGCGGCGACCCATGACGCCTCAGGTGGTCGCGGGACCGGGCGCGGCCGCCCCGGTTTCACGGCCGCCCGTGGCCAAACGTCGCTTCGCGAGGATGTTCTCGATGCGGATGGCGCTGTGCTCAAGGCCGTCGAGCACGTTGCGAACCAAGATCGACATCGTCATGTGGAAGAACACGCACGTGACGGCGATCGCGAGGCCAAAGAAGGTGTTCGCCATGGCGTGGGCGATACCTTCTGTCAGCAACTGCGACTTCTGGTCTGGCGCGGCCATGCCGACCGCGGCGAAGGCTTGAATCAGACCGTAGACGGTGCCGACGAGGCCGATGAGGGTCGCCAAGTTGGCGATGCCCCAGAGGATGCCGGCGCGCTTGGTGACTTGGGGCTGGACTTCGGACATCGTCTCGTCGATGGACGAGGTGACGGCCGCTGCGCCCATCCGTGCACTGACAAGCGCGCTGCGGACGACGCGGGGAACCGCGGCCCCCTCGTGCGAGCTGCAGAGCTTGATGGCCCTGTCGAAGTTGCCGGCCATCACCAGCTTCTCAACGGCGGCCAGGAAGGCACGCTCGTTGATTCGCAGGCGAAAGAACAGCACGAACGTGCGCTCCGACACGGTCGCCAAGGCGAACATGAGGACGGCGAGGTTCACCCACATCAGGCTTCCGCCATCTCGGAACAGTTGCGCGACACTCGTCATGGAACCGTCTCCATCCGTTCTCGGACCCGGGGGGTCGAACAAGACGCCCCGGGTGGGGCGTCGTCGCGGCCCTGGTAGCCCGGAAGCGGGTACGGTGCAGCGCCTCGACGAGGCCTACATCGGACCGCCGCCTGACTTCCTCCGCTGAAAGTCGGGTAACGCGCCCCGTCGGCAGGCGCGCTACTCTGGCTTGGGGAAGTCATGACCGTCGGATTGTGGGTTGCGATCATCGCGACGGTGCCCGTGTCAGCCGCGGATTTTACTGCGTGTCCGGCTGGTTGCGACTTCACGACCATCGCTGCCGCCGTGGCTTCGCCGACGGTCGCGGACGGCGACACGATCGAATGGTCTGGCGACCTGCCCATCACAGCCGCCCTCTCGATTGGCAAGGATCTGACGATCGCGTCTGTGGGTGACCCCGGCGATGGCGTGATCGCCGTAGCCGCTGGGCCCATGGTGACGGTCAACGCGGGCGCGGTCGTCACGCTTCGCGGTTTCACGGTCGGCGGTCACCGGACCCAATGTGTACACGTCGATGACGGAGCGGCCCTGACCTTGGACGACGTCATCGTCGCCGGGTGCGGTGGGGCCTTCGCTGGCGCCGGCCTGGCCGTAGATGCTGGCGCATCGGCCGTGCTCGTCGACAGCCTGTTTTCGGACAACGACTCGGCGCTCGCGGGCGTCTTTCATGGTCCGCACGCCTGGACGGATGGCGGCGACATCACCGCGACCGACACGAGCTTTGTCGATGGTCGCGGGGGGGCGAGCGGCGGCGTCTACGTCAAGAATGGGAGCTTCGTCGGCACGCGCGTGTCGGCTACCGGCAACGCGGCTGACGGCTCCGGCGGTGCGATCCACGGCGTCGCTTCCGACCTCTCTTGCGTCGACTGCAGCTTCATCGGCAACGAAGCCGTGGGCGATGGCGGTGCGATCTACGCGTCGTCGAGCAGCGCGGTCGATCTTGCGGGCGGCGCCTTTTCTTGGGATCCCTTGGACGGGGTCGCCGCGGTGAGAGGGGGCGCCGTCTACGTTCACGACGGCTCCATCACGGTGGACGGGACGTCCTTCACGGACCTCGTCAGCAGCGGCAACGGCGGTGCGGTCGCGACGAATGGCGCCGCGTCAGCCACGGTCACAGGCGCACGCTTCGAGCGCAACGAGGCGACGGGCACGGGCAACGGAGGCGGAGGCTGGTTCGGGGGCACCGCTGGGCTGACGTCCTCGGCCACCACGTGGCGGGACAACGCTGCGGCGGGCAACGGCGGCGCCCTGGTCTCCAACGGCGTCACAGCCTTGGAAGGGGACGAATTCATCGGCAACGTTGCGGGCGTCTACGGGGGCCACGTCGAGTTTGCCGCGGACGCCGTCGACGTCGGCAGCACGTTTCAGACCGGGCTGGCGCTCCGTGGCGGCGCCGTGCGGATTCGGTACGGCGGCACCGAGGCGACCTTTGAAGGAAGCCAATTCGTTGGCAATGTCGCCTCGAACGACCACGGTGGCGCGATCCAGTTCGAGGGCGGCCTTGCGCTGTGGCTGGATGGAGCGAAGTTCACGGACAACGAGGCGGCCAAGGACGGCGGCCATGTCTGGGCTGACTCGACAGTGGCCGCGACCCTCGATCTGTTGGACTCGAGCTTTGTGGGGGGTTCCGCGGGTCGTTCGGGCGGTTGTGTGGCCGCCGACGACTTCGTGCGGCTCACAGTTTCGGGCGGCAACTTCGTTGGCTGCTCCGCGATCAACGACGGCGGGGCGCTGTGGTGGTCGCCCGACGATGGGACCGCCACGGCAAGCCTGACTGGGACCACGTTGTTGGCCAATGTGGCGGACGCCGGCGGCGCCGCCATCGATGACGGCGGTGGGATCTACGCCACAGGCGGCGCCTCGCTCACTGTGACCGACCTGACGACCTCGGAGAATATCGGGGGGCGCGGGGGCGGCCTGGCCGCGGTTTCGGTGCCCCAGGTCGACGTCGTCCGCTGGAACTCATGCGGCGACGAAGCCGAGGACGAGGGCGGCGTCGCCTGGGTCTCTGGGGGAGCGATCGACGTCGCCAACTCGATTTGGGCGGGGGCGGTCTCCGGAAAGGGCGGGGCGGCGTTGGATGCCGGCGGCGCCGTAGTATCGGTGGCGTTTTCGGACATCGTCTTCGCCGCCGGCGATGCCGTGGTGGTGGCGGATGGCTCGGCGAGCTTCGACAGCAACTTGGTGGCCTGGAACAGCGGAGTCGGGATCGAGGACGACGGCGCGGGCGCGACGGTTTCGACGAGCGCGTGGTTCGCCAATGGCGATCACGTCGGCGGTGACCTCGGCGTCGGGGATCTCGCCGGCCAGCTCGTCGACATCGATCCCACCCTCATCGACGCCAGCGACGACGGCGACTGCAACAACGACAACCTTCGCCCCGCGCTTGGCAGTCCCTTGTTCGACGCGGGAAATCCGGCCGTCCTCGACGGCGACGGCACGCGGTCGGACATCGGTTGGACGGGTGGACCAGACGCGCCGTTCGACGAGGGCAGCATCGACGCCGACCATGACGGGGCTCCGATCGCCTTGGATTGTGACGACGGCGACCCGGACGTCTTTCCCGGTGCGGTCGAGACTCCCGCCGACGGCATTGACAGCAACTGCAACGGCTTCGAAGCCTGCTACGTCGACGCGGACGGCGACGGCTTCGGTGTCGGCTTGGCCGAAGACAGCCTTTTGGATTGCAGCGATCTGAATCGCAGCGACGAAGGCGGGGACTGCGACGACGCCGACCCAGCTCGTTCGCCAGGTGCGCTCGAGGTCGCCCTCGATGGCGTCGACTCCGATTGCGACGGCGGCGAAATCTGTGCGTTGGATGCCGACGCCGATGGGTTTGGCGGCTTCGGTCTCGTCGCCAGCGTCGACGGGGACTGTGGGGACCTCGGGGAGTCTCCAGGGACGACCGATTGCGATGACGCCGACGGCGACGTTTACCCAGGCCGCGCCGAGGTGGTGGCCGACGGCGTCGATCAGGACTGCGACGGCGGGGACCGCTGCTGGCGCGACGGCGACGGCGATGGCTTTGGCGTCTCCATCCCGGTCTCGTCGGTGGACCTGGATTGCCTCGATGGGGGCGAGTCGTCACTGACGACGGATTGCGATGACCTCGATGATGACAGGTTTCCGGGCCACGACGAAGTCGTCGACGATGGCGTGGACCAAGATTGCAGCGGTGCCGATCGCGTCACTTGCCACGTGGATGCCGATCTCGACGGGGTTGGAGGCTCCGAGATCTCGCTGGAGGACGATGGCGACTGCTCGGACCTTGGAGAGTCGACGATCGGGACGGACTGCGATGACGAAGACCCCGACCTCGCACCGGGCAACGAGGAGATTCCGGAGGACGGCATCGATCAAGACTGCAGCGGCGCCGACTTGATCGGCTGCTACGTCGATGGCGACGGCGATGGCGTGGGAACCGCAGCCGTGATGCCGGCGCCGGATGGCGATTGTGAGGACCCCGGGGAAAGCGCGCTCGCATCTGATTGTGATGACCTCGACGCCGAAGTCTTTCCGGGGGCAGTCGAGACCTGTGGGGATGCCGTCGACAGCAACTGCGATGGCGTGGGTGGGGTCGGAGACGACGAGGATGGCGACGGTCTGAGCTACGCAGAAGAGGTCCTGGCTGGGACGACGGATTGCGCTGGCGACACCGACTCGGACGGGCTTTTCGATGGCGACGAAGTGGCCCTTGGCACGGATGGGTCGGTCGCCGACACGGATGAGGACGGCGTTCTGGACGGCGCCGAGGTCGAATTCGGGGCCGATCCGCTGTCGGACGACAGCGACGGCGATGGAATCGAGGACGGCGTGGAGTTTGGGGAGGAACTTGGGCCGGTCGACTCGGACGGCGACACCCTGCCCGACCTCGTGGACGACGACGACGATGGCGACGGTCTCCCCACGATCGTGGAGGGTCCCGCAGACGTGGATGCCGATGGCATCGGCGCATGGTTGGACGACGACAGTGACGGCGATGGCGTGTCCGACGCGGTGGAAGGACTCGACGACATCGACGGTGACACGGTTCCCGACTTTCTCGATCCCGACGACTCCGACGGCCTCTACGGGGACCCGGATGCCGACGGAATCATCACGGCCGACGAGATCCCAGCCGGCGCGAACCCCGCTGACCCGGACACCGACGGCGATGGCCGCGACGACGGCGCCGAGTGGGACCTGCACCACGATGCAGATGGTCGGATGGACGCCCTGGATGACGACGACGACGACGACGCCGTCCCGACCCAGGATGAGTCTGGGATGGCCTGTGTGGCCCAAATCTGGACGGAAGGTGGCGTGCTCGTTTGGCGCTGCCTGGATGGCACGCCATTGACGCCGAGCTGGCGCGACACCGACAGCGACGGGGTGCTCGACGGCGTCGACGCAGACGATGATGCAGACGGGACCGATACGCGCGACGAAGACGTGGACGGCGACGGAGATCCTCGAGACGACGACACCGACGCAGACGGGGTCGCGAACTTCCTGGACTCCGATGATCAGGACGGCCCGGCCGGCGACCAAGACGGCGACGGCGTCCAGAACGGCGACGAGGCGATCAAGGGGACCGACCCCTCGAGTGCGGATTCGGACGGCGACGGCCTCGCGGACGGCGACGAGCCCGGGGACACCGATGGCGACGGCATCCCGGACGCGCTGGACCCCGACGACGACGGCGATGGGATTCCGACGGCGGAAGAGCGCTTCGGCGATCTGGATGGTGACGGGCTGCCGGCGTGGCTCGACGACGATGCGGACGGCGACGGCGTCGACGACGCGGCCGAGCGCGGCCTCGACGACGACTGTGACGGGCTTTCCGACGAACAAGATGCCGAGTCGACCGACGTATGCGGGACCGGCGCCGGGGCCGAACCGTTTGTGGGTTTAGGGTGCGCGTCGGCGGACCTCAGCGCACCCGGGCTACTCGGCTGTCTCGCCGCCCTACGGCGTCCCAAGCGGCGCATCCCGTAAGGGCTTCCGCTGGGCGGCTTGGTTATCTGGGCGCCGGGAGCCGTCTTGGGACCCTTCGATCCCTACCCCTATGGATGCCCGTTGGGCGTGCTGGCGCCGCCGTCAGAGATGCCCCAGTTCGTGCGGGACCTCTGCGTTCGGTTGCGGGATGTGTTCGACGCGACGATTCACGTCGTGAAGCCCCGCGGGGGCGCATCGTACCCGGTCCTCAGCCTTTACCGGCCCGACCACGCGGTGGTGCCCGCCCTCGTCCTCTTCCCCGCTTGGGAAGTCGACGCGCGCGACCCGAGCCGCCGCATCGGGTTTGGACGGATGGTGACGTTGCTGAGGCGGATCGCCGAGGCCGGCGATCGTGGCGAGGAGATCGACCGCCGCGAGCAGACCGGGGACGCCACGCCGTTGCTCGTACCGCTCGCGGTGACTGCGGCGGAGATGGCGGCCGTCGAAGTGGATTTGCGCGGCCGGTTGCCATCCGGAGCGTCTCTGGAGTCCATCGAGGGCGGGGGCCTTCGGGTCCTGAGGTTGCGCGGCCCAGACGATCGCGTCCGACTCGTCCTACATCCAGGTTGGCGCGGGAACGTCGAGGCCGACGAGGACCTCGTCTCGGGAACTTGGGTCCTGTCTCGCCTCAAGGCGCGGGGCTGATGTGCCCTTGATGGAGGCCGTGACCGCGTTCTTCGACGCGGACGAATGGCCGTACGCTGCGGTCGATGCGACAGGCCTCCAACTCGCATTCCAAGGCAGCAGCGGATCGTGGGCCTGCCTTGTCCGTGTACGGGAACTCGAGCAGCGAGTCTTGTTCTACAGCTACCTTCCAGCCCGCGTTCCGGTCGGTCGGCGCCACGCGATGGCGGAGTTCGTTCTACGAGCCAACTACGGGCTCATGCTTGGCAACTTCGAGTTCGATCTCGACGACGGCGAAGTGCGTTTCAAGACGTCGATCGATGTCGACGGTGCGGAGCTCGGCCACATCCTCATGAAGCATGTGGCGTACGCAAATGTATTGACCTTCGACCGCTATTTTCAGGCGGCTATGGCCGTGGCGTTGGCGGGCATGGCGCCGCTCGATGGCATTCGGCTCTCGGAAGGTGAGCCCGCGCCGGTCGAAGAGGCGTGATCAGCGCAGCGAGTTGAGGGCGCGGCGCGTTTCGACAACCGCCATATGCCGCCGCCAGGCGGGATCGCCATGGACGGACGTCATGGGGCGGCAGGCCTTTCCGACGCGGAGCGCGATTTGGTCGATGGCAGCATCGTCGAGCGGCTTGCCGAACAAATCGTCGAACGGGCCCACGAGACGAGGCGCTGGCAACATGGCGCCTACGGCCAGGGAAAGCTGCCTGAGCGTCGTGCCTTCGAATTTGGCGGCGACGGCGACGGAGAGTTGGGGGTAGTCAATCGCCGCCCGGCTTCGAACCTTGTGGTACGCCGCCACCCAGCCCCGGCGTGGCGGCACCTGGACCTCGGTCAGAAGGGCCCCCGTCGGGATCTGATGGACGCGTTCGTAGCGGCCGTCCTTTCCGAAGAGCCCCGCAAGCGGAACCGTGTGGGCGGCGCCGTCGGGCAGGAGGAAATGGGCCGTCGCTTCCAGCGCCGTCAACATCGGGACGGTGTCGCTGCTCTGGGCCGCCACACAACCTTTCGGGCTACCCGACACGTGGCAGTGCTCGCCGTCCTTCTTCAAGCAGAAGCCGATCGACGCGCGCCAGAACTCGGTCTGGTTGTAGAACAGGCAGCGCGTGTCGAGGAGGACGTTGCCGCCAAGCGTGCCTGCGCGCCGGTGCTGGGGCCCGGCGATGGCTGCGGCGGCCGTCGCCAAACCGGGAGCGCGGAGGGCCACGAGCGCGCTGGTGGCCAGGCTTTCGAGCCGCACCATCGCGCCAAGCGCAAGCCCGCCGTCTGGCAGTTCGCGTATGGCGCCGAGCCCCTCGACCCGCGTGAGGTCGACGAGGAGGCGAGGAGCGTGCAGCCCATGTTTGAGGTTGACGAGGAGGTCGGTGCCGCCAGCCAGGTACAGACTCTGCGGTTCTGCAGCGCGGGCGGCGACGGCGTCGCGGGCGGAACGCGGCTGAACGATGTCGAAGGAGGGAAGCGGCAACATCAGGAGTCCAATCTGCCCATCGCGCGCAGCACGCGATCGGGCGTGAATGGCATCGTCCGAAGGCGGGCTCCGGTGGCGCGCCAGATGGCGTTGGCGATGGCCGGGATCGCTGGGTGAAGGGGGCCTTCGCCAGCCTCCTTGGCGCCGTAGGGTCCGCCTGGGTCGATGGACTCGACGATGGAGGCGAGCACTTCGGGCGTGTCAAGCGATGTGGCGAGACGGTAATCGAGGAGGTTGGGGCCGCGGTGCTTGCCGCGGACGCGCGGGCCGACGTTGCCGCCGCCGTCGTAGAAGGCGTGGTCTTCGTACAGCGCCTCGGACATGCCCATATAGACGCTGCCTTCGATCTGGCCCTCGACGAGGACAGGCTGGAGCGCGCGCCCACAATCGTGGGCCGCCCAGATGCGCTCGACGCGCACGACACCGGTGTCGGCGTCCACGTTCACCTCCGCGACGTGGGCCGTCGCCGAGTAGGCCGGGGACGCTCCGATCGTGCCGCCTCGGTAGTCGCCGCCAACGGCGCGGGTTCGGTAGCCGCCCGAAGCGATCGCTGGGCGCCCGAGGCGGGCCTCGGCGAGCCGCAGCGCAGTGATGATGTCTACGGCACGGTTGGGGTCGGCGCGGTGGATGACCTTGCCGAGCAGGGGAACGACGTCTTCGGCGGCACAGGTCCAGTGGGCCGCCACGGCCTCGCACAAGATGTGACGCAGGGCCTGGCCCGCCTCGATCGCTGCCGTTCCAGCCATGAACGTGACGCGCGAGCTGTAGGATCCGAGGTCGACGGGCGTGAGGTCGGTGTCGCCAGCGACCACCGTGATCCACTCTGGTGGAACGCCTGTCTCCTCGGCGACGATGGCCGCGATGACCGCCGAGCTGCCCTGACCGATGTCATTGGCGCCCGTGAACACGGTGAGGCGGCCGCTGCGGTCGGCTTGGATGGACACGCCGCTTTGTGGCATGTCGTTGGGGTAGATTGGGTAGGCCGTCCCCGAGATGTACATGGACGTGGCGACGCCAAGGCCCCGGCCCGCGGGGAGGTTGGCGTAGCGTTCGCGCCAACCCGACGCGCGCTCGACGGCGTCGAGGCATTCGAGGATGCCGCACGACGGAACGAGCTGGCCGTTGACCGTCCGCTCGCCGCCTTCCATCGCGTTGCGACGACGGATGTCGATGGGGTCGATGGCGAGTTTTTCGGCGGCCTCGTCCAGCGCGGTTTCGAACGGGAAGCGCGGCTGGACCGAGCCGTGGCCGCGCTTGGGGCCGCAGCAGGGCTTGTTCGTGTACACGCGCTTCGAGTTGAACCGGTAGGTCCCGAACCGCATCGGCCCAGGCAGAAGCTGGCCCGCATAGTAGGTCGTGACGAGGCCAAAGCTGTGGTACGCGCCGCCGTCGATCACGACGTTGGAGTCGACGGCCTCGATGCGCCCATCGGCCGAGACGCCGAGTTCGAAGCGGAAGTCCATCGGGTGGCGGCCGCGGTGGGCGTAAAAGACCTCTTCGCGGGTGTAGAGGATCTTGACGGGCCGTCCGGCGGCCCGCGCCAGCCAGGCTGCACAGAATTCAAGGTCGAAGGGCTCGGACTTGCCGCCGAATCCCCCACCGACGGCCGGCTGGATGACCCGTACGCGGCCCTCGGGGATGTCGAGGACCTTGGCGATTTCGCGGTGCAAGTAGTGGCTGACCTGGGTCGCCGACCACAGAGTGAGATTTCCATCGGCGCTCCAGCTGGCGACCGCACAATGCGGCTCGATCGCGGCGTGGGTGCTGCCACTGTAGTGCCACTCGCCGGCGATGCGGCACGCGCTTCGCGCGAGCGCGTCGTCGACGTCGCCGAAGCTGAGCGAGACGTCCTTGCAGATGTTGTCCGTCCTGGGCCGCCCCTTCCAGTCCGTGTCGTGGACGAGGGGGGCGCCGGGCGCGAGCGCCTCGCTGGGGTCGAGGACGTCGGGCAGGACCTCGTAGTCGACGACGATCGCGGCCAAGGCAGCGTCGGCGGTCGCTTCGTCGACTGCTGCCACCGCGGCAACGCCGTCTCCGACGTAGCGGACCTTGTCCACGGCGAGGGCGTGCTCGTCGGGGGTCCACGGGATCACGCAGAAGGGCGTCGGGAGGTCTCTGCCGACCATGACCGCGTACACCCCGGGCATGGCCGCTGCGCGGGAAGTGTCGACACTGCGGATGCGGGCGTGGGTGTGTGGGCTGCGCAGGATGCGCCCGAAGGCCATCCGGGGCAGGGCGATGTCGTCGGCGTAGGCCGTCGCCCCTGTCGCCTTTCCGATGGCGTCAGCCTTGCGGGCCCGCCGTCCGATGACCTGGAAACCCGGCACGGGGGGCCCGTGGGGCATCGGGACTTGTTGTGGAAAGGTGCCGTCGGCGGCGTCGGGCAACACGGAGCGCGCATCGCCTGCGGCGCGGACCGCTTCGATGATCGTGGTGGAGCCGGTGCAACGGCAGAGGTTGCCGGCCAGCGCCTCGCGGCCCTGGCTGTCGGACGGCTTGGGAGTCTGCCGAAGCAGCGCGGTTGCACTCGCGATCATGCCGGGTTGGCAGAAGCCACATTGCAAGGCGCCACACGCGTCAAAGGCACGCTGGACGGGGGACGGGCCGCCGGCATCGCCGAGTCCTTCGACAGTTTCAATCTTGGCGCCTACGTGCTGCATGGCGAGGGCCACGCAGGACAAGACGGCCTTGTCGTCGACGATCACCGTGCAGGCGCCGCAGTCTCCTTTGTCACAGCCCTGCTTGCTGCCGGTGAGCTTCAGCCCGTAGCGGAGCGCTTCGAGCAGCGTCGTCTGAGGTGAGACCGCGACCTCGTGTTCTTCGCCGTTGACGTGCAGCGGTACCAGGCGTCGCATCGGCCCTCGTGGGGTCTGCGGCTAACCCGTGAGCGGCCGACGGCCGTCAGTCGAGCGCGCCGGCGAGGTCCATGAGAATGCCGACACCGAAGCCGTTGGCACGGCCGCGTCCAGACAGCGCGGGCCCGCAGATGTCGAGATGGGCCCAGGGACTGTCGAAGCCAACGGCGTCGAGCGCGTCGTGGAGAAACCACGCGGCACATGCGGATTGCGCGTTGTCCCTGTCGGCCACTGAATTGCGGAGGTCCGCAACGGGACTGCGGAATTCCTTCCTATGGAATTCTGGGAAGACGGGGAACGGGTGGAAGGGCTCGCCGCTGCGTCGACTTGCCGCGAGAATCGCCTTTTCGGCCTCCTCGTGGGGGGCATAGACGCCGCCCACCCGCTTGCCGATGGCCGACATCTGGGCCCCTGTCAGGGTGGCAACGTCGACGGTCAGGTCGGCGTGGGGACGTTCGGTGGCAAGCCAAGCGTGGCCGTCGTCGAGGACGAGGCGGCCCTCGGCGTCGGTGTTGTTGATCTCCACGGATCGACCGGAGCGCATGCGGATGATGTCATCGGGCCGAAGTGCGCCCGGCCCTACGGCGTTCTCGGCGAGGCAAAGGACGCTCGTCAGCGCCAGGTCGGGAACCCGGTCGGCGATGGCTTCCGTTGCCGCCAACACGGCAGCAGCTCCCGCCATGTCCATCTTCATGCCGGGCATGGCCGTCTTGCCCTTGATGGACAGGCCACCCGTGTCGTACACGATGCCCTTGCCGACGAACGCGAGGCGTCGCGCGGGATTCTCCGGGATGCGCTCAAGGACGACCAGGGCGGGGGGCTGCTCCGCCGCCTGACCGACCGCCGCCAGACCGCCGAGCTTGGCGTTTCGGAGGGCCGTCTCTCCGCGGATCACGGTGAGGGTAAGCCCGCTTCGCGCCGCGGCTGCTTCGGCCTCGGCCACGAAGGCGTCGACGCCGAGGTCGTTGGGGGGCCGGTCCGTCAGGGCCGCGGCCTCTCGGACGGCTTGGACCCCGCGCCGGGCGCCGTCAGTGATGCGACCGCGAATCGCGGCGAACGTGGCTTTCCCGGTCGTCGTCCCGGCGCGCCACGTTGGGAATGCGCGCGCTGCGGAGAGGACCTGGGGGGCCAGCACGTCGTTGTCGTCTGCGAAGAGTATGGCGCATGCACGGCGGCGGGCGAGCGGCTCGACGAGCGGGCCGACTGCCCACGCGCGGCTTGGGCCGTGGCCGCGGCTGCTGGCTTCGGGAAGGACGCCGGCCATCACGTTGACGGGGGCGGTGGCCCGCCAAGTTGTCGCGACGCGCCCATCCCAGGTGGCGTCGCCCCCCTTGACCATGGCGGTCCAAGTGGCGGCGTCGACCCAGGGCGCTACGGCCGCGACGGTTTCGGCCGAGAGCAGGTTGCGCGCCCGACCGACGACCAGAACGGCGTCGGCGTCAACGGATGCGGTGGGGGCATCGGATGCGAAGGCAATCTGGTGGGCCACGGCCTCTCCGGAGGGCCAGCGTTAGCACGGCGGCGGGGTGTGGTGGACGCCGAGGTTCTGGTCGTTGGCGCCGGTCCGGTCGGCGTCGCCACGGCTCTCGGCCTCGCGTCCCGCGGTCGCGACGTTCTTGTGCTGCACAATGACGTGGGCGACAAAGTGTGCGGCGAAGGCCTCATGCCCCACGGGGTCGACGCCCTGGAGCGACTTGGTGTTGACGGCGTCTTGAGCGAGATCGGCAGTGCCCCCTTTGCCGGGATCTGCTGGCAACGTGGGGACCTTCGCGCCGTCGGCCACTTTCCCGGGCGGCGCGACGGGCATGGCGTTCGGCGCGATCGATTCGACCGCGCGCTCCGCGGGCGGCTGAAGGGCCGCGCAACGGTGCGTGTGGGGCGGCTGCGGTCCTTTACAGTCGAGGGCGGAGGGGTGACGGCCCAGACCGACGGCGGCGAACTCCGGGCCCTGTTCCTCGTCGGGGCGGATGGGCTGCACAGTACGGTGCGCCGCGCGATGGGGGCGTGGACCCGGAGCCGCGGGGCGGTCCGCGTCGGTGTGCGCGAGCGGTGGGAGGGCTTGGCGGCCATTCCAACCCATGTCGAGGTCCACGTCACACGCGACGCTGAGTTCTACGTGACGCCGGTCGGGGAGGGAGCGGTCAATGTGGCGATGTTGGCCTCACAGGGTGCCGTGAAGCGCTTGGGCGGCGACGTCAGTGGCGGCTTTCTAACGTCGCTCGCGGCGGTGCCGGCGCTGCTGGCCCTCCGCGGGACCGGGCGCGTCACGACGAGGGCTGCAGCGGTGGGGCCGCTACGGCAGCGTGCCTCGACCCTCGTCGGTGCACGTGTCTTGCTTGCCGGCGATGCGGGCGGCTTCATCGACGGGATCACGGGGGAAGGGATGAGCTTGGGCCTGCTTGGCGCTGAGCTTGGCGCCGAGGCGCTCGACGACGCGCTCCGCAGCGGGTCGTCGGGTGCAAGCGCGCTGGCCACATACGCGCGCCGACGTCGTCGCCTGGAGCGGGACGCCGAGTGGCTGACAGAACTGGTCCTATGGTGGGTGCGCCGCCCCGGGTTGGGCGATGTCGTGCTCCGTCAGTTGCGCCGTCGGCCCGATTTGTTCGACGCGTTCTTGGCCGTGCAGGTCGGGTCCGCGCCGTTCCTGTCGTTGCTTGGGCGGGTCCCGCGGCTCGTCTGCTGAACGGCGTCGGGTCAGCGGCGCCGGCCGGGTACGGGGGTCGTGACGACATTGGCGTACGGGCGCGGCAACCAGCTGCCAAGCGTCGAGCGCCAGGGACCGGCGAACACGGTGGCCCCCTCGGTGTCGGAAACGAGCCAATCCCCGATCGCCCGACCGAAGTCCAATTCTCCTTGGACCATGAGCTTGCCGTTGGGCCACCAGCGGAAGAACAAGCGGTGGGGCAGACCTTCGCACCACTCGCCTTCGCTGTCGGGCTCGCCTGTCGGGTACCATGTGGCGGCGGGACCATGCCGGGTCCCATTCGCGTACTGCCATTCGGCCGCGCGGCGCCCGTCCGGAAAGAAGTCTGTCACCGGGCCATTCGCGCGGGGAACGCGAGGCGGCGCGGCAGAGAACGTCGGCGCCGGGACCGCCTTCGAGGCGACGAGGGCAGCGAATAGGCGGCCGTCGGCATCGTCCGCCGGCCACTCTGGCGGCATGAACGGCAACCCGTCCATCGGCAGAATCGTGTCGGGAACGGGGTCGAATGGAAGGACAAGGCGCAATGTGCACTCGGCGTGCAGTGTACCACAACTGCCCCATGGGAAGGTAAGCGACGGGCGTGTCACCCATTCACAGCGTCGCCGTCGTTCCTGTCCCCGTCGGCGCGGACGTCTGCGCGTTGTTGGCGACGTTGGCGCCGGGCGACATCGCCTTGTTGCCGGCAGGCGATTGGCCGCTCGCCTGCGTGATGACCGGTGGAGAGGTGGTCGAGGCGGGCGAGCGAACGACGTTGGCGCCGCTGGATCCTCAGGGGCCCCGTCCACGGCTCGTGCCGGCGGCGGACGACCAGCCTGTACTCACATTCGTTGGCCCACACTTGCAGGTGGCGGGCGTCGACGTGTTGGCCCCCGCCGTCGGGCCCGCGATGCGGAGCGCGGGGGCAACGGACCTTCGTCTGGTGGACGTCGTCCTTGCCGGTCCTGGAACGTTGATCGAGCTTGACGGGGGCAGTGAGATCGCGATCGAGGCGCCAGGCGCGGTCGCAGGGCCCGGGCCCCTCGTGGTCGCTGACGGCGTGAGTGATCTGTCGGTTGTCGGCGGCTTCATCGAGGGAGTGGGCGCGGTCTTGGACGCCACCGCCAGCAGCGTTCGGGTCCGCGACGTCTTCGCCGTTGGCGGCAAAGGCCCCCTTGTGAAGATTGCCGATGCCGTGGGGCCATCGTTCGTGGAGGGTTGCCTCCTGCTTTCTGACGGGGTGGCGCTCGACGTGTCGGACGGCGCCATACTCGTGCGCAACGACATCCTCGGTGGCGCCGAGGCCGCCTTGCAAGTGTCGGGTGCCGACGTTCGGGTGCTCGGGGTGTCGGTCGTCGCGACCTCTGAGCCAGGGATGGCGCTGGACGGCGTTGGCGAGGTCGCGTCCGTCCTTGTTTCGACCCACGCCACGTGGCCAGAGATGACCGAGGGCCAGGTAAGGTCCTGTGGCTCTCCGGAGGCGTGTTGGTTGGACGTCATGGCCCTCGACTTTCGGCCGGTGGAATCATGGTCGGGCGACGGGACCTCGGACGACGCCTTGGACGCCGACTTCTGCGGCGATCCCCGCGGCTCGGCGCCGACCGCCGGGGCCGTCGAGCCGACCGGCGAAGGCCATCCGCTTGTCCTGGAGGCGAAGTCTTCCCAGCCGTGCGGATTGCCGGATTTGGACCGCACGGCGCCGGAGGACTTCGACACGGGGGTCGTCGTCGTCGACGAACCTCCCGTGGGGTGCGGTGCATGTGAGGGCGATGGGCGCGCGGCGTCGTCCGGGGCCGCCCTGACCACTTTGTTGCTGTGGTCGGTCGCAGTTGGTGCTAGGACGAGGGTGGTCGGAGGGCGGTGATGACGATGCTCTGGGTTCTCGCGTGCGGGCCGGGCCAACAGGACGACGCGGTCGTGGAGGCTGCAGTCACGCAGTTCGGCGTCGACCCTGTGTTCACGGAGTTGGCGTCGTCGGACGACAAGCTGCGTCAGCCTCGGGACCTCGGATTCAACACCGCGGCGGTCAACGACCTGTGGGTCGTGAATCGAGAAAACGATGCGGTCGTGATCCTTCGCGAAGCGACGACCGGCGTCTCGAAGGCCGAGCGCCTGATCGATTGCGCCGCGAACCACTTCATGGAGGAGGTGTCGGCCATCGCCTTCGGGCCGGACGGCATGTTCGGCACGGCCCAAGAGTCCGACAACACCTACGACGACCAGGCCCCACCCAACGGTTTCATGGGGCCCGCACTGTGGACGGCCGATCCCACGGTGTTCGCCGAGGTGAACCAGTCCTGTACGGTCGCGGCCAACGGCAGCCACCTCGACATGTTGCACCAGAGCCCATTCGGGATGGGTATGGCCTGGGACCAGGACAATGCCTATTGGTATTTCGACGGCGAGAATGGACACCTCGTCTGGTATGACTTCCAGGACCCTCACGGCCCCGGCGAAGACGATCATTCCGACGGCCTCGTTCGGCGGTACCCGGAGGTCGCACTCGATCGCAAGCCCGACGTTCCGGGGCACATGGAGATGGACCACACGACGGGCCTGCTCTACGTGGCGAACACGGCCGCGGGCAAACTCTTGGTCGTCGACACGGGCACGGGCGACGTGACGGACACGCTGACGACCTTCCTGGAGCCGCTTGAGGAGTACTCGGAGGTCACGGGCGTTGACTTCGACAGGTGGGACCTCGACATCCGTTGGCCGAGCGGAGTCGCTTTGGCAGATGGCTTGGTGTTCGTGGGTGACTACGAGACGGGCGCCATCCTCGCGCTGGACGCGGCCACCGGAGAGGAGGTGGACCGGGTCCTGTCGCCGTCTGGCAAGGGCCTCATGGGCCTCGAAGTAGGCCCCGACGGCCGGCTCTACTACGTCGATGAAGACGACGAAACTGTCGGCGTCATCGACGCCGGCTAGACGGCCGCAAGCCGTTCGGATGCCCGCCGGCCCCTTGGAGCGACCACCTTGAATGCCAAGTTCAATGTTGCCCTTTTCCCAGCCCCGCGGCGTTCGGTCCGATACCCTCACGTCGCCGTGAGGCTCCTGGCGGGACTGGCTCTTTGCGCCTGTTCGGCGGCCGATGATCAGGACACCCAAACAACCCCGGTGCCGACGGACGAGTCGGATTCGTCGCCAAGCGACTCTCCCACGGACGAATTGCCAACGACGGATCTGACAGACACCGCGGGCATCACCGATCCCGCCCCCGTGCACGAGGGTCCCATTGGCCGGTTTCCGTACGACGGATGGTCCGCAGTGGATTTTCTCGGGTACGATGACCTCGGCGGTGGGATCACCGTTGGCGAGAGCGTCGAACTCGGCGATTTTGACGGTGACGGCAAGGCCGAGATGGTCGTTGGGGCGGGCGCGCTCAACCTCGTGGGGATCAACAGTGGCGGTTTCTGGGTGTTTCGCTATGGCGACGTCATCGCCAATTGCCCGGTTGGAACCTCGGGCGTCATCGAGTGTGCCCTGGAGGATCCCGCCCTCCCGGCCTCTTTTTTCGCGTGGGGGACCTCGGAGAAGGCCAGGTTGGGCAGCGCGTTCGCCGTAGGGGACCTCGACGGCGACGGAATGGAGGACCTGTTGGCCGGCAGTCCCGGCTCTGACCAGGTGCTGCTCTGGTACGGGAATTCAACCCTGACATGGGACGCACCCGACGCCACTTTCAATGGTCCCGGAATCGGGAGCACGCAAGCCGTTATCAGCGACATCGACGGCAACGGCTGCGACGAACTCCTGCTCGCTGCGCACGAAGGCTCATCGAACCAGGGGCACGTCTACCTCTACCTCACGAGCGGCACATCACCGACCTGTGGTCGCCATTCGGGCGTACGCACCACGGGTGAAGGCGCGGCGGGCCCAGACGCCACGATTGAAGGAGAGGCGAACGATTTCGCGGGCGCCAGCGTGGCCTCTGCGGGGGACTTCAATGGAGACGGCTGGGCCGACATCGTCATCGGCGCTCCTCAGGCGAACAAATACTATGGGACCTTTGGGCCGGGGCATGTGACGGTGCTTTACGGAGGTACGGCTCCAGGTAGTCTCGCTGTCTGCGCAGGATGCCTTCTGGACCTCAGTCTTTTCCGAGACGGCACGCACCTCGGGCTTCAATTTGCCCTTGATGCCGACGACCCGGCGAATGACGACGCATGGCTCGGCAGCAAGGTCCGGGGCATGGGCGACCTCAACGGCGATGGGTGCGACGACATCGGCATTGGCGCAATGCGGTCCAGCTATGAGGGCGTCCAGCAGGTTGGGAGCGTATTTGTTGTCCTTGGTCGCGGCGAATGCACGGGAGCGCCGATGGCGTTGGGATCCGTGCTCATGGATGCCAGCGGCGACGACTTCGCTGTTCGGTTTGTAGGCGACGAATACGACGACAAATTCGGTGAAGCGCTCGAATCCGCGGGCGATTTTGACGGCGACGGGCGGGCCGAAATCTTGGTGGGCGAATATAGAGACGACGACGGGGGAATTTCGCTCGGCGGCAACGGAGGGGCGGTGCACGTTCTCTACGGTGGATGGTCGGGCTTCGATACCTCCACGCCGTCCGTCGTCATCATGCATGACCTCGACTGTGTCGGCGGCGGTCAAGGCGCCGGTCGCCCCCGCAGCCTCAAACTCTACGCGAATGCAGAGAAGGAGGCCTTTGGCAAACACGTCGCCGGTGGACGGGACGTCAACGGCGACGGGTTCGCGGATCTCCTGGTCGGTGGGCCGAGGTGGGGCTCGCTCGATGGCGACTGCGGCGACCTGTCATGCGACAAGGGGCGGGCTCGGCTCATCCTTGGCCGGCCCGACGACACCTGCGTCGCCGAGTAGCGACCGGCGCTTGAGCTTGACCCGCCTACCGACTGGGACTACCCACTCCAGGGAGCGTAAATGGCCATGGGAAGCTTGGTCTGGAGTCTCCTGATCGCGTGTTCAAGGGAGGACGGAGGTGGCGAGCCGACGGATCCTGATGCGAGCCCGAACCCGACCTTCGGCGAGGACCCGACATCGTGTTCCGCAAGCGGCTACGTCGAGCCCCCTGGCTGGTACGAAGTCCTGCCAATCGAAGAGATTACGAACACGGAGGATTCCGAGACCGGCGAACGTTATATGTACTGGATCCCCGAGAATCCGGTCGCGGCGCTCTGGGTGTTTCACGGAAACGGCGGCGACATCGGAAATCTCCAGCAATTGGAGTACCACCGCGTCTACAACCCCCTGATTGCAGACGGCTATGCAATTCTGGCCAAAGAGAGTCTGGTTCGCGGCAACGATGCCCACTGGGACTACGAGAAGGGCAGCGCGAACGCCAACCCCGACATGATTGCCATTCAAGCGCTGAGGGCGAAGCTGATCGATGAGACCGGCCTCGAAGAGTCCACTCCGATGTTCGGCATGGGCTTTTCGGGAGGCGCTGCATTCGTTGGGACGTGGGCGGAACTCGGCATCCGCGACTTCGGCTGGGATATTCGCGGGATCGACTGCCACAACGGCTCGCCCGCCCTGGAACCCCATCTCGACTCCATGCACAACCACGCTGCCAACGATGACGGCAATTCTGCGATCAGCGGCTTCGAGAGTATGGAGGAAAACTACCCAGACAAGTATCATGAGCTCATGATTCATGAGGAAGTTCCCCTCGATCCGCTGCGGATGATGTCTTTGGGGTACGATGAGGCCACGTCGATCGCAGTGTTCGACGAGCTTGTCGAAATGGAACTGATCGATGAGGCCGGCGTCCGCCTATTCGACATCGTAGACGTCGAGGGCGTACTCAACGACTACGAAAATCGCAGCACGGGCCCTTCGCCCGCCAAGGTGAACGGCGTCCTTCGCGTGGTCTGGGCGACCCACCGAGTCAACGGCGACAACAACAAGGCCATCCGCGACACCTTCACCTGTCTCAACCTCTGAGCGTTGCCGGCGCGCGGCCAACGGTGCCGCCGCGTCCTGATTCCCCTGGATGTGAGACAGCGCCGGCCGCCAAGTCTGCCCACGGAGCAAGTTTCCGGCGGGTGACGCAAAGCCGTCGAGGCGAGCGGCCTAGCTAGAACCCGAGGCCTGCGCTGAAGCCTGCGAACGGAACGGTCGCTTCGCCTTGGCCCAGCACGTTGGGCGCACCTTGGATGTAGGCGGCGCCGGCCGTAAAGTCTGCGGTCAGGTAGGTGCGGCCCGTGGTGTCCAGCCAGACGCGGCCCGCGAGTGATGCGCTCACCTCGGGCCCTGCGGCTTCGACCGCGCCGTCCTCCGCGCGACCAAGGCGGAAGCCGGGCTCGTCTCGGCCTGCCTGGATTTCGGCGAGGCCGGCGCCGAGTGCGAACTCACCGTCGAGGCGTCCGCGGGTGAAAGTCACCGGGGCGAAGCGCCCGCGGAAGTGGGCCATGTCGATACCTTCGCCGTCGTGGAGAATGCCCTGGCCGGTGCCACAAGCCTCGACGGACCAAGCGCGCAGCGGGCTGCCCTTGATGCAGACGACGGGGTGCCCGCCCGTTCGGTCATCGACCCCCAACCGCACGTCGAGAACCGGGTGGCCCGCCACGGGGCGCGGCAATTCGGCGACCGAATCTTGTGCGAGCGCGGCAACGGCGAGGACCGCGGCGACCATCGCCCCCCCGTCGGCGCCGTAACTCTCAGATCACGTGCGGAATGGGGCGACCGATGACCCACGCCGACAACGCGGCGGCGACCTCGCTACGAACGCGCTGGCCGAGGTCATGGACGAAGCCGGCTGCGTGCGGCGTGGCCCAGACGCCCGGCAGACTCGCCGTTTCAGCCAGAAGCCTCCAAGGTTCCCGAGGGTAAACGTCGACAGCGAGGCCGCCTAGACGGCCGTCGTGCAGGAGTCGCATCGCAGCGTCCAGCGCCAGGACGTGACCGCGAGAAGTGTTGACGACGACGGCGTGGGAGGGAAGGGCCCGAAGCCGGTCGTCCGAGAGGAGGCCTGCGGTGGCGTCGTCGAGGTGGCAGTGGAGCGTGACGGCATCGCAGTCGGGTAGGGCGTCGTCGATCGTGCGGGCCTCGAGGTCGGAGGGCACGCCCTTGGGGTCGACGCCGATGACCTGCGCACCGAAGGCCTGCAGTAGCGTCGCCGTCTTGCGGCCGATCACGCCGACGCCGACGACGGCGACCGTGGCCCCCGCGAGCGAGCGTGGCGCCATGTGCGGGAGACGGTCCCGAATCCAACGACCCTCCAATGCCGCGGCCTGGTGGGCCGGTTGTTTGCGGAGCAAGGCCTCCATCGCGGCGATGCACCAATGGGCGACCGGGTCCCGGCGGGCGACGGGGCAACGTGCAACCGTGATTCCGAGCTCCCGCGCGGCGACGAGGTCGATGTGGTCGTAGCCGCTTGTGGTGGCCACGATCAGATTCCCGCCAAAGCGTTGGAGATCGGGTCGGGCGAGGCGGGTTCCGCTTGGAACGACGAGGGCACCGACCTGCTCCAGGTCGGGTTTGGCGTTGCCGGGAGCGCTGCGCCAAGCGAGCCCGAGAGCGGCGGCATCGTCTCGTTCTGCAGCCAGGTCCGCATCTGTCTCGTAGTCGGAACGCCCCCAGCGCAGCACGGTGCGGATCATTGGGCCTCCCCGGCGACGTCCGTCGCAAGCCAGGTGCGTCGAGCCGCGCGGTCGCCGATGTTCGCCAACGCGTGCATGAACTTGGGCACGGCGGCTTCCACGCGCATCCGTCCTCCGGAGATGGCCCCGGCGTCCCTCAACGCGCGGCCATTGGGGTACAGATTCAAGTCTATGCGACCGCCCGCTTGGCTGACCACGAGGACATCAATGCCGGCGTCGACGGCTCGGCGGACCGACGGTGCCAGATGGCCCGCGGTGGTGCCGACCCCCCAAGCTGCGAGGACGACGCCGCGGACGGACTGAGCGAGCGCGTCGAAGGAAGCTGGCGACCAAGCGGGCGTCGCCCAGGCGACGGCAACGGCGGGGTCGAAATCGGGAAGCAGGCGTAGGGGCCCTCGTGTGGGTTCGCGAGGGCCGGTGCGGAGGTCGAGGTCGAGGCCAAGCCTCCCCAGCGGCTCCACACCGGGGCTGTCGAAGGCACGGTAGTGCTCGGCGTCGAGCTTGGTCGCCCGCGTGCCGCGCAGGAGCTGGCCGTCGAAACAGATCATGACTTCGGTCGGTCCACAGGTCGCGACCTCGACGGCGTCCACGAGGTTGCGCCGCGCGTCCGTGCGGAGCGCCGAAAGTGGCCGCTGGGCGCCCGTGAGGACGATGGGCCGATGGAGGCCGGGCAACGCGAACGCGAGGGCGGCCGCCGTGAACGCCATCGTGTCGGTCCCATGGATGACGACGAAGCCGTCGATGTCGTCGGCGCGCTCGGCGATGCGGCGCGCAAGGGACGACCAATGCCCCGGGTTCATGTCGGAGCTGTCGAGGTTGCACAGGACCTCGGACTCGATCTTGGCGAGTTGGTTCAGCTCAGGAACGTCTGACAACAGCCGGTGCAGGGCAAGGCCGGGTTCCAGCGGCGTTCCGCTCATCCCCAGCGTCCCACCGGTGTGGACGACGAGAACTCTGCGCACGGTCATGGCTGGGCGGCCTCGGGGGGAGCCGGCGGCCGCGACGGCGTCGGCAGGCGAAACCAGCCGCCGGTGGCGGCCGCACGCCAGGCGTCGGGAAGCCAGGTGACGAGTAGCCAAGAGAGCCACAGGGCCCAGAGCAGGTGCACGACCCGCCAGGTCCAGAGGGGGAGCCAGACCATCCAGGCCACGGGCATGGCGCTTTCGGTGCGATCGGCCGTCCACTTGAACCACGTCGCGTGGCTGCCGTTTCCGGCGACCTGCAAGTCAGGGGTGAGCAACAGGCCCATGTGGATGGCGACGTAGAGCGTCACCAAGGCAGCCAAGGTCAGGCCCGCAAAAGCGAGCTGAACCAAGTTGTGGGCCAAAGGCCCATGGTCCGCCATCTGTCTGCGGGCGTTGATGGCGAGCAACCAAAGGACAGGAAGGAGGGCGAGCGGCGCAGGAATTTGGGTGAGGCCGAGGCCAAGGAGGACCCAGGCGTAGGTGGGCAACGGGTTGTACGGCAACCTGCGGAGGAGGGGGGCCGCGATGCAGACGGCCGCCACCGTCGTCCACAAGAGTGGCACTGGGCCCCAAGGCGGGCCGCCGAGAGCGACGATGAAGCGGTCGAGCGGCGGGTCGACGGTGACGTTGAGGTTGACGGCCGGTCCGCCGAGGTCGACGTCAGGCGTGGTGACGTACCAGGCGTTCGTGACGGGTTCGGACCACGCCACGATGAAGTCGTTTGGACCGGGGCGCAGGGGAAGCGGCAACGTCCCGTCTTCGCGAATTTGAAGCGGGTGGGGTTGGCCCGCCACATGGACCGAGGCGAGCTCGGCGCCCTCCGGCAAACGGATGACTTGCCGGCCACCCTGGCTGCTGATGATGTTCAACGTGAGCCGCGCGGTGGCCAGGCGATGTCCGGGTTGGACGGAGAGCTCGGCGGCGCCGATGGTGATCGTCTGACCCTCCACGGCCGGAGGACGCACGACGTTCAGGGCGAGCGTCTCGCCCGGCCACGGCCGCCAGCGCCGCACCATTTCGCCGTCGATGAGCGACGCAACGGGCGGAATGCCGGTGGCCTCGCAGCGGAAAATGGGACTGCATCGCAGCGTCCAGGTCTCCCACAGGCCCCCCGCCGCGGGGGAGAGGCTGAGGTCGGGAGCCTCCTCGAGGTTCGAGGACCACGTCACTTCCGGATGATCTCGGTCGAGGCCGACGGAGACTGCATGGTCTTCGACCTCGATCTCCGACGCCGTCACGGCCTCGCCTGGCAACAAAGGCACGCGCACTGTTGCGGCCTGGCGCCCCGAGCCCCGCTGCCGGACCGTCGTCGTCACGCGCCAGGGGACACCGATTGAGATGGCGCGTTCAACCTCCACCCAGGCGGACAGGTTCTCGCTCGACGAACCCCGGCTCCCGGTGTCGGCGCTCCGGGTCCAGGTGAGCGTGCGGTCCAAGGTGCCGTCCGCGCGCAGGCCGTCGAGCTGCCACTGGTCCGCGGACCACTTCGTAGCGTGAGGTGGCTCAGGGACCTCGAGGACGACGCTGTCGACCAGGGGTAGCGGCCCAGAAACGACAACTGTGTGGCGTCCCGCAGGGACCCGAAGCTGGGTGAAGCCGTCGCCGCCCAATCGTGCATCCGTCGTGGCCGCGCCGTCCATCGTCATCCTGACGGGGCTCCAGACCCGGGCTGGACCCGGAAGGGCCACGGCACCGTCGACGGCCGCGTGGACATCCAGTTCGATGGTCAGGACGTCGTTGGTGACCGTCAGGCCCATACGGCCGACGTCCACGCAGTTGTTTGTGCAGTCTGGCGCGCGGGTGACGCGGGTCCGCAATTCCGACAACATCTCGTTGGACGGAATGGAGGCCTGGGCGCCCAACGGCGCAGCCAGTAGGCCGGCCAAGAGCACCACGGGCCAGGCGGCCCGGGCGATGCGGACGGCGAGCGCCAACGCGAGGCCCACCCGGGCGAAGGCGAGAAGCGCGAGCCCCATGGGACCGATCCACCACAGCCGCAACGTCTGCTCCGCCGTCACGGGCCCGCGCCAGGACAGCTGGTAGGACGACCAACTCCATGTGGGAATGCCGGGCCCCGTCTGAACGACAGCCTTGGGGTCGACGTCGTCGCTGAATTTCTTCCACTTGGTTTCTTCGCGTTGGTAGAACTCTGATTTTTCCGCGGGGGGTTCGGCGGACCTCATGTTCATGCCGCCCAACGCCATTTCATCCCCGACGTCCTGAATCGTCGCCTCGAAATTCATGGATCCGGGCCAGTCCCCTCCGCCGACGGCTGCGCCCAACGCCGGGTGAAGGGCCGTTTCGATCTGGCCGACCGCGTAAGGGAGGCCCGTCGCGACGAGGGCCAAGCCGAGCGCGATGTGGGTGGCTCGGGTGGCGCGTTGGGCGAGGACGTGGCTCAGGCTCTTTGCGATGGCTGCGGTCGCCATCCAGACCGGCCAGATCCACTGAGGGGCGCCGCTTTCGTGCCGGCCAAGGACGAGGGCGGCAAGCGCGATCGCGGCCCATGGCGGTCCCAGCAACTTCCAGGTGGCGGCGGCACAAACGAGAACGAAGAACAGGTCGAAGAGCGTCCACGCGCCGACCATCGTGCCGCTGGCGCTGTCTGCGCCCATGGCGGCAAAGAGACGCCAACCGGGTCCTGCGTGAACGGTGGCGGACAGGCTGGCGACATCGCTGGACCACCCGACGGCGGGCAGCGTGCTCAGGCCACCCTCGACGCGCGACTCGGCCGCCAGGTTGACGGCAGTTTGGCGCAGTTCGACGCCTGGCTGGCCCGTCGGACCCTCCGTGACGAGCTGATCCGTTTCTCCGACCGACACGTGGCCAACCAGGAGTGGCGCCGTTGCGTCAAGTCGCCAAGTCCGACCCAAGGTTCCGGAAAACGTGTCGCGAACGGTGGCACCCTGGCCGTCCAGGTCCAGCCAGATCGCCCGCAACAGCGTGAGTTGGTCGATCGGCTCGATGTCACCGCGGCGCAATTCCTCGAAATTCAACCCTCCGCCGCCCTGGACCGACCACGTCGGCAACGTGCGCCAGTCGCTGGGGACGGGCGTCCGGGTGGGGTCGATGCCCGGGGCACCCGACAGGTTGACGGAGCGGATCGACTCTACCGCCTGGAACGCCCACGTCTCCGTCCCCGGCCATGGGGCGGGCAATGTTGGTGCGGTGAGCGCCGCCAGCTGCGTGTCGTGGGTCGCCACGACGACGATGGTGTGGTCGCCGGGGCGAGCCGTCACCACGAGGTGCCCGTTGGCGTCGAGGTGCGCGGCGACCGTCGCGTCGAGCGAAACCGCCCGGGTACCCGCCAGAAGCACCTGACCGAGGTCGACCTCCCGCGCGCGACCGGAGACGCGGGCAGCGATTCGTGTCTCAATCGTGACGGGAACGCCGTCGACGATTCTGCGCATCACGTCGAGTTCCATGGACTCGCCGGCGCGGGCGGCGCCGTCGACGTTGCCGAGTTGAAGGCCGGTGGCATCGACGCGAGGGAATGGAACTACGTCTCCGTCGATCGACAGGTCCACGCGGGCGACGTCCGACGGGATGGCGAGCGTGGCGGGCCGCGACGGCCAGGCCATCCGCGCACGGACGACATGGCTGCCTGCGGGCATTTGGACTTCAGGGCGGCCCCCGGCGTCGCGGACGACGGCCGGGCGCCCCGAAACCGTGACGTCGACCGGCCAAGCGCCGGTCTGCCCTGGAAGGGCGAGCCACCCTGGGGCGTCGGCGCGGACCTGAAGCGTGATGGAGGCGCCGGTAGCGTCAGCGTCGACGGCCAGTGCGCCAGGCCACAAACACGTTCTGGCCTCCCCGGTCCAAGGACAGCCGAGGTCGGTCACACCATCGGTCGCCCAGGGAACCCAGGGCTGCAGCTCCGGAGGCACTTGGGCGACCGAGGACATCGCCAACCACCACGCCAAAACCACGGCGCCTCCCGGGACAGCGGGACCTAACGGGTCAGGGCACGAGGCAGCGAGGCCAGCTTCTTGGGCTCGCGGGCGCGAGCGTCAGCCCGTCCGGGTCGCGGACTCGGAGGCCCTTCACGTCTTCGAACTGGACCAGCGTCCGGGCGATGGCGTCGTATACGGTGGGTTCTCGGCCCGCGGCGTCACAGCCACCGGTCAGGGTGATGTCGACGACACCGTCGCCGATTTGGAAGTCCTTGAAGCCGGTGGCGGACGACGTGTCCAATGCGAGCCCTTGTTCGATTTCGGCTGGCGACGGTCCACGCAGGAGATGTTGAAGCGTCGCCTTGATGCGGTGCCGTTTCGGCACGGTCCGCGGTACTTCGACCCAGCTTTCGCCCGAGCGCAGGGAAATCGTGACGGCGAGGGCCAAGGTCTCGGGCGCCGGGGCTGGCGGCTGGGCAGTGCAGCCGGCCAGCGCGACGATCAGTAGATGTGCATCTCGAGCGCGTAGTCCCAGCACTGGGCAGCATCGTAGCAATCCACACCCACGTGGACGAGTTGTGGGGCACCCGTCGTGTTGACGTAGCCGACGCGCTCTTCGTCGCCGATCAAGGTGGCATCGGCGCCGGCCTCGCACGAGGTGAACAGAGCGCAGTCCGAGAAGATGTAGAGGCTCGCGTCGCCGAACCAGTTCGTGTAGGCCACGTCGAGGGTCTCGCCGTTTTGCAGCAGGACGGGGAAGAAGGCGTCGTCGCCGCCGGTCTCGAAGCCCGTGCAGGGGTTCGCGGCGCCCATGTTCACGTCGTTGCTGAATGCGATCAGGTTGCCGGCCAGGAAGTAGTCGCCGGTTTCGTAGAGCGTCGCCGCGAGCGAATCCGCGCAACTGTCGGGGGGCGACGTGCTGTCGGAGACGCGGATGTCCAGTGTGTAGGACGTGCACCCGGCGACGCGGCAGTCCGCGACCGCGGTCCAGGTCACGTCCGTGCCCCGGTCGTTGTAGATGATGATGCCCTCGGGGTTGAGCGCGCCATCGGCCCCAAAGACACAGGTCGCGGTGTCGACGCAGTCTTCGAGGACGTAGATGGACGGGTTGCCACCCGCCCCGGCGCCCATCAACATGACCATCTGGTCGTTGGGACCGAACGTGAAGGGGAACACAACCTCTTCGCCCGAAGAGGTTGCGCCGGTGCAGGGAGGGCCAGGGATGGCGACGTCCAGGTCGTTGGCGGCGGTGCTCAGGTCGCCCGTGAACTGATAGAAACCGAAGCCATACACGTCGGCCCCGACGTCGGCACAATTGTCGTAGACGGCGCCGCCGGCCATCGGAGGCGGAGGCGGCGGAATCACGTCAGGCTCGAAGGGGAGGTCCACGATTCCGGCGCCCTCGATGTAGCTGGACGGCCAGTCGCCAGCGGGCGACGGGTGCGGGACCAACTCCCCACCGACGAAGGTCACGAGGTCACAGGCGCGTTCATAGGCGGTGGCCGAGCCGTGCTCTGCGACCGTGGCGCCGTCGGTGGAGATGTACCAACCGCCCGCAAAAGGCTCGACGTCGGCTGCCCAGGCCGGGCCAGCCAGGGCCTCCAATTCGTCTGCCAGGTCGGTAAGGGTGCCCAATCCGAACGCCCAGGTCCGCGACGCGATGACGTCCCGGACGTCGTTCGAACCCCAAACGCCCGCGTCCAGGGCCGGGCAGGTGGAGTCGCCATCGTGCAGGCCAAATGACCACATGTGGGCGACGCTTCCCGCACCGGCGACGGTCCAGGGATCGTAGTTTGGGAGGAGGTCGGAGCCGTCGTACTCGACCTTGCACAAGGCCGCCCCTCCGCTGCGCAGGCGGAACGTGACGGTAGCCGACGCCAGGTCGGTCAGACCATCCCCGTTGGCGTCGATGCGGAAGTCGAGCAGATCGTCGTAGTGAAACGCACCACGGACGTCGATTTGCACGCTGTCGGGCGAAATCGGACCACCAACGGGGGCGGTGAAATCGTAAACGTCCAGCGTGGTGAAGACGCACGAGATGTCATCGCCGGGGTCGTGAGGGTCGGTGCCGTCGGTGACTTCGTCGCCGTCGCTGGTTCCGCCGCCGTCGGTGTCCCACAGCGTTGGGTTCGTGCCGGTGCCCAGCACCTCGGTGGGGTCGGTCAGGCCGTCGGCGTCGGTGTCCGATTCGTCGAGTTCGGTTCCAAGAGCCGCCTCGGACCCGTCGAGCAGCAGGTCGCCATCGGTGTCGTTGGACGTGGGGTCGCCGCCGAGGGCGGTTCGTCCCCGTCCTGCAGGCCATCGGAGTCGGTGTCGGCGTCCGTAGGGTCGGTGCTCCACACGTCCACTTCGTCGCCGTCGAGCAGGCCGTCGCCGTCGGAGTCGGCGTCGAGCCCGTCGGTGCCAAGCGCGATTTCCTCGCCGTCGAGCAGGCCATCGTCGTCGGAGTCGGGGGTAAGCGGATCGGTGCCCAAAGCTACTTCGGCGCCGTCGCTCGAACCGTCATCGTCGAAGTCGGGGTCGTTCGGGTCGGTCCCGAGGCTGGCTTCTTCGCTGTTCGTCAGGCCGTCGGCGTCCTTGTCGCTCGCGGGCGCGCCTGTCGTCGTGGTGACGTCTGTGTCGGCGTCCGTATCCGCGTCCGTGTCCGCGTCGGCATCCCCCTCTGCTGCGGTCGGCGCCGCAGTTTCCGGCGCCGACGGACCGCAGGCCGCGAACAGGGCGAGGAGGATGAGGTGGCGAGTCATGATCGCTCCGCAAACGCCCTTCAACTAACCCTGCGACTTCGCAAGAGCAGTTCGGCCACTTCGGCGAAGCCTCGGCCGCCTCGCGAAGGGGCGATGAAGCGCGGCGCCACGGACATTCGGTCCAGAAAATCGGCGACATTGGCGACACCGAAAGACGCATCGACAAGCGAGAAAAGCGGTTCGTCATTCGCGGAATCGCCGACGAAGGCCCAAGCGGCGGGGTCGAGGTCTTCGTCCCAGCGCTCGCGAACGAGATCGCGAACGCCAGACCGCTTGTCGAAGTCGCCAAACCAGCCGTTGACGTGGATCGAACTCACCTTACATGTGGCGCCGATGGCCTGGAAAGAAGCGACGATGGCGTCGACGGAGGCCTGAGACAGTCGCGGCACGTCCTCGCACCAATCGATGGCGAGGTCCAGCGCGCGGAAGGGCTGGTCGCTCGCAAGGGCAGCACCAGGAACGCGAGCAAGGATGTCGGCGGCAGCGTCATCGAGCC
Organism: Pseudomonadota bacterium; assembly: GCA_005776945.1. Lineage (GTDB taxonomy): Bacteria > Myxococcota_A > UBA796 > UBA796 > SXOB01. The sequence continues at coordinate 51,188 of SXOB01000036.1, forward strand.
GAGCGCGGTTGGCGCGCCGCGTCTCCGACGGCTGGGCGAAGCGGTGGACCATTCGGCCGTCGGCTCCGACCCACGCCCAGAGTCCCCCGTTTTCGCCGACCACCGCGTCGACGGGCCAAGTTCGCGCGATGCAATCTACCCAGCCGATGGGGCGGCCTGTGACCGGCACGATGCGGAACCCGGCCTCGCGTAGGGCTGCGAGGGCCGCGAACGCTTCAGGGACGAGGCGCCCGCCCTCCGTCAACGTGTCGTCGATGTCTGTGAAGACCCCCTGCAGGTGCGGCCAGTCGGACGGACGGGCCGCATGAAGTGGCAGGGGTTTCACCACGCTGGGGTGACCGCCGTGGGTACGAACGTCTGCACTTCGCCGGGGACCGCGTCGACGGCGTCACCTGGGGCGCCGATCAACACTTGGTCGCCGTGGAGGTCCACCGCGGCCCCGAAGGTGGGCGACGACGACACCGTGAACTGGGCCACGCCGATCACAGAGAGGTCCGTGCCCCCCCAGGGGAAGACGCCGTCGGGGTCGGAGTAAAAGCGCGACGAGAACCAGCCCGTCGGGTCCGTGGCCTCCGTGGCCGTGATGACGCCGGTGCAGCTGGCATCCGTGGCGTAGGTTCCGATGGGCTTGAAGCGAACGATGAGGCCGCCGCCGGCGAAGTTGAAGGTGTTGGTGACCTCCCACGCCAGTTCGTAGTCCTTCGAGATGCCGTTTCCGCGAGGGACCGCGGGCTTGCCGATGGCGAGCGTCGTGAAGCCTGCGACGTCTGGCTCTGCCGACCCGCTGAATTTCGCGGAGGCGAACGCAACTTCCATGTTGATGTCGACGTCGTTGACCGCCCAAAGGTCCCAGGCGATCACGTCGCCCGGGCGCAGGTCGAAGGCGGGCTGATTCTTGTAGACGAAGCCCATGTAGTCGCCGAACGTCGAGCCATCGCCGAATGGGATGCAGTTGCTCGCGGACGCGCTGGTGGGGCCGACGATGGTGAGCACGTCGGTTGGCAGCGTGCTGCTGCCAAGGACCCAGGCCGCCTCCACCCAATTTCCGACATCGGCAAACACGTGGGCAGACGACTCCTCGCCGGGGCTGCCAGCCACGATCCGCCCGCCCTCGAACGCGACGGAGGCCGGGAAACCCTCGGTGGGCTCATGAAGGGTCAGCGTGGCGTCGAGAGTCCACGTGGCCCCGTCCGTGGACCAGACCTCCGCGTTCCCGCTTCCAGGGGCAGCGACGACCAATCGGTCGCCGTGGATGGCAACGTCGGTTCCGTAGGTCCGGGCCGGTTCGTGGGCGCCGAGGCAGGTCATCGTGTCCGTCGCGGCGTCGATGACACAGGCTGCGCCGTCGCCCCCGGCCGCGCCCGCGACCGCAAAGTCGCCGGTCGCGTCGATCGACGCGCCCAACGCGGACGCATCGACGTCGAGTACTTCCTCATCGAAGACAGCGTCGAGCGCCCACGTGGCGCCGTTGTCGACGTATTTGTAAACGCGTCCGGCGTCGGGGTCGGCGCTGTCGTCGCCGGGGGCACCCACCCACAAGGTGTCGTCGGAGCCGAATGCGACCGCGGCTCCAAACGCGTCGCCGAGGTCGCCCGCGTCGGACAGAACGGCCATTTGAATCCAATTCAGGCCATCGTCTTCGTAGATGAAGACCCTGCCGCCGTCATCGCCACCGGGGGCACCGATCGCGATGAGCGTGCCCACCGTGTCGACCGCTGCGCCGAATTCGTCCGCGGCGGTTTGCGTTGCATCCGACACCAAGGCCTCGGCGGCCCATACGCCCGCGCCGAGGTCGCGGTAAACCAGGGCCCCCCCGTGGAGGGTCGATCCACCGTCGGGAACGCCGACGACGAGGACGTCGGCTGCAGTCGCCATCGCCGACCCGAAGCCGATGTCGGTTGGATCGAGGTGGAAGCTTTCGAGTTCGATGAGCGTGGCGCCGATGCCGTCGCCGTCGATCGTGCACTCATTCAGCGGGTCGTCCCAGTCCACGAGGCCGTCGCAGTTTTCGTCGACGAGATTGCACATCTCCGTCGCGTCCGGGTTCACCATCGCGTCCGTGTCGTCGCAGTCGTCGGCGTTGCTCACAAGGTCGGGTGCAGGAGCGAGGCAGGCGACGACGATCGAAGGTTCGGCGCCGTACCCGTCGCCGTCGGTGTCGGCGTACCAGTCGACCAGGGCGCCGCCGATGCCACCGTCGGCATCGTCACAGTCGTCGTCGTTGTCGACGTACCCGACGGGTTGGGAACACGCCTCGGTCGATACGGCCGGGTCGCCCCAGCCGTCGCCGTCCGCGTCGAGGTACCACAGGGGGGCGGTGCTGAGGTCGACGCTTGGATCGCTGCCGTCGCGCAGCGCGTCGCAGTCGTTGTCGACCCCGTCGCACACTTCGGTGGCGAGCGGGCTGATGTCGGGGTTGGCGTCGTCACAATCCAGCTTGTTGCCGGCCGTGCCGGGGTCGCCGACGCAGGCCCAGGCGCCTGGCAAGCTGTAGTCGCCAAAGGTGTCGCCGTCGGCGTCCACGTAGAACTTGGTCAGCGTGGTGGCGTCGAGGTCCAGGTCGTCCAGGTCCGTCAACCCGTTGCAGTCGTCGTCAAGGCCGTTGCAAACCTCGAGCGCGTCGGGGTGGACCGCGGCGTCGTTGTCGTCGCAGTCGTCGCCGCCGTGGGTCTCGTTGAGGTACCCGTCGAGGTCGGCGTCGCAGCTGGCGGCACATTCGGGATCGACGCAATCGACGAGATCGTCGGCATCGTTGTCCGCGAAGTCGAGGCAGTCCTCGTCGCAAGCGACCTCACATTGGGGGTCGTTGCAATCCGCGAAGCCGTCGAGGTCGTTGTCGCGGCCATCGGCACAGTCTTCTGGGCAAAGGCCGTCGCAGTCCTCGTCGTCGCAGTCGACGGCGGCATCGGCATCGTTGTCGCGGCCGTCCGTACACAATTCGGCGCAACTTTCGACGTTGCAGTCGGGGTCGGAGCAATCGATGGCGCCGTCGGCATCGTTGTCTCGGGTGTCCGTGCAGTCCTCGGGGCAGTCGGGTGTCCGACAGTCGGTGTCCGCACAGTCGGTGAGGAGGTCACCATCGTTGTCTCGGCCGTCGCCACACGCATCGGCCTCCGGGCATGAACCATCGCACGCCTCGTCGAGGCAGTCGATCGCGCCGTTGCCGTCGTCGTCGAGGTCGTTGCCACAAATCTCCGGACAGGAGCCAGCGCAGTCGTCGTCGACGCAATCGACCAGGCCGTCCCCATCGTCATCGGCGCCGTTGGTGCAGATTTCGGCGTCGACCGCCGACCCGTCCGAGGTGTCGACCTCACCACAGGCGAGCAGGGTCCAGGTGAGCAGGGCAGTCATGGCGCCTCCCAGAGGGGTTGTATCGCGGGGCGATCACCAAATGGGCCACGTCGCCGCCGTGCAGATTTGGACGGCGCCGGGTGGTGGGTCGGGGATCTCGGCGGCGGGTGCGCCGATGGCGAGGCGGGGTCCGTTGAGCGCCAGCGCGGTGCCAGAGCGCTCGGTGCGGTCGGCCAGCACGATGCGCAGGTCGGGGATCCGCGTGGCGTCCTGTTGGTCCCAAGGCGGCAGGCCATCCGCGTCGGCCCAAACCCGGGCCACCGGACCGGTGCCATCCGCGTCGCGAACGACGAAGACGCCGCTGCAGGTCAGGTCGGCCGCGAAATCCCCGGTTGGCGTGAGGCGAACGATGAGGCCACCACCCGGGAAGTGAAAAGGCACGTCCACCGGGAAGGCGAGGTCGAAGTCGCCGGTGACGAAGTTCCCGACGCCGGCGCTCGCAGCCAAGGCCACGGGGACGAAACCGCCTTCGTCGGGTTCGTCGGCGCCGTCGACAATGGCGACGGCCAGCGCAATGTCGGCCTCCAACGCGTGGTCGTTCGGCGCGGTCGCGTCGAAAGCCAACTGGTCGCCCGGCAACAGGTCGAAGGCCGGAACGCCCTCGTAGATGAGGGCAAGGTGCGGGCCGTGGCCACCGCCTCCGAGCGGGATGCAGTTGGCGACGGGTGCACCGCCTTCCAACTCGCTGAGGTGGACGTCGCTGGGCTCTGAACCAAGGAGGGTGGCGCGAAGCAGGCCCGAGGCGTCGAGGACCTGCACAGATCCGGTCGCGGGGTCCCCGACGGCGAAGCGGTCGGCGTTCATCGAGAGAGATGTCGCCGGCGTCGACAACTCGCCGTCCGACGCGCCCGTCCACCAAACGGCGGTTCCATCGGTTGCCGCCCAGGTTTCGGCGTCGGTGGCGAGGGCGGTGGTGGGACGGTCGTCCAGCCAAGTCGAGGTGCCGTCGAGTTGCAGCTGCGCGAGGCCATCGGGTCCACCCGCGAGGACGTTGTCACCCCAGGCCCCGAGGGCGACCGACGACGTGGTGAAGCGGGGCCCGGCGACGGCGGCGTCCTCGCCGAGAATCCAGCTGGCGACGCCGTCATCCACCGTCGACCATACGGCGCCCCCCGAGAGTGCAACAGCCCCGCCTGCGCCGGCGTCGGAGAGGACGACGACGAGGTCCAGCGACGGCCTCGCGTAGACGTAGACCTCGTCGACGCCGGGAGCGCCGACGGCGAGCCAATCGGCGTCGGCCGCGAGCGAGGCCCCAAAGGCGTCGGACCTCTCCCGGTCGCCCGCTTCGAGAACGACGCCGTCGAGCCAGGCGCCTTCGGGCGTCGCATCGAAGGTCCACACGGCGCCCGCGCTGCCCCACGGGTCGTCGGGAGCGCCGACGGCGATCCAATCCCCGACGAGCACCAGGCTGCGACCGAAGGTGTGTTCACCGGGCTGTGGGCGGAAGGGCGCCAGGGACTGGCACGTGAGGTCGGGGTCGCCGACGAGGTCGTAGCTGCAGTCGAGATCGGGATCGGCGTCGTCGATCAGGCCGTCGCAGTCGTCGTCGATCTGGTTGCACGCCTCTAGGCGACCGGGGAGGCGGCTGGCGTCCGCGTCGTCGCAATCGTCGGCATTGTGCACGGTGTCGTCGCTGGGGGGAACGCACCCGACGCCCAACGCGGGGCCGGCCCCCGCGCCGTCGCCGTCGCCGTCGGCGTGCCAAGACGCCGAGGGGCTGCCAACGGCCGCGTCGTCGTCGTCGCAGTCGTCGTTCGTGGCCGAGAAGTCCAACCACGGGTCGCAGTCGTCGTGGAAGGCTGCGCTGCCGCCGACGCCGTCGCCGTCACTGTCGAACCACCAACGTGGAACGACGGTGTCGGGGTCCTCCTCATCGATCAAGTGGTCGCAGTCTTCGTCCCACGTGCCGTCGCAGACCTCCGCCGCGCCCGGATGGATGGTGGGATTGTGGTCTGCGCAGTCGCCAAGTTGGTCGACGCCCAAGGGCGGGGATTCGCAGCTGACGCGTTGAACGGCCTCTCGCCCCCAGCCGTCGCCGTCGGTGTCGCGGTGCCACGTGATCAGCGTTGTCGCGTCGAGGAACGGGTCGTCGTCCTCCGTCAGGCCGTCGCAGTCCTCGTCGACGTTGTCGGAGTCGCAGCGTTCGGGCAAACCAGGGTGGATTTGGGGGTCGTCGTCGCGGCAGTCGTCGCCGCCGGCCGCCAACGCGTCGTGGCCGTCGCCGTCGGCATCGCACTGGCTGCGACATTCGCCGTCGAGACAGTCGACCAGGCCGTCGGCGTCGTCGTCCAGGCCGTTGGAGCAGATCTCGGCGCAGCCGACCTCGCAGGAGGGGTCACTGCAGTCGATGAGCCCGTCGCCATCTTCGTCGAGGCCGCCGTCGCACAGCTCTTCGCATGAGCCGATGCAGTCGGGGTCCGCGCAGTCGATGAGGCCGTCGTCGTCGTCGTCGCGCCCACCGATGCAGAGCTCGGGACAGGCTGTGCCCCCACATTCGGGGTCGGCGCAGTCCACAAGGCCGTCGAGGTCGTCGTCCCAGCCGTTTTCGCAGACCTCGGGGCAGGCGCCCGCACAGTCCCGGTCGTCGCAATCGACAGTGCCGTCTCGGTCCTCGTCCACACCCCCGTCACAGGCCTCGGGGCAGGTGCAGATGGGGTCCAGGCAGTCGGGCAGGCCGTTGCCGTCCTCGTCGCCGGGCAGGGCGCACAATTCCACGGGCGCGATGTCGAACCCGTCTGTCGGCGTCGCGGAAGGCCCAACGCACGCGAGTGCCAAGGCGATCACCATGGGGACAGCGGCGTCGGAACGAGTAGCGTCGCGTGGCCGGGGGGCGGCGGCGGAACCCAGTCGCCGGGGGAGGCGGGTTCTGGCGTGGGCGAGCCGGGGGCGCCAACCAGGAGGGCGTCGTCGGCCAGTGCGAGGGCGGCGCCGAAACCCGGCCGCCGGGTGGTGAGGAACTGAACCTCGGGAATGGAGACAGCGCTGGTGACGTTCCAGGGCCAGTCCCCGTCGTACTCGTAGAGCGTTCGCGCCACGAAGTGGCCGCTGGGGTCGGTCGCCGAGGCGCCCTCGAGGTTGGGGGTGCAGGTCTCGTCGTTGGCGTACCCCAGGCGCGGCGTGAGTTGGAGCACGAGGCCACCGCCCGAGAACGAGAACGGCTCCTCCACGATGAACGCGAGCTCGAAGTTCCCGCGGATGTCGTCACCGCGGGGAGCCGTTGCGCGGGCGGCTGTGGCCACGGTGACAAGGGGGCCCGCAGGTTCGTCCGTCCCATCCTCGACCGTCCCGGCCAGAGCGATGTCGACGATGATGTCGACGTCGTTGGGCGCCATCAGATCGAACGCGATCACGTCGCCGGGCAGGAGGTCGAAGGCCGGGACTCCGGCCCAAACGGCGCCCATATGGTCGCCTCCCCCGTCGCCGAGACCGAAGGGCTCGCAGACGACCCCCGGGGACGGGTCTGACGCGGCCAACACCTCCGTGGCGGCACTGGCTGTGGCGCCTCTCGGAGCGACCTGAGCGACGAGGAGCCAACCATCGTTCAGGGGCGCGTAGAGCAGGACCTCTCCCGCTGCCGACGGGGCGCCGACGGCGAGCCGATTGCCCGTTCCCGCGAGGGTCGCGCCGAATTCGGCCGGGGCGTGCGGGGGCACGAGATCCACGGCCAAGCCGACGTCCGGCAGCCATCGGACGAGCCCGGCGCCGGGGGCGCCCACGGCCGTGCCGGCCAGGGCGCGCGCCACGGCTCGCCCGAAGTCCGCGCCGGCTTCGCCCAAGGTCAGCGTCGGCGGGTTGGCGTCGTCGAGCCAAAGCGCCACGGCGTCGCTGGCGCCTGCGGCAACGATGCCGGCCCCGTCGACGGCCACGCTCCGTCCCAACGAGGCGACGGGGACCTCCGGGGCGGGGAGGTGCTCAGTCGTCCAGGCGCCTGGCGCGCCTTGGATCGCGACGGCCACGGCCCCCGCGCCATCGAATGCGGAGGGAGCACCGAGCGCGACGAAGCCGCCGGTTGCGGCCAGAGCATGGCCCCAATCCGCAGTCTCGTCAGGCAGCGTCAGGTCGGTAAGCGGCTCGGCGGAGGGTAGGGCGAAGCGGGCGACGCGCGGGATGTCGGGTTCCCCGACCCAGAGTTCACCTGCCAGGAGGGCCACCGAGGTGCCGAAGCTCGGGCCGCCGGCGAGGACGATGGGGTCGGATTCCGGCGATCTCGACGCCCAAAGCCACACGAGGCCGGTGCCGTCGGACACGGCCATCGCGTCGGCCGCGACCGCGACCGCGGAGCCGAAGAGGAGGCTGCCCGACGGGTCCACCACGTCGAACAGGTCCGCAAAGTCGTTCGTGTCGCCCCACACGCATTCGGCGTCTTCGTCGGCCAAATCGACGGCGTCGTCGCAATCGTCGTCGACGCCGTTGCAGGATTCCGTGGCTGTCGGGGCGATCGCAGGGTCGTCGTCGTCGCAGTCGCCGTTCAGGAAGGCCGTCGGCACGCCGGGCGCATCGCAGCCCTCGGCGAGGACAGCGTCGCCGAACCCGTCCCCGTCGGTGTCGGCATACCAAAACAGCGGAAAGCCAGCGTTCGCGTCGGAATCGTCGCAGTCCAGCGCGTTGTCCACGGTGTCGGCGAGGGCATCGCATGCCAGCGTCTGCGCGTTGGGGTCACCCCAGCCGTCGCCGTCGCCATCGGCGTACCAGGTTCTCAGGGTCGACAGGTCGAAGTCCGGGTCGGCCTCGTCGAGGAGGTGGTCGCAGTCCTCGTCCCAGCCCTCGGTCGTGCAGCGCTCCCCGGCACCGGGAAACGTGGTGGCGTCGTGGTCGGCGCAATCCAAGTCGTTGTCGACGGTCCGGTCGGCGCCGGTGCACGCGATCAGGCTGGCGAGCCCGCGGCCGAAGCCGTCGCCGTCCCAGTCGGGGTACCAGGTGCGCATGGACGCCACGAGGGTGTCCGGGTCGGCATCGTCGATGAGGCCGTCGCAGTCGTCATCGATGCCGCCGCAGGTCTCTGGCGCGTCGGAGTGGACGGCGGCGTTGCGGTCGTCGCAGTCGTCGCCGCCGAAGAGGGCACTGGTCTCGCCGTCGCCGTCCACGTCACAGGTCGCCGCGCACTCGAGGTCGTCGCAGTCGACGTCGCCGTCGGCGTCGTCGTCCGTGTCGTTGGCACATTGCTCGCTGCACACGGGCTCGCAGTCCGGATCTTCGCAGTCCACGGCGCCGTCTCCGTCGCCGTCCAAGCCGTCGGAACACACCTCGCTACACTGCCCGAGGCAGTCGGGGTCCTCGCAATCCACGAGGTTGTCGCCGTCGTCGTCGCGTCCGCCCGTGCACCGCTCGGGGCATTCGGGTCGGGCACAGTCGGGGTCGTCGCAGTCGATGAGGCGGTCGCCGTCCTGGTCGGCGCCGTCGTCGCAGTCTTCAGGGCAGGCTGCCCCGGTGCAATCGGCGTCGCGGCAGTCGACGTCGCCGTCTCCGTCGTCGTCGCGTCCATTGTCACACCGCTCGGGGCATTGTCCGTCGCAATCGGGGTCGTCGCAGTCGACGAGCCCGTCGCCGTCCTCGTCGACGGTTCCCGCACACGCTTCGGTTGGCGCCTCGTGGGGGACGGGCGAAGGGGCGATGGGCTCGCTGCACGCGATCACCCACCACATGGCTCACCTCCGGCGCCTTGCGATGGCCGGAAACGCCCCGAACCGTCATGCGCGCGGCGAGGCGGCGCCATAGACGGCGGCAGGCGATCCCCTTGGCGACAGCGCAACTCCATCGAATCCCCGGTGCCGCAGGCCACCATGTTCAGGTCCGGACTTGGTTGGCCGATAGCCCGACGGCGATCCTGCTGCATCACGGCCTCGGCGAACATGCGGGTCGATATGACCGTTTCGCCGAGGCACTTGGCAACGTCACGGTCGTGGCCCACGACGTGCGGGGCCACGGCGGTTCCGACGGCCGGCGAGGTGACGCGCTCGGAATTGAGCAGCTCGCCGACGATTGGGTCGGCCTGTTTCCGCGTCTCGCGGAGTTGAGCGGCGCGAAGCGTTTTGTGCTTTTCGGACATTCGATGGGTTCACTTGTCCTCCTCGAGGTCTTGGAGAGGGGTCGGATGCCCGATGGCACGGTCGGCGCCATCGTCAGCGCGCCTCCGGTCGCCGTGGAGCGGACACACGCCGTTCGCGCCAAGGTGGCCTTTGGGCGTGTCGTGAAGTTTGTGGCGCCCGGGCTGCGCTTGGCCAACGAGGTTTCGCTCGAGGGCATCAGCAGCGACGAGGGCGAGGTGGCCCGCTACCAAAGCGACCCGCTCGTCCACGATCGTCTGAGCATCCGGCTCGGACTGTCCATACTCGAATGGGGCCCCCGCGTGATCGACGGCGCGAGCCGCATTTCGACGCCGGGGCTGATCGTCGCCGGCAGTGACGACCCCATCGCGCCGGTGGCGGGAGCGCGGGCTCTAGCCGCGAATTGGCCCGGAGTTCGCCTGGACGTCATCGAGGGGAATCGCCACGAAGGCCACCACGAGCGGTCAGAAGGGCGGGAACGCTGGTTTGCTTCGGTGCGCGGCTTCCTCGAAGGGATTGGCGCGTGATCGCGCTTCTTCTCGCTCTGGCGTGCGGGGGGCGGGAGGCCCCACGCCACCTCATCGTCTTGTGCGTCGACGATCTGCGCGCCGACGCGCTCGGGACCTACGCGGTGGACGCCCGCGAGACGCCGAACCTGGACGCCTTTTTGGCCTCGGCCGTGGCCTACCCGACCGTGTTGTCGCCGACGTCGGGTCGACGCCCCGGGGTTGCGACGTTGATGACGGGCCTTCGACCCCACCGGCACGGGCTGGGCGTTGAATCGCAGGACCTCTCTTCGCGCGTGACGAGTTTGGCGCAAGTTCTGTCGCCCGCATTTTTTGAAACTGCGGCCGTCCTTGGCGTTGTTCCGGACGAAGGGGCAGGTCTTTACCGGGGATTCGACGTCGTCAGCCACGGGGATGAGCGCCGTCCGGCGACCGAGGTCACCGACACGGCGTTGGCTTGGTTGGACGAGCAAGTGATGGGGGGAAGGGACCCCGACCGCCTTTTCCTATGGGTGGAATACGCGGACTTGCTCCCGCCGCGCAATCGGCCGGCTGGGGACGTGCGGCGCTACAACTTTGCGGTCGGCGTGATGGACGATGAAATTCGTCGATTTCTCGAGCGATTCGACGCCAGCCCGCTTTCACGGGATGCGGCCGTCGTTTTGATTTCTCCTCGGGGAAGTACATCGGCGCTGCACGCCGCGCGCGTGGACGGGGCGGGCGAATTGCTTGACGACATCACTCGCGTACCGTTTGCCATCCGAGTGCCAACGGGTCGATCAGGCCAAATCGCAGGCCTGGTGGGGACGGAGGACGTCATGCCGACCTTGCTCGACCTGATGGGCATCGGCGTCGGGCCCATCGACGGACGGTCGATGTGGGGCCGTGTGGTTCAGCCCCGCGATGTGGTCGTTGCGGAGGCCTCCGTCGCGGGGGCCGACGCAAAGCGTCCGAGCTGGATCAACTCGGACCGTTGGCAAATGGCGCGCTCGAATCGCCATAAGTTGCTCTGGGATCCGCTGTCGGGCGATATGGAGCTCTACGACCTGGTCACCGATTCCAACGAATTGTGGAACGCGCTCGACGACAGCCCGGAGCGCACAGGGCTCGCGCGGCCGTTGCTTGACGCCATCCTGCAGCGGCGTCGAGAGGCGGAGCCGCAGACGTTGTGACGATGGTGTCACGAGGGACGTTGGCGCACCGGGGCCCATCAAGTGATGCGGTTCTGCCCCGTGCGAATCGCATCCGCGTCCCAGCCGTCGTCCGGCACCGTCGTTGACGCGTCGTCCGCCAGGACTTGCTCGAGCAGCCGGATGCGCTCTCGCGCCGTCGCCTGCAATGCGCCGGTGTCGTGTCGGAGAGCTGCGAGGTCGCGCATCGCGCGCTCGTCGTGGCGTCGGAAGGTGCGCGCCATGCGTTCGGCTTGGTGCGCGGGCATTCCGAGCAAGCGGAGGGCGTCGGTCCCGGCGCGCAGCGCGCTGTCCATTGTCTCCCGGTAGGCGCCCTCCACGCCGGTAGCGACGAGTTCCATCGCATCGACCCGGCCTCGCGCGCGGACGAGCAGTGCGAGATCCGGGAAATGAGTCCGGGCCACGCGTACGATTTCGAGCGCCTTGGCCGGGTCGTCGACGGCTACGAGCAACACGCGGGCGCGCTCAGCCCCAGCTGCGCGGAGCAAGTCGAGACGGCCGGCGTCGCCGTAGAAAACGCGCGCCCCAAAACGCTTCATGATTTCGATCTGCTCGTTGTCGACATCGAGCAGCGTCACGCGGTGGCCCGTGGCGCGGAGCAACCTTGCGGCGATCTGGCCGAAGCGGCCGTAGCCAGCGACGATCACCTGGGCGCCTTCATCTTCCACGTCGTGTTCACGCGTGGTGCGTGTGGCGACCCAGCGGGGGAGAATCCAGCGCTCCGCCACCGTGACCAAAAGCGGCCCGGCGGCCATCGACAGCGCGGTCACGGCCATCAGCGGCGCCACGACGGCAGCGGGCAGGAGACCCAGTGCGCTGGTGAAGCCTAGCAACAGGAATGCGAATTCGCCTACCTGGGCGAGGGACACGCCCAAGATCAGCGCCTGGTCTCGGGCCATGCCAGCCGCGCGACCGAGGCCGAACAACACGAGGCCTTTGACAGCGAGTACGGCGACCAACGCGCCGAAGACGGCGAAAGGATTGGCTGCGACCGCCGCGAAATCGATGCCCGCCCCAACGGACAGAAAGAAGAGCCCGAGGAGCAGTCCCTTGAAGGGTTCGATGTCGCTTTCTAGCTCGTGCCGGTATTCGCTGTTCGCGAGGACGACGCCCGCCAGGAAGGCGCCAAGGGCTGGCGACAGGCCGACGAGGCCCATGAGAACCGTCACGCCGATCACGAGAGCCAGGGCGGCGGCGGTGAACAGCTCACGAAGGCCTGACGACGCGACGGCCCGCATCAGGGGCGGAACGCCCAAGCGGCCGAGCACCACGACAGCGGCCACGGCACCCAGCGTCGCGAGGGGATGGGCGGACCCGTGTCCGCCGTCTTCGGTCGCGCCCGCCATCCAAGGAAACAAAGCCAACATGGGGATGACGGCGAGGTCCTGGAAGAGCAGGACGGCGAAGGCCCTCTGGCCAGCGTCGCTCTTCATCCAGCCCTTTTCGCTGAGCTGCTGCACGGCGATGGCTGTGGACGACATCGCCGCAATGAGCCCAACCGTCGCCGCTTGTATGGGGGGCAAACCGGCCACCATGGCGAGGCTACCGACGGCGACCGCGCTCCCGCCGACCTGGGCGCCGCCGAGGCCGAGCAGGGTTCCGCGCAGGCGCCAGAGGCGTTCGGGCTCGAGTTCGAGTCCCACAAGGAAGATCATCATCACGACGCCGAATTCGGCGAAATGCAGCACGTCGGTGCCTGCGTCACCGACGAGGTCGAGCACGTAGGGCCCGATCAGTACGCCGCCAACGAGGTAGCCGAGCACGGACCCGAGGCCGAGCCGTCGCGCGACGGGAACGACGACGAGCGCTGCCCCCAGGTAAACGAGGGCATGCGTGAAGATTTTCTCGCCTTCGCTCACGGCGCCTCCCAGTGGGTCACGACTTCGGTGCGTTCGTGGCTGTCGTCCCGAGGGCGCAGGCCCTCGCGCAGTGCGGTCAGCAAGGCCTGGTAGCGAGACGCGGCCTCGGCGATGGCGGCCGTGTCGAGGCGGAGGCTCCCGTGGATCGCAAATGGCGGGAGGAACCGCATACCGCAGAGCTTGGCGGTCTGTTCCAGCGGTGCGAGCAATTGGCGAAGCGTGAAGCGGTTGTGGCCTTCGGGACCGTAGGCCTCGGCGGGGCCACCCGTGGAGAATGCGTGGATCCAGGTCTTGCCCATGAGGGCATTTCCGTTCGGTCCGTAGGCCCAGCCGAACAGCAACACCTGGTCGATCCACTCCTTGACCAGCGATGGCGTGCTGTACCAGTAGAAGGGGTGTTGGAGGACCACGACGTCGTGCGCCAGAAGCAGAGCCTGTTCGTGGGGCACGTCCACGTCGTGGTCAGGGTAGCTCTCGTACAGGTCGTGGACGGTCACACCGGGCACGGCGCGCGCCGCCCGGGCCAGGGGGCCATTCACCCGGCTCCGGTGCAGCGCCGGATGGGCGAGGAGGACGAGGACGCGAGCGTCGGACGGGACGTCCGTGCGGGACGGCAGCTTGGGTCGGGAGGTCAGGTGGGCCCTCTGGTGGTCGGCGCTCCCCACCCCGGCGCCCGCCCCGCCTGTCGACAGGTCGGGCGCCTTGTCGGGACGTCACGCCGGCAGCGTCATGGTCCCATTCGTCGTGCGGTACCAAATGTAGGCGGCTGCGCCGACCAGGACCAGGAATCCGAGGACGTACGGCCAGCGCGAGGCCTTTTCGGCGTACGGGTCGCCAAGGTCCCGGGAGGCGCCCTCTGGCAATTCGGCGAGGTGGGTCAGAGACTTGCCGAAGGGGATGTTGACCCGGGCTTGGGCGTTGATCGCCCAGCCGTCCGCATCGAGGATGGGTCCCAGGTTGCGGCGTCGCAGTTTGAGAGCCGCCACGAGCATGGATGGCCCCGAAATGACGAGCAACAAGCCCAAGATACCGAGAGGCATCAAAAGGCCCAGGCCGAAGAACGCCTGCATGATGGCGCCCAAGACGGTCGAGATGGCGCCGACGGCCAACCCGATGGCGGCGAGTGTGCCGATGTCGAAGGGCGGCTTGGGCGGGGCGGCAGGCGGCGCGTCGGGAGCGGGCGGCGCTACGCTGTCGATGTTTGCCGTCGCCGTCGCCGCAGCGTCCATTTTCGCGGACGACGCCGCTTCGGCCGCCGCCTCGCGCTTGGCGATAGTCTCTTCGACCGTGCGGACGAACTTCTTGTAGGGCGACCAGAAGGCCTGGCGGATGCTGATGGGGTTCTCGACCAGCTTCGTGATGCGGGCGTCGTAGTCGCGCCCTTGCCGGTCGTAGAAGACCCCGTTGCGGCCGACCATGATGTTGTCGACGTCGCCATCCGTCACAGCAGCGCAGATCGACATCTGCAGGCCATCGCTGCGCCGGGTGCAGTCGAAATAGGCCAAGTATGCGCCGGCAAGGCCCGCCATGGCGCCGTGGCGTCCGGCATCCTCGACGCGAAGGACGAGGTCGCAGCTGCGCTGGTCGAAGAAGAGGGTTCCGGCCTGGAAGATGGCCTTCTCGGTGCGGCCGTAGAACGCGCTGAAGTTGACGTAGTTGCGGAGTAGGCGGCCGAGGTGGTGCGCATAGCGGACAAGTCGCTCGACCTGCTGGATGCCTTCAGCTTCGTGCCGCAGGGCCTCGTCGGCCGCAATCAAGGCCAGGAGATCGGCCTTCGCACTGCCAGCGAGCAACTCGCTTGCACGAGCGGCGTCGACCCCGGCGACAGAAGCGCCTGCCTCGGCGGCACGCCAGGCGGCGTAAGGGGCGAGGGCACCCTTGATCGTAGCCCAATCGGCCGCATTGAGGTCTGCGCGGTCGCCGAACATCGGCCTCACGACGTGGGCCACGAAGGCGGAAACGCGGTCACTCCAGGCCGGGTTGACGCCGACCTTCAACGGCAGCGACTTTCCGGCCTCGATCAGGGCGAGCGGGAAGGCTTCAAGCTCCTTGGCGTCGGCGCTGAGGTCGTGGGATGCGATGGCCGCGAATTCGCCTTCAGCGCGGTTGAGCGAGGCGAGGCTGCGGGGGTCGAAACCCGCGAGACGGGTCCGGCTGAAGAAGTCGTCGATCTTGGCAGCAACGGCTGAGAGCGCCGCGCTTGCCGCCGCCGTTCCTTCGCCGAGGGGCAGCAGGGCCGCCGCGTCGGTCGTGCCCCGCGCCTGCCAAGCCAGCCGATCGGCAAGCGCGGCGAAGAAGGCCTCCACCCTGCCCGCATTGACGCCCAAGGCGCCAGAACGATCGGCCACGCCGCCGACGGACCCGACGATTTGCTCGATGAGGGCGGACAGCGCGGCATCGGAGGTGGCGCTGGGGTGGACGACGCCGTCGCCGTTGAGCGGCATGCTGGCAAAGATGACGGACGTGTCGCCGACGTCTGCGAGTGTGATCTCGTTGCTGGCGGGGCGCCCAAGGCTCGTCAGGACGGACCGCGCTGTCGCCAATGTGGCCTTGCCTTCGGCGTTGTCCTCACGGATTGCGGAGAGGGGCAGGCCCTTTCCCGGAGAAAAGATGATCGCGGGGTCTTTGAGGAGGCGGCAGACGAAGTCGACGGCGGCCAGGACCTCGGGTGCGCGAACGCGGCCGTCGCCGTTGCCGTCGACAAGCGCCATGGTGCGCTCGTCCATGTCGTGCCCGCGCACGGGGCAGCTCAGCGCAACCCACAATTTCTGGTCGAGGGTGTGCAGATTGCGAAGCTCGTCAGCCGTCTCGAGGCGGACCTGGTTGACGCCGCCGGCGGTGTAGAAACGCCAGGGAAAATTGGACATGTGAACGGCCTCCAGCCGCGTTGAACATCGTAGTTTTGAGGGTGGGGTTCTTATGGCGGGCGGGCCGCGCTGGCCATGGCGGACAACGTGGCTCCAACCTGCGCGTTCCCGAGGCTGGTGGCCCCGGCGTATGCGCTGGCCCTCATCTCGTAGCGGCCCATCGACATTCCCTGCCGTGGTTCGGCCCTTCGAGCAGGGCGAGCGTTCGGCGAGATCGGGTCGTCAGAGGCGGGCAGGGGAACGCTCGTCGCCCATCCATCCATCGCGGATGGCAACGTAAGGCGTTTGGCGAATGTCAGCCGACGAGAACGCTGGAGACGATCGGATTCGAACCGACGACCCCCTGCGTGCAAAGCAGGTGCTCTGCCAATTGAGCTACGTCCCCGTGCATGGTGGGCCCGGGCAGACTTGAACTGCCGACCTCGCGCTTATCAGGCGCGCGCTCTACCCACCTGAGCTACGGGCCCCGAACGGCGCCAGGGCGCCGTCGAGCGCCCAGCGCCTATGTTCTGGCGGGCCCCAACGTCAAGTTCAGGCGACTTCTCGGATGTTCCCGCGCTCACGAAGGCGCACGAGCGCCTCGCGTTCGAGCTGGCGGACGCGCTCACGGGAGAGCTCCATGCCGTCGCCGACGGACGACAACGTGCGGAACTCGTCGTCCTCCAGGCCGTAGCGCTTGCGCAGGACCGCCTTGTGGCGGTCGCCGAGCAGGTTCTCGAAGCTGTCCATGAGGCGCTCCAACTCCTGATGCTCCGCGACCATCGCGTCGGTGTCTTCGACGGATTCATCCGCGAGGACGGCCTCCATGGGGCGTTTCATGCTGCCGCCATCCTCGCTCGGTTCGTCGAGCGACAACGTTCGACCATGGCTCATGAGGAACTGGGCGCGCTTGAGGTCGATGCCGACCTCCGCGGCGAGATCCGCCAAGGTGTAGCTCTCGCCGGCGTCGTCAAAGGTCTTCATCGCCTTGCGCAAGTTGCGGGTCTGTTCGACGGCGCAGCCCGGTAGCCGGATCGGGCGCCCGGTGTGGTCGATCGCCCGGGTCATCTGCGCGCGCACCCACCATCGCGCGTACGTGCTGAAGCGGATGCCGCGGGATGGCTCGAAGCGCTTTGCCGCACGGAGCAGGCCGATGAAGCCCTCCTGGACCAAGTCCGCCTCGTCCATGAAGGGACCGGCCAGCTTGCGGGCCTCACCGTGGGCGATGCGGCGCCCGGACATGGCGAGCGACCAGCGCAGGCCCTCGGCCTCGGCCCAGGCGGCCCGAGCACGGCGAACTGGCAGCTTCCAGCGCATGTCGGTCTCGCTGAGCTGCCAGGAGAGCCGGATGGCCGTCTCGAGGCGCGTGACGCGGCCAGACCGCGTCCGTTCCGCACGTCGGCGGCCGCTATACAG
The DNA here is from genome assembly GCA_005776945.1 of Pseudomonadota bacterium. Taxonomy (GTDB): domain Bacteria; phylum Myxococcota_A; class UBA796; order UBA796; genus SXOB01. Next base: position 68,400 of record SXOB01000036.1, read on the forward strand.
AACCTCGCGGGCCTCCGGGATTTCCCGGATCGCCTCCTCTGCGCGCATCTCGGCCGCGAGGATCTGCTTTCCGACCCGTTGTTCCTCTTCCGCCGTCCAGCGCCGAGCGCGCGCTGCTTCACGTGCTGCGTCGTTCACGTTCACCTCCGTGCCCAGGCACCAACATGCCCACGGTACGAGCCGGCGGTCGTCACGAATTGCAAGCAAGCGTGACAGCCGCCTGACGTTTCCGGCGCTGGCGGGCCCTCAGGAGCCTACGAGCGCCGCCACGAGGTCGAAGTCGCCCGGGTCGATGGCGCCGCTGCGCACACAACGAACGCGGTCCTCACGGTCGACGAAGATGTGAAGCGGGATGGCGGTCCCCGCGTCGAGCCCTTGGGCCGCCAGCCAAGGGGCGAGATTCTCAGGCCCCGCAACGCGGAGCGTGCCAAGGGGGAACTCCGGGTGCCGCTTGAGCCAAATCTGCATGCGCGACGGGTCCTCGTCCACCGACACGAAGGTCATCGCGACCTGTGGCAGTTTCTGGCGCCACTGCAGCAACATGGGCATCTCTGCAACGCAGGGGCCGCACCAGGTGGCCCATACGTTGATCCAGCGCCAGCCATCGGCGTCGGGCCAGGGGTCGGTCGTCGGCAGGGGCGTGAAGGGTCGCGCGTCGGCCGCGGTCGCGCTGACCTCACAGAAGCCGGCGACGCGGCGAGGGTCGACGACCTTGGGCGCTGCCACGACGTCGACTCGCCGCGACGGCGCGGACGTGTCTTCACCGCAGGCGAGGGCCAACAGCAGCATCACAGGCGGCAATCGATCCACGCGACGAATGCGGACCGGTTGAGGTCGGCGTCGGTGCAACTCGCCGGATCCCCGCTGCGGGTCCACGTGCAGTAGTTCTGGCTGAGCTGAGCGAACTCTTCGCCAAGCTGCAAGAGGCCGACCTGCTGGTCGAGTTCGGGGTTCTCGAACGCCGTCTCGAGGTGCGTCAGTACGGCGTTGCCGCGGCGCTGCGAGAGCTCGCGGTTGTGCTCTGAGCTGCCTTCTGGCGACGACCGCGCGACGACGAAGAACCAGCTTGCTCCGCGTTGGTCCGCGAAGAGCTTCTCCAGCAGCGCCTGGTCCGACCCATCGAGTGCGTCGGAGTCGAGGTCGAATTGTACGATGCCGGCGCGATCGGAAAGCGGGTCGAACAGGGCGTTGAAGTCGCCGCCGGACAGGGCCGCGACGGACTTGGCCTCCAGGGGCTGGCATCCGCGTCCTCCAGCGCTCGAGTCGAGTCCGCACGACTGAAGGACGCGCCGGAGGATCTTCTTCAATTCGGGCGTGCAGTAGGACTCGTCGCTGGCCGCGGCGACCGCCGCCTGTGCCGACGGGTCGGGCGACGTTTCCGCTTCGACGAGCCTCGCCTCGGCGCTCGACGTCCACACCATCGCGAGGATGGGCGTGACAAAGAACGCCCCCACGAGGACGGGAAGTGCAACCTTGTTCATCGTGCCTCCTTGCGGCCAGCGAGCATCTTCGTGAGGGCCCAATCCAGGCCGAGGTCGGTGTCCTCGTCGCACAACCGGACGCCGTCGACGAAGAGTTGCGGGGTGACGATGGGGAGCTGGTTCTGGACGGCCCAGCGGAGCGAGCGGTTGACCCTCTGGCGGGCCTTGTCCGAGCCCACGCAGCCGCGGACGCCGGGGAAGGCCTCGCCAACCATGCGGGCGGCGGCGGCGGGGTCTGCGGCCGAGGCCGTCTTGATGGCTTCGCCGTGCTCAAAGGCCCAAGCGAGGACCTTGGTGCCGTCTCCTTCGGCGCACAGGACGGCCTCGCTGATGGCGCAGGCGCCTGGGTGGACGGCCGAGCCGACCATCCAGTTGCAGGCATTGTCGAGCGGGAACATGACCGCGCTACGCGAAAGCCGAGCGTCGAGACCGGAGAACGCAAGTCGGTCCTCAAATGCGGCGCAGGACGGGCAGAGGGGGTCAATGAGCTCGATGGCTTTGACGCCGTTGGGCGGCCCGCCGAGCGGCACGAACAAATGGGCGGGGTCGGCGGGCTTGATCAACTCGCCGCATTGGCCCAACTTGTCGGAGAAGTCTGGCGCCAGGACCAGGTAGGCCAGGACGGGCGCAACGACGAAGGCGCTGGCCTCGGCGGCGCCCCACGCGAACGTCATGCCGTACGCGGGCGTCGGAGCGGGGGCCGCGTCCAGGTTTTCGGGGGGAGCCTCGTCGTCTCCCTCTTCGGCGGGCGGCGGCGGGGAAGGCTTCCGCGCACCCCAGACCAAGGCGATGGCGGCGATGGCCAAAACGGCGCTCGACGCGTACATGCCGGCGCAGGTCTTGCAGAGTTCACCGAGGATGAAGGCGGAGATCGAGCCGTAGACGATGCTCGCGGCCACCGGCATCCCGGTCGCGGCGAGGAGGAAAGTGGTCGCGGCCTTGTCGGTCGCCTTGCCGTCGAGCGCCATCCGAGCGGCCCGCCAGAAGAGGAAGGCGTAGACGGCCATGCCGGCGAGCGTCGTGGGGATGCCGCCCCAGAGCCAGGTGCGGAACACCGATGAGTAGGGACTCATGAGCGCGGCATGGCATCCGGAGCTGCCGCTCGCGTCTCGGCCGAGGCCCGGGACGAAGGAGCAACTCAGGCTGTGGGTCTGACGGTCGAGGTGCTGCACGAAGTCGGCCGTGGACACGGCCGCGAAGGTGAAGCCGGCCGCAGCCGCCAGCAAGAACACGATCAGCGCGGGACGCAGTTTCATGGCCAACTTTCGGGGGATGCGGGGGAGCCTTGGGCGGCCCTGGGGGAAGACGGAGGTGTGCAGCATCGCACGTCTGCGACGTAGATGCAAGGTTGGTCCGTCTCGATCCGACCGATCCGGTCAGCGGATCAGAGGAGGTTGGTTCCGCACCACGTGCAATCGGCGCTGCCGTCGTCGTCGAATACCACCGCGTCAGTGACGGGCCCCGAGCATGCGCTGCAGCTCTTTGGCAGATGGCGCCGCTGCGACCGATTCACCGCGACCGGGGCGGCCACCGCGGGCGTGATGCCGAAGCGACTGCGAACCTCGCCGTCGAGACGGTCCGCGGCTTCCGCATGGCCGCCGGCGCGAAGGGCGGCGGAGACGGCCGCGTAGCGGCGAGCGACCTTCGGACGATGGGAACCGTGGCCGGCGACCGACGCCGCGAGCGCCTCGTCGACGGCGCGATTTGCGTCCCCGGCCGTGGCGCGCGCCTGCGCACCAAGGAGCGCCGCGAATGCTGCGATGCCCGGCCGCCCGCGCTCTTCCGCGCGGGACGCCAACTCGGCGAACCGGTCTGCCGCGCCTGCGGCGTCGCCCGCCTTCAGCAACGCGTGGGCGCCTTCCATGGCCTGGCGAACCGCCGGCGGAAGGGGCGCTCCGGTTCCGCGCCGCCCACCGGCCACCATGGGGCCCTGTCCAAAGCCACGTCCGAATCCGCCGCGCATCTTGACCTCCGGAGGTCGGCGCTATCCCGTCGGCCGGTTGGCGTTGGCGGCGACGGCGACGGCGGCCAGGGTCAGCGCTCCGGCGACGATGGACGCAGGGCTCGGCCGCGCGCCGAACGCGACGCTGGCAAGGAGGGCGGCGCCGACGGGTTCGAGGAGCAACACAAGGGACACCCGGCTCGCTGGCCACCACCGCAGCGCCCACGACAGGCTCTGGTGTCCGAGGAGTTGGGGCCCGAGCACGCACCAAGCGATGCCAAACCAGGCGGAGGTGGAGAAGCCGGTGAACGACGTGGCCGTTGCGACGGCGGCGGCCCCGCATACCAGCGCTGCGGGGGTCGTCAGCGCGGCCGTCCAGGCGACGACGTCCAGATCCTGGCGCACGCGCTCGCCGATGCTCAGCACGCCGGCGTAGGCGACGGCCGCGACGACGGCGAGGGCATCTCCCGTCAGGCTCGCGTCGGCGGCTCCGCTTCCCGCCAAGCCTCCGGCGCTAAGCGCCGCGATGCCAGCGGCGCACCAGAAGGCCGCTTTGGGTGGCCGACCCTGGGCCGCCTCGATCGCGCCGGACGCGAGCGGGACGAGGCTCACGAGCACAGCCGCGTGCCAGACGCTCGTGAGGTGGACCGCGGCGAACCACGCCACGAAGTGGACGGCCAACAGTGTGCCAGCCGACCCGATCGCGAGCGCGGACCGGCCCGATATTCGGCTCAGGCGGCGCCAGGACCACGGCAGGAGAATCGCTGCCGTTGCCCCAAGGCGCCAGGTCGCGAGGGCCAGCGGCGGGACCTCTGGCATGGCGCGGACAGCGATCGCGGAAGTCGACAAGGCGACCAGTCCCACGGCCAGAATGGCGGCCACACGGGCGTTAGAGGGCGCTGCTGCGGAGGACGTCATGTCGGTTCAAGTGCTCGCGCTCGCGCTCGTAGCCTGTGCGGACGGCCCCGCGATCGTCCCCGCTTCGACCGATGGTCAGACGGACGCTCCGGAACCCACCGATGTGCCGACGGATGGGCCCACGGACGCGCCGCCGACCGGCACGCCGACGGTGGCCTTTGGGTTGGACGAACGTCCGCTGAACCTGACCTGCGTTGCGCCCGAACCGCCTTTCTCCGTAGGTACGTTGGCCTTTGAACGACGTTTCGGCGCACTTGAATTCGAGCGTCCGGTGTGGATGGCGCCGGTTCCGGAGCAGGACGTCTGGCTGATCGCGGAGCAGTACAACGGTCGATTCCTTCGCTTCCTGGACGACAACGAGACGTTGGAGGCCACGGTCGCATTGGACGTCGAGGCGCTCATCGAAGTCGGCAACAACGAAGGTGGCCTGCTTGGCGCTGCGTTCCATCCGGACTTTGCCTCGAACGGCTACCTCTTCGTGTCGTTCACCAAGCCGATCACGGCCGGCCACACCGGCGATCACGTCAGCGAAATCGCACGATTCACGTCGTCCGACGGCGGCCTGACCTTCGACCCCGCATCGCGGAAGACCATCTTCGAGTTGGACCACCCGGCGTTCAACCACAACGGGGGGCATGTCGTCTTCGGGCCCGATGGGTATCTTTACTTTGGGATGGGCGACGGCGGCTCCGGCGGCGATCCTTGGAACAATGCGGAAAATCCGTTTGCTCTACTCGGCAAGATTCTCCGATTCGACGTCGACGTCGGCGACCCCTACGGCATCCCGCTCGACAACCCCTACGCCGACGGCGTCAACGGGGCCCCCGAGGTCTTCGCGCTTGGCCTTCGCAACCCATGGCGCTTCGACTTCGATCCCGTCTCCGGCGACCTATGGGTCGGCGACGTAGGCCAAAACGATTGGGAGGAAATCGACCTCGTCGAATTAGGGGGCAATTACGGCTGGAATACGGTCGAGGGCTTTGACTGCTACGGCGGGGGCGGCTGCGACAAGTCGGGGCTGATACATCCCGTCGCCGTCTATGAGAATTCTCCGGGCGCTGCGGTGACGGGCGGCGTGGTGTACCGGGGGGAGGCGATCCCGGAGCTCCAGGGCGTCTACCTCTACATCGATTACTCGTTCAAGGACCTTTGGGCGCTGCTCTACGATCCCGCGACGGGGCTTCCCGCGCCGACTCAGGTGGCGACGAATACGCAACGATCGGTCAGCCACTTCGCGACGGCGCACGACGGGCGGGTCTTCGTGCTCGACCACAGCGGATCGAAGGCCACCGGCATTTTCGAGCTTGTTCGCGATGACGTCGACCCTGGGCCGGATCCGTTCCCAGCGCTGTTGTCGGAGACGGGCTGTTTCGACGCCGCCGATCCCACGATTCCCGACCCGGGGCTGATTCCCTACGAATTGAACCAGCCGTTCTGGTCTGACGGGCTCGACAAGAAGCGATGGATGGCCCTTCCTTCGGGCGCGACGATTACCGAAGAGAGCGACGGCGATTGGGTGTTCCCAATTGGAACCGTGCTCGTCAAGGAAATCTCGCACGAGGGCACCCGCATCGAGACGCGGCTGTTCATGCGGCACCCCGACGGTAATTGGGGCGGTTATTCCTACGCCTGGGACGACGCCCAGATCGACGCCACCCTGCTCGCGGCGGGCCTTGCCGTCGAGTTGTCGGACCAAACCTGGAATGTGCCGTCCCGAGCCGAATGCCTCAGCTGCCACACGACCGTGGCGGGCGGCTCGCTCGGACTCGAGACGGCCCAACTTGAGCGCATGGCAACCTACCCGGCCGGGAAGGCTGATCAGCTTGCGACGCTCGAGCACATCGGCCTGTTCGCGACTCCCTTGACGGGCAGGGGGGATCCCGTGGAGACACTCGATTCGATCGCCGACCTGACGACCCGAGCGCGCGACTACCTGCACGTCAATTGTGCAGGCTGTCACGTCGACGGCGGACCCACGCGCGCCGAGCTCGATCTCCATCGCGGCACGTCGCTCGCAGACTCGGGTCTCTGCCTCGAACCTACATTGGGCGATCTTGGCGTTCCAGGAGCCATGGTCGTCACGCCCGGCGACCCGTCGATGAGCGTGCTGTTTGACCGCATGGGTCGCCGTGACGCGTGGGGGATGGCGCCTCTTGGGACGACCGTCGTCGACGCCGATGGCTTGGCCGTGGTGGACGCCTGGATCAGCTCGATGGCGACCTGCCCATAGGCGGTCAAGGTCTGCGTTTCGCGGCTTCCCGGAGGCGCGTCCAGCCCGTTTCGCCGGGCCAGCGTCCCCGGAAGCGCGTCGGGTGGAACCGGGTGACGTTGAGCATCCCCCGCGCCGCACTTCGGACGGCATTCATGGGGATATCGATCGTCTCCTCGGGTCCCTGCAGGATGAGCCGATCGACGTCGGGCACGAGGGGCGATCGGATGTCGATCGGCCAAGACGCGCGGAGGGTCCCGTCCTCACACGCCTCGGCCGTCAGGCACGGGCCGAGGCCGGCCGCTTCCAAGGCCTGTGCCTGGCGCGCGTAGCGTTCCGCGACAAAGGCGGCGGTGGAGGGCCGCAGGGGGACCACCCGTCCGCCATCGTCGACGGTCCAGAGGCTTGGCGTGAGGCCATCTTGGGCGCGCGAATAGGCCTGTCCCGCGAGGAGGGCGAGTCGCCACGCCTGATCGGATCGGCCGATGAGCAGGATGCGCGGTGTGGGTGTGGCCGCCACCGGGGCCGTTCCCAGGGCCGCGCGGAATCCGGCGAGCCAACCGGGAATCCAGAGCCGAGCCGTGGCGTTGCGGTCCTCGGGGTCGACCCGCCAAAAGTCTTCGTGTCGACCGATACCTTCGCCCCCGACGGCCCGCAGATTGGCCTCTGCGTCCCGCCAAACGGTTTCCGGCGCAATCCCCCAACCGCGCACGTGTCGCTGTTCCAATGCGACCCGCATTTCCGGCAAATCGAGCATGGCGACGGCGTGGTGCCAGGGGCCGAACGGCCGAGAGACGAGCGCGCTCTCGGGGTCGACGAATCCCCGTACCAGGTGGCCGTCGGGCTCCTCGGCACGCCTGAGGCCCACCACGATTCGGCCCTTGGCCTCCTCAAATTGCTCGGGGATCATCGAATGGGCCCATAGGCGAGTCGGAAATAGGCGGCCCCTGCGGTCACGCCATCAGGGCGATCGAGGTCCGGGGCGACCCCGACGGCGCCGTCGATGTCCCATCGTCCGTGTTCCCAGCGGGCCGTCAGCGCGAGCCCGTAGGCCGCGTCGGCATCGAAGGTCGCGACGTCCCCGACTGGCGCCAGCGTCCAGTCGCCGAGGTTCAAGGCTGGTCCTGCGCGGACGGCGGCGTAGTCCTCGACCCAGAACTCGGCCCACGCTGCACCGGCGAGTGGAACGACGTACGGATTGAGGCCGCCAAGGCGCGTGGCGGTGGCGACATCGGCGTTTTCGGCCGTGCCGGCGTGGATCTGCAGGTAGGGAGCAAGGAGCCACTCATCGGGCGACCACGTGGCCTGACCGTGGGCGAAGGGGGATGCCGCAGCCAATTGGACATCGACGCCGACACGTCCCCAACCTGAGACGCCCGATCGATGAACGCCGAAAACGCCAGCGGCCTGGCCGACCGTCCGGTCTTCGGAAACCTCGCCGGTCGCCTCCGACTTGGGCGCGAAAGCCCATCGGGTGACGCCTCCTGTCAACCCAACCCAGGTTCCGCCTGGGCCGTAGGCGATGGAGCCGCCTTGAAGCGCGGCCGTGAACGCGAGTTGGGCGCGAGCGACGTCGGGTTCGCCGCGCGTCCACGGGCTGATCGCGAGGCCCGCGGCACCGGCCTGGCCCCGCAGGTCGAGCCAGCTTCGCCCGCGCTGGTGCTCGGGCCGGAAGCTGAGTTCCAGCGTGTCGGTGAGCAGCGCGACCCGCCAACCTCTTCCGGCGGCAACGACGTCGACCATGCCATGTCCGTCGCGGTTGATTTCGGCGCCGACGGCCACATTCGTGGCAACGTCACCCACGGTCACTCCGCGTCGAACGAGACGGTCGCCACGGCCGGGGGTTCGACGGCGTCGCCATCGACGTAGAACAGCGTCGCGGTGAGCGTGTGGGGTCCGGCCTCACCGACGTCGACGGTGGCCTGGGTCGCGTCCAAGAAGGGCTCGACCACCGTGCCGTCGAGTTCCAGGGCGACATAGCCGGACACGATTCCGGTCTCGTCGTGGGCCGAAGCGGTCGCGATGAACGCGGTCCAAAGGGGCCAAAGGGTGGTTTGGGCAGGTGCTTCCAACTGGAAGTGCTCCACGACCAGGCTGACATCCAACGGTCCCACGGCCACGACGCTGCCATCGGTCGGGGCAAGAAAAGACAGGCTGGGGAGCTCCACGGCGGTCGTCGCAGTCTCCTGCCCCTGACACGCCGACCACAATGCCCACATTTCGGCCTCCCCCGGGTCGCCTATCGCGAGGGCTCCGTGCTTTCACCCAGGGCTTCGCGCATCCACGCCATGGCCTCACTCGATTGGTCGAGGGCGGTACCCCCTGCATGGATTCCGCCGGGCCAGCGGTGGTCCCACCCCTCGATCGTGCACAGTCCAGTGGGCGTGGCGCAGTCGGCCTCGAAGCACGTCGTCAGGCCGACGGGAATTTCGACGTCCGGTAGGTTGCTGCACGCGTTTCGAGTCCGCCACAGGTTGAGCGTTTCGTCCATGGGCGGGTAAATATTGCCTCCGGGCCCCGAGCTTGGACCGCCGTCGAAGGGGACATGGGTGTCGGCCAGGCCATGCACGTGGAGCACGGGCCGCGCCGGACCTTCGCAGGTGGGTGGTTCCGTCATCAGCGGGCCGGCCACCGCCACGACGGCGTCGACCTGGTCCCCTTCACAGCCCCAGCGGTGGGCCATCATCGCGCCGTTGCTGAAGCCGAGTGCGGCGACGTCCCGGCCACAGGTGCGTTCGCGCAGCGTTTTGGCCAGCAGCTCCAGGAAACCTACGTCGTCGACGTCATCGTTCTGCTCGTCGACGGAACCGCAGCATGTGCCCGCATTCCAAACCCGGAAAAACGTGCCGCGCCCCTGCGGGAAGGCAGACACCCAAGGTTCGTCGGCATCGACGGATCGGCGGTGGAGTTCGGTGACGCCGCGGAATTCGTTGGCGCTCTCGACCGCGCCGTGCATGGCGACGGCGATGTCGCGGGGGCCCTCGCCGGGCGGGACGTCGACGATGGCCTTGCGGCGACGGCCGTCGGGTGTGTCGACGTGGAGGACGTAGGGGCCTTCGCTCGGGAATTCGCCACACGGATCTTCGAGGATCGGCAGTTCGGGGAGGCAGCCTGCGAGAACGAGGATCATGAGGCGGCCCCGATGCGCTTGGGTCCGCCCCGTTCGGTGATGGCTCGGCGGACGTCGAGGCGTGCGCCGGCGGCCTCGCCAAGGTGGCGCGCTCGCGTTGGCGCTCTGGCAGCAAAGGTCTTGGCGTGTTGGCGAGGATAACGGGCGTCGAACCACGCCTGCAGGCCCGGCGCGGCGAACGGGACGAGGCCCTCGTCGGCGGCGGCTCGGACGCTTCGCTGAAGCGAGCGGGCCACGCCGGACACGAAGCCCGTCAGGTACTCGGCGCGTTCGGAACGGCCGCGGAGGCCCGCGGCCTCGACCGACCGGCCGGCCGCCGCAACGATGAAATCATAGGTCCATTGCACGACGGCCACGTCTTCTTCGAGACCCATGACCTCGTATTGGGCCCCTTCGGCACTCCGGTCGTCGAGCCAGGTGTGCACGAGGATCACCTGCACGCCAAACGCGTCGCGAAGCGCGCCGAGCAGAAGGCCTCGCCAACGCGGATGGCGGCGCGAAATGGGCCCGACACGGCGGGCGCGGAACGGAGGCGCATCTTGGTTCGTTTCCGGGACGTGCGTCAGGTGGTGTTTGGCCATCAAGCGATGGGCGGCGGCCAAGGCGGCCTCCGCTTCGCCGAGGACGGGGCTGGTCGCGAGCGCGAGCAGTTTCCGGATGCGTCGGACGGCGGCCGGTTCATCGCGTTCCATCGCTTCGGGCCGACCCGCGGCCGAGGGGTCGACGCCAAATTCGCGGCAGACGCGGCGAAAGGCGGGTCCGTGGGCGGTTTCGTCGGTCACGCTGAGCACATCGCTGACGTATTGGTGGGCCATTTCGTGGCGGATGACCTCGTCCACCTCCGCCCATGGGGCCGTCGTCGCAAACTGGGGGTCCAGTGCAAGTGTGCGCGTGCTGGGGTCCCACCGTCCCAACGGGCCCGGAACAAGGGCGAATGTAGGTCGGTGAAGTGCTCGGCGGAAAACGCTGGAATTCAGCATCGTCCACGTGGCTTCGATCGCGCGCAGGGTGGGGTTCACGTCGGAAACCCGAGTTCAGCCAGGTACGTATCGGTGAGCACCGGGCGCCCACGCGAGAATCGGCTGCGGAAGAGGAGCGCGAGACCCCACGCGACCGCGAAGCCGCGACGCGCCAAACTCGGGTTGTCGCCGATCTCGACCCCGAGGTCGAGCGCTTGGGTGCGTGCCCGCGCGACGACGTGTGCGGTGAGGGGTTCGAGATGGGCGAGAACGGGGTGGGTGGGGGCGCGTCGGGCGGCGGCGCGGGCGGCAATGGGGGCGATCCACAACTGCAATTCGAGGAGCCCCCAGTAGGGCCAGCGGAGTGACGGCCTTTCGGCCAGAAGTCGGCGGACCTCGGCCTCGCCCCACTGTACGTGTTCGATTTCTTCCGCGCAAATCACACGTAACATCCGCTCGATTTGGCGCCCTACGTCGTCGTCCGCCGGGAGCGTCTGGAGGAGGACTTCGCGAAAAACGTCGAGTACCAACCCCTCGCCGATGGCATGCTCCATCCACACTTTGAGCGGGTAATGGTGGTTATGCGTCGACAACCAGCGTATCGTCCAGTGGGGCCCTTCCGGCGTCATGTCGAGTAGCCGGAAAATGCGTGCGAAAAGCTCCAAATGCGACAATTCCTGGCGGGCCTGTCGAACATAGAAGCGCGCCGCCTCAAGGCTCCGGGCAGAGTGCAGACTCAACCCGCAGTAGACGCCTGTCGCTTCGCCAAAGAGCGCTTGTGAGAGGATAAATCTGACGACTGCGCGATCGACGGGGGCCGTCAGATCGAAGCGTGCACCTTGGAAGTCGTAGGTGGGCTCGACGGCGGCGACGTCGAGCGACATGTCAGCGCGGCATCCCGGCGTCGATCCACCGCTTGACCTGGTCCAGCTCGAAGGGCTCGATGCAGCCGGGTTCGCCGGGTGGGCAGCCGCCACCCTGGGGCATGGTGCCGTCCTCGATTCGGATGGGGATGCACTCCGCGACGCTGGAGGCGCAGCCGCCGTTCGTTTCGCCGACGACGGTGTCGTAGCTGTCGAGCCAGCACAGGCCGGTTGTGCAACCCGAGTCACCGTGGCAGCCGCCACAGTAGTTGCTCAACATCGGCTGAACGTCGGCGGCCCAGGAAATCGTGGCCTCTGGGGCCGTGTCGGACGTGTTCGGTTCAGCAGCACAGGCAAGCCACAGCCACATGGCAACCTCATGGGGTGGGGTTGACGTACAATTCGCCGCCGGACGCCTCGAAATCGGCCGCCTTGGCTGCGAGGCCGCGTGCGACGTCTTCCTTGAGGTCCTGGCTGATATTCATCGAACAGAAGCGCGGCCCACACAATCTTGCGGCTGGAAAACGTCCCCGTGGCGTAACCGAAAATTAGCAAACA